>NZ_FOXG01000006.1:0-534347 GCF_900115645.1 Pseudomonas sp. NFPP07
GGCCCAGCGACGGCTGCGCCGCCGATCGCAGGCTGCGCCAGCGGCTACAGGAACGCGGCGCCTACGTAGCCGCTGCCGAGCCCGCGAGGCTGCGATCGGTTGCAGAGCAACCGCAAATCCTGACTCCGCGATTTACCTGGCTAAACGCGCTATAGCTTTCTGCCCTGCGCATTCACTACTTTTCACATGGAAAGGTTGGGCCGCCTGGCCTGGCCGGTGCTAATCTTCGGCAGTTTTACGCACAGTCGAGCCACAACCCGTGCCGGGTTCAGGGAAGACGACCACACATTTCAACAACGGATCGATCGGGTCAAATAATGAATAAATCAGCAGGCGTACTGTTAGGAATCGTCGTCGCGGTGGGCGCTATCAGTGCCGGCGGCGCCTGGTATACCGGGACCAAGCTGGAAGGGGTGCTGCAAACCTCTATCGCCGACGCCAACAAGGAACTCCAGGCCGCGATGGTCGGTTCCAACGGTACCGCCAGCCTGGAGCTGGTATCGCTGGAGCGCAACCTGTTCAGCAGCACCGCGCGCTACCGCCTCAAGGGCCAGGGCGAGATGTTCGGCGACAGCGCCGAGGGCGTCGAACTGGTGTTCGTCGACCGCATCGAACACGGCCCGCTGCCGCTCTCGCGCCTGATGACCCTGAAATGGCTGCCGGTCATGGCCACCAGTCACTACGAGCTGGAAAAGAACGCCCTGACCGAGAAATGGTTCGCCGCCACCAAGGATGTTTCCCCGCTCAAGGGCGTGGTCAACCTGGGTTACGACCGCTCCGCCACCGGCAACCTGGAGTTGCTGCCGCTGGACACGGCCCTGGACGACAAGTCGACCCTCAAGTTCTCCGGCCTGAAGCTGGACCTCTCGACCAGCGCCGAAGCGCAGAAGGTCAAGGCCGAAGGCTACATGGACAGCCTCAAGCTCAACAGCGTCGCCGAAGACCAGACGCCGGTGCAGGTCGAGCTCAACGGCCTGACCCTGGCCAGCAACCTGACCAAGAGCAACTATGGCTTCTACGTCGGCGAAAACACCCTGGAGCTGACCAGCACCAAGGCCACGTTCGGCGAGAAACAATCGGTGCTCAGCTTCAAGAACTCTGAGATCAAGAGCGCCACCGACGAGACCGGCGCCCACCTGGCCGGTCGTGCCGACTACAAGATCGGCGAAGTCGCCCTCAACGGCAAAGCCGTCGGTTCGGCGCAAATGACCTGGAGCATGAAGAACCTCGACATCGCCTCCGGCATGTCGCTGATGCAGGTCTACCAGAACAAGCTGCAACCCTACGAAGACGCCGTCGCCGCGGCCGAAGCCGCCGGCGAGCCAGCGCCCGAGCTGAACCTGAGCGAGGCCGAGCAGGCCCAGGTCAAGGCTGACCTGGACAAGCTGCTGGCTGCCCAGCCGCATATCGCCCTGGAAAACCTCTCGTTCAAGACCACCAATGGCGAAAGCCGCCTGAGCCTGGTGGTGGACCTGAACAAGCCGCAATCCATGGATCTGCCGCCGGCCGAACTGAGCAAGCAACTGCTCACCCAGCTGGACCTGAACCTGCTGCTGTCCAAGCCGATGATCGCCGACATGGCATCGGTGCAGGCGCAACTGGACGGGGTGACCGACGCCAAGGCGATCGCCGACCAGGGCAGCATGGCCGCCGATATGGTCAGCGGCATGGCGCTGGGCACCCAACTGGCCAAGCTGGAAGGCAACGACATCGTCTCCAAGCTGCGTTATGCCAACAACGAAGTGGACTTCAACGGGCAGAAAATGACGCCTGAGCAGTTCGTCGGTTTTGTCATGAGCAAACTGGGTCCGGTCACCATCCAGTAAGCCGCGCAAACCCCTCCACGGGGTTTTCAGCCAGAAACGCCCGGCCTTCGTACCACGGAGCTGCCGGGCGTTTTTTTACCTGCATCCGGCTGGAGAATCCCAGCCCAGAGCCTCCTCGAACATGGCTACAGGCCACGTCGTTCGCGGATTCGCGCAGAAACGAATCTGAAGAAATATTGCATTTGCGCATCCGCATCAGCCTTGCGTGGAAGACTCCGTCCCAATCTGGCCGAGTCATCTGATTCGGCTTCCTGGCACGTATCAGGCGGGGGGACACAAGACCCCGGCTAGCCATGTAAGGATGCTGAAGAAATGCCGTTCATTGTTCATCCTGTTCGCCTTTATGGTTTGCGACCGCTGCTGCGCCTGACGTTATGCAGCCAATTGCTGTGGCCGACCCTGGCCCTCGCCGACCCGGCGTACGACCGCCTGATTCTCGACGCCCGCGCCGGCAGCTATGCGCCAGCCCTGAGCCATTTGCGCCAGGTGCCGGCCGAACGGCTGAGCACCGGGCTGGTCAGCGATCATCTGCAGATCGCCAGCTGGGCCGGCCTCGACGCCGAAGTCGTGAATGTCTATGAAACCCAGGCCCGTGGCCGGGTGCTGCCGATCCAGGCGCTGACTGCCACCGCCCGGGCCTACCGCAATCTGCAGCGCTGGGACTCGGCGATCCAGGTGTACCGCCTGGCCCTCGAACGCGACCCGCGCAATACCGACCTGCAACTGGGCCTGGCCCTGACCCAGGCCGACGCTGGCAAGCCCGAGGAAGCCGTGCGCCGTGCCCGCGAGCTGGTGGCGGCCAAGCCCGACGACGCCACCCGCCGCCTGGCCCTGGGCTACGCCCTGACTCGCGCCGGTTCGCCTTATGACGCGCTGTTCGAGTTCGACCAGGCGTTCGTCCGTGCCGGCACTCGGCCGGAAGTCGCCCGCGAATACGTGTTCGCCCTGCAACGCGCCCGCCTGCCGGAGCCGGCCTTGCGTCTGGCGCGCCAGCGCCCGGGGTTGATCGATCCGGTGATCGAGCGTCGCCTGCAAGGCGACCTGGCCGCCGAGCGCGTGCGTCTGGCCGAACTGGCGACCCGCAGTGAGAAAGAGCGCTATGTCATCGCCGACCGTGCCCTGGCCGATTACGACCAGTTGCTCGCCACCTGGACCCCGGATCCGGCGGCCAGGGACGACGTGACCCGCTGGCGCATCGACCGCATGGGCGCGCTCAAGGCCCGGGCACGCACCGCCCAGGTAATCGACGAGTACCACAAGCTGACCGCCGAAGACGTGGCCATCCCCACCTACGCCCGGCGTTGGGTGGCGGCCGCCTACCTGGACCAGCGCCAGCCGGAGATCGCCAGCGACCTCTATCGCCAGGTGCTGGCGGCGCCGGATGCCGATGTCAGCGACCGCGTCGAAGACAGCACCGCGCTGTATTACGCCTTGCTGGAAAGCGACCGCCCGCAGGAAGCGCAACAGGTCGCCGACGACCTGGCCAGGAACCAGAAGCCGCGGGTCGAGCTCAAGGGCCTGCCGGTGGGCAACCCCAACGATGAATGGATGGACGCCCAGCAACTGGCCGCGCAGTCCGGCACCTACAGTGCCGACCTGCCGGGCAGCGAGCAGCGCCTGGCCAGCCTGGTGGACCAGGCGCCGGGCAATATCGGCCTGCGCGTGGCCCAGGCCAACCTGTACCAGGCCCGGGACTGGCCGCGGCGCGCCGAGGGCCTGCTCAAGGAAACCGAGAGCATGGCGCCGCGCGATGTCGGCCTCGAGGTCGCCCAGGGCCACACCGCCCAGGACCTGCAGGAATGGCGTCAGCTCGATGCCCTGACCGACGACGTGGTGCAGCGTTATCCCGACAACCGTCAGGTGCAGCGCCTGGCTCGCCAGCGCGAAGTGCACGACATGGCCGAGCTGCGGGTCGAGACCTATGGCGGCAAGAGCTACGGCGGCGGCAACAGCGGCGCCGGCGCGGTTTCCGGGAGCAAGGATTTCGGCATCGAGACGGTGCTCTACAGCCCGCCGATCAATGAAGACTGGCGCCTGTTCGGCGGCCTCGGCTATGCCACCGGCGACTTCCAGGAAGGCACCGGGCATCACCGCTGGCAGCGTATCGGCGTGGAGCGCCGGACCCGCGACATGACCCTGGAAGCGGAAGTCTCCAACCACTCCTACGGCTTCGACGACAAGCAGGGCGCGCGGCTGTCCCTGGCCCGCGACATCGACGATCACTGGCAGTACGGCGCCAGCCTGGAATACCTGTCGGCCAACACGCCGCTGCGGGCGCTCAACAGCAACATTTACGCCAATGGCGGCAGCGGCTTCGTGCGCTGGCGGGCCAACGAGAGCCGTGAGTGGCGACTGGCCCTGAGCCCCTCGCATTTCAGCGATGGCAACAACCGTTTCGAAGCGCTGCTCACCGGTCGCGAGGGCGTCTATGCCACGCCCCACGTGCAGGTCGACCTGGGCCTGGAAGTCGGCGCCAGCCGCAACAGCAAGGAAGACACGCCGTACTTCAACCCCAAGTCGGACTTCACGGTCCTGCCGACGGTGAACGTCAACCACGTGCTCTATCACCGCTACGAAACCTCCTGGAGCCAGCAGTTCCAGGTGGGCGCCGGTACCTACAGCCAGCGCGATTACTCCACCGGGGCGATCGGCCTGCTCAGCTATGGCCAGCGCGTGACCTGGAACGACGTGTTCGAAGCCGGCGCCGCCCTGAGCGTGCTCAACCGGCCTTACGACGGCGACCGGGAAACCGACCTGCGCCTGCTCCTCGACCTTACCTACCGCTTCTAGAAGAGTCCGAAGATGCCTCCGATGACCCGTTGCATCCTCCTGCTGGGAGCCCTGATTCTCAGCGCCTGCGCCCAGCCCGCCGCGGATTTCCTGGCGCCGGCGCAACGCCCGGTGCCCGCCAGCGAAACCCCGTGGCCGAAAAACCACGTGCTGGGCATTGCCTACCACGACGTCGAAGACCGCGACCCCGACCAGGCGGTGGTGGCCGTGCGCACCGAACGCTTGATCGAACAGCTGGCCTGGCTGCGCGAGAACGGCTACCAGCCGGTCACCGTGGACCAGATCATGGCGGCGCGCAAAGGCGGCCCCGAGTTGCCGGCCAAGGCCGTGCTGCTGAGCTTCGACGACGGTTATGCGAGTTTCTACACCCGCGTGCTGCCGGTGCTGCGCAGCTATAACTGGCATGCCCTGCTGGCGCCGGTGGGGGCGTGGGTCGATACCCCGCTGAACCAGCCGGTGGATTTTGCCGGCACCCCGCGCAAGCGCTCGGACTTCCTGACCTGGCAGCAGGTCCGCGAGATCTCCCGTTCCGGCCTGGTGGAAATCGCCGCCCACACCGATGCCAACCACAAGGGCGTGCTGGCCAACCCCCAGGGCAACCTGCAACCGGCCGCCGCCGCCCGGCGCTATGACGCCAGCACCGGGCGCTATGAAAGCGAAGCCGAATTCGAGGCGCGCCTGCGCAGCGACGTGGCCGCCATCTCGAAAAAAATCCGCGCCGCCACCGGCTACAGCCCACGGGTCTGGGTCTGGCCTTATGGCGCCGCCGACGGCACCGCGCTGCGGGTGGTGGGCGAGCAGGGCTACGACATGGCCCTGACCCTCGACGACGGCCTCGATGCCCTCGACAACCTGATGAGCAGCCCGCGCTTCCTGGTGTCCTCGGACCCGGACGCCATCCACTTCTCCAACAGCGTCGTCGGCGTCGAGGCCAGCAACCCGATGCGCGTGGCCCATGTCGACCTGGACAACGTCTACGACCCGGACCCGCAGCAGCAGGAAATCAACCTCGGCAAGCTGGTCCAGCGCATGGCCGACCTGGGCGTCAACACCGTGTTCCTGCAAGCCTTCGCCGATCCCAAGGGCGACGGCCTGGTGCACTCGCTGTACTTCGCCAACCGCCACCTGCCGGTGCGCGCCGATATCTTCGACCGGGTCGCCTGGCAACTGCGCACCCGGGCCAACGTCAAGGTGTTCGCCTGGATGCCGGTGCTGAGTTTCGCCCTCGACCCGAGCCTGCCGCGCGTGACCCGCTGGGACCCGGAAACCGGCCAGGTCGCGCCCGACCCGGACCAGTACCGGCGCCTGTCGCCGTTCGACCCGCGGGTGCGACGCATCATCGGTGAGATCTACGAAGACGTGGCGCGCCTGACCTCGGTGGACGGCATCCTCTACCACGACGACGCGGTGCTCTCCGATTTCGAAGACGCCAGCCCCGCAGCCCTGCGCACCTACGCCGCCAACGGCCTGCCCGGTTCGATCGCCGCCTTGCGCGCCGATCCGGCGACCCTGCAGCGTTGGACCCGCTTCAAGAGCCGCTACCTGATCGACTTCACCCATGAGCTGACCGCCAAGGTCAAGGCGATCCGTGGGCCGCAGGTACTGACCGCGCGCAACCTGTTCGCCGAGCCGATGCTCAACCCGCAGAGCGAAGCCTGGTTCGCCCAGAACCTCGACGACTTCCTCGCCAATTACGACTGGACCGCGCCGATGGCCATGCCGTTGATGGAGGGCCAGCAGCGCAAGGCTTCCGGTGCCTGGCTGGAGCAACTGGTGGCTACGGTCAAGGCACGTCCCGGCGCGCTCAACCGTACTGTCTTCGAACTGCAGGCCCGGGACTGGGCGCAAAAACCGGCGAGCGATATCGACGCCGCGCAGATGGCTGACTGGATGGGCCGGCTCAAGCGCCAGGGCGCGACCAGTTTCGGCTACTACCCGGATAACTTTCTCGAGAACTCGCCGGAGCTGAAGACCCTCCGTCCCGCGCTCTCCACCAAGTGGAATCCTTAAATCATGTTGGATCGACTGCTAGCTCTGCTCGTCCTGGCGATTGTCCTCGGTGTGCCGCTGGGCCTGATCTTTCTGGTGACCGGCCAGTTCCTGATGGACTTCGTGTTCTTCTACCCGCTGTTCATGTCCGGCCTGTGGATTGCCGGTGGCCTGTACTTCTGGCTGCACTGGGAACGCCACTGGCCCTGGAAGGACGACACCTTGCCGCCGCCGCTGAAGGGCGAGCCGCTGATCAGCATCCTGATCCCTTGCTACAACGAGGGCGACAACGCGGCGGACACCATCCACGCGGCGCTGGCCCAGCACTACCCGAACATCGAAGTCATCGCGATCAACGACGGCTCCAAGGACAACACCGCGCAAGTGCTGGACGCCCTGGCGCTGGAAGATCCACGGCTGCGAGTGGTGCACCTGGCACAAAACCAGGGCAAGGCCGTGGCCCTGCGCATGGGCGCCGTGGCGGCGCGCAGTGAATACCTGGTGTGCATCGACGGCGACGCGCTGCTGGCGCCGAACACCGCGGCCTATCTGGTGGCGCCGCTGCTGGAGAATTCGCGCCTGGGCGCGGTGACCGGCAACCCGCGGATTCGCACCCGCTCGACCCTGGTGGGCCGGGTCCAGGTGGGCGAGTTCTCTTCGATCATCGGCCTGATCAAGCGCACCCAGCGCGTGTTCGGACGGATCTTCACGGTCTCCGGGGTGATTGTCGCCTTCCGCCGCTCGGCCCTGCACCGGGTCGGCTACTGGAGCCCGGACATGATCACCGAAGACATCGACATCAGCTGGAAGCTGCAGCTCGATCACTGGAGCATCTTCTACGAGCCGCGGGCGCTGTGCTGGATCCTCATGCCGGAAACCCTGCGCGGCCTGTGGAAGCAGCGCCTGCGCTGGGCCCAGGGTGGCGCCGAGGTGCTGTTCAAGAACATCCGCGGGATCTGGCAATGGCGCCACCGCTACTTGTGGCCGCTGCTGTTCGAATACTGCCTGTCCACCGGCTGGGCCTTCACCTTCCTGCTGTCGGTGATCTTCTGGGGCGTCGGCCATTTCATCGTCATGCCCGAGGCCATCGCCGTCGACCGCCTGATGCCGCCGGCCTTCACCGGGCTGGTGCTGGCGATGGTCTGCCTGCTGCAGTTCGCGGTCAGCATCCTGATCGATCGCCGGTATGAAAAGGGCTTGGGCAAGACCATGTTCTGGGTGGTCTGGTACCCCCTGGTGTTCTGGCTCGTCAGCCTGTTCACCACGCTTGTCAGTTTCCCCAAGGTGCTGTTCAGCCAACACCAGAAGCGTGCGCGCTGGGTCAGCCCCGACCGTGGCATCAAGCCGATAGATGATGAAGAGGAGGCTCGCTGATGAAAATCATCAGAACCCGTCAACGCCCATTGCTGGTGATCGTCGATGCGGCGTTCACCGTGCTGGCCTGGATCGGCCTGCTGTACCTGCTGGTACGCGGCCTGTGGCCGCTGATCGACACCCACGACGGCCCGCGTATCGAGGTCGGCGTGCTGGAAGCGCTGGGCACCTTGCAGACCTACCTGTGGGTGGCCCTGCTCAACGCCGCCGTGCTGATCCTCTGGGCGCGTTATCAGCAGCGCAAGAGCAAAAGTTTTGCCCGGCGCCGCCTGCCGTCGCCGGCGCTGGACGACCAGCGCCTGAGCGAAAGCTTCAAGCTCAGCGCCGCCAATTTTGCGCGCATGCGCCAGCCCGGAACCATGACGGTGCATAACGACGAGGAGGGCGGCATCAGCCTTGTCACCACCGGTTTCTTGCGCCTGAACCCCGAGCGCCAACCGCATCCGCCGTTGCTGGCGGATTCCGTGGAGCGCTGATTCGGCGGCCGGTTGAAGGTCGCGGGATCAGGGCGGCCGGGTAAAAATCCCGGTGCTCGTCGAAAAAAGCCCCGGAGCTGAAAAAAATCCGGGGTTTTTTCGTTTACAAGCGGCTGCGGCTCAAGCTCAATCAGCCTCCAAGCTCCAAGCTCCAAGCTCCAAGCTCCAAGCTCCAAGCAGCAACGCTGCACAGCTATAGTCTCCAGGCTCCGATGAACCCATTCGCAGAAGGTGCTCGCGTATGTCCCGTTTTGCCTCTCTCAATACCTGGCTGGCCGCCGGCGCCGTCCTGCTGTGCCTGCAGTTGCCGGCCCAGGCCCAGGAGCGTTTCACCCTGAACGTGCCCGGTGTCTCGGACAACCGCCTGTTCACCCCGGCCAGCGCCAGCGATGCCAAGGGCTGTGGCGGGCATAACCTGTCGCCGGCCCTGGCCTGGACCGCCGGCCCGGAAGGCACCCGCAGCTACGCCATCGTGATGCACGACCCGGACGGCGCCAAAGGCCAGGGTATCGACCACTGGGTGCATTACGGGATCAAGCCCACGACCCGGCAGATCGCCGCGGGCGCGGGGGCCAAGGGCACCCTGGAAGGGCTGGGCGGCACCAACAGCAAAGGCACCACCGGCTACGTCGGCCCGTGCCCGCCGGTGGGCGACAGCGCGCACCACTACATCATCCAGATCTACGCCCTGGAGCTGGCGCCCGACGCCTTGCCGGCCGGCCTGACCCGCGCCCAGCTGCTGGAAAAGATCAACGGCCACGTGCTGCGTAACAGCAGTGTGGTGCGGCGCTATCTGCGCTAAGCAGAAATTTTTTCCGGGGGCTTAACCCGAATCGCCGAGGGGCTTCGTCTGAAGGAGGGAATGGATCAATTTCTCCCGAGGTCAGCCCCCATGTTCCTTTCTCCGTATCTCCTTCGCCCCGCCGTTCAGGGGTGCGCCGCCGGGTTGCTGTTGGCCATGGCCGGTTGCGGCCCGTCCTCGCCTGAGACCCGGGGCGCTGCCTTGCCCGCCCCGGAGGCGGCAGAGCCGCAGGCCGCCGTGCCCTCGCCGAGCGAGGCCCCGCGCGCGGATGTGATCCTGGCCGGATACAACAACGCCAAGGCGCTCGCCCCGACGCCCAGGCACACCTCGATGATGACGCGCGAATCGCTGCCCGCCGGCTATCGCGCCGAACCGCGGGAGCAGTACCAGCACCTGCCGGACAACCCGATCCACAGCGTGGCGCAGGCTCCGGTCTCGACCTTCAGCGTCGATGTCGATACCGGTGCCTACGCCAACGTCCGGCGTCTGCTCAACCAGGGCAGCCTGCCGCCGCAAGGCGCGGTGCGCCTGGAAGAACTGGTCAACTACTTCCCCTACGATTACGCCCTGCCCGGCGACGGTTCGCCGTTTGGCGTGACCACCGAGATCGCGCCGTCGCCCTGGAACCCCCACACCCGTCTGCTGCGCATCGGCATCAAGGCTTCGGATCGCGCCGTCGCCGAGCTGGCGCCGGCCAACCTGGTGTTCCTGGTGGATGTGTCCGGCTCCATGGACCGCCGCGAGGGCCTGCCGCTGGTGCAAAGCACCCTCAAGCTGCTGGTGGACCAGTTGCGCGAACAGGACCGGGTGTCGCTGGTGGTGTATGCCGGTGAATCGCGGGTGGTGCTGGAGCCCACTTCCGGGCGCGACAAGGTGAAGATCCGCAACGCCATCGAGCAGCTGACGGCGGGCGGCTCCACCGCCGGCGCGTCGGGCATCCAGCTGGCGTATCAGATGGCCCGGCAAGGCTTCATCAAGAACGGCATTAACCGCATCCTGCTGGCCACCGACGGCGACTTCAACGTCGGCATCAGCGACTTCGACCGCCTCAAGCAGATGGCCGTCGAGCAGCGTAAAAGTGGCGTGTCGCTGACCACCCTCGGCTTTGGCGTGGACAACTACAACGAGCACCTGATGGAGCAACTGGCCGACGCCGGCGATGGCAACTATGCCTATATCGACAACCTGCGCGAGGCGCGCAAGGTCCTGGTGGACCAGCTCGGCTCGACCCTGGCGGTGGTGGCCAAGGACGTGAAATTGCAGGTGGAATTCAACCCGGCCCAGGTCAGCGAATACCGCCTGCTGGGTTATGAGAACCGCGCGCTGAAACGCGAGGACTTCAACAACGACAAGGTCGATGCCGGCGAGATCGGGGCCGGGCATACGGTCACCGCGCTGTATGAAATCGTGCCTAAGGGCGAGCAGGGCTGGCTGGAGCCGCTGCGTTATGGCCAGGCCCAGGCGTCGTCGGAATCGAACATCAAGGACGACGAGCTGGCCATGCTGCGGGTACGCTACCAGGCGCCGCAAGGCGGCAGCAGCCGGCTGATCGAGCGGCCGATCCTGGCGTCGCAACAGCACGGCAAACTCGTCCAGGCCAGCGATGATCTAAGATTTGCCGCAGCCGTGGCGGCGTTCGCCCAGCAGCTCAAGGACGCTCGTTACACCGGCGACTTCAGCCTCAAGGACACCGTCGCCCTGGCCCGCGGCGCCAAGGGCGAAGACCGTTTCGGCCTGCGCGGCGAGTTCGTGCAGCTGGTGGAACTGGCGCAGAGCCTGCAGACTGCCGCTCCGGCGGATCAGCCGGGACGCTCCGGGGAGGCGTTGAGCCGCCGTGAGTAACGTCATGACGAGCCACCAGAAGGAGTTCAGCACGACTATGCCTGCGGCGAATCGACCAGAGCCCGCCAGCAGCGACGAAACGCTGCTGGCGCGTTATCGCGCGGGTGACAGCGCCGCCTTCGAGGTCCTCTACCAGCGGCATCGCCAGGGGTTGTACCGGTTTCTACTGAGCCTGTGCGACAAGGCCGAGCTGGCCGACGAGGTCTATCAGGACACCTGGCTCAGCCTGATCCGCACCACCAGCGCGCCACAGGGCCGGGCCAGCTTTCGCACCTGGCTGTACCAGATCGCCCGCAACCGCCTGATCGACCACTGGCGCAAGCACGGCCTGCGCAACCCGCTGCACGACAGCTACGACGAGCAGTTGCACGACCTGGCCGATGACGCCAGCGGCCCGGAACAACACCTGAGCCTGAGCCGTGAACGGCAACGCATCGACGCCGCCTTGCAGGATCTGCCCGCCGACCAGCGCGAGGTGTTCCTGCTGCGCGCCCACGGCGAACTGGAGTTGCCGCAGATCGCCAGCCTTACCGATACGCCGCTGGAAACGGTGAAAAGCCGCTTCCGTTATGCGCTGAAAAAACTGCGTCGGCTCCTGGCCGAGGAGGTACTGACATGACTGACGCCCGACAGCTTCCCCCTACCGAAGAAGAGCGCATGCTCGAGCACATTCGCCAGCACAGCCACGGCGAACCGCCGGCCAGCCTCGACGCCCTGATCATGGCCACGGCCCGGCGCGAAGCCCCGGCACCCCGGCCGTCCCTGTGGCAACGCTGGTTCGATCTGTGCCGCCAGCCGCGCTGGCAAGTGGCGTTCGCCGGTCTGTTCGGCGTGACCCTGCTGCTGGGCGTGTTGCAGCGCTCTCCAGAGCCGGCACCGAGCCAGGCATTCGCTCCCGCGCCGGCACCCGTGGCAAAGGCCGCTGCCCCGCAGCTTGCACGGCGCCAGGCCGAGTCCGCGCCCGCCGGCGCTGCCCTTGCGGAATCCGCCCGTGCGGAATCAACCATGGAGGAATCGAACCGCTTCGAACTGGCCGCGACGCCGGATGCGGCCGCTGGCGCCTTGTCGGCACCCGCTCCCGCGGCACCCGGGGCGGGCCTGCCGCTGACCCATGACACGCAAGCCTTCACCGCCAAGCCTTATGAATCCCTGGGGCACCTGGCGTCATTCCCGGGTAAGGAGCAGGGCAAGGAGCCGGTTGAACGCCATGCGTCGGAGTCGATCCTCGACGACGCCCTGCGCGAGGTATTGCGGCTGCGCAAGACCGGCCAGGACAAGGTCGCCGACCAGTACATCATCGCCCTGAAGCAGCGTTTCCCCGACGAGGAAATTGCCGAGCGCCTGGAGGCCTTGCAGCAACCCTGAGGGCAAAACGCGCGCAAGTAATGGCCTGGCACCACGAAAACGCGCACTATCGAGCCAGTTTCCTGAAAGTGAGAGGCTGGCCATGGCGCCACGCATCGACCGTATCGCTGCACTGCTGAATTGCCCGACCAAGGGCGCGGATATCCGCCAGGCCATCAAGGAGAGTCGCAAGGACTTTCTGCTCGAGGCTGGTGAAGAAGATGAAGACCCGCAACAGGCCCAACCTGCCGCGGATCAAGATGAAGCGGCGCCGCAGCGGCAGACGCCAGACTGAAACCCGGCGCGGTTACTTGCGGGCGGGCGCGCGTTTCACGTTCTGGCCCTTGGCCTCGATGGCCAGGGCAATCGCCTTGTAGCAGTCGTAGAACAGTTCCTGGTTCTTGAACATGTTCTCCACCAGTTCCATCTTGCCGTCGCTGTGCTGGACGCGGATGAAGCGCTGGTTGAAGACCTCCACCAGCTCGACGTCCGAGATATTGATCAGGCGAATCTCGCGGATCTTCGAACTGAAGTTACTGACCGGGGCCACCAGCTTCTTGTCCGTCAGCACCACATAGCGATTGCCGGCGCCACGCAGGAAGATCAGCGCCCCTGCGGCGGCGACGGTCATGGCCACGCCCAGGACGCCGAGCAGTTGCATGACCAGATGACCATTGAGCCCCAGGGCCTCTATCAGCCGGATCACGCTGTTGTTCTCGCTGGGTGTGCCGAACACCGCGAACAGCGAAAGCCCACCGAAGACCAGGCCCGCCAGGGTCATTTTCTTGTAGTTGGGCCCGTAGTAATAACGCGCCTGGTGCGACGGCGCGGTGTTGCCGGAAAGGTTCGGGATATTCATCGTGTGGGGTCTTCCATGAGTCTGGCGAGAAACGCTGTGTATGCGCTCGGCAGTGGGCCGGGCACGTGAATGGCATCAGGGGAGGCATCATCGCAAAAAAGATTGGAGATACCTAAAGGGCTTTCGGAGTGAAAAGGCTTCAGCAAGAAGCGAAATACCTCACAACGAATGCAGCCAATCCGCCTTGTTCCTCCCAAACCTCCCTCCCTATAGTTCTCCCTGTCGCTGAAAAATCAGCGACCGGATTTGGCGATCCGTTTAAAGTTAGGCGCAGTCGTGTCATCGACTCCTTGCGTGTGCACTTTGTGTGCGGGCAATGGTGATCCATGGCGGCTGTGCGCGGGAGACCTTCGGGTCTGCCGGGTTTACTAACTTACCGGTTCGCCAACCCGCGTACGGCTGCCACCCACTCGTTTGGCGACGAGATCGGCAGTCTTCTTAACCAAGTTAGGGATGACATGTCATGTCGAAGTACATACCGCTGCAAACCAATTTTCCTGACTGTCCTGTTCTGCTGATCGATAGTGATGAGCCGGTAGCGCATGTGCTGGATTGTGCTCATCAGCGGATCAAGGCCGGGACGGATCTTCTGGAAAGCCTCACTTCGGTGACGATCAAGGGCATCGAGGATGCTGATCTTTATCGGCTGACCCACGCGGCTTATTTGCTGCTCAGGGAGGGGGTGGATTTATTGGAGGTTGCGCGACGAGGTGTTGAGTGAGCCTTTCGCCAGAAATGTCCCTTTCATAACCTGCCAGCGAGTCTGAGACAACAGGCTCGCTATTTAGATAGATGAATTATGGGACGTTAGCTCTTGCCGTTCACATGAGTACCAGTTCGACGAAATAAGCTGGATGTCCAACGCAACAAGGCTTTAAATCGATCACAGCCTAAGCGTCCGTTATCAAGTTACGATATCTAAAGCACAAGCAAGGATCGTCATACGAGGAACGGAATGAAAAAGCTCACAAACCCTCTAACTCTACTGGTTTTGATTGTTGTTGCCGCCTCCTTCAGCGCGCCCTTCGGAACCCCGAAAATGGCCGGCTTTATAAAAGACTTTCTACCAGCAGTCGCCACCTTGATCGCCGCATATGTAGGTGCGTGGTATGGGGCCTCTTTGGTAAAAGATGCAGCCTTGGAGGATGAACGGAAAAAGAATATAGGGGTTGGAGCCCGCACAATGTTCACTCTTTGGCGCCAAGTGAACATGATGGCTCAGATTCAAATAGACTTTGTGGACCTATACCGAAACAACCCGTCAGCACCGATAGCTATGCCACCGATCAATTACCCTCTGGACGAACCAGCGCGAATAGATCTGGACGGACTGGCTTTCTTTCTTGATCTAGGTAACGCGAAAATATTGGAGGATTTGGCTATTGCCGAACAAAATTTTCTTCATGCAGTGGACGTGATTAGAAAGCGATCCAACCTGCATCTAACGGAGGTGCAACCGATCTTGGAGAAGATTATTCCTCGTGGCGGGCCGGTCTCACATGCTGCGCTGGAACAGGCATTAGGCCCTCGATTGTTCTCACTATTAATAGACCAGACAAAATCGATGATTTTCAGGGTGGATAGTGCAGTAGTCGATCTGGACAAGGTCACTGCTGAGCTATTTAACGCTCTGAAAAAAGAATTCCCTGATTCAAAGTTCCCGCGACCGTCTGGAGCAGAGGCCGAGCGTCCTAACGCTTAGGGGGCCAAAGGTTGCGCTAAGTCCTTTGGTCCGGGCTAAATGAAGCGGTGCCAAACATCCCGTCAAGTAGTGCCAAATCTGTCGTCTCCCTACAGTTGGAACAGCCTGTCAGGCACGCCTCACGGTTTCTGCAACCAGCCCAAACGACAGAAACGAAAAAGCCCCAGGCCATGCGACCTGGGGCTTTTGCGTTTCTGGCTGGCGCACTCGGCGGGATTCGAACCCACGACCCCTGCCTTCGGAGGGCAGTACTCTATCCAGCTGAGCTACGAGTGCAGTGCGGGCGACATCATACCCATGTCGGCTTGGGGCGTCCATGCGGTTTTTTTTCGCGTGATGATTGGTCGTCGCCTCGTTGTTTATCTTGTCCTTTGCGATACCCGAAAGCCCCCTCGCCCCATTCACAAGTCCTCCTCTCGGACGTCCCTTTGTTTGCTTTGCTCTATGGCTTCAAGCGCTCTCACCGCTGCGTGCTCGCGCAGCGATTTCCTACCAGTCAAGGCGAACGCATGCATTCAAAAGGCGCGGTAATGCTCGATTTTTCGTTGCGTCAGACTCTGCTGGCACGCTCCGATCTGTTCAGGGGGCTGCCAGACACTTTGATCCGTTATGTGGCCACCCATGCCGTGGAGCGCTCGTTGAGTGACCGGGAGGTGCTCTACCTCAAGAGCGAGGCGCTGGACTTCATCGCGCTGGTCGCCGAAGGGCAGGTGTATTCGGTGATTCATGGTCCGGACGGGCGCGAGCAGATTGTCGGCAGCGCCGGCGTCGGCCAGGTGGTGGGCGAGTCGGCGCTGATCGAGGGCCACGCCCGGGAAACCTCGGCCTTCGCCTGTGGCCCGACCCGGGTGCTGCTGTTGGGGCGGCGGCATTTCCGGGTGCTGTACGACGAGCCGCTGTTCTGGCAGCGCGTGTTGATGCTGCTGATGACCCGCCTGATGAAGATCCTGGAGTTGCTCGAACTGGTTTGCCTGCATCGCCTGGAGTCGCGTTTGGCGCGGTTCCTGCTGGCCAATATCGATGACTTCGAGCTGGCCCCGGCGACCTGTGCGGCGGTGCCGCGCAACCAGGGCATCCTGGCTTCGATGCTCAACACCAGCCGGCCGAAGCTCAATGTGCAGTTGCAGCTGTGGCGGCGTTCGGGGGTGATCAGCTGCCAGAGCGGCCACCTGGTGATCAACGATGTCGAGCATCTGCGGCGCAAGGCCTGTTCGCTGAATTAATTGTCCAGCTGTTCCCCAGGTAACAGCGAACGCCTGCTGCGCGATCAGAGACTGTCGGCTCATCAAGGAATGCACAGGGAGTGCTGGCGATGGGATCTTTTCGTGAAGTGGCGGCGGTCGATCGGTTGTTCGAGGCAAGCTGGCGAGCGGTGTACCCCGAGCTGATGCGCCGGGCCAACCGGCGAGCCAGGGGCAACCTGGCCCTGGCCCAGGAGTGGCTGTCCAACACGGCCGTGAAAGCCCTGCTGTTCTTCAGGCGTTCCCCGGAACGCATACGAGAGCCGCAGGGTTTTCTGTTTCTGGTGCTGGACCATGTGTTTCTCGACAGCCTGCGGCGCAGCAAGCGTGAAGGGCAGCTGTTCGATCATTCGATCGACCTTGAGCACGATCACCAGGCCCTTCTCGCCGCGCCTTGCCTATCGGTGTTCGAGTACACCGAGCGGTTCGAACGACTGGTGCAGTTGGGCAATCGCGTGGAGCAACTGCCATTGCTCCAGCGGCGGTTGTTTGAAATGCGTTTTGTCGAGGAATTGCCGTACCCGCAGATCGCCGCCGAGCTGGGCATCGCCCAGCCTCTGGTGCGCAAGCGCGTGCAGTTGCTGCGGGCGGCGCTGCGTTGACAGCGCTTTTGCGTTCACAGCCGTGGATGCCGGGCGTTCTTGTGTCATGAGCACCTGAAACCGTCGACGAGTTCACCGCCAGCGCGCCTGCGCTGGCGCCTTCCATCAAGGAGAGATGTATGCCAGAGGTCAACAGCCAGATTACCGACGCTGTAACGCAAACCAACGTCAAGGTGGTGGCCGAGGCGCCGGCCCAGGCCATTGCCTCGCTGTACCAGGTGGCCAGCCATTCGGCGGGGCTGTCCCTGCAGAACGCGGTCAACAGCCAGCAGGCGTTGAATCAGATCTCCAATGCGGTGATCTCCAAGGCGGTGTCGCTGATCATGCAGATCGGCGAGAAGCCTTGACGCCTGGGGAGATGCCTCATGTTCTGGTTCAAGAAAAAACCTGCCGCCGCCGTCGAGCCGGAGACTGACGCCACGTCGGCGACCGACCCCGAGGCGGCCGATCCCAAGCCAAGCGATACCGAGCCGCGCAATCCCAAACCGCGCAATTCCGAAGCCGCCGAGCCTAGGGCTGCGGGGCCCCAGGTTGCCGATCCCACCCCAGCGGGCGACTCCCCGCCACCGAGTACTCCCAGCAAGTCGCCGCGCACGGTGATGGACCGCATGAACGACTACATGATGGTCCAGGTCGCGGCGCCGCCGACCGGCAGCACCGATGCGCTGAACAGCCAGATCGTCGAGGCGGTGCAGTTCACCAACGCGCAGACCTTCAGCTATGCCCCGGCGCAGATCGCCATTGCCCCGGACATGATGATCAGCCAGGCCGCCGGCCTGGTCGCGCAATCGGCGGCGGGTTATTTCGACGGGGTCAGCAAGCTGGCGCTGGCGGCCCAGGCGGTATTGCTCGAGCAGATGACGAAAAACATCGTCGAAAACCATCCCGAAAAAGCCGCCGAGGACGCCTTGGGCGCCCTGGCCACCGATCTGCTGGTGGGGGCGGCCGCCGCCGTTGCCGCGGCCGCCGGCGCCCTGGAGGCGACAGCGGCGGGTATTGCCATCGACAAGATCGACGAGAGCATCGCCAAGTACAGCAACACCCTGGCCAATCGCGGCGCGCCGCCGTCCTGATTCACGCCGTCCTGGCGTCATGAACACCCGGTCCCGGAGCCCTCCGGGACTGGGCAGCAGCACGTTCTTTAATGAGCAAGGAGGAGGCCGAGATGCCCCAGGAAAATTCCGACTCGCTAGCGAGTCTTTATCAATTGGCCGATGCGCTCAACCTGAGCCTGTCCCCGGGCGAAAAGCAGATTCTCGAAGCCTGGATGCGCAGCGAGCCGCGCACGGGTGTCATGGAGCGGGTGCTCAACCAGACCCAGCATTTGATCGAGAGCGAGAGACAACGCACCCGCGACTTGATGGAGCAGGCCAGGGTCAGCGAAAGCAGCCTGCTGGGCAGTCCCCAGCAACGTGAAGCGGTGATCCGCCAGTGGCTGGCGGCCAAGCAACAGGCGACGGTTATCGATGCGCCGGAGGAGCCTGTGCGGATGCTCAGCAGCGCGCAGAACCAACTGATCCGCCAGACCGTCGAGGAAGCCGTGCAAGCGCGGATGCTGGGGCTGGTGCAGCAGGTCGAGGCGGTGCTTTCCCGTATCGACCAGGCAGGCGACGCGCCGCAGGACCATTGAGCATTTGCTCGTTCACAGCCTGTGTTTTGCCACGTTCATTGGTTAACACGGAACCCGCCGTGTACTAAACAAAGGAAGTTGAACCATGCCATTAGTCAACGAGCAAATTACCGACGCGGTCACCCAGACCAACGTCAAAGTGGTGGCCGAATCCCCAGCGATGGCGATGAGCACCATCTACCAGTCCATGGGCCAGGCCACGGCGATTCTGTTCCAGAACGCTGTTTCCGCCCAGCAGCAGCAAAATACCCTGGCCCAGGCCGCCACCAACCAGGGCGTGATGCAGATCTACAGCGTCGATACCACCGCGGGCGCGGCGGCGACCGAAAAAGTCGCCCAGGGCGGCGTGGCCGACAACCTGACCAGCCTGCTGACAGTCCTCAAATCGTTCAACCCTTGATCGGGCGAGCGCTAACGGAAGTTGTTCTTTCTTAATTAAGGAGTTTCACCTATGAGTACAGTCAGTCCGCAAATCACCGACGCCGTGACCCAGACCAACGTCAAGGTCGTGGCCGAAGCGCCGGCCATGTCGATGGGCACCATCTACCAGTCCCTGGGGCAATCCGTAGCGATCCTGTTCCAGAACTCGGTCTCGGCCCAGCAACAGCAAAACACCCTGGCCCAGGCGGCGACCAATCAGGGCGTGATGCAGATCTACAGCGTCAACACCACCGCAGGCGCGGCGGCCACCGAAAAAATGGCCCAGGGCGGTGTCGGCGACAACCTCGCCAGCTTGCTGACGATCCTCAAGTCGTTCACCTAAGGCCTGGCCCTGGAACAACCCCGCAGCCTTATGGGCTGCGGGGTTTTTTGCGTTTGGCACGCCCAACCCCCTGTAGGAGCGAGCTTGCTCGCGATAAAGAACGCCCATTCGACACCCATGTCGGCCGCCAGGCCGCCATCGCGAGCAAGCTCGCTCCTACAGAGGGGGCAATCGCCGGGGCGGTGTCGTTGATCCGAAAGATTCTGCCAAAGCGGCGTTTTCGTTCTTTTTTTCGAACAGCCTATTGCCCTGTCCCCTGGTTGACCCTAGGATTCGTTTGAGATTTCAAACGCTCTTGTCTGAGAGCCGATCCGCCCGTCTATTCTGACAGGCGCTATTTCTGTGCTTGAGCCCGGTAACAGTTTTTCCTGACGGCAGCCTGTCAAGGCGCCTTTCAACAATCACAATTCGCTCCGCCCCGCGCGGTGCTGTTAAGGAAACCGACATGCAGCTTAAAGACGCCCAGTTGTTCCGCCAGCAAGCCTTCATCGATGGGGCTTGGGTCGACGCGGATAACGGCCAGACCATCAAAGTGAACAACCCGGCCACGGGCGAAATCCTCGGCACCGTGCCGAAGATGGGCGCTGCCGAAACCCGTCGTGCCATCGAAGCCGCCGACAAGGCCCTGCCGGCCTGGCGCGCGCTGACCGCCAAGGAGCGGGCGACCAAGCTGCGTCGCTGGTATGAGCTGCTGATCGAAAACCAGGACGACCTCGGTCGCCTGATGACCCTGGAGCAGGGCAAGCCACTGGCCGAAGCCAAGGGCGAAATCGCTTACGCCGCCTCCTTCATCGAATGGTTCGCCGAAGAAGCCAAGCGCATCTACGGCGACGTGATTCCCGGCCACCAGCCGGACAAGCGCCTGATCGTGATCAAGCAGCCGATCGGCGTGACCGCGGCCATCACCCCGTGGAACTTCCCGGCGGCGATGATCACCCGTAAAGCCGGCCCGGCCCTGGCCGCTGGTTGCACCATGGTGATCAAGCCGGCCTCGCAGACGCCGTTCTCGGCCCTGGCCCTGGTCGAACTGGCGCACCGCGCGGGCATTCCGAAAGGCGTGCTGAGCGTGGTCACCGGCAGCGCCGGCGACATCGGCGGCGAGCTGACCAGCAACCCGATCGTGCGCAAGCTGTCCTTCACCGGCTCGACCGAAATCGGTCGCCAGCTGATGGCCGAATGCGCCAAGGACATCAAGAAAGTCTCCCTGGAGCTGGGCGGCAACGCGCCCTTTATCGTGTTCGACGACGCGGACCTGGATAAGGCCGTCGAAGGCGCGATCATCTCCAAGTACCGCAACAACGGCCAGACCTGCGTCTGCGCCAACCGCCTGTATATCCAGGATTCGGTCTACGACGCCTTCGCCGAGAAGCTGAAAGTCGCGGTGGCCAAGCTGAAGATCGGCAACGGCCTGGAAGAAGGCACCACCACCGGTCCTCTGATCGACGAAAAAGCCGTGGCCAAGGTCCAGGAACACATCGCCGACGCCCTGGGCAAAGGCGCGACCCTGCTGGCCGGTGGCAAGCCGATGGAAGGCAACTTCTTCGAGCCGACCATCCTGGTCAACGTGTCGAAAGACGCGGCCGTGGCCAAGGAAGAAACCTTCGGTCCGCTGGCGCCGCTGTTCCGTTTCAAGGACGAAGCCGAAGTGATCGCGATGTCCAACGACACCGAGTTCGGCCTAGCCTCGTACTTCTACGCTCGTGACCTGGGCCGTGTGTTCCGTGTGGCCGAAGCCCTGGAATACGGCATGGTCGGCGTCAACACCGGGTTGATCTCCAACGAAGTCGCGCCGTTCGGCGGTATCAAGGCCTCGGGCCTGGGCCGTGAAGGTTCCAAGTACGGCATCGAGGATTACCTGGAAATCAAATACCTCTGCCTGGGCATCTGATACCCGCGCCAAGGCATGGTTTTAAACGCCAGGGGCACGAGAGCGCTGTCCCCTGGCGTCGCTTTAAACGATCTTTCAGTTAGTGGCCGGGATAGCCGGGGCAGTCGATCATCGCATGCTGCCGCGGTTGCCTTCCCGCCACGTCATCCTTGAACCACGCCGACCGATGAGCGGCGAATGAGGACACTATGAGCAAGACCAACGCATCCCTGATGAAACGCCGTGAAGCCGCCGTACCGCGCGGTGTTGGCCAGATTCACCCGATCTTCGCCGACTCCGCGAAGAACGCCACGGTAACCGACGTTGAAGGTCGCGAGTTCATCGACTTCGCCGGCGGTATCGCCGTACTCAACACCGGCCACCTGCACCCGAAAGTCGTCGCCGCGGTGACCGAGCAGCTGAACAAGCTGACCCACACCTGCTTCCAGGTCCTGGCCTACGAGCCTTACGTGGAACTGTGCGAAAAAGTGAACGCCAAGGTGCCGGGTGATTTCGCCAAGAAAACCCTGCTGGTGACCACCGGTTCCGAAGCCGTGGAAAACTCGGTGAAGATCGCCCGTGCCGCCACTGGCCGCGCCGGCGTGATCGCCTTCACCGGCGCCTACCACGGCCGCACCATGATGACCCTGGGCCTGACCGGCAAGGTCGTGCCTTACTCGGCCGGCATGGGCCTGATGCCAGGCGGCATCTTCCGCGCGCTGTACCCGAACGAGCTGCACGGTGTGAGCATCGACGATTCGATCGCCAGTATCGAGCGCATCTTCAAGAACGATGCCGAGCCACGTGACATCGCCGCGATCATCATCGAGCCGGTGCAGGGCGAAGGCGGTTTCTACGTCGCGCCTAAAGAGTTCATGAAGCGCCTGCGCGCCCTGTGCGACCAGCACGGCATCCTGCTGATCGCCGACGAAGTGCAGACCGGCGCTGGCCGTACCGGCACCTTCTTCGCCATGGAACAGATGGGCGTTGCCGCCGACCTGACCACCTTCGCCAAGTCCATCGCTGGCGGCTTCCCGCTGGCCGGTGTCTGCGGCAAGGCCGAATACATGGACGCCATCGCTCCAGGCGGCCTGGGCGGCACCTACGCCGGTAGCCCGATCGCCTGCGCCGCGGCCCTGGCCGTGATGGACGTGTTCGAGGAAGAGCACCTGCTGGACCGTTGCAAGGCGGTCGGCGAGCGTCTGGTGACCGGCCTCAAGGCCATCCAGGCCAAGTACCCGGTAATCGGCGACGTGCGTGCCCTGGGCGCGATGATCGCGGTCGAGCTGTTCGAGAACGGCGACAGCCACAAGCCGAACGCGGCCGCCGTGGCACAGGTTGTTGCCAAGGCGCGCGACAAGGGCCTGATCCTGCTGTCCTGCGGCACCTACGGCAACGTCCTGCGCGTGCTGGTTCCGCTGACCTCGCCGGACGAGCAGCTGGACAAGGGCCTGGCGATCATCGAAGAGTGCTTCTCCGAGCTCTGATCCCGCCTGTGACCCGATCGACAAAAAGACCCGCTTCGGCGGGTTTTTTTGTGCCGAACGAGGCTGCGCAGTGCATTTGCGTTGTATGCAAGCCTCGGCATTGACTAAGGTGCAAGGGATTGCCCAGGGAGCGTGCTGCATGACTGCTGTGGATTTACCCGCTGTACCGCGAGTGTTGATTGCCGAGGCGGACCCTTGGTCGCGCGATTTGCTCAAGCAGGTGTTGTTGAATGTACGTTGCGACGCGCGGCTGGATGTATGCGCCGACGGTCAGGAAGCCCTGCAACTGCTGGCCGAAAACCCCTATGACCTGGTGATCGCCGACTGGGAGTTGCCCGGCGTCGACGGCCTGGGCCTGCTGCGCAGCGTGCGCCAGCGCAAGCGCAACCCGGTGCTGCCGTTCATCCTCATGAGCAGCCGCAACGACAGTGCCAGCGTGCGCGAAGCCCTGCCGCTGGCGCCGACGGCCTACCTGACCAAGCCGCTGAACATGGAAGGCCTGACCCAGCGCCTGCAGGACCTGCTGCTGGACCCCGGCCAGGAAGTGTCGTGCGAGGTGCCGACCCTGGCGCCGGGCATGACCCTGTGGACTTTTCTCGAGCGCCGCCGCGAGCTGGCCGACGGCGCGCCGTTGCTCGCCGATGTGCAGCTGGCGGTGAAGCGCAGCCTCAACCCCAACGGTCTCGACCTCAAGCTGCTGGAAGAAGAGGTGCGTACCGACCCGCAGATCAACGCGGTGCTGATCGCCGCGGCCAACAGCGCCGCCCAGCACCATGGCAGCGCCGTGCAGACCCTGGCCCAGGCCCTCCACCGGCTGGGTACCGGGCAGAGCATGAACCTGATTCTCGGCCTGGCGCTCAAGCGCAGCGCGCGCCTGAGCGATCCGGCCCTGGGCGATTACGCCGAGCGTTACTGGGAGCTGTCGCTGCACACCGCGGAATACGGCCGGACCCTGGCCCGCTTGCTGGACCTGGACCAGGAGCGCTGCTATTGCGCCGGCCTGCTGCATCGCCTGGGGGATCTGGCGCTGCTGCGTTGCCTGCAAGAGTGGAAACAGGCCGGTGGCGCGCTGGACGACATGGAAGAGATCGGCGATGCCCTGGCACAGTTCGGCGCGGCCTATGGTTCGGCCTTGCGTACCCGCTGGCGCCTGCCGCTGGAGCTGCGCGAGCTGATTGCCTCGGCCTACCAGCTCGGTGGCGGGGTTTATTCCCGCGAGGCCCTGGTGATGAACCTCTCCGCCCAGCTCGCCCGCCTGCGGCCATCCGAGGGCCTCGAAGAACTGGCCGACAGCAAGACCGCGCGCCTGCTCAAGATCGGCCTGCCGGAGCTGGTTCGCCTGCGTAAAACCGATACGCGAGAAGCGTGAGGACACCGCGCAATCCCGTAGCCGCTGCCGAGCCTGCGAGGCTGCGATCGGCGGCGCAGCCGCCGCAAAACCAGCGCACGCGGTGTACCTGATGTAACGCGGAGCCTGCTTGGCGATAGCTGCGCCATCGTTCGCAGCCTCGCGTTGCTCGGCAGCGGCTACAGGTGCGCAGCCGGCTGAGGTGCTGAGCTTTCGCAGTACCTCTTTTCGCAGCTCTTATTGCGTTTGGCCAATTCATGAACCCCCCGTACCTCGTAGCCGCTGCCGAGCCTGCGAGGCTGTGATCGGCGGCGCAGCCGCCGCAAAACCAGCCCACGCGGTGTACCTGATGTAACGCGGAGCCTGCTTGGCGATAGCTGCGCCATCGTTCGCAGCCTCGCGTTGCTCGGCAGCGGCTACAGGTGCGCAGCCGGCTGAGGTGCTGAGCTTTCGCAGTACCTCTTTTCGCAGCTCTTATTGCGTTTGGCCAATTCATGAACCCCCCGTACCTCGTAGCCGCTGCCGAGCCAGCGAGGCTGCGATCGGCGGCGCAGCCGCCGCAAAACTAGCGCACGCGGTGTACCTGATGTAACGCGGAGCCTGCTTGGCGATAGCTACGCCATCGATCGCAGCCTCGCGGGCTCGGCAGCGGCTACGGTGGGTTGCAGTTGCGAGCTACCCCGAAACGATCCGGTTCTTGCCCTGGCGCTTGGCTTCGTACATCGCCGCGTCGGCGCGGGCGAAGAGGCTGTCGAGGTTTTCGTCGTCGGCGGTGAGGCTGGTCAGGCCCTGGCTGACGGTGATGCTGAACTGCTCCTCGCCATGGCTGAAGGTCAGGCGCTGGATTTCCCGTTGCAGGCGTTCGGCAACCTGGCGCGCCATGTCCGGGGCGCAGCCGGGGAAAAGGGCGGCGAATTCCTCGCCGCCGATACGCCCGAACAGATCGCCACGGCGCAGGGTCGCGCGGCCGGTCTCGGCGATGCGTTGCAGGACGTTATCGCCCTCGGGGTGGCCGTAGGTGTCGTTGACCACCTTGAAGTCATCGATATCCAGCAACAGGAAGGCCAGCGGCGTGCCTTGCTGGCGCGCCTGCTCGAATTCGCGGTTGGCGCATTCGAAGAAGTGCCGGCGGTTGCTGCTCTGGGTCAGCACGTCGGTGGTGGCCAGGCGTTGCAGCTCGGTTTCCAGGTGCTTTTTCTCGGTGATGTCCTCGGCCAGGCCGACGATGATCACCCGGTCCCCGGGGGCGGCATTGCGATTGATGAAGCACTTGTCGCTGAGCCAGCGGACCTGGCCCTGGGCATCGATGATGCGGTATTCGCGGTCTTCCACCGCGCCTTTTTCCAGCACCTGGGCCAGGGTCCGCTCGGCGTATTCGAGGTCGTCGGGGTAGACACTGTCGCGCCATTCGTTGGCGTCGGCCAGCAGCAGGCCGGCGGAGCGGCCGAAAATGCGTTCATACGCCGGGCTGACGTAAAGCACCTGGCGGGCTTCCCAGTCGAAGGCCCAGAGCACGGCATTGACGCTGACCAGCAACGAGCTGAACAGCTGTTCGCGTTCTGTCAGCCGGGCGACCTCGCCCTGGGCATGCATCAGCGCCATCAAGGTTTGCGCGGCCTCGGGCCACTGGGGAAAAGCGGATGGGAGTTGTGGGTTCTTGTTGACCATCGGCACCGATCTCAAAGCGCACGCCGCTCGGGAAACGAAGCGGCCACGGAAAGCCCGCCTGGATGGCGAAGTGTTGCTTGAGATAGGGGATTGGCGGCGAAGTTCCCGTTTGCCGCGGTCTGGGAGCCGACAGCCGCTGGGCGGTCACGGTGGCGCGGATGACGGGCTGGAACTCATGGGGCGGGGTGGGCTGCGAAGCCCACCCGCCACGGCAGCCGGGCTCGCCATGGCGGGTGAACGGCCAGCGTCAGGCGGTGGCGGGGCGCAGCGAGTAGGTTTTCAACTGGCTGGCAAAGTCACGCAGCGATTGGATCCCGCTGGCCTCGGCTTCGTGGACCCAGTCCTTGATCGCCGCCAGCATGTCGTGGCCGTTGGAGCTGGTCTTGGCCCAGATCTGCTGCAGCGCCAGGCGTTTTTCGTAGATCACTTTCAGGGCCTGGCTGTGCTCCAGCATGTTCTGGATACGCGCATGGTGGCGCTCTTCCAGCAGGCTGGTCTCGCGCGACAGCAGGCGCTTGGCGCGATGGAACTGGTGGCGCACCGAGTGATCGACCTTGTCCAGCTCCTGCTTGACCAGCGGCGCGATCACCAGCTTGCGGTACTGGGCCATGATCTGGAAACGGTTGTTGAGGATCGCCATCGCCGTGTCCATGTCCAGGTGGCCCTTGCCTTCGACCCGGTGGGCGATCGGCGCGACCCGCTGCACCCTGGCCAGGCGCAGGAAGCTGAAGACCTTGATCCAGGCCCAGCCCAGGTCGAACTCCCACTTCTTCACCGACAGCTTGGCCGAGTTGGGGTAGGTGTGATGGTTGTTGTGCAGCTCTTCGCCGCCGACCAGGATGCCCCAGGGCACCAGGTTGGTGGCCGCGTCGCGGCATTCGAAGTTGCGATAGCCGACCGCGTGGCCCAGGCCGTTGATCACGCCGGCGGCCCAGACCGGGATCCACATCATCTGGATCGCCCAGATGGTGATGCCGATGGTGCCGAACAGCAGCAGGTCGATCACCGCCATCAGCGCCACGCCGCCCAGCTTGTAGCGCGAGTAGAGATTGCGTTCGATCCAGTCGTCCGGGCAGTTCTTGCCGTAGATGCGCAGGGTTTCCGGGTTTTTTGCCTCTTCGCGGTACAACTCGGCGCCTTTGCGCAGCACCGTGGACAGGCCCTTGATCACCGGGCTGTGGGGGTCATCCTCGGTCTCGCATTTGGCGTGGTGCTTGCGGTGGATGGCGGTCCACTCGCGGGTGTTCTGCGCCGTGGTCAGCCACAGCCAGAAGCGGAAGAAATGTTTCAGGCCGGCATTGAGCTCCAGGGAGCGGTGGGCTGAATAGCGATGCAGGTAAACCGTGACGCCAACGATGGTCACGTGAGTCATTAACAGGGTGACTGCCACCAGTTGCCAGGCCGACAAGCCAAGAAAACCTTCGTACCACATAGGCTGTAGGGCCCTCGATAAAGAAAAAACAGCAGTCGCATTATCACCGAGCCCACAGAGAAAACCAGTCGCCCTTTCAGATAAGAGTGGCGAGATGTTTCTTCCTCTATAATTCCAAGCTTTTCGTAAGGACATTGACGACCTTATGTCGGTTTCTTCTCGCGACGCTTTGCGCGCAGCCCTGCTCTACCTCTTGTTGTCTGTGTTGTGGTTGCAGTTCAGTGGTCATTTATTGAGCAGTTTCTTCGATGAGTCGAACGATCTGGCGCGCTGGCAACTGATCAACGGGTATCTCTGGGCCCTGGTCAGCGCGGTCCTGATCTTCATCGCGCGGGGCCGTCTGTTGCGTTTGCTGGGCGCCGACTCCTGGCGGCATCACCAGCGCGAGGACCGCGAGCGTCTGCGCCAGGCGGCCGCCGTGTTCGATTGCACCCGCGAAGGGGTGCTGGTCAGCGACCGCCGGGGCCAGATCGTCCACGTCAACCGCGCGTTCATCGAGATCACCGGCTATCAGCGCGACGAGGTGCTGGGCCGCCAGCCGAGCCTGTTCAAGTCCGGGCATCACACGGCGGATTTCTACCAGGCCATGTTCGATTCGCTGAACGCCACGGGCGAGTGGAGCGGCGAAATCTGGAACCGGCGCAAATGCGGCGAGATCTACCCGCAGTGGCAGACCATCCGCGCTATCCGCGATGACGACGGCCAGCTCAGCCACTATGTCGCGGTGTTTTCCGACATCAGCGCGATCAAGGATTCCGAACACGAACTGGCCCACCTGGCGCACCACGATCCGCTGACCGACCTGCCCAATCGCTTGCTGTTCACCGACCGCGCCGAGCAGGCCCTGGCGTCGGCGCAAATCCACAAGCGCTGCTGCGCGTTGCTGATGGTCGACCTGGACCACTTCAAGATGATCAACGACAGCCTTGGGCACACTGTCGGCGACCGCCTGCTCAAGGCCGTGGCCCAGCGCCTGCAAGGCATGTTCGGCCCGGGCATCACCCTGGCGCGGCTGGGCGGCGACGAGTTCGCGGTGCTGGTCGAGAGCTGCGCGCAGCCAGGGCAGGCCGCGGTGCTGGCGCAGCGCATCATCGATGGGGTGAAGCAGCCTTTCCTGATGGACGAGAACCAGCTGTTCATCAATGCCAGCATCGGCATCAGCCTGTTTCCCAGCGATGCCCTGAGCGCCGAGCAACTGCTGCGCAATGCCGACACGGCGCTGTTCAAGGCCAAGAGCGCCGGACGCGACAGTTACGCGCTGTACACCGAGGAACTGACGGCCCACGCCCAGCAACGGGTGGAAATTGCCTTCGAATTGCGCCGCGCCCTGGAGCAGCAGGAGCTGCGGGTGTTCTACCAGCCAGTGCACGACCTTGCCAGCAGCCGCCTGGTCGGGGTCGAGGCGCTGGTGCGCTGGGAGCATCCGCAGCGCGGCCTGGTACCGCCTGGCGAGTTCATTCCGATTGCCGAGCGCGCCGGGCTGATCGCCGAGATCGATGCCTGGGTCATGCAGCAGGCCTGTCGGCAGATGTGCCAATGGCAGGCGGAGGGCATGGCGTTGTCGTTCGTCGCGGTGAATGTCTCCAGCCGCCTGTTCGCCCGCCGCGAGCTGTACCAGCAGGTGGCCCAGGTGTTGCACGACACCGGCCTGGACCCGGCCTACCTGGAGCTGGAAGTCACCGAAAGCGCGGTGATGGAAGACCCGGAAGTCGCCCTGGAGCAGATGCACCGCCTGCGCGAACTGGGGCTGCGCCTGGCCATCGACGACTTCGGCACCGGTTATTCCTCGCTGTTGCGGCTCAAGCGCCTGCCGGTGCAGAAGCTGAAGATCGACCAGGGTTTTGTCGCTGGCCTGCCGGGGGACGAAGACGACGCGGCGATCTCCCGGGTGATCATCGCCCTGGCCCAGAGCATGGGCATGCAGGTGCACGCCGAAGGCATCGAACAGGTGGAGCAGGCGCGCTTCCTCCTCGACCAGGGCTGCGACCTGGGCCAGGGCTACTGGTTCGGCCGCCCGGTGCCGGCGGCGCAACTGGAATGGGGGCGGGTGCCGCAGATCCACTGATTGCCAGGCTTGCATCGATTCCACCCTGTAGCCGCTGCCGCAGGCCGCGATCGGCCGGAACGGCCGTGGCGCTCGCAAGGACGCAGGAGGACCTGCGGTCCTATCGCAGCCTGCGGCAGCGGCTACAAGGTTTTCTGCCGCCTGAAGAGACGCAACCTCGCGTCAATTCAAATAATTTCTTCTGGTTATATAAACATTCTTAAATAGTATTTTTAAGAATATCTGCGCCTATCTACTATTGCCCTCACGCCGCAAGCAGTGCCGCCACTGCCAGGCACATCTCATTCAGGAGCAACACCATGAGCGCATCTCTTCGTAGCGTTGACGGCCAGGACGAACAAACCATCTTGCGCGAGATTCAAAGCGCATTGCGCGACCTGCGTTTCGGCGCGGTGGAAATCACCGTGCACAACGCCCAGGTCGTGCAGATCGAACGCAAGGAAAAATTCCGCCTGCAAAACCCCGGCAACAAGCCAAGCTGAATTTCGCACCACCTCTCGCCACGAGAGGCCCGACTGGACCACCGGAGGGCGTCATCCATGACCCCCAGCCTGAACCCCAGCGTTCGCCCACGAATGCGGGCCTGATTCGCCATAAGAAAAATGCCAGCACATTAAAAAATTTCGGGAGCTCCATCATGTCGTCGATTCGCCGTTATGCCCTGGCCGCCCTCGCCAGCGCCGTTTTTGCCGGTTCCGCCGTTGCCAAGGATTACGAGTTGCTCAACGTGTCGTACGACCCGACCCGCGAGCTGTACCAGGACTACAACAGCGAATTCACAAGCTTCTGGAAAAAGGAACACCCGGGCGACAACGTCAAGATCCAGCAATCCCACGGCGGCTCGGGCAAACAGGGCCGCGCGGTGATCGACGGCCTGCGCGCCGACGTGGTGACCCTGGCGCTGGCCGGCGACATCGATGAAATCGCCAAGCTCGGCAAGACCCTGCCGGCCGACTGGCAAACACGCCTGCCGGATGCGAGCACACCCTACACCTCGACCATCGTGTTCCTGGTGCGCAAGGGCAACCCCAAGGGCATCAAGGACTGGGGCGACCTGATCAAGAAAGACGTGTCGGTGATCACGCCGAACCCGAAAACCTCCGGCGGCGCCCGCTGGAACTTCCTCGCCGCCTGGGCCTATGGCCTGAAAGCCGGTGGCAGCGAAGCCCGTGCCCAGGAATACGTGAAGGAGTTGTTCAAGCACGTACCGGTGCTGGATACCGGCGCCCGCGGCTCGACCATCACCTTCGTCAACAACGGTCAGGGCGACGTGTTGCTGGCCTGGGAAAACGAAGCCTTCCTGGCATTGAAGGAAGACGGCGGCGCCGACAAGTTCGACATCGTGGTGCCTTCGCTGTCGATCCTCGCCGAGCCGCCCGTGGCGGTGGTGGACAAGAACGCCGAGAAAAAGGGCAACACCGAGATCGCCGAGGCCTACCTCAAGCACCTGTACAGCCCGGCTGGCCAGGAGATCGCGGCGAAGAACTTCTATCGTCCGCGGGACAAGGACGTCGCGGCCAAATACGCTCAGCAGTTCCCCAAACTGGACCTGGTGACCATCGACAAGGACTTCGGCGGCTGGAAAACTGCCCAGCCGAAATTCTTCAACGATGGCGGGGTGTTCGACCAGATCTACCAGGCGCAGTAAGCAACACTACCTGTAGGAGCGAGCTTGCTCGCGAAGATCGTCAACGATAACGCGTACATTCTGATTGAGCGCGGTGCCCTTGAGTTCTTCGCGAGCAAGCTCGCTCCTACAATAGTATCTACCCGCTAACCAAGGACTTTTATGTCGCGTCGTATCTCCCCCGTCATACCCGGCTTCGGGCTGACGCTGGGCTACACCTTGGTGTACCTCAGCCTGATTGTGCTCATACCCCTGGCGGCGATGTTCGTGCATGCCGCCCAACTCACCTGGGATCAGTTCTGGGCCATTGTCTCGGCGCCGCGGGTCCTCGCCGCGCTCAAGCTGAGCTTCGGCACGGCGCTGTACGCGGCGATCATCAATGGCGTGATCGGCACGCTGCTGGCCTGGGTGCTGGTGCGCTACAGCTTTCCCGGACGCAAGATCATCGATGCGATGATCGACCTGCCGTTCGCCCTGCCCACCGCCGTGGCCGGTATCGCGCTGACCGCGCTGTACGCGCCGACCGGCCTGGTCGGCCAGTTCGCCACCGACCTGGGGTTCAAGATCGCCTATACCCCGCTGGGCATCACCCTGGCGCTGACCTTCGTCACCCTGCCGTTCGTGGTGCGCACCGTGCAGCCGGTGCTGGCCGACATTCCCCGTGAGGTCGAAGAAGCCGCCGCCTGCCTCGGCGCCAAGCCCTGGCAGGTGTTCCGCCACATCCTGGTACCGGCGCTGCTGCCGGCCTGGCTGACCGGCTTCGCCCTGGCCTTTGCCCGGGGCGTCGGCGAATACGGCTCGGTGATCTTCATCGCCGGCAACATGCCGATGAAAACCGAAATCCTGCCGCTGCTGATCATGGTCAAGCTCGACCAGTACGATTACACCGGCGCGACCTCCATCGGCGTGTTGATGCTGGTGGTTTCCTTTGTCCTGTTGCTGCTGATCAACCTGCTGCAGCGGCGCATCGAACGACCTTAAGGAGGCGCGAACCATGTCCCAATCGTCCATTTCCGCAGCCTCTTCGGCCAACGCCGACCGTCGTGGCAGCGCCACCTCGCGGCGCATCCTGATCGGCCTCGGCTGGCTGATCTTCGCCCTGTTCCTGCTACTGCCGCTGTTCATCGTGGTGTCCCAGGGGCTCAAGCTCGGCCTCGGTGCGTTCTTCGCCGCGATCTTCGAGCCGGACGCGCTGTCGGCCCTGAAGCTGACGGTGATTGCCGTGCTGATCTCGGTGCCGCTGAACCTGGTGTTCGGCGTCAGCGCCGCCTGGTGCGTGAGCAAATACACCTTCCGCGGCAAGAGCATCCTGGTGACCCTGATCGATTTGCCGTTCTCGGTCTCGCCGGTGATCGCCGGCCTGGTCTATGTGCTGATGTTCGGCGCCCAGGGCCTGTTCGGACCGTGGCTGCAGGATCACGACATCCAGATCGTGTTCGCCCTGCCGGGCATCGTCCTGGCGACCATCTTCGTCACCGTGCCCTTCGTCGCCCGTGAGCTGATCCCGCTGATGCAGGAGCAGGGCACCCAGGAAGAGGAAGCCGCGCGGCTGCTGGGGGCCAACGGCTGGCAGATGTTCTGGCATGTGACCGTGCCGAACATCAAGTGGGGCCTGATCTACGGCGTGGTGCTCTGCACCGCTCGGGCCATGGGTGAGTTCGGCGCGGTGTCGGTGGTTTCCGGGCACATTCGCGGGGTGACCAACACCCTGCCGCTGCACGTCGAGATCCTCTACAACGAATACAACCACGTCGCCGCGTTCGCCGTCGCGAGCCTGTTGCTGATCCTGGCGCTCTTCATCCTGCTGCTCAAGCAGTGGAGCGAAAACCGTATCAACCGCCTGCGCGCCAGCGCCGCGGAGGAATGAATCATGTCGATCGAAGTCCGTAACGTCAGCAAGAATTTCAACGCCTTCAAGGCCCTGAACAGCATCAACCTGGACATCCAGAGTGGCGAGCTGGTGGCGCTGCTGGGCCCGTCCGGCTGCGGCAAGACCACCCTGCTGCGGATCATCGCCGGCCTGGAAACCCCGGACGCCGGCAGCATCGTGTTCCACGGCGAGGACGTCTCCGGCCACGACGTGCGCGATCGCAACGTCGGTTTCGTGTTCCAGCACTACGCGCTGTTCCGCCATATGAGCGTGTTCGACAACGTTGCCTTCGGCCTGCGCATGAAGCCGAAAAACCAGCGCCCGAGCGAAAGCAAGATCGCTGAGAAGGTCCATGAGCTGTTGAACATGGTGCAACTGGACTGGCTCGCCGACCGCTACCCGGAACAGCTGTCCGGTGGCCAGCGCCAGCGGATCGCCCTGGCCCGCGCCCTGGCGGTGGAGCCGAAAGTGCTGCTGCTGGACGAACCCTTCGGCGCCCTGGATGCCAAGGTGCGCAAGGAGCTGCGGCGCTGGCTGGCGCGGCTGCACGAAGACATCAACCTGACCTCGGTATTCGTCACCCACGACCAGGAAGAAGCCATGGAAGTGGCGGACCGTATCGTGGTGATGAACAAGGGCGTGATCGAGCAGATCGGCTCGCCGGGCGAGGTGTACGAGAACCCGGCCAGCGACTTCGTCTACCACTTCCTCGGTGACTCCAACCGCCTGCACCTGGGCGAGGACCACCATGTGCTGTTCCGCCCGCACGAAGTGTCGCTGTCACGCTCCGAACTGGCCGATCACCACGCCGCCGAAGTGCGCGATATCCGTCCGCTGGGCGCCACCACCCGGGTGACCTTGAAGGTCGAAGGGCAGAGCGAACTGATCGAGGCCGAAGTGGTGAAAGACCATGACAGCCTGGTCGGGCTGGCCAAGGGCGAGACGCTGTTCTTCAAGCCCAAGGTCTGGCAGAAAGTCGCCAATATCTAAAAGCCGAAAGCATCGCGAGCAAGCTCGCTCCTACAATGATCCGGGGATGACCCATGAACTTATGGTCAACCCCATCCCTTGTAGGAGCGAGCTTGCTCGCGATAGCCATTTCAAACAGCGGCACGCTTCGGATTGACCCGCACCCCTCCCGCCCGCGCCTCGATCTCATGCTTGAGCGCCTGGCGCAGCCCCAGCAGAAACGCCAGCTCCGCTACCACGAACAACGGCCCGACGATCAGCCCCGAGACGTCATCGACAAAGGCCGGCTTGCGCCCTTCGTAGTAATGGCCGACGAACTGGATCACCCAGCCGATCACGAACATGCCCACCCCGCTGGCCAGCCAGACCAGGGTGCTTTGTTGCGCCAGCCCATGGCCGGCCCACACCGACAGCCCCATCAGCAGCGTCATCAGCAGGCCCAGGCGCAGTTCCAGGCGCAGGTAGAACCCGCACGACGCCAGCGCCAGCAGCAACGCTGGCGACAGCCACAGCCCGGCGACCGGCCAGGCGGGGCGCGACAGCAGGACGGCGACGGCCAGCACAATCAGCGGAATGCCGATAAAGTGGCTGGCGATGTTGCGCGGATCACGGTGGTAGGCGGCGTATTGACTGAGATGGTCGACGAGGCTTTTCATTGTTGTTCCTCCTGTAGGGTGATCGAATCATGCCCTGCGCCGGTCGCCGGTTCTGTCGGCTAGGCGACAATCGGCTCGCTGCCTGTTTGGATAACGCAATCGATGAAGATGCAGGTCTGGCGTGAGCGCCTGATGAGTGGCCAGTGGTTCAGCCGCTTGCCCGTTCAATTACAGAATAGTCTGCTGGCCAATGCCCGTTTACGCTCGCTGGCGCCGGGCCAACGCCTGTTCCAGCGTGGCGATCCGCCCTGCGGCCTGTACGCGGTGCTGGAAGGCACGGTGCGCATCGGCGCGGTCAGCGAGGAGGGCAAGGAGGCGCTGCTGAGCCTGGTGGAGGCGCCGCACTGGTTCGGTGAGATCAGCCTGTTCGACGGCCAGCCGCGCACCCATGACGCCTATGCCGTGGGCCCGTGCAGCCTGCTCAATGTGCCCCAGGCGGCGTTGCTCGAACTGCTGGACGAACACCCGCAATACTGGCGGCAGCTGGCGCTGTTGATGAGCCATAAACTGCGCCTGACCTTTATCAACCTCGAACAGCTGAGCCTGATGCCGGCCCCGGCGCGGGTGGCCAACCGGCTGTTGATGATCGCCCGCGGCTACGGCGAGACCGACACCCCGCGGCGGGTCCTGCACCTGCCCCAGGAGCAACTGGCGCTGCTGCTGTCACTGTCGCGCCAGACCACCAACCAGATCCTCAAGGGCTTGCAGGGGCAAGGCATTCTCAAGCTGGGTTACGGCGAGATCGAGATCCTCGACGAGGACCGCTTGCGGATCTTGGCCGGGGTTTGATCTTTAGATCGCTATCGCGAGCAAGCTCGCTCCTACAAGGACCTGCACTGTCCATGTAGGAGCGAGCTTGCTCGCGATAAGGCCGGCACTGTCTCCGCCAATCCCGGCCTAACGCAACCCATCCCGAAACTGCCCCGGGGTCATCCCGGTCCAGCGCTTGAACGCGCGGCTGAAGCTGCTGGCGTCGGCGAACCCCAGCAGGTAGCTGATCTCGCTCAGGGAGCATTGCGGGTCGCGCAGGTGCAGCAGGGCGAGGTTCTCCCGGCATTCGTTGAGCAGGGTGTCGAAGCGACAACCCTCGTCCGCCAGGTGGCGTTGCAGGCTGCGCAGGCTCAGGTGCAGGGCCTGGGCCACACGTTCGGCCGAAGGTTCGCCTTCCGGCAGCTGGGCCTCGATCACTCCGCGCACCTTGCGCTCCCAGGTCAATGGTTGCAGTTGCATCAGGGTGCGCTTGAGCACCGCCTCGTTGTGTTCGGCCAGTTCCGGGTTGGCGTCGTCCAGGTGGCTGTCGAAGTCGTGCAGGCCGAACTCCAGGCGATCCTCGTCGGCGCCGAAAAACACCGGCGCGCGAAACACCGTGTGCCATTGCCTGGGGTCCTCCGGCTCGGGGCGCCGCAGGTACACCGCCAGCGGTGCGTAGTCGCGGCCCAGGCGGTTGCGGCAGGTGCGCACGTAGATCGCGACAAAGGCGTCGATGGCCTCGACCGCCGGCTCCGGATTGCCCTCGGGGACCTTCAGGCGAAAGCGATAGCGGTCCTCGGTGCGGGTCAGCTCCAGCTCCAGGGCGTCGCTGACCACCTGGTGATAACGCACGATGCGCTCGAACACTTCCCGCAGGCTGCCGCTGGCCACCAGCGCATAACCCAGGGCATGGAAGGTGGTCGGGCTGACGAAGCGCGAGACCCGCAGGCCTATGGCCGGGTCGCCGCTGGCCTGCACCGCCAGCTGCCACAGGCGGGTGGTGGCCGACAGCGGGTAACGCGCGTTGGGATCGTCCATCAGCTGTGGGTCGAGGCCGGCCTGGTGGCACAGGGCTGTGCTGTCGAGGCCCAGGGCATCGAGCTGCTTGCGCAGGGCGCGGGTCCAGCTGGCGAGGGAAGTGGGTTCGGTCATGGCGGTTGGCGCGTCCGGTCAACAGGTTGGCGTCCGCGGCTAGCGCCCGGCGCGTGGGCGCAGGGCAGGATGCGAACATCAATAACCAGAGGATGGAAGCATGTACGGTACTTCTGCAAGTCCCGACCGGCTGAATGCTCAGCAACGATCGGCGCATATTCGTGAGGTGGTGCTGGCCAGGGGCGTCGAGTTGCGCGAGCGCTACCCGCTGCTCAAGCATCAGGACGCGCTGGGCGCGGGCATCCTGGCCTTGGCCCTGGCCGGGATGATCGGCACGGCGGCGCTCTATATCGGCGGGTACCTGGCCTGGTGGGCCTGCCTGCTGCTCAACGCGTTTTTCGCCTCCTTGACCCACGAGCTGGAACACGACCTGATCCACAGCATGTATTTCCGCAAGCAGCGCGTCCCCCACAACCTGATGCTGGCGCTGGTCTGGCTGGCGCGGCCGAGCACCATCAATCCTTGGATCCGCCGCCATTTGCACCTCAACCACCACAAGGTGTCCGGCACCGAGGCCGACATGGAGGAGCGCGCCATCACCAACGGCGAGCCCTGGGGCATCGCCCGCCTGCTGATGGTTGGCGACAATGTCATGTCATCGTTGATCCGCACCCTGCGCGCCAGGACCTGGGCGCACAAGCTCAATATCCTCAAGCGCACCCTCAAGGTGTATGCGCCGCTGGCATTGCTGCACTGGGGGGCCTGGTATGTGTTTCTCGGCTTCCATGCCGCCAATGGCGTCGCCGCGCTGCTGGGCGCGCCCATCGAGTGGTCGGCCAGCACCCTGGCGGTGATGCAGGTGCTCGATATCGCCGTGGTGGTGATCGTCGGCCCCAATGTGCTGCGCACCTTTTGCCTGCATTTTGTCAGCTCGAACATGCACTACTACGGCGACATCGAAGCGGGCAACGTGATCCAGCAGACCCAGGTGCTCAACCCCTGGTGGCTGTGGCCGTTGCAGGCGTTCTGCTGCAATTTCGGCAGTACCCACGGCATCCACCATTTCGTGGTCAAGGAACCCTTCTACATCCGCCAGCTGACCGCGCCGGTGGCGCACAAGGTGATGGCCGAGATGGGCGTGCGCTTCAACGATTTCGGCACCTTCGGCCGGGCCAACCGCTTTATCCGCAAGGAGCGGGTGGCGGCGCAGGCGGTGCGGGGTGTCGGGGCGTGATGGATCGCATTTGAGGGCCAATCGCGAGCAAGCTCGCTCCTACAAGTACAGGGTGTCTGTAGGAGCGAGGCTTGCCCGCGATAGCGATTTTCCTGACGCTACAACCTTCGGCATTTTCCCCTTGTAGCCGCTGCCGCAGGCTGCGATCGGCCGGAACGGCCGTGGCGATCTCAAGGCCCTAGGAGGTCCTACGACCAGCGTGGCCCGGACCATCGCAGCCTGCGGCAGCGGCTACAGGATCAATCCGGCTGGAACGGCGAGGCGCTGAGGATCACCCCGGTTTCATCCACGTACTGCTGCCAATGGCCGATCAGTGCCTCGAGCTTGCCCGGCTCGCGCTGCGCCAGGTCGTGGATCTCCCCCGGGTCCTGGCTCAGGTCGTACAGCTGCCAGGTCGCCGGGCCCACCGGGCCGGGGATGTACACCGCTTTCCACTGGCCCTGGCGAATCGCCCGGCGGCCGAACAGTTCCCAGCCGGTGACCGTGTGTTCGTCATGCACCTGCGCGGTTTCGCCGGACAGGAAGCCCAGCCACGACTTGCCGCGCAAGGGCGCCACCTCCTTGCCGCGCCAGCGCTTGCCGGGATGACGCACGCCGGCCAGGTCGAGAATGGTCGGGGTGATGTCCATCACCGTGCCGAAGCCATGGCTGATCCGGCCCTTGAGCGCCAACTGCGGGTAATGCACCAGCGCCGGCACGCGGATCCCGCCTTCGGTGGTGAAGGCCTTGAACAGGCGTGACGGCGCGGTGGCGACCTGGGCCCAGGCCGGGCCGTACCAGACGTAGGAGTTGGCGCGGCCGATGTTGTCCAGGCTGTTGTCGTAGTGCTGGTTGAGGTAGGTCAAAAGCTGCGGGCCGAACTTGGGGAAGGCTTCCAGCAGCGCGCCTTCGGCGCCGTTATCGGACATGAACAGGATAAAGGTGTTGTCCAGCTGGCCCTGCTGGCGCAGGTAGTCCACCACCCGGCCGATGTTCCAGTCCATGCGTTCGACCATCGCCGCGTAGACCTCCATGGCCCGCGCGGAAACCTGCCGCTGCTGCTCGCTCAAGGCGGCCCATTCGGCGCTCAGGCCCAGCAGCGGATGCGGCTCCACATCGGCCTCGATCAGCCCCAGTTGCTTGAGCTTTTCCAGGCGCTCCAGGCGCAGCACCTCGGGGCCGGCGTCATAGCGGCCACGGTACTTGTCGACCACCTCCTCGGGCGCCTGCAACGGCCAGTGCGGCGCGGAAAACGGCAGGTAGGCGAAGAACGGCCGGGTCTGGTCGCGCTCCTTGAGGTACTGCAGCAGCTTGTCGCCGAAGGCGTCGGAGGAATAGAAATCCTTGGGCAATGGGTCGATGAAGCGGTCGTCCTCGATGTACAGCGCCGGGGTGGATTTGAGCAGGCCCGGGGTGTGTTCGTCGTAGGTCGGCTCGAAACCGTAGTGGTTGGCGGCGCCGGGCAGCAGCGAGAACGAACGCTCGAAACCGCGGGCATGGGGCGCCAGCTCGGCGGTCAGGCCCAGGTGCCATTTGCCGCTCATCAGGGTCTGGTAGCCGGCGTCGCGCAGCAGCTCGGGCAGGGCCACCACGCGGTCGTTGAGGTGGCCCTCGTAGCCCGGCTTGCCGATCAGTTCCGGGGTCAGGGCCTCGGCCATGGTGCCGATGCCGGCGATATGGTGGTCGGTGCCGGTGAGCAGCATGGAACGGGTCGGCGAGCAGGTCGGCGCGGTATGGAAGTCGGTCAGGCGCAGGCCACCTTCGGCCAGGGCATCGAGGTTTGGCGTGGCGATTTCGCCGCCGAAGGCACCGAGATCGGAAAAGCCCAGGTCGTCGGCGAGGATCACCAGGAAGTTGGGACGTTGCGGCATTTATTCACTCCTTATCAGCAAGCAATAAAGGCCAGTGGCAGGTCACGGATCTGGGCGGGCAAAGGCACCTGGTAGTGATCGTCGCTGGTCAGTTCGTGGAGCAGTTCTTCGCGCAGCTGGTGGAAGTCGAAACTGCTGCGCTGGCGCGGATGGGGCAGGGCGATGTCCACCACCCGCTTGATCCGGCCCGGGCGCGGTTCCATCACCACCACGCGGTCGGCGAGGAAGATCGCTTCCTCGACGTCATGGGTGACCAGCACCGTGGTGATCCTGGCCCGCTCGCGGATCGCCAGCAGCTCGTCCTGCATCTGCTGGCGGGTCAGAGCGTCGAGGGCGCCGAAGGGTTCGTCCAGCAGCAGGATGCGCGGGCTGGCCACCAGGCCGCGGGCGATGGCTACTCGTTGCGCCATGCCGCCGGACAGCTGGTGCGGGTAGGCGCGGGTGAAATCGGTGAGGCCCACCAGTTCGATGAAATCGGCGATGCGGGTTTGCCGTTCGCTGGCGCTCAAGGCTTCGTTGACCAGGCCCAGGCCTATGTTTTCCGCGACCGTCAGCCAGGGGAACAGGCGGTGTTCCTGGAACACGATGCCGCGTTCGCCGCCGATGCCGCTGACGGCCTTGCCGTCGACGCGGATCTCGCCGCGAAACTGCGTGTCCAGGCCGATCAGCAGGCGCAGCAGGGTGGACTTGCCACAGCCGCTGGAGCCGACGATGGCGACGAATTCGCCCTCGGCGATCTCCAGGTTGAATTCGCGGATCGCCTCCAGCTCGCCGCCGGCGACCTCGAAGGTCTTGCCCACATGGCTGAAGCTGACGATGGGGGAAGGTGCGGGTGCGTTCATGCGTGTCTCCAGCGTGTGGCGCGGGTTTCGAGCTGTTGGCCAATAAGGTTGAGCAGGGCGCCGGTGAGCCCCACCAGGAGCATGCCGGCCATGATCAGGTCCATGCGCAGCAGCTGCTGGGCGCCGATCATCTGGCTGCCGATGCCGCCGTTGGACGGCATGAAATATTCCGCGCCGATGGTCCCCAGCCAGGCGTAGATCAGGCTCAGGCGCAGGCCGGCGAAGATCCCCGGCGCGGCGCCCGGCAGCACCAGGCGGCGCAGGCGTTGCCAGAGGTTCAGGCGCAGCACTTGCGCCGCCTCGGTCAGTTGCGGCGACAGGTTGGCGACGCTGCGCTGGGTGGCGATAAACAGCGGGAAGAATGCGGCCAGCGCGACAAATACCCATTTCGCCAGTTCGCCGAGGCCGAACCAGGCGGTAAGCAGCGGTACCCAGGCGAAAATGGCGATCTGCCGCAGCGCCGCCAGGGTCGGGCCCAGAACCCGTTCGCTCAGAGGCGACAGGCCCAGCAGCAGACCCAGGGCAAACCCCAGGCCGCCGCCCAGCAGCAGGCCGCCGAGGGTGCGCCGCAGGCTCAGGCCCAGGCCGCCCGACAGGCTGCCGTCGAGCAGGCCGTTCCAGGTGGTTTGCAGCACCGCCAGCGGGCTCACCAGAATATTGGCGTCGACCCATTCCAGCTGGTTCGCCACTTGCCACAGCGCCAGCAGGAACAGCGGTAGCAGCCACGGCTGCAGGCGTTGCCAGCCCTGGTAGCGCGGACCGCGGCGGATCTGCGCGATGGCCGGGTGCGGCCAGTGCACCAAGGCCTTGTCCAGCAGGCCGATACCGCGGTCCATGGCCACGCCAATCACCCCGATCACCACGATGCAGACGAAGACGATATCCAGCATGAACAGCTGGCGCGCCCAGACCATCAGGTAGCCGATGCCTTCGCTGGAGGCCAGCAGCTCCACCGCCAGCAGCGAGGTCCAGCCGGCGGCCAGGGCCAGGCGCACGCCGGCCATGAAGGCGGGCAGGGCGGCGGGCAGCACCAGCCGGCGGATCAGCAGGTACGGCGGCAGGCGCAGCACGGCGGCGGCCTCGCGCAATTTGGGCTGGGCGTCGCGCACGCCGACCAGGGTATGCAGGGTCACCGGCACCACGATGGCCTTGACCAGCACCACCAGCTTGAGCAGTTCGCCGATGCCGAAAAACACCATGAACAGCGGAATCCAGGCCAGGGTCGGAACCTGGGACAGGGCCGAGAAAGTGGGGAACACCAGGCGTTCCAGGCGCCGGCTGGAACCCAGTGCCGCGCCGAGCAGGGCACCGGCGCCGATGCCCGCCAGCAGGCCCCAGGCCAGCCGTTGCAGGCTGATCGCCAGATGGCTCCACAGCTCGCCGCCGGCCAGCTCGAGCGCGCTGCTCCAGACCAATGCCGGTGCCGGCAGGATCTGCTCGCTCATCCAGGCATTACGGCTGGCCAGCCACCACAGGGCGAACAGGCCCAGGGGCAGCAGCCAGGGCAACAGCCGCCGGTGGATGCGCGGCCAGGACAGCGGCTTATTGGCGGGCGCGGCCAACGGCAAGCTGAGAAGGGAAACACGGGCCATGGACGATCTCCGTTGTCGGGTTTCTTGCTGATTTCAACTGTCTTCTTTCTGTAGGAGCGAGCTTGCTCGCGATAGCGGCATCGGGGCCAAAACCGGCCTGCGGCCTATCGCGAGCAAGCTCGCTCTTACAGTTTGTTTTTTGGAGTTTGTTTTTGGTTATATAAAAAGTTACATCAATGCTATTGGGAGATAAGAGAGGCCATTTAAGGCCTCCAGGCACGCCGCATCCAATGCATTTGAAGAATATTTTCGATGCTGATCATGCATACGCCGCGCAGAGCCGCGTCCTGGCTGGTTTATTCGAACGAGTTATTAAAATGTGAATTTATAGTATTTAAAGCTTTGAACGCCTTGGGCCTACCTTCTGCTCCTCAATGCCCGTCGCAGCCAGGAGCCACACCTTATGAACCTTCCCTTCAAACGCGTCCTCAGTCTGTTCGCCGCGCCGGCCCTGGCGGGGCTCCTGGGGTACCTGCCGCTGCTGGCCCAGGCGGATGAACTCAAGCAGATCCGCATCGCCGTGCCGGACCTCAGCGCCGGCACCCAGCACAGCGGCGGCGGGGTGACGGACGTGCTGCGCCAGCAGCAGATCTTCGAAAAGGCCTTCGCCGACCAGGGCATCAGCATCCAGTGGAACTACTTCAAGGGCGCCGGCCCGGTGATCAACGAGGCCTTCGCCAACGGTCAGGTGGACCTCGCCTACCTGGGGGACCTGGCAGCGATCATCGGCAAGTCCAACGGCCTGGACACCCGCCTGCTGAGCGCCACCGCCCGTGGGGTCAAGCAGTACCTGGGAGTGGTGCCGGGCTCGGGGATCAAGACCTTGCAGGACCTCAAGGGCAAGCGGGTCGCGGTGTTCCGCGGCACGGCCACGCAGTTGTCGCTGGATGCCGCGCTGGCCAGCCAGGGTCTGAGTGAGAAGGACCTGAAGATCATCAACCTGGATTTCACCGCGGCGGTCGCGGCGCTGGCGGCGAAGCAGATCGATGCCACCTGGGGCGGTTCCAACTTGAACGCCTTGCAGGCCAAGGGCCTGGCCGAGGTGCCGCTGAACACCAAGGACCTGGGCGGCGCCGGTAGCGTGCAGGCGGTGCTGGTGGGCAGCGGCGCGTTCGTCGATGCCCATCCCGAGGTCGTGGAGAAGCTGCTCAAGGCCCAGCAGCAGGCGGTGCAGTGGCTGACCCAGGACAGCAACAAGGACGCCTATATCGAACTGGTGTCGGGGCTGGCCAGCTACCCGCCGCTGGTGTTGCAGCAGGACCTCAAGGATCAGCGCTTCAGCGAAATCTTCCCCTCGACCCTGGACCCGGTGTTCCTCGGTAAATTGCAGGACGCGGTGGACCTGGCCGCGCAGCAGCGGCTGATCCGCAAACCGTTCAAGGTCAGCGAATGGGTGGCGCCGCAGTTGGCCGCCGCCGGCCTGTAAGGCCACCTGGCAATCCGCTCACGTCCCGTAGCCACTGCCGAGCCTGCGAGGCTGCGATCGGTCCCGCAGGGGCCGCAAAACCCGACAACGCGGTCTGCCTGGACGAACCGGGTGGGCCTTGTTGCGACGACTGCGTCGTCGATCGCAGCCTCGCGGGCTCGGCAGCGGCTACAGAAGATCGCGTCTTCTGTAGGCGCGAGCTTGCCCGCGATGGCGGCCTAGGACGCCATGCTGACCTGCTGCCGATCCACCGCCACCAGCACTTCGATCATCTTGCGGGCCGCCGGCGACAGGCGAAATCCCGTGCGGCTGACGATGCCGCAGCGGGCGTTCATGCTCTCGATGTTCTGCGGCAGGTTGCGCCAGTGCAGCAGCGCCAGGGAACCCTGTTCGATGTCCTCGACGAAGGCTTCTTCGGTGCCCACGCCAATCGCATTGGACTGGCGCACGATCTTCACCAGGGCCGGGAAATGTTCGGTCTGGATGGTCGGGGAAAAGTCGATGCGCCCGCTGAGGTTGGCCAGCAGCTTGCGGATTCCCGGCGGGATCAGCGTGGTGGCCAGCGGGTAGTCGAACATGTCGTTGGTCGACAGGCTTTCCTTGGCCAGCAGCGGGTGCCCCGGGCGGCAGAAAAACACCCCGCGCTTGGGCGTCAGGGGCTGGGTTTGGAAGTTCGGGTCGGCTTCGAAATGGCGGATGTCGGCGATAAAGAATTCGATCTCTTCGCGGCTCAGGCTGCGGCTGAGTTTTTCCCAGTTATCCACCTCCAGGCAGATGCGCACCTTGGGGTGGATGCCGGTGAATTGCGCCACCGCGTCGGGCACCAGTTTCACCGCCGGCGCCGGGCCGCAACCGAAGCGCAGCTCGCCGGCGTCGAGCTTGGTCATCTGCGTCACTTCGCTGTTCAGCAAGGCCGCGCCCTGCACCAGGCTCAGGGCGTGCTGCAACACCACCTGGCCTTCCGGGGTGGGACGCAAATCCTTATTGCCGCGGTCCACCAGCACGCAGCCGAACTCCTGTTCCAGGCCCTGGATGCTGCGGCTGAAGGCCGGCTGGGTGATGCCCATGGCGTCCGCCGCGCGGACAAAACTGCGGTGTTCGTTGAGGGCGATGAAGTAACGCAACTGGCGAAGATCCATATGCTTTCCCGGCATCCGAAAAATAGCCCGAAGGCATTTGCGACGAGTGAGGAATGAGGTTTTAAATGCAAGCTCTTATTCCGTCAACGAAGCATGTGAATATCTATTAGATCTAAAGTGAATATAGATAGAGCGTTGTTTCGCTGCCGCTCAACCGTAAGCAGTCAGACGAGGGTCTACCCGATGAGCAATGCCGCACTAGCCGTTAAACCCACTGTTCATGCGCTTGAGATCCACCCGGTGGCCGGCCGTATCGGCGCCGAGATCCGTGGCGTGCAACTCTCCGGCGAGCTGGACGCCGCCACGGTCGAAGCCATCCAGCAAGCGCTGGTGGACTACAAGGTGATCTTCTTCCGTGGCCAGGCCCACCTCGACGACCAGAGCCAGGAAGCTTTCTCCCACCTGCTCGGCGAGCCGGTGGCGCACCCCACCGTACCGGTGCGCGACGGCACCCGTTACCTGCTCGAACTGGACGGCGCCGAGGGCCAGCGCGCCAACTCCTGGCACACCGACGTGACCTTCGTCGATGCCTACCCGAAGGCTTCGATCCTGCGTTCGGTGGTGGCGCCGGCCTCCGGTGGCGATACGGTCTGGGCCAACACCGCCACCGCCTACAACGAACTGCCGGTGGAGCTGCGCGAGCTGGCGGACAAGCTCTGGGCGGTGCACAGCAACGAATACGATTACGCCGGGGCCAAGCCCGACGTGTCGGCGGAGAAGCTGGAGCGCTACCGCAAGGTGTTCACCTCCACCGTCTACGAGACCGAGCACCCGCTGGTGCGTGTGCACCCGGTGAGCGGCGAGAAGAGCCTGGTGCTCGGGCATTTCGTCAAGCGCATCAAGGGCTATACCCAGGCTGATTCGGCGCACCTGTTCAACCTGCTGCAAAGCCACGTCACGCGTTTGGAAAACACCGTGCGCTGGCGCTGGACCGCCGGTGACGTGGCGATCTGGGACAACCGTTCGACCCAGCATTACGCGGTCGACGACTACGGCACCCAGGACCGCGTGGTCCGCCGCGTGACCCTCAAGGGCGACGTGCCGGTGGGTGTGCATGGGCAACGTAGCCAGACCATCAAGGGGCTGTGACAGAGGCGTCCCACGATCCTATAGCCGCTGCCGCAGGCTGCGATCGACCCGAAGGGGCGCGGCGGCTTCAACATCGCCAAAGGCCTTCGGCCTTATCGCAGCCTGCGGCAGCGGCTACAGGGTGTGCGGTGGGTTTGAAATTTTTCGCCGGCAATCGAGCCCGCGAAGCCGCCGCCTCACTTTTCGCGAGCAAGCTCGCTCCTACAGAAAGGTGGAATGCCGTGTCCCTGTAGGAGCGAGCTGCTCGCGATCAGCCGCGCAGCGGCGCCCTCACCACACCCCGATCTGCACCACCTTTTCCGCCTCCGGTTCGCCATAACGAAAGCGTTGCCCGCGCAGGTCGATTTCTTCGTGGCTGATGGTGGTCCGCCGCTTCAGCCCGCGCAGCCAGTCGAACAGATACCCCAGGTGCTCCTCGCGCACCGCCGCATAGGCCGGATCGGCGCCGAGGTCGCGCAGTTCCTGGGGGTCGTTGTAGAGGTCGAACAGCTGCGGGCGGAAGCCGTCGTAGGCCAGGTATTTCCAGCGCTCGCTGCGCACCATGGTCATGCGGCAGCGGTCGATGGGTTGCGCCAGGCGCTCGCGGGCGGGGGCCTGGAACGCGTAGTCGTATTCGCTGATGGCGTAGCGGCGCCAGTCGCCCGCCGTGCAGTGCAACAGCGGGATCAGCGAGCGGCCTTCCAGCCGGTGTTCGGCGCCGGGCAGCCCCAGGGCGTCGAGAAAGGTCGGCAGGGCATCGATGGTTTCCACCAGGCGCTCGTCCAGCGTGCCGCGGCTGATATCCGCCGCCGCCCGCGGGTCGCGCACGATCAGTGGCACGCCCACGGCCGGCTCCAGTAAAAACTCCTTTTCCCCCAGCCAGTGATCGCCGAGAAAGTCGCCGTGGTCGCTGGTGAACACGATCAGGGTGTCGTCCCAGCGCCCGCTGCTTTGCAGGAAATCGAACAGGCGGCCGAGCTGATCGTCCACCTGCTTGATCAGGCCCATGTAGGTCGGCACCACGTTCAGGCGCACTTCGTCGCGGGAGAAGTTCTGGCTCTCCTGATGCTGGCGAAAGGCGGCATACACCGGGTGGTCGCTGGCCTCGTCGGCGGCGGCGCGCACCGGGGCGATCACCTGCTCGGCCGTGTACAGCGCGTGGTAGGGCGCCGGCGCGATATAGGGCCAGTGCGGCTTGATATAAGACAGGTGCAGGCACCAGGGCTGCTCGCCCTGCTCTTGGATGAAGTCGAGGGCGCGGTCGGTGGTGTAGACAGTCTCCGAATGCTGCTCGGGGACGCGGGCCGGCAGGTGGGCGTTGCGCATTTTCCAGCCGCTGAGGATTTCACCCTGTTCACCTGCGGCGGCGTTGGCCCAGTCGTGCCAGGGGTTGCGCCCCTGGTAGCCCTGTTCGCGCAGGTAATGGGTGTAGGGCGCCGACTCGCGTTTGTCGTCGAACAGCGGGCTGTCGGGGAAGATCCCGTCGTGGCGCAGATAGGGTTCGAAACCGACCTCGTTGAGGGCCTCGGCCTGCTGGCTCTCGGGGTCGATCGCCAGGCGCTGCAGGGCATCGAGATTGGGCGTGGCGTGGGTCTTGCCCACCAGCGCGGTGCGGATGCCGTGGGGGCTCAGGTAGTCGCCGATGGTCAGCTCTTCCAGGGGCAGCGGCACGGCGTTCCACGCCACCTGGTGGCTGCTGACATAACGCCCGGTGTAGGCCGACATCCGCGACGGCCCGCAGATGGTGCCCTGGGTGTAGGCGCGGCTGAAGCGCACGCCGGCGGCGGCCAGGCGGTCGATGTTCGGCGTGTGCAGGTGGGGGTGGCCGTAGCACGACAGGTAATCGCGACGCAGCTGGTCGCACATGATGTACAGCACGTTGCGCACGGGTTGGGCGGGGTTGGACATGGCGTTCACCGATCGAAAGACAGGTGAGGGTTTTCGCTGTCGCGGGGCGTTCCGACAAGCGCATTTGGCGCATGCTTTTCATGCACGACCTGCATGGGCCGAAGATGATCCCTGTAGCCGCTGCCGAAGGCTGCGATAAGGCCGAAGGCCTTCAGCGATATTGAAATCGCCGCGCCCCTTCGGGGCGATCGCAGCCTGCGGCAGCGGCTACAGGTGCGGTGTTTCAGACCGCGAAATTCTCCAGCGAACACAGATCCTCATCCAGCGCGTCGGTGCGCTTGATCTCCTCGATCATCGCCTCGGCCAGCGGCGACAGCCGATAGCCGGCGCGGCTGACGATGCCGTAGCGGGTGTACAGCTCCTCCAGGTCGTCGGCCAGGCCTTCGACCTTCAGGCACACCAGCTCGCCCCGGGCATTGTGCAGCGCATCGCTGTAGGCGCCGATGATGCCGATCGCGTCCGAGCGCATCACCACGCCGAGCAGGCTGTAGCTGTTCTCGCATTCCACATTCGGGACGAAATCCGGCCGGCCGCTGAGATCGACCACCACCTTGCGCAGGTTCGGCGGGCGGATGGTCGCGGCCAGCGGGTAACTCATCAGCTCGGCGGCGGTGACGCTTTTCTGCTCGGCCAGCGGGTGCCCGGCGCGGCAGCAGAAATGCCATTTGCGCGGGCGCAGGCGCTGGGTCAGGTAATCCGGGTTGGCTTCGAACTGCCGGGTGTCGGCGACGAAAAATTCGAACTCTTCACTGAGCAGGCGTTTGCTCAGGGTTTGCCAGTCATCCACCTGGAACTGCACCCGCGCCTTGGGGTAGCGCCCGATAAAGCTGCCGATGGCCCGGGGGATCAAGCCCGCCGCCGGCGCCGGTCCGCAACCGAAGCGCAGCTCGCCGGCCTCCAGGCCGTTGAACTGGCTGATCTCGTTGGCCAGTTGCTGCGCGCCGCTGACCAGCCGCCGCGCATGTTCGAGCAGCACCAGCCCCTGTTTGGTCGGTGCCAGGTCCTTGCGCCCACGATCCACCAGCTGACAGCCGACGCTGTGCTCCAGGGCCTGGATGCTGCGGCTGAAGGCCGATTGCGACAGGTTCACCGCCAAGGCGGCCGCGACAAAGCTGCGCTGTTCGGCGAGGGCGATGAAGTGACGGAGCTGGCGCAGATCGATATGCATTTTTCACATTGAAAATATCGGGGAAATGCATTGGCTATGCATTAGGTCGACTCTTTATAAAGGCAATCTCTTATTCCGTAAATCTTATTAAAAACATAAATAAATAACTTAAAAGAATATACGGTTCAGTCTGTTTTTTACCCAGGAGCCGCCCATGAGTCCGTTGAACCTTGTGTCCCCCACTTCGCCCCGACGGCTCAAGCGCCTGCCGCTGGCCCTGCTGCTGGCCGGTAGCGCCGGCTGGTCCCACGGCTATGCCGCGCAAGCCGAAACGCCCACCGAAGCCCCGGCCAAGGCCGATGCCGCCCGGCCCGCCGCCAGCGGCCAGCTGGAAACCGTGACCGTGACTGCGCGGCGCCGCGAGGAGAGCGCCCAGGACGTGCCGACGCCGATGAGCGTGATCGGTGGCCAGGCCCTGGAGAGCCAGCGGGTCTATCGCATCCAGGATCTGCAGCAGCTGGTGCCGAGCGTCAACGTCGCCTACATGCACGCGCGCCAGTCCAGCGTGTCGATCCGCGGCCTGGGCAACAACCCGGCCAGCGACGGCCTGGAAGGCAGCGTCGGGCTGTACATCGACAACGTCTACCTGGGGCGGCCGGGCATGGCGGTGTTCGACCTGATGGACATCGAGCAGCTGGAAGTGCTGCGCGGTCCCCAGGGCACGCTGTTCGGCAAGAACACCACCGCCGGGGTGATCAACATCAGCACCCGCGCGCCGAGCTTCACCCCCGAGCGCAGCATCGAGACCTCGGTGGGCGAGGACGGCTACTTCCAGACCAAGGGCACTATTTCCGGGCCGCTGAACGACGAGCTGGCCGGGCGTTTCTCGGCCTATCGCACCCGCAGCGACGGCGATATCAAGAACGAACACGACGGCCATGACCTCAACGGCGGCTCGCGGCAGGGCTTCCGTGGCCAGCTGCTGTTCAAGCCCAACGAGAACTTCAACCTGCGCTGGATCGGCGACTACAACGAAGAGGACTCCAGCGCCGGCACCCGGGTGCTGTACAGCACCGGGCCGACCATCAATGGCGTCAACCAGTACCAGTCGCGGGCCGCCGCGGCCGGTGCCACCCTGGTCGACGGCACGCACCGCAAGGTCAACCTGGACAACGATCAGCACGTCACGGTGTTCCAGGGCGGCACCTCCCTGGAGGCCAACTGGACCCTGCCCAGCGACTTCACCCTGACGTCGGTCAGCGCTTACCGCTGGTGGGACTTTACCCCGCGCAACGACGACGGGCTCAACGTGCCGGCCAGCTATAACGCCGGGGTCTCGGTGGAGGATAAACAGTGGTCCCAGGAGTTCCGCCTGGCCTCGCCCACCGGCGGCTTCTTCGATTACGTACTCGGCGCCTACTACTTCGGCTCCGACCTGGACAACAAGTCCTTCGCCTATTACGGCCCCAAGGCGGACATCTGGAACGGCACGCCCACCGGCGCCCTGAACAACGTCACCAGCATCGGCAACGGGCATATCCGCACCGACAGCTTCGCGCTGTTCGCCCAGGGCACCTGGCACCTCACCGAGCGCCTGGATTTCACCGCCGGCCTGCGCGGCACCTATGAAGAGAAAAGCGCCTGGGTGACCCGCAACGCGCCAGTGGGGGGCGCCGCGGTGACCGGTGCCGCGGCCACCGCGCGGCGCGGGCGGGCCGGGGCCTACGACTCCGGCGACCTCAACCAGTACAGCACCAGCCCCTCGGGCCTGCTCAACCTCAGCTACCGCTTCACCGACGACCTGCTGGGCTACGCCACCCTGTCCCACGGCGAGAAGTCCGGCGGGGTCAACCTCGCGGTCGGCTCGGCGCCCACCGCTGGCGCCGACTCGCTGCTGATCGGCACCGAGCGCGCCAACAACGCCGAACTGGGCTTCAAGAGCACCCTGTGGGACAAGCGCCTGCAACTCAACGCCAACCTGTTCTGGACCCAGGTCAACGGCTACCAGACCAATGCCTACGACGCCAACAACCGCGTGCAGTACCTGACCAACGCCGGCTCGGTGCGCTCACGGGGCGTGGAAATCGAAAGCACGCTGATCCCCATCCGTGGCCTGACCCTCAACCTCAACGGCTCCTACAACGACGTGCGCTACCTGTCCTACAAGGATGCGCCGTGCCCGCCTGAAGTCAGCCTGCGCCCGGGCGCCCCGGCCTCCTGCGACCTCAGCGGCCACCAGGTGGTCGGCGCCTCGAAATGGATCGGCAACGCCAACGGCGAATACAAATGGAACCTGGACAACGGCCTCGAACCCTACGTCACCGGCAGCTACGCCTTCCGCTCCAAGGCCGTCGGCACCGTCGAGGATTCCGACTACGGCCAGATCCCCAGCTACGCGGTGGTCAACCTTTCCACCGGCCTGCGTGGCAACTATGAGCAAGGGCAGTGGGACGTGTCGCTGTGGCTGAAAAACGCCTTCGACAAGACCTACTACACCACGCTGTGGTCGGGGGGGAATGGCGGCTACGAAGGTTTGCTCGGCACGCCGCGGACCCTTGGCGTGACCGGCCGCTACGACTTCTGAACACCCTCATTTGCAACCCGCGCCGGGTTCCGCGGCGCGGTTCGACCTGAACAGGAGTTTCACCATGTTGAACCTCAAGCCCGTGTTGCCCCTGCTGCTGTCATTCAGTGCCGGGGCCTTCGCCGCCCCCAGCGTCTACCCCACCGGCGTGACCCGTTACGACCCGGCCAAGGCCTTCAATCAGTACGTGATCTTCAGTGGCGCGGACAAGAAAACCCACCTGATCGACATGAATGGCAACGAGGTGAAAACCTGGCCCCAGGCCGGCTTTCCTTCGGCGATCATCGACCCGCAGCTGGTGGGCGGCGCGCGTGGCCGGGTGCTGTTGCAACTGAGCGAAAAGGACCCCGGCAAACTCGGCTCGGCCGGCAATGGCCTGGGCAACCAGAGCGTCGGCGAGCTGGACTGGGACGGCAAAGTGGTCTGGCAATGGGGCGACCAGGCGCCTGGCGGTGCGGCCCAGCAGCATCATGACCAGCGCCGCCTGAGCAATGGCAACACCCTGGTGCTGGCCAACAAGGTGCATGCGGTGGCGGGCTTCAAGGTGCCGCAAGTCATCGATGACGTGATCTACGAAGTCAGCCCCAAGGGCGAAGTGAAGTGGCAGTGGCTGGCCTCCGAACACCTCAAGGAATTCGGCTTCACCCCGGAGCAGTTGAAGCTGGTGCGGGCCACCAAGGACCCGGACTACCTGCACATCAACAACCTCAGCGTGGTCGGCCCGAACAAGTGGTTCGACGCCGGCGACAAACGCTTCGCCCCGGACAACCTGCTGTTCGATTCCCGCAACGCCAACTTCATCGCCATCATCGACAAGCAGAGCGGCAAGGTGGTCTGGCGCCTCGGCCCCAACTTGCCGACCCTCAACCCGCGAGCGCCGGCGACCTTGCCGCGCCCGGTGGACCAGTTCGTCGGCCAGCACGACGCCCACATCATCCCCGCCGGCCTGCCGGGCGCGGGCAACCTGCTGGTGTTCGACAACCAGGGCACGGCCGGCTACCCCTCGGCGCCATTGGGGCTGATTTCCGGCTCGCGGGTGCTGGAGATCGACCCCGTGACCCAACAGATCGTCTGGCAGTACAGCGCCGCCAGTTCCAGGCAGCCGGGCTGGGCCTTCTACAGCTCGTTCATCAGCAGCGCCCGACGCCTGCCCAACGGCAATACCCTGATCGATGAAGGCATGAACGGCCGCTTCTTCCAGGTCACGGCAAGCGGCGAAAACGTCTGGGAATACGTCAGCCCGTTCCTCGGCAAGGCCCCGGGCAGCGACGCCATCAGCAACTGGGTGTACCGCGCATTGCCGGTGAGCTATGACTGGGTGCCACAAGGCACGCCACGTTCGGAAACGGCGGTGATTGCGCTGGCGGCGGCTTTGCAACCGACTAATGCCAGCCGTTGATCCGGCTGCTGCGCGGCTCTGGGTTACCTGAAGAGGCTCGCTCGCGATAGCGCCGGTTCAGACGGCGCATCGCGAGGTCTCTGCAGGCTTATTTGCAGCTGTAGTTTTCAGGCATGGTGACCGTGTAATTGCGCTGTACGCGGTCGCGGAAATCCAGGTTCTGTAGGCCTTGCTCCACCAGGAAGGCCTCGACCTTGCCGTTCTGGCAATCCTCGTTGTAAGAGGACACCCGCAGCAGATACACCGCCCGCCGAGTGGTTTCGTCCCGGGCCGTCGCGATAAAGGTCGACAGGGTGGTGTAGCCGGTGCGTTCCGAGGTGCCTACCGGACCATAAGACGTATTGGGCGTGCTGGTGCAGACCAGCTTTTCCTTCTTTTTCTTGCCATCCTTGCACACCGTGGAAGTGCTGTTCTGCACCCGACCGTAGTCGGTGGCGGTGTAGCGGTAAGTGACTTGCTTGCTATGGATATCGAGGCTGACCGTCATCTTGATCGGCGCATGCTTCTTGGGCAGCGAGGCCTCGGTAAACACCTCGCGGAACCCCTGGTCCTTCAGTGCATTGACCATATCGCGCAGGTAATAACGGGCATTCAGCGAATTCTCGTCATTCCCCGTCGTGGCCGTCACCAGCACCAGCGCCTGCCGATCAAATTGATAGTCCGGATCCGGCGTGCCATTGAGCGCGACGTCGAACTTGGTGGCGCAGCCGGTGAGCAGAAGGGAAAACAGGAATAGCGGGTAAAGCATGTATCGAGTCATGAGGGCTTCGTTGTGTTGCGGTGGATGGGATAGGGATTAGACGGATGAGCGCGGGAATAAACAAATGGGGTAGGTGGAGCAGTAGGCCCGACAGGGGGGCGTATTGAAGGACGGCTTGGCTTGTGAGCGGGACTCCCGTCGAGCATGGTCTACGGGCGAAGCATGAGCCGTTTGCAGAGGCAGCTACGGTAGTGTTCCTGTCAGTCTCTGCGACCAGCTTTTGCCTGATCGCATCGCGATTATCGATGCGAGCTTGATGTTTGTTACTGACTAATCTTCCGTTGAGAATTTTGCTTTCAATATTTTGCATTTTAGCAAAATGCTTTCACGATCTGATATGGCGTTATTGTCGCACCAGTTGCTGATGACGGAGGCTCCGTCAGAAAATGAAAGCACTACGTGCTCGCCCATGAACTCGAATGCTATTCCTTCTTTCAGGTATTCGGGGATGTTTTCAAAGTCCTCATCAGTACTGAGATAAATTCCCGACATGTCAATGCCGAAACCCTCTAAAGTTGCGAGCTTGTCTAGCGCTACAGGTAGAAAACTTTGGATGGTCAGGGAAGAAGAGTCTTTGAGGTCGAGTAGGCAGTTGTGGATGATGCTTTTTTGTCTGAGCGTCAGTGTATTCATTTGTTTGTACTAATGGTTGAGCTTTATGTCAGTCGCATTGCGTGACTATGTAGACGCGGTCATCAACATCTGATGTTCTACTTCCAAAGAAGTATATTTCGTTCTGGTTAAATAAAGTGTAGTTTCTTTTTGTTCTAGGCTTGCTTTTGCCAAAAATATCCATTTCTTGTTGTGAAGGGGCGCTATCAACAGTCGGAAATGACTGCTCTCCATGTATTTGCAATAAAAAGTCCAAGGCCGCTCCCTTGTATTGGGCCGGTGTCTCATCCCCCATGAGCCACTTGGGCTTATCACCAGCCCAACCGAATACATCGCTGCCTTTACTGTGGCTAAATGCTAAGGGAGTCATTGCGATCCGTATCGGGTAGTCACTTGCATAGGTTTTATCTTCATTCCTGAAAAGAAAGGCCGCAAAATATTTTTGGTAATCGCTTAGAAAGTTATCTGGAATGGTTGCCCCCGATAGCGGGACTTTGAGCATTTCAGGAATCGTATAGTCTTCGTTGAAATCGTCAGTCGCGGCAAAAACACTTAGTGTGTGGCCATGTAGTGAATGAGCCTCTGGGAATTGTAGAGTGAAGTAAAAGCTCATCAAACTGCCGTTTGGGCTTTTGGGCATGCTCATTCCTTGGGGGATGACTGGTTTCCCTCCAATGTATGAAGCGGACTCGGTTTTTGGGGTTTTATTTATGTACATGGATTTAAATTGATTTTCCTGAAGAGTGGGTGGGATTTAGCTGGTGTTGGACAATGGTGAGTTGAGAGTTTTTTGATGCCACGAGATCATGCTTCTAGCATGTAACTTTCAATCTTGGCTATTAACTCGCTTTTACTCTTTGTTCTAAATTCACATATATGTTCTTCAGAATTTCTTATGGGCTTTCCACGGTTGTCATGCTTTATAGTCAGGAAGTCAACTACAAAATCTCCGAAGGGGTCTCCTTCTGGTTCCAATTTTGCATCAAAACAATGGCCAGTGCTTCTCCGCACTCCACCAATGAGTACGGAGTTGCTGTACCAGTCGGACGTCTTCTCTGTTAGCTCAACTTCGAACAGGTTGTTTATGGTTATTGTCCATCCGCTTGGCACACGAATGGCTTGAAGGTTGTATTCTAATTTTATTTTCATTTCACTTTTGCCATTGTTTTCCAAAGATTCGATACATGTGATTGCGCTCGTCACTATAGGTGGATGTTGCATGTTCTATATGTGGTGTCAACCCTTGGATGAGTGCCTATATTAAAGCTTAAATGGCCGATTAGAACGTGTCTGCGCTTCTTTCGTTATCTTCTCGAAACTTTAGATGCCCCAAAACAACTCTACCCATTTCTGGGGTATGTTTGGTCTTTTACCTGGTTTAAAAAGGGCTTCCGCACTCTTGTCAATGATTTCGCAGCGGCTTGAAGATGCTATATGCTGGGTTAAATATTTACAAGCTGGTAAAAGTCGATTCGTTTTGTAGGAAGATTCCAGTTTGGAAAGTTATGATGTCTCTAAAATTCAATATGGAAATTATAAGGTTGTAATTTAAGGCTTATGAGTCTTTCTCAGGTCTCTAGGTGTTTTAAGGTGTTTAAAGCAGCGGTGCATAGTTCGCTACAATCTTTTGCGCTGTTGGTTGAAATTGGTTGCTCCCAGTTAAGGTTTTTAATTGGAGAAACTTTAAAGTTTCCGGTTTCACAGAATTCAGGGTGCCAGCCGATATCAATAATCTGTTCGTGCGGGAAGGATGCTTGCAGTAAGTCTTCTTTTAAATCACCAATAACTTCCAGTATTTTAAGTGTATGGTCGATTTGAGATATGTCGTCGAGTGTGATTTTTCCACCACGCTCAATAATGTATTTGGAAATCATTGTTTGCTGCCTGAGTATCAATGAGCAGTGAGGGAAAATTATTGTCGATGCCGGTGATGGGCATGTATCGGTTCATGATGAAGCTCCTTGATCAAATGGAGCTGCCACTACTCGCTGTCAAACAAGATGGTTGGCAGCTGTACACGGGTTGACAGACCGAGGATCAAGGAGCCCAGCGCACGCAAAGTTGCCCCACGCACAGCCGCCATATAAAGGAACGACAGGCACAAAAAATGCCAGCTGTTCACATAGCGGCATTTGCATGCCTCGATCATATTCGGTCTGTCAAAACCGGTCACTGTTTTTGCAGCAACAATCAAAGGCTATCTCGCGACCATAGCAAAAACAAGCTGGCAGTATTCGACTCAGCTTGTAAGAAAAATCGCCCATAGAATATTTTTAGTCACTTGAATTTGTTTTCTCTAGTAATTCGGTTTTTATTAGTCTCGACAGTATCACGGGTGATAATTTAGGGGGTATGGTTATGGGTAGGTAACTTTCATGAGGCTCTGGTTATGTTTTTTTTGCTTCATAGCCTTTGGCAACTATTACTAATGCCGGGGTTGAGCTCCATGCCGAAATGAAGCTGTAGCTTTTTATGGTGTCATCAATGTCTTCGGTGTTGATGTTTTCAATGAGTATTTTTTTACTTTCTATTATTTCTGATATTTCCTCTCCCTCAGCTCCTAGACTTTGGAAGGCTATCAGGTTTTCAAATGTAATAGTCCAGTCTTGCTCTTTCCAGTCAGTAAAGTTAACTACTAGTATCCCTGGGGTACTTGTTATTTTTTTGACGGTTCCATCTGCTACAGAAAAAGAGTTCATCTTCTATGTTCCTGGATGCTTTTCTCCCGGTAGGAAACCTGTTCCATGCCCGGGTTGATAGTTATCTGGCTTCGCCTTTGAGATTAATCCCTGCCTTTTGGCTTGACCCCAGCTTAAGCCGGACGGCTTAAGCTCAATATGGTAATGCTCTCCATGGTGTCTAGCATTAAAGGGGCCTGGGTCTCCAGGGTGACTTTCGTATCTGATTCGTGTGTCAGCATTCGGCTCCCATACCATCCTCTGAGTCCCGTGCTGTGTTTGGGATACTTTTGGTTGTACTCCAAGGGCCTTAGTTAGTTCGTTGGGGTCATCTGGAAAATGAGTAAAAGGACTCGGCGGTTTTGGCGCTCCCTCATTTGTGGATGAACCCTTTGTGGTCGCGGGTGATTGCCCCGGTTGAGATCCTGTGGCTCCAGGGCAGTTATTCAACCCCAACGGATCCACCCACCCCGTAGGGTTAGGCACGTACTGGTAGTTGTTCAGCCCTCCGGCCAGCTTGATCGGATCCGGCGTCAAAAACCGTCCAGAGCTTGGATTGTAGTAGCGATGGCGGTTGTAGTGCAGCCCGGTTTCCGTATCGAAGTACTGCCCCTGGAAACGCAGCGGGTTGTCGATTTCGGAAACGTCCAGCGCCGCCAGATTGCCATACGCCCGGTACTTGGCCGACCACATGATTTCGCCGCTGTAGGCGGTTAACTCTTGCGGTGTCCCAAGGTGGTCGAGCTGGTAGTAGAACGGTGTGGCCTGGGCCGGGCCTTCGCCATCGAGCATGGCTAAGGGGCGGAAGGTGCCGGGTTCGTAGATGTAGCTGCGATAGCGGTTTTCACCGCTTTCGGCGATCAGCCGTTCGCCTTGCCATAGGAACTCGGTGGTGCGGCCGTCGACGGTTTTAGCGATACGGCGGCCGAAGGCATCGTACTTGTAAGTGGCGGTGCTGCCACCCGGCAGGCTGACGCCAATTAGCCGGTGCTGGCAGTCGTACTGGTATTCGGTGACCAGCTTCTGGCCCGCGCCGCGGCGTTCGCGGCTGAGGTTGCCGAAGGCGTCGTAGTCGTAGTGGCGGTCGCCCTGCATCAGCAGGCGGTTGCCTTTGACGTTGGCCAGGTTGGCGGCGGGTTGGTCGCCTTGGCCGAGCAGGTTACCGGCGGGGTCATGGGCGAAGCTTTCCGGGGTGGCGCCACGTACGTTGATCAGGCGATCCAGCGGGTCGTAGTGATAACGCAGGTTGCCCTTGCGGCTGTCGTCGATGCCGGCAAGGTTGCCGTTGGCGTCGTAGGCATAGGCACGGCGGTAGAGGTTGTGGTGCTGGCCGTGTTGTTGCTGGCTGACGCTGTGGGCCAGCAGGCGGCCTTGCTCGTCGTACTGATACTGGCTGAGCAGCAGGCCCTGTTGGCGTTGCTGTTCGCGGCCGGCGTTGAACTGGTGGCTGGTCAGGCGCGAACCGTTGAGGTCGATGCTGCTGAGCTGGCCGCCGGGTGCGTGGCGGTAGTCGAGCTTGCTGCCGTCGGGCAGGCGGCAATGGCTGAGCTGGCCGAGCTTGTCGTACTCGTAGCGCAGCGTGCCCCAGCCCTGGTGTTCGGTGATGAGACGGTCTTGCAGGTCGTATTCGTAGGCCAGCGGCCAGTGGCCGTCGTCGACATTCACCAGGCGCCCGAGGGCGTCGTAGCGGTAGTGGATCGCTTCGCCATCGGCCAGGGTTTTCACCAGCAGGCGGCCAGCGGCATCGCGCTGATATTCGGTGACCAGCTCGCTGCCGTTGTCGCCGAATTCGGTTTTCTTCAGCAGGTTGCCGTTGAGGTCATAGGCGTAGGCGGTGCTGCGCCCGTCAAAGCCGGTTTCCTGCTGGATCAGGCCGTTGGGGTAGTAGTCCAGGTGATACTGCTCGCCGCGCTCGTTCTCGATATCGGTGAGCAGCAGGCGCGCGTTGTCGTAGCGATAGCGCAGCTGGCTGCCGTCCGGGTTGATGCGGCGGCTGACCAAGTGCAGGTTGTCGGCGTATTCGTAGCGGGTGACGCGGCCCAGTTCGTCGCGCTCGGCGGTGACTTTGCCGTAGGCGTTGTAGCTGAAGGCGCGGGTCGCGCCGCCGGGCAGGGTGATCTGCACCAGGCGGTTGGCGGCGTCCCATTGGTACTGGGTGATGGCGCCGCTTTCGTCCTGGCGGGTGATTTGCCGGCCCAGGGCGTCGTAGCGGTACTTGCGCTGGCCGCCGTCGGGCAGGCGTTCTTCCAGCAATTGGCCGAGGCCGTTCCAGCCCAGTTGATGGCGGCTGCCGTCGGGATGGGTGATTTCCAGCAGGCGGCCCTGGCGGTCGTAGCGGTAGTGGGTTTCGTTGCCGTCGGGATCGGTCTGGCAGGTGATGTCGCCCTGACGGTTGCGCTGGTATCTCCAGCTGGCTTTGCCCCGGTGAACATCGCTGACAAAACCGCGGAAATATTCGTAGGACGTAGGCTCGTCTTCTGGCGGAATAACCGCGGTCAGCGATCCGGCTTCGTTGTAGCGATATTCGGTGACTGCGCCGAGCGGGTCTTTCTCTGCGATCAGGCGGCCTTTTTCGTCGTAGGCTTTTTGTGTTTCGGCGCCATCCGGGTCGGTCTGGCTGACCAGGCGTGCATTCTCGTCGTGCACGTATATTTGCTCGCTACCGTCGGCGTTGATGACGGTAACGGTGCCTTTGTCGTCCCACACATAACGCGCATCCATCTGCGAGAAATTCGCCCAGTGATGGATACAGCGAGACGATTTACCCGTGTTCTCCCACTCCCAGAAAAAGCTAGCGCCACCGGCCAGTTGGCGCTCCAGGATCACGTGCTGTTCGTTGTAGCGATAGCGTTCGCTTTCGCCCGCGGCATTGATGGCGCTGGTGAGTTGGCCCCGCTGGTTGTACTGATAGGTCACCAGGGTCTGTACGGTGACCCACGGCTCTTGACGCTCACCGCGCTCGTCGTATTCGGCGCGGCGTTGCTGATAGTCCACGGCGACGATAAGGCTGTCTTCATAGCGCAGGAATAAGGAGCGCCCGGCGCCGTTGTCGATGCGCTGGACGCGGTCGACCAGGTCGTAGCTGATATGCAACTGGTTGTCGTAGGCATCGCTGATGGTGGTCAGGCGGCCGCCGCGGAAGTGGAAAAAACGCGTCTGTTGACCGGCCTGGGTCAAGATCAGCTCACCCGGCGCATCGCCCAGATAGATGGCGGCCTTGGCCAGGCTATTGGTAATGGCCGGACGTTGCTCGGTGGGCATCGGGAAGCGGGTCTGACGGTTTTCACTGTCGGTCCACAGCACCTCGTCATCGTCCAGTTGCAAACGATGGGACAGCGAGTGGCTCCAGCCATAACCCAGGCGGCTGTCGACTTCCACTGCGCTGGTGCGATAGAGACGGGTCCATTCAAAGGGCAGCAGGCCATCGAGTTGGCCATCGGTCAGGGTCAACAGTTCTTCGCCGGTCACCATCGAGACGGGGCAGCCATTGGTGCAGGTTCCACCTGCACTGTCGGCGCTCTTACCGTCGTGGTTCCTAGACTGATGGGCCGCGTCGTCATGATGCCCGCTGCTTCCTACCGTGCTGTTCTTCTTGCCATCAAAACGCAGCTGCGCCACGCCTTTTTCCACCCGCGAGGCCACGCCGCGAGCGGCTACGGCGACGTACTTGCCCACATAACCCATGAAGCTCTTGATGATGTTGAACACGGCCTTCACGAAACCGGTGACCGCCTTGACGATGATCTGGCCGTATTTGGCCAGGCGCGCGGCAAGATAAAACAGCCCTGCGCCCTCGGCAGCCACAGTCAATACGATCGCGATAACGATATCGATCAGGATCCCGACAACAGCCGCCGAGGTCATTCTTGCTGCTTGGCCCGCGGCCTGGGTGGGGGGCAATCCCGCTACCCAGATGGAGGCGCAACGCACCATCAGAAAAAGGGCGGCCTCGTCGCTGGCGAGCAACATGGCCTTTTTCATGACGTCCGGCGCTTCCTTGGCCAGCTTGATCAGTTCTTCGGCGCCGGCTCCCAGGTCCTCTGCAAACTTCTTGGGGTTCTGCAGGATATCCAGCGCTTTGGTGATGCCGTCCCAGACGCCTTTGATAGCTTCCCAGCCGCCTTCCAGAATGCCGCTACCAATTGCCATGGCCTGGGCCGATGCGCTCTGATTGGACCATTGGGGTTTGAAGCCTGCCCATTCCTTGCGCAGGAAACCTTCAAGGTCAGCGCTCAGGCCGTCGTAGGACTTGAACAGGGCATCGATTTGATCTTTGGTTACCTGGTCATGCACATGGATTTTATAGAGCTTGCCCTCTTTTCCCTGAAAGCTGCCTTTACCTTGTTCATTCAGGGTTATCGTGGATTTGGTACCGTCCTCGACAGCAATGATGTCGACCTTGATACCGCCGATGGGAATGTCATACACCGACTCGAATTTGCTCTCGATCAGCAGCGGGCCACCCGCCGGGCAACGGGCGACGAATGAGAAGTCATCGTCGTCCATGCTGACCGCTTTGCTGGAATTACCCGCCTTGATAATCCGCTCCATGCCCAGCAAGGAGGGCTTATCAGTCGCTCTGCTAGCCGCATCGAGGGGGGCCAGGTACCACTGTCCGATCTGCTCGCGGTACAGCGTCAGACTGCTCTTGAACGAGTTCAGTTGTTTTTCGATATCGGCAACGCGACCCATCATCCTTGCTCCAGAGTCAGGTGGTTAAGCAGTGCTTCGTTAAGGGCTTTCGGGGTGTCTGGCTGACGAATGAAATGCGCGACCTTGTGGCGCAGCACAGCCTCCGGGAAAGCGTCGTACAGGTCTGGGCGTTCCTCGCTCAGCCATTGCATCAGGTTGTCGATCAGGGTGGTCGGGTCTTTCTTGACCAGTTGATCGAGCAGGGGCTGCGGTACTTCCCACCACGGCCACTCTTTGACCTTCGGCACCGGGCGTATGCCGGTTTCCAGGGTTTGGCCGTTGATCCAGTAACGGTTGAAGACCGGCAGCACTTCACCAGCGTCTTCGCCCAACCCCTCCAAAATCGGATAAATATGCCGCCCATCCCAAAACCTAAAAAACACCTCGGCACCGCCCGGCATCTTCACCTGGGTCAGGCTGCGCAGGTGTTCGAACACCACTGCCGGTTCGCAGTTGGAGACGGCGAGCCAGCCCCAGTCGTCGGCGTCGGTTTCGGCGATCCAGTCGAGGAAGGGGGAGGTCGGTTTGAGTTCCGCGAGGTAGGGCATCACCGGCTGCCAGTCGGCGTAGGGCGTGCCGCTCCAGAGGGCGGTCAGGCCGCTGGCGCCCTGGGTCTGGTAGAAGTCCTTGAGCGGGTTGGCGTCGCTGGCGTTGCTGATCACCAGGTACAGACGCTCGTCGGCTTGCAGGGGCTGGCTAGCGAGCCAGGCCTGGGGTGTCAGGCGATCAGATGGCACAGGCACCGTCCTTGCACTTTTCGCACTCTTCGCAGAAAGGCGCGTTGCGCTTGAGGGTGTTGATTTGCGCCGGGGTCAGCAGGGCGCCGGCCTTGTCGGCGTCGGCTTGCTTCAGCACGCCGGGCATCAGTGGCGCGGCGCCGGAGCCGCTGCCCGGGCCGCCGCCGGAGTTGACCTTGACCTGCGGGCCGCTGATGGTCACGCCGCCGGCGTCGAGCTTGATAAAGCTGCCGCCGCCCTTGAGGGTCAGCTCGCTGCCGGCTTCCATCACGACCTTCACCCCGGCATTGAGGTGGATCTCCTGGCCGGCTTCGATGAACTGCCCGGTGCCGATCTTGATGTGCTGGTTCACGCCCACGGTGAGGTGGTCGCTGGCGCGCGCTTCGACCTTGCGGTCGGCGTGTACGGTGTGGTGTTCCTCTGCCTTGAACTCGCTGTAGCTGTTGGCCTCGACTGTGTCGTGGCGTTCGTTGCCGACGCGGATCTTCTGGTCGTGCTCGACGTTCTCGTCCCAGTCGCGCTGGGCGTGCAGGAAGATCTGTTCCTGGCCCTTCTTGTCTTCGATGCGCAGCTCGTTGTAGCCGCCGCCACCGGGGGAACTGAGGGTCTTGAAGGTGCTGCGGGTCTTGTTCGCCGGCAGGTCGTAAGGGACGACGTTTTCCTTGTGGTACAGGCAGCCGCTGATCAGCGGCTGGTCGGGGTCGCCCTCGAGGAAGGTCACCAGCACTTCCATGCCGATCCGCGGGATGGCGATGCCGCCGTACTGGGCGCCGGCCCAGGCCGAGGACACGCGCAGCCAGCAACTGGTCTTGTCGTCCGACTGGCCTTCGCGGTCCCAGTGGAACTGCACCTTGACCCGGCCGTATTGGTCGCAGTGGATCTCTTCGCCCTTGGGCCCGGTGACCACCGCGCTCTGGCTGCCGAGGATGCGCGGCTTGGGGTGCAGCAGCGGCGGTCGGTTGGGCACGTCCCAGGGTGTGGCCTGGAAGCGGTTGCGGTAACCCTGGTGGAAGTCGTCCTTCAGGGCCGTGGTATCGCTGGTCACCGACTCTTCCAGGACCTGCGGCTGCTTGCCTTCGTGGACGATCTCGGTGAGCAGCCAGAGGTCGTTCCATTGCGCTTTCGGGTGTTCGCTCAGGGCCAGGAAGTGGCCGCTGACCAGCAGCGGCTGATCGCTCTTGCCCTCGGCCAGGCGGTAGTCGCTGCGGTGGCGTTCCAGGGCACGCTTGGCCAGGTGCTTGCCGCGTTCGCGATCGACGAAGCGACCGGGGTAGTCGTAATCCTCGAGGTCCGGCTTGAGCTCGCTCTTGGCGTCGCTCTCCAGGGTCAGGCGCGGTTTCTCGAAGTCGTAGTCGCGGCGCGTGGTGCGGCTGGTGCGGGCCTCCAGGCGCAGGTCGAAACGCTTGATCACCGGGTCGTTGGCGACCATGCCGGAGTCTTGCTGGTAGGCCACTGGCGCCAGTTTCGGGAACACCGTCTGGTCATCGCCGAAGACGATGGTGTGGCTGTCGGCGCTGTGCTGGAAGTGGTAGTGGATACCTTCTTCCTCGCACAGGCGCTGGATGAAATGCAGGTCCGATTCGTCGTACTGCACGCAGTAGTTGCGCTCGGGATAGATCGAACCCAGCTGGAACTGGTAGGCATTGCTTTGGATGCCGTGTTCTTCGAGGACCTGGCCGATGATTTTCGGCACCGTGAGGTTCTGGAAGATGCGTTGGTTGATGCGGTGCGCGAGGTAGGCCAGGTGCGGGCGGAGGGTCACCGAGTAGCGGGTCAGGCGCTTGCCGGAATCGCCCTGGGCGACGCGGTAGATCTGCCCGTGGATGCCGGTGCCATTCTGCGCCAACTGCAGGAAGGCCGGTTTGTGCAGCAGGCTTTCCAGGTCCAGGGCGGCCTGGGCGCTGACCAGCTCGACCTCGAAGGCGAAGGGCTGGCTGATGGCTTCCCGTCCGGTGAAGGACAATACCTGGAGGTCGTTCTCCAGACCTTCGACGGTCAGGCTGAAGTGGGTCTGATTGGCCGGCGCGAACATCCCTTGTTCCTCGTGCAGTACTGCCGCGTGGGTCGACCCCGGGGCCGGGCGCCGACGAACGCAAGAAATCCCTTATGGCGTAAACAACATCGACCAGCAGAGCTGGCCGATGTTGGTGTAACGGTCGGCCGGACTTAGCCCGCGACCGGGGAACGCCAGTCGTCGGAACCGGAAGTACCGGAGACTTCGTGGGTCCAGGTGATTTTGCGGTAGGTGAAGTGCACGTCTTCCAGGTGGGTGAAGTGCGAGTTCGCCGGGTCCTGGCAGTTGTGCATGTAGTCTTTGATGTCGACGATGATCGCGTCTTCCAGGGTGGTGGTGTAGTAGTGCTCCTGGGTGCCGGCAGCGGAGGTGCGGTACCACTGGATTTCGATCTTGGTCAGACGCTCACCGGAGGTCAGGGCAGCCAGCAGCAGTGGCGAAGCCTTGTCGAAAACCTTGGTGATGACTACTGGTTTGTGCACGCGCTGGCCGGTTGGCTGGCCGGACTGCGGGTCACGCGGGATGATCACTTCGTGCTGGAAGCCCTGAACCATGACCTGGTCTTCGTGGCCTTCCTGATAGGTGTTGCCAACGGAGTCAGCGGTGAAGGCACCGGCGGTGATCAGGCCTTGTTTGGTGCCGGTGATGGACATATACGCTGGTGTAGCCATGGATGCTCTCCTTGCTAAAAAATAAAGGTGCCCGGTGGGACGGATCGCCCGGTTGGGTGCCAAGTTGATATCAAGGAGCATGCCAGGAGTTGAAAGTACCTTATGGAACAAGGGCTTCCGGCGTTTTCTGGCATCGCTGACGGTATTTCCAGCTCGAAAGCGCTTGAAAGTGCGCAACTTCTTGCGCAGTGCTGTGCAAGAAGTTGCGCACTTGGCTGCAGGTCCCGGTTTATCGAGCCCTTGGATAACTGTTCACAGAGTTATCCACAGAGGGGTGCGCAAGAAGTTGCGCATAGTGGCCATGGGCCTTGATCTTTAAGGCGTCGCAGATGCCAGCTGCGCTGCCGTGGTCGCCATCTGTGGCTCCCGGTAGCTGGAGGGGCTGAATACCCGGGTCAGCACCAGCATGGCCAGCACGCTCAGGATCAGTACCCACCAGGCGCTGATAAAGCTGCCGGTGAGCTGCCGCAGCCAGCCGGTCATCCACGGCGACACGGCGTTGATCAGGAACCCCACCCCTTGCACGAAGGCCGCCAGCTGCCCGGCTTCCCGGGGATCGCGACGGTGGTCGAGGGTGAGGATCAGGCTCAGGGCGAAACAGGCGCCAAGGCCGAAGCCGATCAGCGCCACCCACAGCTGCGGGGCCTGCAGCGGCCACAACACCAGGCCGCTGAAGCCCAGGGCCTGGGCGCTCAGGCTGATGGCGAGCAATGGCCGGCGGTCGTTCTGGCGCTGCGCCAGGGCGGGCATCAACAGCGCGGCGGTGACCTGGAAGAGGGTCATGAACGCCAGCAGCGAACCGCTCTGGGTCGCGCTCCAGCCCAATTGCAGGTAATAGGCCGGCAGCCAGGCGACCATGCTCATGTAGCCGCAATTGACCAGGCCGAAGTACAGCGCCAGCAACCAGGCCCGACGGTTGCGCCACAGGCCGATGGAGGGGGCGTCGAGGCGCTGCCCCGGCCCGGCGAAAGGCAGCAGCCACCACAGCAGCAGCGCCGCCAGCGCCGGTAACAGCCACACTCCGAGCCCGGCCTGCCAATGGGCGAAATGCGTGGCGACCTGCGGGCTGAGCAGCGCCGCGAGGCCGCCGCCGCCCATCAACGAAGCCGAATAAATGCCCATGGCCAAGGCCACCCGTTGCTGGAACTGGCGCTTGATCAGCGCTGGCACCAGTGCCTGGATCAAGGCCACGCCGGCACCGCCGAGCAGGGCCGTGGCGAGCAGGGCCGTGGCGAGCAGGGCGCCGGCCTGGTCGCAGAGCAACCGCGCCAGGCAGGCGCAGAGGATCATCAACAGGCCGAGGGCGACGCCGCGCCGTTCTCCCAGGCGGGCTTCCAGGCGCACCCCGAGCAAGGCCACCAGGCCCATGCAGACCACCGGCAGGCTGGTGAGCCAGGCGCTGCTCTGGAAGCTCATGCCGGTGGCGCCACGAATCTCCATCAGCAGCGGGCTGATGGAGCTGATGATCGGCCGCAGGTTGAGCCCCAGGGCGATCAGCAGGGCCCAGCCGCCGAGGCGGCGCAGACGCGACTCAGCGAGCGGCATGGCGGGCCTGCCAGTCGCGGTAGATCTCGTGCATCGCCGCCTGCGGCAGGTGCTGCACCGGCAAGCGCCGGGCCGCCAGAGGCTGGGCCAGTTGTTCGTAGATCGCCGCCGTGGACAGGCCGAAGGGCGCGGCGCTGGCGTTGTCCGCGGCGAATACCGCGCGCGCCACACCGCACAGGTACATGGCGCTCAAACACATGGGGCAGGGCTGGCCGCTGGCATAGATCACGCAGCCGTCCAGGCGCGGCCCGAGCCGCTGGCTGGCAACCCGGATGGCCAACAGCTCGGCGTGGGCGGTGGGGTCCTGGGTCAGGTGGATCTGGTTGACCGTCTCGGCCAGCACCTGGCCGTCGCGCACCAGTACCGCGCCGAACGGCCGGCCGCCGGCCGCGACGTTTTGCCGGGCCAGTTCGACGGCGCGTTGCAGGTACTCCTGATCGTCTTTCATGGGGGCTCCGTATCGGGCGCGCGGCGTCGCGCCAGTGTTGGGCTGTGCCGCGCTGATCGAGCGCCGAGTATGCTCAGGCCCTGATGTATTCTGAAATTAAATATAACCATGCCAATCAGTGGCATTCAGAATGGTGCTGCCATGTTCGATCCTGTGCTGCTGCGCAGTTTTGTCGCCGTCGTCGACTGCGCCAACTTCACCCGCGCCGCCGAGCGCCTGCACCTCACCCAGTCCACCGTCAGCCAGCAGGTGCGGCGGCTGGAGGAGAGCCTGGACTGCCAGTTGCTCGACCGCGACCAGCGCCGGGTGGTGGCCACCGCCGAGGGCGAGCGTCTGCTGGGCTACGCGCGACGGATCCTGGCCCTCAACGAAGAAGCCAGCGATGTCTTGCTGCATCAACAGAGCGAGGGCGTGTTGCGCCTCGGGGTGCCGGAAGACTTCGCCGCCGAGCGGCTGATGCCGTTGTTGTCGCGCTTCGGCCAGGACCATCCCGGCGTGCGCCTGGAAGTCACCAGCGGGTTGGGCCCGGAATTGACCCGGCTCTATCGACGCGGCGAGTTCGACCTGTTGCTGGTCAAGCAGATGGGCGCCAGCGACGACTGCCTGGCGTCGTGGCCGGAACCCCTGTGCTGGGTCGACAGCCGCGCCACCCCGGCCTTTGGCCGCGATCCGTTGCCGTTGGTGGCGTTCCCGGTGGGCGGTTTGTATCGCCATGAAATGTTGCACCACCTCGAGGTTGGCGGCTGGCGTTGGCGCATCGGTTATTCCAGCGCCAGCCTGGCCAGCGTCTGCTCGGCGGTGGCGGCGGGCCTGGGCATCAGCCTGCTGCCGGTGCGAGTGGTGGGCGCTAGGCATTGCGTGCTCGATGCCGCCAGCGGCTTGCCGGACATCCAGGGCGTGCGCCTGGCGTTATACGGCAGCAGCGGCTTGAGCCGAGCCGGCAAGGCCCTGGAAAGCCAGCTGCTGGCGCTGTGCGAGAGCCAGGTACTGAACGTCTGAACACCCTGTTCAGGGGCGCTTGGGGTCCGCTTTATCGGGTGCGCCCTGATTCCTTTGATCGACGTTCGGTCGGTCTCTTTTACTTCGCCACGGCTGTCGCTTCGCTGCGGTTTTGCCGCGGCGATGCGATGCCTTTGGCGAATATTTTCAATGCTCGCAAAGCATGGCTTTTTGACTCCTTCCCTGCAGCCCTTGATCCGCGCGGCCTGGCGCGAGATGACGGGTTTAAATATGCGTTTTTGATCTATCCATAACTTTAAAGATTACTTTCGGAGATAAGTGTCTGGCGCCAATCATTCAGCCCTCGACGCTGCTCCGGGGGAGTTCGCAGGTGTGGGTCGGGTTATTCGCAAAAGACTGTAGGGAGTTAATCAATGGGCAATGTCCAGACCGCCGCCAGTGCACATGAGGTGCTGTGGCGTCAGGCACCGAGCGGCGATCTGGTCGATCTCGGCCGGCCGCATCGTTTGCCGTTGGGCCAATTGCGTTTGCAGAAGGCTCCCAAGGCCGGGCTGCGGCGGCGCGAGGCGATTGCGCTCGGGGTGATCGCCCTGCTGTTGCACGGTGCGGTGATCTACTGGATCAACCAGCAGCCGACGCCGGTATTGCCGATCGTGCCGCCGGAAATTCCGCCGATGACCATCGAGTTTTCCCGGCCCGCGCCGCCGGTGGTCGAACCGCCGCCACCGCAGCCGGTACAGCCGATGGTGGAGCCGCCACCGCCGGTGGAGGACGAACTGGCGGTCAAGCCGCCACCGCCCAAACCGGTGCCTAAACCCAAACTGCAGCCCAAACCAAAACCGGTGCCCAAGCCCGCGCCGAAACCGGTCCAGCAACAGCCCGCGCCGCCACAACCGGCCGCGCCTGTCGCCGCTCCGGCACCGCCTGCGCCTCCGGCCCCGGCGCCCGTGACCCCGGCTTCGGCGAATGCCGCGTACTTGAAGAACCCGGCGCCGGAATATCCGTCGCTGGCCCAGCGTCGCGGTTGGGAAGGCACGGTGCTGTTGCGGGTGCATGTACTGGCCAGCGGCAAGCCCGGCGAGATCCAGATTCAGAAAAGCAGCGGTCGCCAGCAGCTCGACGACGCGGCGTTATCGGCCGTCAAACGCTGGAGCTTCGTGCCGGCCAAGCAGGGTGATGTCGCCCAGGACGGCTGGGTCAGCGTACCCATCGATTTCAAGATTCATTGAGCCTGCGCCAGGTGCTGTGCCTGGTCGGTCGCTATCGCGAGCAAGCTCGCTCCTACAAGGTTATACAGAGGGAAAAGAACATGACGTTATTGGCATCTCCACTCGAATCCATCGAAAGCGCGGTGATCTGGCTGCTGGTGGTCTTTTCCGTGGCCACCTGGGGCCTGGCCCTGCTCAAGGGCGCGCAGTTCGCCCGCCTCAAGGCCCAGGATCGCAAGTTTCACAAACAGTTCTGGGCCGCCTCCAGCCTCGACTCGGCGGCCGAGCTCAGCGAAACCCAGCCCGGCGCCGCCGCTCGTGTGGCCCAGGCCGGCTACGCGGCGATCCAGGTCGGCGACACAGCGCACGCGGCGGACCTGAGCCAGGCCATCAATCATCAGGACCGCCTGGAGCGCGCCCTGCGCCAGCAGATCGTCCGTGAGCGGCGTTCCCTGGAAACCGGCCTGGCGGTGGTCGCCAGTATCGGCAGCACCTCGCCCTTCATCGGTCTGTTTGGCACCGTGTGGGGGATCATGGAAGCCCTGAAAGGCATCAGCGCGGCGGGCTCGGCGAGCCTGGAAACCGTGGCCGGGCCGATCGGCGCGGCGCTGGTCGCCACCGGCGTGGGGATCGCCGTCGCGGTGCCGGCGGTGCTGGTTTACAACTATTTCCTGCGGCGCCTGAAGCTGACCGCCGCCGACCTCGACGACTTCGCCCATGACTTCTACAGCCTGGCGCAGAAGAGTTCGTTCCGCGTGCTGATCCACCCGACCGCGCACAAGGCCGCGGCCCAGGGCAGCGCGCAGAAAGTGAAGGAGGCGTCCTGACATGGCCTTCTCGACCCAGGACAGCGATGAGGTACTGAGCGAGATCAACGTCACGCCGCTGGTGGACGTGATGTTGGTACTGCTGGTGGTGTTCATCGTCACCGCGCCACTGTTGACCAATGCGATTCCGATCAACCTGCCCAAGACCGAGGCCGTGGCCCCGGTGGAGCAGAAGGACCCGCTGGTGGTGAGCATCGACGGCGCCGGCAAACTCTTTATCAACAAGGACGAGATCCAGCCGGACCTTTTGGAAACCAATCTTCAGGCGGCCAAGGCCAAGGACCCGGAAGTGCGCGTGCAGCTGCAGGCGGACGACGGCGTCAATTACGGCGAAGTGGCCCGTGCCATGGCCTCCATCGAGCGTGCCGGTATCACCAAGCTTTCGGTGATCACCGCCCGCTGACCCAGTGTTGTAAGCCACGACTTTTCAGGCCGTCTCCTTGGCAGGGTGCGGCCTTTTTTTTGCCTGCGATATGGCTCGGGGCGCTGGCCTGGACCGACGCCATCGCGAGCAAGCTCGCTCCTACAAAGCCGGCGGGCGCCACGAACCTGTAGGAGCGAGCTTGCTCGCGATGCAGACACTGCGGTTTGCCGGCCTGAACGCCAGCGTTCGTACAGGATAGGTACAGGTGGTGTTTGATATTCTTTATGGATCTTAATAAATAGCTTCTTATTCCTTAACGAATATAACTCTCGTCCCTATACTCGATCGGGAACAGACACGCAGGAGAGCTCCCCATGCGCAACGAATCAATTCGCTACCTGATTGTGCCGGGCTGGCAAGGATCGCCAGAAGATCATTGGCAAAGCCACTGGCAGAACAGCCTGCCGAACAGTGCGCGGGTGGAGCAGGCCGACTGGCTGACGCCGCGGCGCGAAGACTGGGTCGCGGCGCTGGCCGAGGCGATTGCCGCCGACAGCACCCCGGTGATCCTGATCGCCCACAGCCTGGGTTGCATCACCGTCGCGCACTGGGCCGCCCATGCGCCGGTCAGCGCCTTGCGCCAGGTGCGTGGTGCGTTGCTGGTGGCGCCGGCGGATGTCGAGCGTCCGGCCTGCGCGCCGGCGCTGCGCAATTTCGCGCCGATCCCCAGCGACCTGTTGCCGTTCCCGAGCCAGATAGTCAGCTCCGACAACGACAGCGCCATCAGTGCGCCGCGCGCCCTGGAGCTGGCCCGCAACTGGGGCGCCGAGGCGGGGATCCTGTCCGGTGCCGGGCATATCAACGTCAAGTCCGGGCACCAGCGCTGGGAGCAGGGTTTCGCGTATCTCTATCGCCTGCAAAACCGCATGGAACAGCATTCCCTGCGCCGCGCCTGATTTTTTCTTTTTGTTAAACGCCCCCGCCTGCCAGCGGATTTGGGCGGGAGTCTGCCATGAGTCTGCATGAGTCTTTCGGCCAGCCGCTGCTGACCTTTCCCGATGCTGAAAAAAGCCCGCTGAGCATCCGCGCCAAGGCGCTGGTGTTCGTCGATCCCCGTTCGCGGCAGTTGCGCCAGGAGCTGGAACAGCTGGCGCCGCGAGCGATCTCGGTGTTGATCCGCGGTGAAACCGGCAGCGGCAAGGAGCTGCTGGCCCGGCATATCCACCGCGCCAGCGACCGCAGCGGCCTGTTCGTGTCGGTCAACTGCGGGGCCATCAGCCCTACCTACGCCGACGCCGAACTGTTCGGCTACGCCGCCGGCACCTTCAGCGGTTCGGCCAGCAGCCGCGCCGGCTGGTTCGGCTCGGCCAACGGCGGCACCCTGTACCTGGACGAGATCGGCGACTTGCCGTTGCCGATCCAGATCAAGCTGCTGTCGGCCCTGGAAAATCATGAGGTGACCCGGGTCGGCGCCCATCAGCCGAGCCCGGTGGACGTGCGCTTGGTGGCGGCCACCAGCATCGACCTGGCCCAGGCGGTGGCGGCGGGCAAGTTCCATGAACGGCTGTATCACTACCTCGGCGAGGGCCATCTGGAACTGCCGGCGCTGCGCGAGCGGGTCGGCGACATCCTGTCGTTGGCCGAATACTTCCTCGGCATCTACAGCCAGCGCCTGGACCTGCCGGTGCCGCTGATCAGCGAAGCCGCCCAGCAGGTGCTGGAGCAGCACAGCTGGCCGGGCAATACCCGCGAGCTGGAGAACGTGATTCACTTTGCCCTGCTGGTCAGCAGTGGCGAGGAGATCCTGCCGGAGCACCTGAACCTGCCGCCGCAGCTGTCGCGGCTGGAGCTGGTGGATCAACAGTTGAAGGGCCTGATCGCGGACGGTTCCGCCGCCGAGTTGCAGGCGCTGAAACACCTGCTCAAGCAACACGGCGTGATCTGAAGCCCCCTCCCATTCCTGATTCGTGCAGCGGGCAGCTTTCTGTAGCCGCTGCCGCAGGCTGCGATCGGCTGCGCAGCGGCCACCCATACGACTGCACAATCCCTTTGAAGGCAGCCTGAAAACCTGGCGAGCGCTGCGCGCTCGATCGCAGCCTGCGGCAGCGGCTACAGGGGCATGCACAGCGCCTCAGATGCGGGCTAGAGCGGTCCGATTGTGTATGAACAAAATGGAATATCAACGTGAATAAAAGATATTGTTAAGGCATAAAAAATCCCGGTATTGTCCGCTCCACGCCAGAGATAGCACTTCGCTGGCACCTTCATTACAAAAGCCGTCGTCACTGACGACTCATAAGGACACTGCATGAAAAAGGTTCTGTTGTTCACCGCACTGGCGGCTGCCCTGACTGCCGGTCTGGCCCAGGCTGGCGAGAAACTGGTGGTGGCGGCCACGCCGGTGCCGCACGCCGAGATCCTCGAGCTGATCAAGCCGACCCTGGCCAAGGAAGGCGTGGACCTGGAAATCAAAGTCTTCACCGACTACGTGCAGCCGAACGTGCAGGTCGATCAGAAGCGTCTGGACGCCAACTACTTCCAGACCCTGCCGTACCTGAAGAGCTTCAACGAAGGCAAAGGCACTAACCTGGTGACCGTGGTTGGCGTGCACGTCGAACCGTTCGGCGGCTACTCGAAGAAAGTCAAAACCCTGGCCGAGCTGAAAGACGGCGCGACCATCGCCATTCCGAATGAAGGCAGCAACAGCGGCCGGGCCCTGATCCTGCTGCAGAAGGCCGGCCTGATCGAACTCAAGGACCCGAAAAATGCCCTGGCGACCCCGAAAGACATCGCCAAGAACCCGCACAACTTCAAGTTCAAGGAACTGGAGTCGGCCCTGCTGCCGCGCGTGCTGGACCAGGTCGACCTGGACATGATCAACACCAACTACGCCCTGGAAGCCGGCCTGAACCCGGCCAAGGACGCGCTGGTGATCGAGGGTGCCGATTCGCCTTACGTGAACTTCCTGGTGTCCCGCCCGGACAACAAGGACAGCGCCGCCATCCAGAAACTGGCCAAGGCCCTGACCAGCCCGCAAGTGAAAGAATTCATCGCGAAGAAATACAGCGGCGCGGTACTGCCTGCCTTCTGATGGACTACGCTTAAGTCGTACAAACCCCTTCAAGGTTTAAACGCCGATGGCTTCTACAGCGTCGGCGTTTTTTATTGCCCGCAAGAACGGCTTCACCTTGCTTCTGTAGGAGCGAAGCTTGCTCGCGATCCAGGCGCCGCGGTGTATCGGCAAGGACGCAACTACGGGCAATCAACGATGAAGCGATTTTGCTCAGGAAGGCTTCATGGCCCGGCACAGGGCCTTCAGCCACTTGACGATGTCCTGCGGGTCGAGAGGTTGCGGGGTATTGAGGTCGGTCATTGTTCTTATCGTCCATGTACATGTCTGGCCCGTTGAAGTCGGGGGCCGCTTGTCCGTTCCTTGGAATCAGAAAGATCCCTTGCGGCGTCAGAAAAGTAGCCGGCTCAGGCGCGCATGGCAAACCCCGCAGGTTAGTTTTTTGAGTGATATCAATATGCTTTAACGGTATTTAAATTATTGTTTTTATAGCTTTAAAGTCGATGCCTGCCGGGTGGTTACCCACCGCCCAATGGACTGCACCACCGCCGCTGTACCCCAGCGGCGTCCAGGATTGCCATGACCCTCGACTACGCTTTTATCCTCAGTACGCTGCCGGCCTTCCTCAAGGCCGTGGGCGTGACCTTGCAGGTCGGCCTGATCGCCATCGCCACCTCCCTGTTGGTGGCCCTGATCAACGCCACCATCCTGGTGTTCCGCACCCCCTACCTGCAGCGCCTGATCGGGTTGTACGTGGAGCTGGCGCGCAACACCCCGCTGCTGATCCAGCTGTTCTTCGTCTACTTCGCCCTGCCGGCGCTGGGGCTGAAGATTTCCGGGTTCGCCGCGGCGATCATCACCATGACCTTTCTCGGCGGCGCCTACCTCACCGAGGTGCTGCGCGCCGGCGTCGAAGCGGTGCCGACGGCCCAGCTGGAGTCGGGGCGCTCCATCGGCCTGTCGCACTGGCAGCTGCTGCGCTACGTGATCCTGCCGCAGGCCGGGATCCTCAGCCTGCCGTCGTTGTTTGCCAACTTCATCTTCCTGCTTAAGGAAACCACCGTGGTCTCGGCGGTGGCGGTGCCGGAGATTCTCTACACCACCAAGAGCTACATCGCCCTCTACTACAAGACCTACGAAATGCTCGCCGTGCTCACGCTGATCTGCGTGCTGCTGTTCTTGCCGCTGTCGCTGTTGCTCAGCCGTCTGGAAAGGAGGCTGCAACATGGCCAGTTCGGGTCTTGAACTGCTCTGGGTGTCTTTGCCGCAACTGGGCAAGGGCGCCGCGCAGACGTTATCGATCTCCCTGCTGAGCATCGCTTTCAGCACCGTCGGCGGCGTGCTCTATGGCGTGCTGCGGACCCTCGAGCGCAAATGGCTGAACGCCGTGCTGCGCATCTACCTGGAGCTGTTCCGGGCGATCCCGGTGCTGGTCTGGCTGTACCTGCTGTTCTTCGGTTTCCCGATCTTCTTCGGCATCAGCATTCCCAGCTTCACCTGCGCGGTGCTGGTGCTGTCGCTGTGGGGCGCCAGCGAAGTCGGCGAGGTGGTGCGCGGCGCCCTGCATTCGCTGCCCCGTGGCCAGCGCGAGGCGGGGCTGTCGATCGGCCTGTCCGACCCGCAGCTGTACGGTTACGTGCTGCTGCCCCAGGCGCTGAAACGCATGACGCCGCCGACCATCAACGTCTACACACGGATCATCAAGACCAGCTCGCTGGCGGTGCTGATCGGCGTGGTGGACGTGATCAAGGTCGGCCAGCAGATCATCGAGCGCACCTACGAATCGGTGCTGATCTACGGCGCCCTGTTCCTGTTTTTCTTCTTTATCTGCTACCCGCTGTCGGCCGCCTCGCGCGTGCTGGAGCGGCGCTGGACGCAAGCATGAGCGCACTGATCGAGTTCCAGGGTTTCAACAAGTTTTTCGGCGAGCAGCAGGTGCTCAAGGACATCGACCTCAAGGTCGCCCAGGGCGAAGTGGTGGTGATTCTCGGCCCCAGCGGCTGCGGTAAGTCCACCTTGCTGCGCTGCCTCAATGGTCTGGAAAAAGCCCACGGCGGCCACCTGAGATTCGCCGGCCAAGAGCTGCTGGACCCGGCCACCGACTGGCGCCAGGTGCGCCAGGACATCGGCATGGTGTTCCAGAGCTACCACCTGTTCCCGCACATGAGCGTGCTCGACAACATCCTGCTCGGCCCGCTCAAGGTGCAGAAACGCGACCGCCGCGAAGCTCGCGCCCAGGCCGAGGCGCTGCTGGAACGGGTGGGCCTCCTGGACAAGCGCGATGCCTTCCCGCGCCAGCTCTCCGGCGGCCAGCAGCAACGCATCGCCATCGTTCGTTCGCTGTGCATGAACCCGCAGGTGATGCTGTTCGACGAGGTCACCGCGGCGCTGGACCCGGAGATGGTCAAGGAGGTGCTGCAAGTGATCCAGGGCCTGGCCCGGGACGGCATGACCCTGTTGATCGTCACCCACGAAATGGCCTTCGCCCGCGCGGTGGCCGACCGCATCGTGTTCATGGATGCCGGGCGCATCCTCGAACAGCACCCTCCCGAGATCTTCTTTACGAACCCGCGGACCGCACGAGCGCAGCAGTTCCTGGAGAAATTCTCCTTCGTTGAAACACTGCCAAAAAAGATCCCTGCAAAGGAACTGGAGCTCTTATGAAAACTGCCAAGTCTTCGCTACTGCTACTCCCGCTGTTCGGCCTCGCCCTGCTGGCCGGCTGCGATAAATCCGCCGAAGCGCCCAAGCCCGCGGCCAGCGCCAGCGCTGCCCCGGCGGCCGGCTACCTGGACAAGATCAAGGCCCGCGACAAGCTGATCGTCGGCGTATTCACCGACAAGCCGCCGTTCGGTTTCGTCGATGAGACCGGCCGCTATGTGGGCTTCGATACCGATATCGGGCGGCAATTCGCCAAGGACCTGCTGGGCGACGAGAATAAGGTGGAGTTCGTCGCGGTGGAGCCGGCCAGCCGCATTCCGTTCCTGCAGAGCGACAAGGTCGACCTGATCCTGGCCAACATGACCGTCACCCCGGAGCGCAAGGAAGCGGTGGAGTTCACCAACCCCAACCTCAAGGTCGCGGTGCAGGCCCTGGTGCCTGATGGCAGCGAAGTGAAGAGCCTGGATGACCTGGCGAGCCGCACCACCATCGTCACCACCGGCACCACCGCCGATATCTGGCTGACCAAGAACCACCCGGACTGGAAGCTGCTGAAGTTCGAGAAGAACTCCGAGTCCCTGCAAGCCCTGGCCAACGGCCGCGGCGATGCCTATGCCCAGGACAACCTGATCCTGTTCAGCTGGTCCAAGCAGAACCCGGGTTACCGCGTACTACCGCAGACCCTAGGGGAGCAGGCGCCAATCGCGCCGGCGGTGAAGAAGGGCAATATCGAACTGCGTGACTGGGTCAACGCCGAACTGGCCAAGCTGGGCGAGGACAAGTACCTGCTCAAGCTTTACGACCAGTACGTGCGCAAGGAACTGAGCGACGACACCAAGCCTGAAAGCGTGATTGTCGAAGGCGGCAAGTGGCAGGGGTGACAGTCTGTGCCTGAGCCCCTGTAGCCGCTGCCGCAGGCTGCGATCGACCCGGGCCGCGTTCGGAGAACGGTCGCAGCGGTTTCAAGGTCGCCGAGGTCCTTCGGACCTATCGCAGCCTGCGGCAGCGGCTACAGGGATTGCATGCGACCATGCCGGCAAGCATTGCACCCCGTAGGAGCAAGGGGGACGCCTGGTTCTTGCCCGCGATATTTTTGAGGCCGCTCAATCCGGCCAATACCACGCCGGTTCATCGAGCATCCCCTGGCCGACGATTTCGGTCTGGCCGAAATTTTTCTCCAGCACGATGCAGTTGCACTCCGGGTGTTGCTGCAACGCCGCGATCAACCGGCTGGCATGGGATACCACCCACACCTGGCACTGCTGCGAGGCGCGAATGATCAGGCGCGCCAAGGCCGGCAGCAGGTCCGGGTGCAGGCTGGTTTCCGGTTCGTTGAGCACCATCAGCGTCGGTGGCCGTGGCGTCAGCAGGGCGGCGACCAGCAGCAGGTAGCGCAGGGTGCCGTCCGACAGCTCCGCCGCCGACAGCGGCCGCAGCAGGCCGTCCTGATAGAACTGCACGCCGAACAACCCGCCCGGCACGGCATCGATCTCCAGCCGCGAACCCGGAAAGGCGTCGCTGATGGTTTCGCGCAGCGCCTGCTGATCGCCCACTTCGATGATGGTCTGCAACGCCGCCGCCAGGTCGCGGCCGTCGTGGTGCAGCACCGGCGTGCGCGTGCCCAGCTGTGGCCGGCGCGCGGGGGCCTGGCTGTCGGTACGGAAGTGATCGTAAAACCGCCAGCCGCGAATCTGCTCGCGCAAATGCAGGACCTCGGGCGATGAACGCAGGTTGCCGACCTGGTCGAACAGGCTGTCGCCGCTGGAGGTGTGCTGCGCCAGGACTTCCCACTGCTGCCCCTGGCGTGCCCGCACCATCGGCCCCTGGCGATCCACCAGCACGCTGGCCGGGCGATACACCGGCCCGCTCCAGATGCTCTCGCGCTTGATCCGCGGGTCGAGGGTGAAGCGCGACGGAATCGGTGTGCTGTGCCCGGGCAGCATGAAATGGCCGCTCGAGTCCGGCAGCCCCAGGCCGATCGAGTAACCGAAGTCCTCGCCGGCAAAGCCCAGTTGCAGGCGCTTGACGGTTTTGCGTGGCCCGCCCTGGATCGCCACCTCGCCACGGCTCATGCGCCGGCTGATCTGTTCCGGCCCGGCCCAGAAGGTCGACTCCAGGCCGCCTTCGCTGGCCAGCGCGTTGACCACCCCGCCCTGGGCGGTTTCCGCCAGCAGGCGCAGGGCCTTGTACAGGTTGGACTTGCCGCTGCCGTTGGGGCCGGTGATCAGGTTCAGCCGCTGCAGCGGAATCACCAGTTTGTTGATCGAGCGGTAATTGGCCACTGCCAGGGTCTTGAGCATGCCGGGGCTCCTTGTGCATGGAGGCGCAGTGTGCCTGATTGGTGCCGATTGTGTAGCCGCCGCGACAGCTCCCCAGGACTTCCTGCGTTCGCTAAAGCAGCGCCCGCGTTGCGCTCGATCGCAGCCTGCGGCAGCGGCTACAGGGTTTGTGATCCCCTTGCGTGCAGCAGTGGAACCCTGTTCTAAGCTCACAGTCGTATCGTCACCTGTACGATGGCGTCGCGCCAAGGAGCCTGCATGGCTGGTCTCGAATCGAAGTGGATAGTGGGTTTGATGCTGGCTGCTCTACTGAGCGGTTGTGGCGCGGAAAAACCGAGCGAAAAGGAGCGGCCGCGGGTGCGCGTGCAGCAGGTGCAGACCCGCGATTTCGCCGCGCAGGTGACCCTGACCGGCGATGTGCAGGCGCGGGTGCAGACCGAGTTGTCGTTCCGCGTCGGCGGCAAGATCATCCAGCGCCTGGTCGACGTCGGCGACCGGGTCACGGCCAGACAGGTCCTGGCCCGGCTCGACCCGAAAGACCTGCAGACCAATGTCGATTCCGCCGCCGCCTCGGTGTTCGCCGAACAGGCACGGGTCAAGCAGACCAGCGCGGCCTTCGTCCGCCAGCAGAAACTCCTGCCCAAGGGCTATACCAGCCAGAGCGAATACGATGCCGCCCAGGCGGCGCTGCGCAGCAGCCAGAGCGCCCTGAGCGCGGCCCAGGCGCAGTTGGCCAACGCCCGCGAGCAACTGAGCTACACCGCGCTGATCGCCGACGCGCCGGGGGTGATCACCGCGCGCCAGGCCGAAGTCGGCCAGGTGGTGCAGGCCACGGTGCCGATCTACAGCCTGGCCCGCGACGGCGAGCGCGACGCCGTGTTCAACGTCTACGAATCGCTGCTGGTGGCCCCGCCGAAGCAAGGCGCGATCACCGTCAGCCTGCTGGACAACCCGAACATCAAGACCACCGGCAAGGTGCGTGAAGTCACCCCGGTGGTGTCGGCGCAGAGCGGCACGGTGCAGGTCAAGGTGGCCCTCGACGGCCTGCCGGCGGGCATGGACCTGGGCTCGGTGGTCAGCGCCAGCGCCCACGCGGCCGGCCAAGCCAGTGTCGAGCTGCCCTGGGCGGCGCTGACCAAGAACCTCAACGAGCCGGCCGTATGGCTGGTGGGCGAGGACGGCAAGGCTACCCTGCACACCGTCACGGTGGGGCGCTACCAGACCGGCAAGGTGATCATCAGCGACGGCCTCAAGGGCGGCGAAAAAGTGGTGATCGCCGGCGGCCAGTTGTTGCACCCGGGGATGCTCGTCGAGATCGTTGCCGAGACCGGCACCCAAGGAGCCCAGCCATGAAGCGCCTGTCCCTGCTGTTGTGCGCCGGCCTGACGCTGGGCGCCTGCTCCAAGGAAGAACCGGCGCCCGAGCCGGTGCGTCCGGTGCTGTCGTTCGAGGTGCGCGCCGAGTCCGAGGAAAGCCTCGGGCGGTTCGCCGGGAGCATCCAGGCCCGCTATGAAACCAACCTCGGTTTCCGGGTGCCGGGGCGCATCGCCAATCGCAACGTCGATGTCGGCGCCGAGGTGGGCAAGGGCGCCTTGCTCGCCACCCTCGACCCCACCGACCAGCAGAACCAGTTGCGTTCGGCCCAGGGCGACCTGGCCCGGATCGAGGCGCAATGGATCAATGCCCAGGCCAACGCCCGGCGCCAGCAGCAATTGTTCGACCGTGGCGTCGGCGCCCAGGCGCAGCTGGATATCGCCCAGACCGACCTGAAGACCACCCGTGCTTCGTTGGACCAGGCCAGGGCCGCGGTCAGCCAGGCCCGCGACCAACTCGCCTACAGCGAGCTGCGCACCGATCACGGCGGCGTGGTCACCGCCTGGAACGCCGAGGCCGGCCAGGTGGTCAGCGCCGGCCAGCAGGTGGTGACCCTGGCCCGTCCGGACATCAAGGAAGCGGTGATCGACCTGCCCGCGACGCTGGTGGACCAGTTGCCGGCCGACGTGGTGTTCAAGGTCGCCTCGCAGCTGGACCCGAGCATCAACACCACCGCCATCGTGCGTGAAATCGAACCCCAGGCGCAGAGCGCCACCCGCACCCGGCGCTCGCGCCTGACCCTCACCGAAACCCCCGAAGCGTTCCGCCTCGGCACGGCCATCAGCGTGACCCTCAGCTCGGCCATCGTCCCGCGCACCGAGGTGCCGCTGTCGGCCTTGCAGGAAGTGGATGGCCAGACCCGGGTCTGGATCGTCGACCCGCAGGCGCAGACCGTGGCGCCGCGCGAGGTCACGGTGCTCAGCCGGGACCATGACTCGGCATTGATCGGCAGCGGGATCAAAATCGGCGAGCGGGTGGTGAGCGCCGGAGTGAACAGCCTCAAACCGGGGCAGAAAGTCAAAATCGACGAGGGCAGCCCACGATGACGCCGGTCACAAAAGGGAGCTTCAATTTATCCGAGTGGGCCATCAGGCATCAGTCGTTCGTCTGGTACCTGATGTTCGTCGCCCTGCTGATGGGCGTGTTCTCCTACATGAATCTGGGGCGCGAGGAAGACCCGTCCTTCACCATCAAGACCATGGTCATCCAGACCCGCTGGCCGGGCGCGACCCAGGAGGAAACCCTCAAGCAGGTCACCGACCGCATCGAGAAAAAACTCGAAGAGCTGGACTCCCTCGACTACGTGAAAAGCTACACCCGCCCCGGCGAGTCGACGGTGTTCGTCTACCTGCGCGACACCACCAGCGGCAAGGACATTCCCGAAATCTGGTACCAGGTGCGCAAGAAGATCAACGACATTCGCGGCGACTTCCCCCAGGGCCTGCAAGGGCCGGGGTTCAACGACGAATTCGGTGACGTGTTCGGCTCGGTCTATGCCTTTACCGCCGACGGCCTGAGCATGCGCCAGCTGCGCGACTACGTGGAGCAGGTGCGCGCCGAGGTCCGCGAGGTGCCGAACCTGGGCAAGGTGGAGATGGTCGGCGAGCAGGACGAAGTCATCTACCTGAACTTCTCCACACGCAAGCTGGCGGCGCTGGGCATCGACCAGCGCCAGGTCCTGCAGAGCCTGCAATCGCAGAATGCGGTGACCCCGGCGGGGGTGATCGAGGCCGGGCCGGAGCGGATTTCCGTGCGCACCTCGGGGCAGTTCGCTTCCGAGAAAGACCTGGCCACGGTCAACCTGCGGCTCAACGAGCGCTTCTATCGCCTGGCGGATATCGCCGAGATCAGCCGCGGCTACGTCGATCCTTCGACGCCGCAGTTCCGTTTCAACGGCCAGCCGGCCATCGGCCTGGCGATCGCCATGAAGAAGGGCGGCAACATCCAGGACTTCGGCAAGGCCCTGCACGCCAAGATGGACCAGCTCACCGCCGAGCTGCCGGTGGGCGTAGGCGTACACACGGTGTCGGACCAGGCCGAGGTGGTGGAAAAAGCCGTCGGCGGCTTTACCAGCGCGCTGTTCGAGGCGGTGGTGATCGTGCTGGTGGTGAGTTTCGTCAGCCTGGGCGTGCGCGCCGGGCTGGTGGTGGCGTGCTCGATCCCGCTGGTGCTGGCGATGGTCTTCGTCTTCATGGAATACAGCGGCATCACCATGCAGCGGATTTCCCTCGGTGCGCTGATCATCGCCCTGGGCCTTCTGGTGGACGACGCGATGATCACCGTGGAGATGATGGTCACGCGCCTGGAGATGGGCGAGAGCAAGGAGCAGGCGGCGACCTTCGCCTACACCTCCACAGCGTTCCCGATGCTCACCGGGACCCTGGTGACGGTCGCCGGCTTCGTGCCCATCGGCCTCAACGCCAGTTCCGCCGGCGAGTACACCTTCACCCTGTTCGCGGTGATCGCCGTGGCCATGCTGGTGTCGTGGATAGTCGCCGTGCTGTTCGCCCCGGTGATCGGCGTGCATATCCTCAGCACCAATGTGAAGCCCCACTCCGAGGAGCCGGGCCGCATCGGCCGCGCCTTCAACGGCGGCCTGCTGTGGGCCATGCGCAACCGCTGGTGGGCCATCGGTATCACCGTCCTGGCGTTCGTGCTGTCGGTGGTCGGCATGCGCTTCGTGCAGAACCAGTTCTTCCCGTCCTCGGACCGGCCGGAGATTCTCGTCGACCTCAACCTGCCGCAGAACGCCTCGATCGCCGAGACCCGCATGGCGGTGGATCGCCTGGAAGCGACCCTCAAGGACGACCCGGACATCGAGCGCTGGAGCACTTACATCGGCGAAGGTGCGATCCGTTTCTACCTGCCGCTGGACCAGCAACTGCAGAACCCCTACTACGCGCAGCTGGTGATCGTCAGCAAGGGCCTGGAGTCGCGCACGGCGTTGACCGAACGCCTGAAAAAACGCCTGCGCGACGACTTCGTCGGCATCGGCAGCTACGTCCAGGCCCTGGAAATGGGCCCGCCGGTGGGGCGGCCGATCCAGTACCGGGTCAGCGGCAAGGACATCGACCAGGTGCGCAAGCACGCCATCGAGCTGGCCACCGAACTGGACAAGAACGCGCACATCGGCGAGATCATCTACGACTGGAACGAGCCGGGCAAAGTGCTGCGCATCGACATCGCCCAGGACAAGGCCCGCCAGTTGGGGCTGTCTTCGGAGGACGTGGCGCAGTTGATGAACAGCATCGTCAGTGGCTCCACCGTGACCCAGGTGCATGACGACATCTACCTGATCAACGTGGTCGGCCGGGCCGACGACAGCGAGCGCGGTTCCCCGGAAACCCTGCAGAACCTGCAGATCGTCAACCCCAACGGCACCTCGATTCCGCTGCTGGCCTTCGCCACCGTGCGTTACGAACTGGAGCAGCCGCTGGTCTGGCGCCGTGACCGCAAGCCGACCATCACCATCAAGGCCTCGGTGCGTGACGAAATCCAGCCGACCGACCTGGTCAGGTTGCTCAAGCCCGACATCGACACGTTCGCCGCCAGCCTGCCGGTCGGTTATTCGGTAGCCACCGGCGGCACGGTGGAGGAGAGCGGCAAGGCCCAGGGGCCGATCGCCAAGGTGGTGCCGTTGATGCTGTTCCTCATGGCGACCTTCCTGATGATCCAGCTGCACAGCGTGCAGAAGCTGTTCCTGGTGGCCAGCGTCGCGCCCCTGGGGCTGATCGGCGTGGTCCTGGCGCTGGTGCCGACGGGCACGCCCATGGGCTTTGTGGCGATCCTCGGGATTCTCGCGCTGATCGGCATCATCATCCGCAACTCGGTGATCCTGGTGACCCAGATCGACGAATTCGAGCGCGCCGGTCATTCATCCTGGGACGCGGTGGTGCAAGCCACCGAGCACCGGCGCCGGCCGATCCTGCTGACCGCCGCGGCGGCCAGCCTGGGCATGATCCCCATCGCCCGGGAAGTGTTCTGGGGGCCGATGGCCTACGCCATGATCGGCGGCATCATCGTCGCCACCCTGCTGACGCTGCTGTTCCTGCCGGCGCTGTACGTGGCCTGGTACAAGATCAAGGAGCCGAAGAAGGAGGCAGCCTGAGGACCGTTATCGCGAGCAATCGAGCGTCGACCGGCTGCTCCTACAGGGGAATGTGTTCAATCTGTAGGAGCGAGCGTGCTCGCGAAAAAGGCTCAATAACGACGCAGGCTCAAACCTTGCGCCACACGCTCGCCAGCCACGGCTGCTGCTCCCGCGGCAGGCCGGCGGGCCGGTAGTAATGCTCCAGCTCGACAAACCCTGCCGCGGTGAGCAATTGCTGCCAGGCCGCCAGGTCGTGGTAGGCGCCATAACGCGCGCCGTTCCAGCCTTCGCGGTTGTCGCCGCGCGGGTTGGAACTGAACAGCACGCCGCCGGGTTTCAGCGTGGCGTGCAGTTGGCGCAGCACCCGCGGCAACTCCTGCGAGGGGATATGAAACAGCACGGCGTTGGCGAAGATGCCGTCGAAGCGCTCGGCGGGCAGGTCGAGCTTGAGAAAGTCCTGCTGCCAGACCTCGCAGCCGCTGTCGTCCCGGGCCATCTGGGCAAAACGCTCGGAGCCGTCGAGGCCGACCGCGATATGACCCAGGCGCGTGAAGGTTTGCAGGTCGCGCCCGGGGCCGCAGCCGAAGTCCAGCAGGGTGAAGGGCGCCGTGCCCTGGATATGTCGAAGCAGCGCGTCGATGTTCTGGCTGACATCGTGGTCGCGGGTGCCTTCGCGGAAATCTTCGGCCACCTGGTTGTAGTGACCCAGGGTGGTGGAGGTGATCTGGTCGAGGTCGTCGGGAGCGAGTTTCATGGCGGGCTGCGTTGGCTGGAGTGATGTGCCGAATATACTCCAAGGGCATTGACCCGGGTTTGGTGTGGGCCTTGAAAGCCAATCGCGAGCAAGCTCGCTCCTACAAGGGGCGACGCGATCAACCTGTAGGAGCGAGCTTGCTCGCGATGACATCCGAATGGATACCGCCGATCTCAACGCTTGTTGAGCACCCGCGCCAGGCGGTCGCCGCCGATCTGGATCGCCGCCACCAGGATCACCAGCAGCACGATCACCGTGAGCATGATCTGGCTGTCGAAACGCTGGTAGCCGTAGCGATAGGCGATGTCCCCCAGGCCACCGGCACCGATGGCCCCGGCCATGGCCGAGGAGTTGATCATGGTCACCAGGGTGATGGTGAAACCGCCAACGATGCCCGGCAGCGCCTCCGGCAACAACACATGCCAGACAATGTGCCAGCGCCGGCAGCCCATGGCCTGGGCGGCTTCGATCAGGCCGTGGTCGACCTCGCGCAGGCTGACCTCGGCGATCCGCGCGAAGAACGGCGTGGCGGCGATGGTCAGTGGCACCACGGCGGCCCAGACGCCGTAGGTGGTGCCGACGATCAGCCGGGTGAAGGGGATCAGCGCCACCATCAGGATCAGGAACGGGATCGAGCGGAACAGGTTGACGAAGGCCCCCAGCACGCTGTTCAGCCTGGGCGCTTCATAGATCCCGCCCTTGCCGCTGGTGACCAGGATCACCGCCAGCGGAATGCCCGCCAGCAGCGCGATCAGCGACGACACACCGACCATCAGGAAGGTATCGATAACGCCCTGGAGCAAGCGATCAAACCACATAACCCAGCACCTCTACCTGTTGTGTCCATTGCTTGTGCAAAAAGTGTTGCGCGCGCAAACGTTGCTCCTCGGCGCCCAGGGACGAGCCGCTGACCGCCAGCAGCAATTGCCCCAGGGCATGCCCCTGGATCCGTTCCACGCCGCCGTGCAGCAGCCGCACGCGCCCGCCCAGGGTGCCGAACAGCGCGGCCAGGTCCGGCTCGTCGCTGCTCCTGCCGGTGAACCGCACGCGCAATACCACCGCCGCGTCGGCAGACTTCGGCTGGGCCTGCAGGCGGTTTTGCAGCTCTTCCGGCAAGCCGTGCTGCAAGGGCGCCAGCAGGGTTTTGCTGACCTCGTGCTGCGGGTTGCCGAACACTTCCCAGACCGGCCCCTGCTCGACGATATGCCCATGCTCCAGCACCACCACCCGGTCGCAGATATCGCGGATCACCGCCATCTCGTGGGTGATCAGGATGATGGTCAGGCCCAGGCGCTGGTTGATCTGTTTGAGCAGGCCGAGGATCGACTGGGTGGTCTCCGGGTCCAGCGCCGAGGTGGCCTCGTCGCACAGCAGGATCGCCGGGTCGTGGACCAGCGCCCGGGCGATGCCCACCCGCTGTTTCTGCCCGCCCGAGAGCTGCGCCGGGTAGGCCTTGTGCTTGTCTTTCAGGCCCACCAGCTCCAGCAGTTCGCGGACCTTGCGCTCGCGCTGTTCCTTGGGCACGCCGGCCACCTTCAGCGGCAGCTCGACGTTCTGCCACACGGTCTTGGCCGACATCAGGTTGAAGTGCTGGAAGATCATGCCGATGCGCCGGCGCAGCTCCACCAGGCGGTCTTCGTCGAAGTCGCCGATGTCCACCTGATCGATCAGCACCCGGCCGCCCGAAGGCTGTTCCAGGCGGTTGATGGTGCGGATCAGCGACGACTTGCCGGCGCCGCTGCGGCCGATGATGCCGAACACCTCGCCGCGCTGGATCGCCAGGTCGATCCCGTGCAGGGCCTGCACCGGGCCTTGCTGACCCTGGTAGGTCTTGGTCAGGCCGATGAAGCGCACGTGGGCCTGGTTCAGTTCTGGATGCAGCTCGGTCTGCTGCGCGTCCTGCCGCTGTTCGGGCGGCTGGTTCGGCGACTTGTGCGCAAGGTAGGCGACGCTCATCTCAACCTTCCCAGCCGGCTTGGTAGAGCTTGCCGTGGGCTTTGTCCAGGGCGGCGCGCACCGCCGGCGAATGCTGGTAGATATCGACGAACTTGATCAGCCGCGGGTCGGTCTTGCTCTTGGGCTGGATCACGAACTGGATCACGTATTCCTTGTGGTCGAGGCCGTCGAACAGCAGTGCCGAACTGGCATCGAAGGTCTTGGCCAGGCGGATATAGGCCGGGTAGCCCTGCACCAGGTCGGCGTCGTCATAGGCGCGTACCAGTTGCACGGCCTCGACCTGGAGGATCTTCAGCTTTTTCGGGTTGGCGACAATGTCGTCCTCGGTGGCCTTGTAGCCGACCCCCGGCTTGAGGCTGATCAGGCCGGCCTTGGCCAGCAGCTGCAAGCCGCGGCCGCTGTTGATCGGGTCGTTGGCGATGGCCACCGTGGCGCCTTCGGGCAGCTCGTCGAAGCTTTTGTATTTTTTCGAGTACAGGCCGACGTTGTTGATGATCCCCGGGGCGAACGGCACCAGGTCGAAACCGGCGGCGGCCTTGGCGTTTTCCAGGAACGGGATGTGCTGGAAGTAGTTCACGTCGATATCGCCGGCGGCCAGGCTGACGTTCGGCGCGATCCAGTCGCTGAACTCCACCAGCTCGACTTTCAGGCCCTGTTTGCCGGCCTCTTCGACGGCGGCCTCCAGGGGGATGGCGAAGGCGGCGGTGGTGCCGACTTTCAGCGGCGCGTCGGCGGCGAATACCGCGCTGGCGAACAATCCGAGGGCGAGGGCCAGTGCTTTGACTGGGTGGCTTAAGAGCTTGGTTGTCATGGTCAGGTTTCCAGTCAGTGCATGGGATGTTCAGGTGACCTGTAGCCGCTGCCGCAGGCTGCGATCGGCCTCGAAGAGGACGTGCTCTTGAGATCGTTGGAAGGCCCTTCGGGCCTTATCGCAGCCTGCGGCAGCGGCTACAGGGTTAGGGTCGATAGGTGGCGCCGCTGTGTTGCTCGGGTAACTGCGCGTCCTGCCGGAACAACTTTTCGCGCAGGGTGCCGTTGTCGTAGGCGGTCTTGTACGAGCCGCGGCGTTGCAGCTCGGGGATCACCAGGTCGATGAAGTCGGCATAACTTTCCGGGGTGACGATGCGGGTCAGGTTGAAGCCGTCCAGGCCAGTTTCGGCGATCCAGGATTCGAGGTCGTCGGCCACCTGCTGCGGCGAGCCGACCACGGTGATGTAGCGCCCGCCCAGGGCGTGCTGGTCGAGCAGCTTGCGTCGGGTCCAGTCGTTGTTCTGCAGGTTCTTGGTGGCCGATTGGATGGCGTTGCTCTTCACGTACTGGATCGGTTCGTCGATCTCGTACTGGGAAAAGTCGATGGCGGTGGACGCCGAGAAATGCGCCACCCCGGCTTCGGCGCTGGCGTAGCTGCGGTATTCGGCGTGCTTCTTCCAGGCCAGCTCCTCGGTTGCGGCGACTATCACGTTGAGCCCCATGAACACCTTGATGTCCTCGGGATTGCGCCCGGCCGCCACGGCGCTGGCGCGGACCTTGTCCACCTGGGCGCGGGTTGTGGGCTTGTTCTGCCCGCTGATGAACACGCATTCGGCGTGGCGCCCGGCGAACAGCAGGCCGCGATCGGAACTGCCGGCCTGGAACAGCACCGGCGTGCGCTGCGGCGAGGGTTCGCACAGGTGATAGCCTTCGACCTGATAGAACTCGCCCTTGTGCTCGACCTTGTGCACCTTCTCCGGCCGGGCGTAGATCCGCTGTTCGCGGTCGTTGATCACCGCGTCGTTTTCCCAGCTGCCTTCCCAGAGCTTGTAGAGCACTTGCAGGTATTCGTCGGCCTGGTCGTAGCGCCGGTCGTGCTCGGCCTGTTCGCTCAGGCCCATGGCCTTGGCGGCGCTGTCGAGGTAGCCGGTGACGATGTTCCAGCCGACCCGGCCACGGCTCAGGTGGTCCAGTGTCGACATGCGTCGGGCGAACAGGTACGGCGGCTCGTAGGTGAGGTTGGCGGTGAGGCCGAAGCCGAGGTTGCGGGTCACCGCGGCCATGGCCGAAACCAGCAGCAGCGGGTCGTTGACCGGCAGCTGGATCGACTCCTTGAGCGTCACGTCCACCGAGTTCTGGTAGACGTCGTAGACCCCGACGATGTCGGCGATGAACAGCCCGTCGAACAGTCCGCGCTCCAGCAGCTGCGCCAGCTCGGTCCAGTATTCGAGGGTCTTGTACTGGGTCGAGGTGTCCCGTGGATGGGTCCACAGGCCGTGGTTGATGTGCCCGATGCAATTCATGTTGAAGGCATTGAGCAGGATCTTTTTTTTGCCTTTCTCCAGAGCGCTCATCAGATCGTCCCCCGCAGTGGCGGGTTCGTCTGGTTGAGGTAGTAGTTGCCCACCGCGTGGTACTTCCAGCGCACCGGGTCGTGCAGGGTGTGCACCCGGGCGTTGCGCCAGTGACGGTCCAGGCCGTGTTCGGCCAGGGTCGCCTGGCTGCCGGCCAGCTCGAACAGGGTGCTGCCGGCGGCCAGGGAGATTTCAGTGCTGATGGCGCGGGCCTCGGCGACCGCGATGGAGGCGGCGGCCACGGTCTCGGCGTTGGGCTCGACCTGGGCGGCGTCGAGGAACTCCCCGGAGCGCTCCAGCAACGCCTCGGTGGCGTGCAGGCGAATGCTCAGGTGGCCGAAGCTCTTGAGGGTCAGTGGGTCTTCGCTGGCCTTGTCGTTGCCGGAATCGATCCACGGCCGGGTCTTGGTGCGCACGAAATGCAGGGCGTCCTCATAGGCGGCGCGGGCGATACCGGTGTCGATGGCGGCGTGGAGAATCTGCGCCAGCGGGCCGACGGTGGTCGGGCGCTCGAAGGCGCTCTGAAAGGGAATCACGTCCTCGGCGGCGACGAACACGTCCTCGAATACCACCGAGCCGCTGCCGGTGGTGCGCTGGCCGAAGCCGCTCCAGTCGTCGATCACGTTCAGGCCCTGGCTGCCCGCCGGAACGAAGGCCAGTTGCTGCACGCCCTGTTCATCCACCACCGAGGTGGGGATGCGCTGGGCATAGAGGGCGCCGGTGGAATAGAACTTGCGGCCGTTGATGCGATAGCCGTCGCGTCCGTCCTGCACGTCCCGGGTCAGGCGAGTGGTGCGGTCGTGGGCGGTCTTGGTGCCCAGCTCGGCCAGGGCATTGCCGAAGCGCTGGCCGGCCAGGACCTCGGCGTACAGGCGTTTTTTCTGCGCCTCGCTGCCGTTCACCCGCAGCACTTCGAGGGCGTAGAAATGGTTCTGCGGGATCTGCCCCAGGGAGCCGTCGGCCTGGGCGATCAGGGCGATGACCTTGGCCAGGGTGACGTTGGACACACCGGCGCCACCGTATTCCCTGGGCACGCTGATGCCCCACAGGCCGGAGCGGGAAAAGGCTTCGAGTTCGGGGTGGGGCAGGCGGCGTTCGCGGTCGCGCAGGGCGCTGTCGCGCTTGAAATCCTCGGCCAGGTCGCTGGCGACGATCAGGGCTTGCTCATCGCTGGTTATGACCGCGACGTGTTGAGAAAGAGTCATGTACTTCTCCAGAGATCTGGTCGCTTAAATCCAGGAATGGCGAGCCGGCAGGGTGCCGTTCAGGTGATAGGTGCCGACGGCGTGGTATTTCCAGCGCACCGGATCGTGCAGGGTGTGGACCCGGGCGTTGCGCCAGTGCCGGTCGAGGTTGAACTCGGCGAGGGTGGCGCGGCTGCCGGCCAACTCGAAGAGTTTCTCGCTGGCCAGCAGGGAGATCTCGGTGGTCAGCACCTTGGCTTCGGCCACGGCGATCGAGGCGCGGGCCGCGGACTCGGCGCTGATCGGCGCGGCGCTGACCTGGTCCAGCACCTGGCCGGCCTTGCGTAGCAGGGCCTCGGCGGCGTGCAGTTCGATTTTCAGCTTGCCGATGTCGGCGATCACATACAGGTCGTCGCTGGCCCGCTCGACGTTGGCGTCGACCCATGGCCGCGAGCGTTCACGCACGAAACTGATGGCGTCGTCGATGGCGGCGCGGGCGATGCCGGCGTCGATGGCCGCTTGGATCAACTGCGAGACCGCGCCCTGGATATTCGGCGACTCGTTGATGCGCCAGTTGTCCACCACCAGGTCGGCATCGACTCGCACGTTGTTGAGCAAAATGGTGCCGCTGGCAGTGGTGCGCTGGCCGAAGCCCGACCAGTCGTCGACGATGCGCAGCCCCGGCGTGCCGCGGCGGACGAAGGCCAATACTTGCTTGCCGTCGTCGTTCAGCGCCTTGACCGCCACCCAGTGGGCGAACAGGGCGCCGGTGGAATAGAACTTCTGGCCATTGAGCAGGTAACCGTCGCCGTCGGCGGTGATTCGTGCCTTGAGTTCCAGGGTGTTTTTGGTCCCGCGCTCCGGGCCGGCGTTTCCGATGCGCCAGCCTTCCAGCACGCTCTGGAACAGCTGCTTCTTCTGCCGTTCGGTGGCGCTGCCGAGGATCAGGTTGAGAATGCCGAACTGGTTCTGCGGGATCTGTCCCAGGGCCGGGTCGGCCGCGGAAATGATCGCGAAGACTTCGGCCAGGGTGACGAAGGAAACCTGCGGGCCGCCGTACTCACGGGGGATGGCAATACTGCCCAGGCCACTGCGGGTGAAATGTTCGATTTCCGCCCACGGCAGCTTGCGCTGCTGGTCGCGCCGGGCCGCCTGCTGGCGGGCGACGGTGGCCAGTTCATGGGCGGCTTGAAGGGCTTCTGCGTCGTTCAGCAGAACCCGTGCGGGCAACAACAGGGGGGCGACATCCAGATCGCTCTGGACATTTGCATCGGCCAGATTGGACATCAGTGCCACTCCTTGGCTGCACGCAATGCCCTGGCGATCTGCACTGGGGTGATTGTGTTCCGGACCATACCTACCTCACATCTTTGGAAGTGCCGCGCCGTGGGCGGCGAAATCGGGTTCAAGAATGTCCGGTGGTCCGGTGCATATACCCTATGCGCGTATAAAAATTAAATAAACTAACTTTTAGGAATATGTATAGAAGGGGTTTACGTATACGGCAGGTAGGAAAAGGCGAAGGGTAATGAGAGATAGATCTGAGGCCTGTAGCCGCTGGCGCAGCCTGCGCGCGGCGGCGTAGCCGTCGTAAACCGGCGTATGCAATGTGTCTGGCGGAATGTGATGGCGGGCTTGCGTTCGCTGCACAGCCCATCCTGGGCTCGGCAGCGAGGGCGCCGCTCAGGCCTGGGGATGGCCCGAGGTGAGGAACTTGCTGAGGAATTGCCGGGTGCGTTCTTCCCTGGGGTTGGCGAACAGCGCCTTGGCTTCGCCCTGTTCGACGATCACCCCCTTGTCGAAGAAGATCACCCGGTTGGCCACGTCGCGGGCGAAGCCCATTTCGTGGGTGACGATGACCATGGTGCGCTTCTCTTCGGCCAGGCCGCGGATGGTCGCCAGCACTTCGCCCACCAGCTCCGGGTCGAGGGCCGAGGTCGGTTCGTCGAACAGGATCACTTCCGGCTCCATCGCCAGCGCCCGGGCAATCGCCACGCGCTGTTGCTGGCCGCCGGAGAGACGCCGCGGATAGGCGTCTTCCTTGCCCGCCAGGCCGACCTTGGCCAGCAGCCCGCGGCCCAGGGCCAGCGCCTGTTCGCGGGGCGTCTTCTTCACCACCAACGGGCCTTCGATGACGTTTTCCAGCGCGGTGCGATGAGGGAACAGGTTGAAGCTCTGGAACACGAAACCCACCTGCTGGCGCAGTTGCCGCACCAGGCCCTGCTGCTGGGTCAGCGGGCGGCTGCCATCGATTTCGATGTTGCCGACCTTGATCCGGCCGCTGGTAGGTTCTTCGAGAAAATTCAGGCAGCGCAAAAAGGTGGTCTTGCCCGAGCCGCTGGGGCCGATGATGGCGACCACCTCGCCTTCCGCCACCGTCAGGTCGATGCCATTGAGGACGGTCTGACCCTTGAACTGCTTCGTCAGTTTTTCAACCACAATCATGGGTTCAGGACTCCTGGTCGTGCCGATTGACCCGCTCTTCCAGTCGGTTCTGCAGGTGCGCCAGCACGCTGGCCAGAACCCAGTAGATCAGCGCGGCGGCAAGATACATGGTGAAGACTTCGAAGGTCCGGGCGGTGATCAGCTGTGCCTGGCGGAACAGTTCCGGGACCTGGATGGTGGCGGCCAGGGCGGTGTCCTTGACCAGCGAGATAAAGCTGTTGCCCAGGGGCGGCAAGGCCGTGCGCATGGCTTGCGGCAGGATCGCCCGGCGCAGGGTCTGGGCCCGGGTCATGCCGATGCTGGCCGCCGCTTCCCACTGCCCGCGCTCGATGGAGCCGATGGCCGCGCGCAGGATCTCGCAGGCGTAGGCCGCCATGTTCAACGAGAAGCCGATCAGCGCCGCCGGCAGTGGGTCAAGCTCGATACCCAGCTGCGGCAGGCCGTAATAGATCACGAACAGTTGCACCAGCAACGGCGTGCCGCGAAAGAACGACACATAGACGCGGGCGATCCAGCTCAGCAGCTTGAAGCGCGACAGGCGCATCAGCGCCAGGGCGAACCCCAGCGCCAATCCGAAGAACATGCCGCCGAGGCTGAGGATGACCGTGAAATACGCGCCCTTGAGCAGGAAGGGCGCGGAGTTCAGCAACAGCTGCGTGGTTTCGGCGATTTGCTGGCTCAACTGCGGGAAAGACAGTTCGAACTGAAAACCTGCTTCCATTATTGAGTGACGTCAGCGTTGAAGTATTTTTCCGAGAGCTTTTTCAGCGTGCCGTCGGCGCGCAGTTCCTCGATTGCCTTGTTCACCGCGGCCAGCAGTTCGGGTTCGCCTTTGCGCAGGGCCACGCCGGCTTCCTGGCGGGAGAAGGGCTCGCCGGAAATAGCCAGGGTGTCGTTGGTTTTCTTGATCAGCTCGAAGGCGGCCAGGCGGTCCACCAGGATCGCGTCGATACGGCCTACGCGCAGGTCCTGGTACTTGGTCGGATCATCGTCGTAGGTCTTGATGATGGCTTGCGGCACGTTGTCCTTGAGCCATTGTTCGTAGTTGGTGCCCAGGCCGACACCGACCTTGTGCCCGGCCAGGTCGGCGGCGGTCTTGAACTTGCCTTCGTTCTTCTTCTGGGTCAGGGCCTGGATGCCGGAAACGGTGTAGGGGGTGGAGAAGTCGTATTTCTTCTTGCGCTCATCGGAGATGGTCACCTGATTGATCACCGCGTCCAGGCGCTTGGACTCCAGGGCGGCGAGGATGCCGTCCCACTTGGTCGGCTGCAGTTTGACCTTCACGCCCAGCTTCTGCGCCAGGGCTTCGGAGAACTCGACTTCGAAGCCGGCCAGCTTGCCGCTTTCGTCGACGTAGCTGAACGGTGGATAAGTGCCTTCCAGGCCAACGTTGATGGTGCCGGCGTCCTTGATCTTCTGCAGTTGCTCACCGGCAACCGCTTGCCCCAGCAACCCGGCACCGAGGGCCAGGCCCAGCGAGCCAACGAGGATATTTCGACGTAGTGCGGAAAAAATCATGACAAGCCCCTGTGTTTTCTTATGCAGATGCGGTTGGGAGATGCAGGTCAATCGGTGAGCGGGAACGAGCGCCTTATCCTGCACTAAATGCAGCGTATGCGTCTCGCGGCAAATTCGCCTGCGGCGCGACTATAAGTGGCTGCTTATAGATGTAAAAATAATATAAATTCACATTGTTATGCTTTTTGTAAATATAAAGATTCTCAATCTTTGTAGCCGCTGCCGCAGGCTGCGATCGTTTTGGGGGCATTCCGACGTAGCAGGCGCAAATCCGGCGAACGTGTCTCTTCCGATACGCCGCATATGCAGGTTTTACGACGGCTGCGCCGCCGAGCGCAGGCTGCGCCAGCGGCTACAGGTCAGTGTTCAGGCAAACGAGCCGGCATAAGCGAACAGCGCCGGCGCGCCGCCGGTGTGCAGGAAGATGATCGGGCCGTCGTCGAAGCGTTGGCGGCCGATGCCGTCGAGCAGGCCGGCCATGGCCTTGCCGGTGTAGACCGGGTCCAGCAGCAGGCCTTCCTGGCTCGCCAGCAGCTTCACCGCGGCCAGGGTTCCGGCATTCGGCTCGCCATAACGCGGGGCGAAATATTCGTCCCACAACTCCACCTTGAAGCTCTCCGGCAGCGCCACCCCGAGCAATTCGGCGGTGCGCTCGGCCAGGCCCTGGACCTTCGGCCGTTGCGCTTCGTCGGTGCGCGACACGGTGACGCCGATCACCGGCAACTGCGGCAACACTTCGCTCAAGGCCAGGGCCAGGCCGCTGTGGGTGCCGGCGCTGCCCGAGGCCAGCACCACGGCGGCGAAGTCGAGCCCGCTGTTGTTGATCTGTTCCGCCAGCTCCAGGCCGGCGCGCACGTAACCCAGCGCGCCGAGGGCGTTGGAGCCGCCAATCGGCACCAGGTACGGCTGCTTGCCGCTGCTGCGCAGGCGCTCGGCCAGGGCCTGCAACTGCTCGTCGGCGTTGTCCAGGTTCTCCACCAGCTCGACCTTGGCGTCGAACAGATCGAGCAGCAGGCGGTTGCCGTTGCCCAGGTAATTGCCGTCGTCGGTGCCGATGGGGTTTTCCAGCAGGGCGACGCAACCCAGGCCGAGCTTGGCGGCCAGGGCCGCGGTCTGGCGCACGTGGTTGGACTGGATGGCGCCCGCGGTGACCAGGGTGTCCGCGCCCTGGGCCAGCGCATCGGCGGCCAGGTATTCGAGTTTGCGCAGCTTGTTGCCGCCCATGGCCAGCGGCGTGGTGTCGTCGCGCTTGACGTAGACATCGCGGCCCAGCCAGGTGGACAGGCGTTCGAGTTTTTCCAGGGCGGTGGCGCCGCCCAGCAGGTCGAGACGGTTAAAACGGTCGAGCTGTCGTTTGATCATGAGGCCGCACAGGTTGTCAGAGGTGTCAGGGACTATAGGCAGCGATATTTACCGGGGCAACCGTCAATCGCTTATGCCAAAAGGTACTTAGGCCAGCACAATTAGTTCTTAATTTGGCCTGGGACGCATACCGTAAAGTGACGTCGTTTACGCGGCCAGACCGTCCGGCCGCCTGAGTGAGGAGTCTTATCGTGAGCGAGCGTTCCAGCCATTGGCAATTGCAGACCATAGTCGGTCAACTGCGTGATGCCCGCGACCAGTGGCGTACCCGCAACGGGCGGGTCAGTGGTGAGCAGGGCGGTCGGGAACTGCCGTCGCGCGCGGCCATGGCCGAGATTCTCGAGGCGCTGTGCGGCGCCTTGTTCCCGATGCGCCTGGGCCCGGTGGACCTGCGCGAGGAAAGCGAGGACTTCTACGTCGGCCACACCCTGGACGCGGCCCTCAATGCACTGCTCGCCCAGACCCGCCTGGAACTGCGTTATGCCGCGCGCCAGAGCGGCGAGGCGGACGAAGACGTCAACGCCAGGGCCATCCGCATCATCCAGGATTTCGCCCTGGCCCTGCCGGGGCTGCGGGTGTTGCTCGATACCGATGTGCTGGCCGCCTACCACGGCGACCCCGCGGCGCGCAGCGTCGACGAAGTGCTGCTGTGCTACCCGGGCATCCTGGCGGTGATCCACCATCGCCTGGCCCACCATCTGTATCGCGCCGGCCTGCCGCTGCTGGCGCGGATCAGCGCGGAAATCGCCCACTCGGCCACCGGCATCGACATTCACCCGGGCGCGCAGATCGGCCGCAGCTTCTTCATCGACCACGGCACCGGTGTAGTGATCGGCGAGACCGCGATCATCGGCGAGCGCGTGCGCATCTACCAGGCGGTGACCCTGGGCGCCAAACGCTTCCCGGCGGACGAGGACGGCCAGTTGCAGAAGGGCCACCCGCGCCACCCGATCGTCGAGGACGACGTGGTGATCTACGCCGGCGCGACCATCCTCGGGCGCATCACCATCGGCAAGGGCTCGACCATCGGCGGCAACGTCTGGCTGACCCGCAGCGTGCCGGCAGGCTGCAACCTGACCCAGGCCAACCTGCAGCATGACGATGGGTCGCAAAAATAAGCCGGGGTGCTTGCATCATGTAGCCGCTGCCACAGGCTGCGATCGCCCCGAGAGGAGCGCCGCACTTGGGGCTTTTGAAGGCCCTGCGGGCCTTGGCGCAGCCTTCGGCAGCGGCTACAGAGATCGCGCTATTTAACGCTGAACGATTCCCTCCGCGACACATCAGACCTTTCTTAAAACCTGCGAAATCAGGCGACCGCCGAGCCCGGCGATTAGTCCTTGCGTGCCTATCCGTGTTTAACTTGAACGCTTGTTCAAGTTAAACCGGCAGCTCGCTGCCCGCTCACAACAGGAGGCTTACCTTTGCTGAGTCCGATCTTTTCAGCCGCGTTTTACCCCCTCGAGGTGCACGTTTCATGAGTGCATCGTCCATTCCCGCCAGCGGCCTGATCCGCATGAATCCGCCGGTGTTCTACTTCGCCGCGAGCTTTATCCTGGCCTTCGGCCTGGTGGTCATTGCCCTGCCGGAACAAGCCGGTGCCTGGCTGCTGGCCGCGCAAAACTGGGCGGCCAATACGGTCGGCTGGTACTACATGCTGGCCATGACCCTGTACCTGATCTTCGTGGTGGTCACCGCCTTGTCCGGCTACGGCAAGATCAAGCTCGGTGCCGACCACGACGAACCGGAATTCAGTTACCTGTCCTGGGCCGGCATGCTGTTCGCCGCCGGGATCAGCATCACGCTGTTTTTCTTCTGTGTGTCGGAACCCCTGACCCACATGCTGCAACCGCCCCAGGGCGAGGCCGGGACCGCGGATGCGGCGCGCCAGGCCATGCAGATTCTCTTCCTGCACTGGGGCCTGCATGGCTGGGGCGTGTTCGCCTTCGTCGGCATGGCCCTGGCGTATTTCGCCTACCGGCATAACCTGCCGCTGGCCCTGCGTTCGGCGCTGTACCCGCTGATCGGCAAGCGCATCAATGGCCCCATCGGCTACGCGGTGGATGGCTTCGGCATCATCGCCACGGTGTTCGGCCTCGGCGCCGACATGGGCTTTGGCGTGCTGCACCTCAACTCCGGCCTGGATTATCTGTTCGGCATCGCCCACACCCAGTGGGTCCAGGTGGGCCTGATCACCCTGATGATGGGCGCGGCGATCATTGTCGCGGTGTCCGGCGTCGACAAGGGCGTGCGGGTGATGTCCGACATCAACATGCTGCTGGCCTGTGCGCTGCTGCTGTTCGTGTTGTTCGCCGGCCCCACCCAGCACCTGCTCAACACCCTGATCCAGAACCTCGGCGATTACCTCGGCGCCTTGCCGACCAAGAGTTTCGACCTCTACGCCTATGACGAACCCAGCGACTGGCTGGGCGGCTGGACCGTCTTCTACTGGGCCTGGTGGATCGCATGGTCGCCGTTCGTGGGCCTGTTCATCGCGCGGATTTCCCGTGGCCGGACCATTCGTGAATTTGTGTTCGGCGTGCTGCTGATTCCCCTGGGCTTCACCCTGGCCTGGATGTCGATCTTCGGTAACAGCGCCATCGACCAGGTGCTCAACCACGGCATGAGCGCGCTGGGCATGTCGGCCATCGAGAACCCCTCGATGACCCTCTACCTGCTGCTGGAAACCTACCCCTGGAGCAAGACCGTCATCGCCGTGACGGTGTTCATCAGCTTCGTGTTCTTCGTCACCTCGGCCGACTCCGGCACCGTGGTGCTCTCGACCCTGTCGGCCCGTGGCGGCAATGCCGATGAAGACGGGCCGAAATGGCTGCGAGTGTTCTGGGGCGCGATGACCGCGCTGGTCACCAGCGCGCTGCTGTTCGCCGGCAGCATCGATTCGCTGAAGTCGGCGGTGGTGCTGACCTCGCTGCCGTTCTCGATGATCCTGCTGCTGATGATGTGGGGGCTGCACAAGGCCTTCTACCTCGAGTCGCAGAAGCAGATCGCCCAGTTGCATTCGCTGGCGCCGGTGTCGTCGTCTTCGCGGCGTGGCAAGGGTGGCTGGCGTCAGCGCCTGAGCCAGGCGGTGCATTTCCCGTCGCGCGACGAGGTGTATCGCTTCCTCGATCAGACGGTGCGCCCGGCCATCGAAGAAGTGACCGCGGTGTTCGTCGAGAAAGGCCTGAACGTGATCACCCAGCCGGACCCGGCCAACGACAACGTCAGCCTGGAAATCGGCCATGGCGACCAGCATCCGTTCGTCTACCAGGTGCAGATGCGCGGCTACTTCACCCCGTCCTTCGCCCGTGGCGGCATGGGGCCCAAGGAGATGCGCAACCGGCGTTACTACCGGGCCGAGGTGCACCTGGCCGAGGGTAGCCAGGACTACGACCTGATGGGCTACACCAAGGAGCAGATCATCAACGACATCCTCGACCAGTACGAACGGCATATGCAGTTCCTGCACCTGGTGCGTTGATCGCGGGCAGCCGCAACAGCGTTATCGCGGGCAAGCCTTGCTCCTGGTGGAAATCGGGAGCGGGGCTTGCCCGCGGTCGTTTCAGCCCTGGTTCAGCACCGTGTACAGCACCAGCGCTGCCACCGGCACGCCGAACACCACACTGCCGACCGCCAGCTCCGTGCTCAGGGGCTGGCCGGCGTGGACCATCCCCACCGCGCCGTTGATCACCGTCAGCGCCAGCCAGAGCACGACGAAACTGTAGGCCAGGGTCTGGCGGCCGAGGCCGATTTTCTCGCCGATAAACAGCATCAGCGCCAGCAGGGCCAGGCCGAAGGAGGTAATGATCGCGGTATGCATGACGAAGTCCTCGCGGGCGGAATTCAGGGGAGGGCCCAGGGTCGATGGCGGTTCAAAGCTCCCGACCTAGAGTGTGGTCCAGGGAGTAGCGTCCTGCTCCGCGAAACAGAATGTAGAACGACAAAAACGCCAACAGGACCGGGTATTCCATGCCCCGGTCGATCCATGGCCAGGTGGGGCCGAGCAGGCCGGCGATGGTCAGCATCTGCATGCCCATCATGGCGGCGAGCAGGCGCGTCCCCAGGCCGAGGGCCAGGAGCAACCCGCCGACGCCTTCCAGGAGCGCCACGAACAGCGCGATCAGCGCTGGCGCCGGCAAATGCAGGACGTTCTGGATCAGGTTGATCGAGGCCGCCATAGGATCGGCCATCGAGCCGTGGGCCTGGCCCAGCAATTTCGGCAGGCCGTGGCTGATCATGATCACGCCATAACAGACCCGCAGCAGGGCATAGGCCAGGGGCTCGCCAATGCGGTACAGAGGGGCGAGGGCCGGGATCAGCAGGGTGTTGCGTGGGGCTGGCGAGTCAGTGGTCGGACGCATGAGTGTCTCCGCGAATAAGCCGGTGGAAAGCACTGATGGCCCGGGGAATGCCCGGGCCATCCATGTCGTTGTTTTAGCGAACGGCGGGCTTGAGCAGGTCTTCCAGGCCGATGCGGCGGAACATCTCGGCGCGCACCCGGTCGGCCATGGCATTGACGATTTCGGCACCGTCCTGGGACGGGTCGATATGCCGGCGCAACGGCCGGGTGCCAAAGGGCAGGCCGACGATCTCGACGATGGCCCTGGCCACCTCGGCGACATCGGCGTCAGCCGGCTCCAGGGCGGCCAGGCCGTTGAGTGCCTGCTCCGGCACGCCGGCATAGGGGCCCTGGTTGTACTCGGCGGCGCGGGCCTGGTCGGCCGGGGCTCCGGAGTGCGCGAAGTGGTTGGTGCCCTGAGTGAAGGCGCCCGGCACGATGATCGAGGTCTCCACGCCCCAGCGCGCCAGCTCCCCGGCATAGGACACCGCCAGGGAGTCCATCGCCGCCTTGGCCGCGAAGTACGGCGCCAGGTAGGGCGGGGTGCCGCCACGGGCGCTGCTGGAGGATACCCACAGCACCAGTCCCCGGCCCTGCTTGCGCAGTTGTGGCAGGGCCGCGCGGTTGACCCGCTGGGTGCTCAGTACGTTGATGTCGTAGAGCTGGGCGAACTGTTCGGCGGTGAAGGCTTCGGCGGGGCCGAAGGCCATGTGCCCGGCGTTGTGGATGATCACGTCCAGCCGGCCGCAGTCGGCGACTATCCGGGCGACACCGGCCTCGACCGAGGCGCTGGAGGCGACGTCCAGTTCGACGCTGCGCAAATCGACCCGGTGCTCGTCGGCGTAGCGCCGCACCTCGGCCACCTGAGGCGCATTGCGGCCCAGGGTTTCACGCATGCTGGCGTAGACGATGTGGCCAGCGTCGGCGAGGGCGCGGGCGGTCAGGGCGCCAAAACCACTGGAGGCGCCGGTAATCAGGATGACGGATTGCATGGCATTGATCTCTTCAGGTGAGGGTGGTTTCAGGCACGCCGGGGCAGGCGTTGTTGTACGGCGTGGGACAGCCAGCCGGCGAAGGTGCCCAGGGCTCCTTCGACCGTGGGTGAGGTGGCTCAGACGAGCCCGCCGTTGGCGCGCAGGATCTGCCCGTTGACCCAGGCCGAATCAGGGCTGACCAGGAAGGACACGACGCGGGAAATATCTTCGGGTTGAGCCAGACGCTCCAGCGGGGCCATCTTGGCGAAGCCCTGGATCTGCTCTTCGCTCTTGCCGTGCAGGAACAGGTCGGTGGCCACTGGGCCCGGTGCCACTGCATTGACGGTGATATTGCGACCGCGCATTTCCTTGGCGAACACCTGGGTCAGGGATTCCACCGCCGCTTTGCTGGCGATGTACACCGCGTAACCCGGCAGGTTCATGCCGACGGTGCTGCTGGAGAAATTGACGATGCGCCCGCCGGCGTTCATGCGAGTCGCGGCTTCACGCAGGGTGTTGAAAGTGCCGCGAGCGTGGATGTTGAAGTTCTGGTCGAACAGTTCGTCCGTGTGTTGCGCCAGCGGCAGGACCTTGAGGATGCCGGCGTTGTTGATCAGCACGTCGACCTTGCCCAGTTGGGTTTCGGTTTCGTCGAACAGGCGGCGCACGTCATCGGCATTGGCCACATCGGCCTTGACTGCTATGGCCCGGTGGCCGGCCTGGCGCAGCTCCACCACCAGGGCCGAGGCTTCGCTGGCGCTGTTGGCGTAGTTGATGGCGACGGCGAAGCCTTCGCTGGCCAGTTGCCGGGCGATCACCGCGCCGATGCCGCGGGAGGCGCCGGTCACGATGGCAACTTTCGAAGTCTGGGTAGTCATGGCGAATTTCCTTCTGGGTAATGAGTGATTGGCTGTGGTGTGGAAGCAGATTCACATGTTTACCCAGGGTGATAAATGCGCCAGAGTTGGCTTGACTGTTCAATAATCGCCAACAATCAATGAGCCCCGGAGCCCGTCGTGGATCAAGTCAAAGCGATGAAGGTGTTCGTGCGAATTTACGAGCGCAGCAGCTTCACCCTGGCCGCCGAGGACCTGAACCTGCCGCGCGCCACCCTGACCCATACCCTCAATCAGTTCGAGGCCTGGCTCGGTACCCGCCTGCTGGAGCGCAGCACCCGCCGCGTGCGCCCGACCCTCGACGGCGAGGCCTATTACCAGCGCTGCGTACAGCTGCTGGCGGAGCTGGAGGAGGCCGAACTGGCGTTTCGCACGGTGGCGCCGAAGGGGCGTTTGCGGGTCGACCTGCATGGCACCCTGGCCAAGTACTTCGTGATTCCGGCCCTGCCCGAATTCATGGCGCGCTATCCGGAAATCGAGCTGTCCATCAGCGAGGCCGATCGTTTTGTCGACCTGATCGCCGAAGGGGTGGACTGCGTGTTGCGCGCCGGCACCCTGGGCGATTCGTCGTTGATCGGCCGGCGCGTGGCCAACTTGCAGCAGATCACCTGCGCCAGCCCGGCCTACCTGCGCAAATACGGCGAGCCATCGAGCCTCGACGAGCTGTCGCGGCACCGTGCGGTGAACTACGTCTCACGCACCACGGCCAAGCTGTTTCCGTTCGAATTCATGGTCGATGGCGAACTGCGGGAAGTCGCTATCGAGGGTGCGCTGTCGGTGTTCGGCGCGGAAATCTATGCCGCCTCGGCCGTGGCCGGGCTGGGCATCATCCAGTGCCCGCGCTATCGCATGGCACAGCAGATTTCCCAGGGGCTGGTGCAGGAAATCCTCACCGACACCCCGCCGCCGCCCATGCCGGTTTCCGTGCTGTACCCACACAACCGCCACATGTCGCCACGGGTGCGGGTGTTCGTCGACTGGCTGGCGGAGGTTTTTGCCAGGGCGCTCTGAAAAGGGCCAGGGTGGCGCCGGTCATCGCCGCTTTCTGTATTGATTATATGAATGTGTATAGTGTGTATTCTTTGCCTTTGGCTGTGTAGGGTGGCTTTTCGGGACGTATCGAAAGGACACGGCAATGCGCAGTCGGGAACTGATCAGGATGATCGAGGAGGACGGGTGGTATCTGATCGCGGTCAAAGGCAGTCATCACCAGTACAAGCATCTGCACAAGCCGGGGCGGGTCACTATCCCTCACCCGGATGCGGATCTGCCCAGGGGCACGATCCACAGCATCTTGAAACAGGCGGGCCTGAAATGAGGCCGGTCTTGAACGAAGAGGTCAACGAGATGAAATTCCCGGTCGTGCTGCACAAGGATGCCGACTCCGGATATGGAGTGATCGTCCCCGATGTGCCGGGCTGTTTTTCCGCCGGTCATACCGCAGCAGAAGCCTTCGAGAATGTGAAAGAGGCCCTGTCGCTGCATTACGAAGGCCTGGTCGCCGATGGTGAACCGCTGCCCCAGGTGCATGAGGTCGACGTGCATATCGACAATCCCGATTACGCCGGTGGCGTGTGGGGCATGATCGAGTTCGACATCACGCCTTACTTCGGCAAGGCGGTGCGCTTCAACGCCACCCTGCCGGAGCAATTGCTGGAACGCATCGACCAGACGGTGAAGCGCGACCAGCGCTACCGCTCGCGTTCGGGCTTTCTCGCCGCGGCGGCATTGCGCGAGTTATCGGCGTAGCCGCAAATTGCCGCCATCGAGCGTCGGCCACTCGCACCCGCGGGGGCCACGGTAGCGAACGTGCCCGCGATAAGCACGAAGAGCCGTGAGGGTCGTTGCTACGCGCTCTCGCGCTCGATCAGCCGGCACTGCAGCAGGTTCAGGCGCTGGACCTCGTCTTCCACCGGCAACACGCCCAGGCTTTCCAGGACCCGGGTTGCCGCCAGGACGCCGATCTCCAGTGCCGGTGGCTTGATGGTGCTCAGGCTGGGCAACAGCATCTCGGCAAAGGGGTAATCGCCGAAGCCCAGCACCGCGCACTCCTCGGGGATTTTCAGCCCCGCCCGTTGCCCGGCCAGGGAGCCGCCGGCGGCCAGGTTGTCGTTGGCGAAGATGATCGCATCCGGGCGTGGGCGGGTTTTCATCAGGACTTCCATGGCCTGCTTGCCGGCCTCGAACGGCGCTCGATCGGCATCCGGGGCGAACACCCAGGGTGCCAGGCCCAGCTCGCTCACGGTGGCGGCGTAACCGTCGCGGCGCTCCAGGGCGCTGAGGTCGCCGGGGGCGCTGTTCTGCACGAAGGCGATGCGCCGATAACCCTTGTCGTACAGATAACGCGTCGCCGTCACCCCGACCTGGTAATGGGAAAAGCCGATCTGCAGCGGTTCCCGCTGTGGCTGGTAGTCCCAGGTCTCGATCACCGGGATATCCGCCTCGGCGATCATCTTTTCAGTGCCCGGGCTATGGAAGTGACTGGTCAGCACCAGGGCGGCCGGCGACCAGCCGAGAAAGGCCCGCACGGCGTTTTCTTCCTGTTGCGCATCGAAGTAGCTCGACGCCAGCAACAGCTGGTAACCGTGGCGGCTGAGGGTGTCGCTGAAGCCCTGGATGGTGTTGGCGAAAATCGGTCCGGAGATGTTCGGGATCACCATGGCGACAATCTTGCCCCGTGTCGAGGCCAGGCCGCCGGCCACCAGGTTCGGCACATAACCCAGTTCGGCCACTGCCCGGGCGATGCGCTCGCGACGTTCCGGCGAGACGCTGTCCGGCTGGTTGAAATAACGCGACACGGTGATCGCCGACACACCGGCCTCGCGGGCGACGGTGTTCAGGGTCACCCGTCCGGCACCGCGGCGCTTGCGGCCTGGGGATTTTTCAGCGGTCAAAAGCGCGATCCTTCAAGTAAACAAAAAAGCATATAAAAGTAATTTTTCAGTATTTGACGATCTATGTGCGGCTTACCGATACTGGCGATGTTAGCGCTAACAAAGCGCCTTGTCTGCTACTCGCTCGAGCGAATGTCCACGACAGATTTTTCAGCGCTGCCGGCGCAGATCGGCAGCGGTTAAGGGCAAATTCCGCGCAGGTGCAGTATGCAGAACATTCATGGGGATCAGCAGAAACTGGTGCGGTCGATCCGCGCCGCCAACGCTTCACGGGCGTATTTGGGCTGGTGGCTGGCGGGGCTCGCCGCGCTGCCGCTGCCGGGCGCTTTCGCCGCTGACAGCGACAGCACGGCGCAGGGCCAGGAGCCGACGCTGAAGTCGGTGACAGTCACCGCCACCCGCCGCGAAGAGTCGCTGCAAAAAGTGCCGGTGGCGGTGTCGGTGGTCGATGGCGAGCAACTGGAGCGCGATAACCGCAACGGTGTCGCCAGCATCGTGCAACAGGTGCCGTCGCTGAACTTCCGCACCGGCGCTTCGAACAAGGACACCTCGCTGTTCATCCGCGGCGTGGGCACCATTTCCACCTCGCCCGGCGTGGAGCCGACCGTGGCCACGGTGATCGATGGCGTGGTCTACGGCCGCCCGGGCCAGGCTACCCTCGACCTGCTGGACCTGGAACGCATCGAAGTTTTGCGCGGTCCGCAAGGCACCTTGTTCGGCAAGAACGCTTCGGCCGGCGTGCTGAATATCGTGACCAGGGCGCCGACCGCCGAGACCCATGGCTACATCGACCAGAGCTACTACAGCGGCAACGAAAGCCGCACCCGGTTCGGCATCGGCGGCAGCCTGATTCCCGACACGCTCAAGGGGTCGATCACCACCCTGTTCGGCAGCTACGACGGCAACGTCGACAACCGGCACAACGGGCATGAGGTCAACGGCTACAACCGCAAGGGCGTGCGCGGCAAGCTGGCTTTCACCCCCAGCGACGACCTCACCTTCACCCTGGCGGCCGACTACATGCAGTCCCATGACGACGCGCCCAATGGCGTTGTCGCCAAGGCCCTGGATCCGGCCTTCGCCAATGCCCTGCGCCCGGTCCGGGCCAGCAGCGACAACCGCGATATCAACACCGATACCCGTACCCACGTCGAAGACATCAACAAAGGTTTGTCCGGCCAGCTGGACTGGAGTCTCGGCGATTACACCCTGACTTCGATCACCGCCTGGCGCGGCTGGAACAACACCCAGTATCAGGACGGCGACCGCCTGGGCGCCGTTACCGCCGCTTTCCCCGGTACCGCCGACAAGGGCGACCTGGACTACAACCAGTACTCTCAGGAGCTGCGCCTGGCCTCGCCCAAGGGGCAATTTCTCGAGTACGTCGGCGGGTTGTTCTACATGCACGGCAAGGATGAAGAAACCTACCGCCGCACCCTGACCACTACCACCGCGATCAACCGTGGCATCGCCGACTACAGCACCACCAGCGACAGCTACTCGGTGTTCGGCGAAACCACCCTGAACTTCACCTCGGACCTGCGCGGGATCGCCGGCCTGCGCTGGACCCACGACGACCTGGAATACGAGCACCGCCGCGTATCCACCTCGGCCACCACCGTCAGCGGCATTCAGCCCGGCACCAGCAGCTCGGGCTCGGTGGATGAGGACGGCTGGTCCGGGCGCCTGGGCCTGCAGTACGACCTGAGCGATGCGGTCACCACCTACCTGACCTATTCACGCGGCTACAAGGGGCCGGCCTACAACGTGTTCTTCAACATGCAGCCGCGGGACACCGAGGCGCTGAAGCCGGAAACCTCCAACACCTGGGAGGCCGGGATCAAGGCCACGGCCTGGAACAAGCGCCTGACCGCCAACCTGGCGATCTTCCACAGCGACTACGACAACTATCAGGCGAACTTCTTCGACACCGTCGCCGGGCAGGTGGTGACCCGCCTGATCAATGCCGGCAGCGTTAGCACCGAAGGCGTCGAGCTGGATTACGCCTTGCAGGCCACCCAGCAACTGAAGATCTCCGGCGCGCTGGCCTATACCCGTGCGCGGATCGACGAATTCGCCTGCCCGGCGGGCGCGGCGGCTTCTTGCAACGTCAACGGCAAGCCGCTGCCATTCAGCCCTGATTGGAAAAGCTATGTGCGGGCCGATTACAGCATCCCGCTGGATAACGGCCTGGATATCGAACTGGGCACCGATTACAGCTGGCAGAGCGAAGTGCAGTACGACATCAGCCAGAACGCCGACACCAGGCAGGGGGCCTACGGCATCTGGAACGCCAGCATCGCCCTGGCCGACTACAACCAGGGCTGGCGCGTGGCGCTGCTGGGCAAGAACCTCGCCGACAAGTCCTATTCGCCGCTGCTGGCCAGTGGCGGCAATTACATCTACCGCGCCGTGCCACGGGATGACGAACGTTATTTCGGGGTACAGGTGCGCAAGGATTTTTGAGCCGTTGCGTGCAACGACCCTCAATGACCGCTTCAAGGAAAAGGCCATGACCCACCCAAGACAACTCAAGCTCGGCGCCTTTCTGATGGCCACCGGTCATCACGTTGCCGCCTGGCGGCATCCGTACGTACCGGCGGATGCCGGACTAGACTTTTCTGCGTACAGGCAGCTGGCCCGGATCGCCGAGGCAGCGAAGTTCGATGCCCTGTTCCTGGCTGACAGCGTGGCCGCCGCAACGGGCCCCGAGGCCCACAGAATGGCGCGTTCGGAGCAGTTTGAGCCCTTGACTTTGCTGGCTGCCCTCAGCGTCGTGACCGAGCATATTGGGCTAATTGCCACTAGTACTACGAGCTATAACGTACCGTACCATGTAGCACGTAAGTACGCTTCGCTGGATCACCTGTCGGGTGGAAGGGCAGGTTGGAATCTGGTGACTTCCGACAATGCGGCCGAAGCGCAGAATTTCGGTCGCGACGAGCATTTGGGCCATGCCGAGCGTTACAGCCGCGCCCGCGAGTTCCATGCAGTGGTCACCGGGCTTTGGGACAGTTGGCAGGACGACGCCTTTGTCCGCGACAAAAGCAGCGGCCAGTACTACGACCCGGCCAAGCTGCATGTGCTGGATCACCAGGGCGAGCACTTCCGGGTCAAGGGCCCGCTGAATGTGGCGCGCCCGCCCCAGGGCTATCCGGTGATCGTCCAGGCCGGTTCCTCCGAAGCCGGACGCGAGTTGGCGGCGCAGACCGCCGAGGTGGTATTCACCGCCCAGACCTCACTGGCCAGCGCCCAGGCGTTTTATGCCGACCTCAAGGGGCGCCTGGCCCGCTACGGACGCGGCGCCGATTCATTGAAAGTCATGCCCGGGGTATTCGTGGTGGTGGGGCAGAGCGAAAGTGAGGCCCGGGAAAAATATGAATCGTTTCAGCAATGGGTCGAACCCGAGGTTGGCGTGGCCCTGCTTGGGCGTATGCTGGGCAACTTCGACCTGTCGCAGTACCCGCTGGACGGCCCGCTGCCCGCGCTGCCATTGACCGAAAGCGGCCAGCAAAGCCGGCAGAAGCTGTTGATGGAACTGGCCGGCAAGGACAACCTGAGCCTGGCCGAGCTGGGCCGGAAAATCGCCGGGGGCCGGGGGCACTACAGCCTGATCGGCACGCCGGCGCAAATCGCCGACGAGCTGCAAGGCTGGTTCGAGGAAGGCGCGGCGGATGGTTTCAACGTGCTGGTGCCGCACCTGCCGGGCGGGCTCCAGGACTTTGCCGGAGCCGTGGTACCGGAACTGCAACGACGCGGGTTGTTCAGAACCGAATATGAGGGCAAGACGTTGCGCGAGAACCTGGGGCTGGCGCGACCGAAGAATCAATTTGCATAGAGAGGCAGGCGACCGCGGTGCGGTCGATCGTGAAACCCGAAGGCTTCAAACCACAGCGCAGTCCCGCCAATGAGAGAGGATTCGATGACTTACCTTGCTGCCGAAAACCGCTACGACTCCATCCCCTACCGCCGCGTCGGACGCAGCGGCCTGGTGCTGCCGGCGCTGTCCCTGGGCCTGTGGCACAACTTCGGCGACAGCACGCCGATCGACACCCAGCGTTCGTTGCTGCGCACCGCCTTCGACCTGGGCATCAACCACTTCGACCTGGCCAACAACTACGGCCCGCCCTATGGCAGCGCCGAGATCAATTTCGGTCGTCTGTTGCGTGAAGACTTCAGGCGGTATCGCGACGAGCTGATCATCTCCAGCAAGGCCGGTTGGGATATGTGGCCCGGTCCGTATGGCCAGGGCGGCGGCTCGCGCAAATACGTGCTGGCCAGCCTCGACCAGAGCCTGCAGCGCCTGGGCCTCGACTATGTGGATATCTTCTATTCCCACCGCTTCGACCCGGACACCCCGTTGGAAGAAACCGCCAGCGCCCTGGCCACCGCGGTGCAGCAGGGCAAGGCGCTGTACATCGGTATCTCGTCTTATTCGGGGGTGAAGACCCGCGAGATCGCAGCCTTGCTCAAGGAGTGGAAAGTGCCGCTGCTGATCCACCAGCCGGCCTATAACCTGCTCAACCGCTGGGTGGAAAAGGACCTTTTGGACACCACCGAAGAACTCGGCGCCGGGGTGATTGCCTTCACGCCGTTGGCCCAGGGCCTGCTGACCGACAAGTACCTCAATGGCATTCCCGAGGATGCGCGGGTCAACCGCCCGGGCGGTGGTTCGTTGCAAGCCTCGCACCTGTCCGCGGCCAACCTCGCCCATGTGCGCGCCCTCAACGAAATCGCCCAGCGTCGTGGCCAGAGCCTGGCGCAACTGGCCCTGGCCTGGACTCTGCGCGATCCGCGGGTGACCTCGGCCCTGATCGGCGCCAGCCGGCCGGAGCAGATCGTCGAGAACGTCGGCGCATTGCAGAACCTGAACTTCAGCGCTGAAGAGCTGGCAGAGATCGATCGTTTTGCCCGCGAAGGCGGGATCAATCTGTGGTTGAAGCCTTCAACCGCGGAATAGAGCCTGCCGTCATGTTGTAAGGCTGCCGCGGCTTCTGTAGGAGCCAGGCTTGCTGGCGATCGCGGTGGTGTGTTGTGTCAGGCATGCCGCCATCGCGAGCAAGCTGCGCTCCTACAGAGCCGGGTTCAAACCTCGAGTGGCAGCCAGGGGTTGATAACGATCAACCCGGTGTCGCTGAAGTCCTTGGCGTTACGGGTGGCGATCGCCGCGTCGTGGACGCGGCATATGGCCGCAATTTGCGCATCCACCAGGCTGATCGGACGCCCCAGGCTTTCCCGGTGCGAAATCAGATGGGCGTAGTAAAGAGCCGCCTGGGTCCCGAAGGGCACGATGCGGTCGATGAAGTCTTCCTCGAACATCGCGAGCGCCGACGCATGGAGCATCTGTTTGCGCTTGCCGTGGGGCAGGCGCGCGATGCCGTGAAGAATCTCGGCCATGGTCATGGCGCTGATGTAGAGGTCTTCGACAGGTTGCGCTTCGATCCACAGCAATACCGATGCGTCCGGTTGGGGACGCATCAGTTCCGACAGCACATTAGTGTCGAGCACGATCATTCGCCCAGATCCACCACGCGTGCCGGCTCGGTACGTTCGGGCAGCTCAAGCTTCACTCCGCCGGCCTCGGCAAAGCGTGCCCGGATACGACTGGCCAGGCCTTGGCTGTCGGCTGTTCTGTTCAGGGCGCGGCGCAAAATCAAGCGGGCTTCTTCTTCCATGGAGTGGCCGTTGTGGGCGGCTTCGATGCGCAGGCGCTCTTTGATGTGGTCGTCCAGGTTTCGGATTGTCAGGCTGGCCATGGGTTCCTCCGAATGAAATCAATGCAATCATTGATAGCATAGCCGCGCGTCATCGAGGGTGGGCAACCACTTATCGTTTGGTGACGCCGCAATCACCCGCCAGTCCTGCGTCATAAGCAAGCTGGCGAGTATCGGTTATCGGAAAAACGGCACATCCCCGAGAATCGTCGCGCGGTGCATCACGCGGCGTTGCGGGCGGTAGTCGTCGACCGCGTAGTGCTGGGTCACGCGGTTGTCCCAGAAGGCCACGTCGTTGATCTGCCAGCGCCAGCGGATGGTGAATTCCGGGCGGGTGGCGTGGGCGAACAGCAGTTTCAGGATGACTTCGCTTTCGCTGTCCGACAGCTCGTTGATCCTGGTCGTGAAGCCTTCGTTGACGAACAGCGACTTGCGCCCGCTGACCGGGTGGGTGCGGATCACCGGGTGCGACAGCGGCGGGTTTTTCCGCTTGGCTTCTTCCCAGCGCGCCAGGTCCTGCGGGGTATTGCCGAAGCGTTCCAGGGGGAAGGACTTGATGAACTCGTGAGTTGCGGTCAGGCCTTGCAGCAGGTTCTTCATCGGCTCCGAGAGCGCCTCATAGGCCGCGATGCCGCTGGCCCACAGGGTATCGCCACCGTAGGCCGGCAACAGCTTGGCGCTGAGCACCGCGCCCAGGGCCGGGGTCGGCAGGAAGGTCACGTCGGTGTGCCAGATGGCGTTGTCGCGCACGTCGGTTTGCGCAGTGTCGAGGATCAGCACTTGCGGCTGTTCCGGCACGTTGGGGTAGATCGGATGGATATGCAGGTCGCCAAAGTTCGCCGCGAAGCGCGCCTGTTGCGGCGGGTCGATCGGCTGGTCGCGGAAGAACAGCACCTGATGCTGGAGTAGCGCCTGCTCGATGATGTCGCGCTGTTCGCCGGCCAGCGGTTGGCTGATATCGACGCCGCTGATCTGGGCGCCCAGGGCGGAGCTTAAAGGGGTGATGGTCAGGCTCATGTCGTTCTCGAATGGAGCGCCGATTTGCCGGCGTGGTCAGTTCTGTCTGTAAGAAGTCTTGCCCGCTACCTCTGTAGCCGCTGCCGAGCTTTGGCGAGGCTGCGATCGAGCGCAAAGCGCTCGCAAAACCTGGCGCCGCGGTATTCCAGATACAACGCGTCAGGCGGGTTGCGCCTGCTGCGCAGGCGATCGCAGCCTCGCCGGGGCTCGGCAGCGGCTACAGGGTTACCGGGGTCTCAATGGGCCTGGCCGTGCCAGGGCACCAGCTTGCGCTGCAGGGCGCGCAGGCCCATTTCCATGGCGAAGGCGATCAGGGCGATGACCAGGATCCCCAGTACCACCACATCGGTGACCAGGAACTGCGCGGCGGATTGCACCATGAACCCCAGGCCGCTGGTGGCGGCGATCAGTTCGGCGGCGACCAGGGTCGACCAGCCCACCCCGAGGCCGATGCGCACGCCAGTGAGAATGTCCGGCAGGGCGCTGGGCAGGATCACATGGCGAATCAGCTGGGCCCGGGTCGCGCCCAGGGACTGCGCGGCGCGCAGCCGGGTCGGGTCGACGGTGCGTACGCCGGTGGCGGTGGCGATGGCGATCGGGGCGAAGATCGCCAGGTAGATCAGCAGCACCTTGGACAGCTCGCCGATGCCGCACCAGATGACGATCAGCGGCAGGTAGGCCAGGGGCGGAATCGGCCGGTAGAACTCGATCAGCGGGTCCAGCACGCCGCGAGCGATGCGATTGTGGCCGATGGCGATGCCCACCGGAATCGCGGTCAGCACGGCAAAACCCAGGGCCAGGCCGATGCGTCCGAGGCTCGCGCCCAGGTGCTGCCACAGGGTGGAATCCATATAGCCGCTGGTCACCAGCAGCCAGCCCTTTTGCAGCACGGCGGAAGGTGGCGGCAGGAACAGCGGTTCGATCAGGCCGCTGGCCGTCACCGCCCACCACAGGGCGAGCAGCACGACCAGGGTCAGCACGCTGATCCAGCGGGTGCTCAGGCTGCGGCGCTGGGGCACCGCGGTGTGCGGGTTAGCGGCTTTGGTCGTGGTGGCTGGGAGGTCGTAGCTGTTCATGCGCGCTCCTGCCGCAAGACGGCACTGCGTTGGGAGAACACCCGGGCCAGCACATGTTCGCGGGTTTCGATAAAGCGTGGATCGGACTTGATTGCCCGGGCCGATTCGCCGGCCGCGTAACGCTGGCCGAAGTCCAGGCTCAAGCGCTCGACGATTTGCCCCGGGTTGGGGGCCAGCAGGATCAGGTCGGTGGCGAGGAACACCGCTTCCTCGATGTCGTGGGTAATCAGGAACACCGGCTTGGCGGTGCGTTGCCAGACCTGCAGCAACAGCTCCTGCATCTGCTCGCGGGTGAAGGCATCGAGGGCGCCGAAGGGCTCGTCCATCAGCAGCAGCCGTGGGTCGGCGGCCAGGGCGCGGGCCAGGCCCACACGCTGGCGTTGTCCGCCGGAGAGCTGCCAGATGCGCCGTTTGTCGAAGCCGGCCAGGTCCACCAGCGCGAGCATTTCCCGGGCGCGGGCTTCGCGCGGGTCGCGGGCAATGCCGGCCAGTTCGAGGCCGAAGCCGGCATTGGCCAGCACGTCCTGCCAGGGCAGCAGGGCATCGTCCTGGAACACCACGCCGCGTTCGGCGCTCGGGCCGGCGACCGGCACGCCGTCCAGGGTGATGCGCCCGGCGCTGGGTTCGACGAAACCGGCGATCAGGTTCAACAGCGAAGTCTTGCCACTGCCGGAAGGGCCGAGGGCGACCAGCAGCTGCTGGGGCCCGAGCGTCAGGGAAATATCCGCCAGCACCGGTTCGGCGGCGCCGGGGTACTGTGCGCTGATGCGCTCCAGTTGTAGCAAAGCCATGACGGCGCGCTCCTTGTTCAAATGCAGCCTTTGTCGAGGTGAGACGCTGTACGAGAAGCGCCGGGCCTGGGCCCGGCGACCTCTGCGGCTGACCTTCAGTGGGTGATGTACTTGGCGCTGACGTATGGCGCGTAATCCGGCAGTACCGCCTCGACTTTGCCCTGTTCCTTGAGGAACACCGCGGTGTCGGTGATGGCCTTGGTGGTCGGCGCGCCAAGGCTGATGACCTGGTCGGCCGCCAGCGGGTAGACGTTGCCCTGCAACAGCAGCGGAATGTCGCTGGCTTTGGCGCCGGAGAGTTTCACCAGCTTGTCGACGTTGCTCTGCTCCGCCAGCCAGGCTTTTGGGTCCTTGCGGTAGTCGGCGTAGGCGTCGAGGGTCACCTTGGCGAAGGCGGTGACGATTTGCGGGTGCTTCTCGGCGAAGTCCTTGCGCACGATCCAGGCGTCGAAGGTCGGCGCGCCGAACCGGGCCAGTTCGCCGGAGGTGATCAGCACCTTGCCGTTTTCCTTGGCCACGCCCAGCGCCGGGTCCCAGACGTAGGTGGCGTCGATGTCGCCGCGTTTCCAGGCAGCGATGATCGCCGGTGGCGCCAGGTTGAGAATCTGTACTTTCGCCGGGTCGATTTTCCAGTGCTTGAGCGCGGCCAGCAGGCTGTAGTGACCGGTGGAAACGAAGGGCACGGCGACTTTCTTGCCGACCAGGTCCTGGGGCGTGTTGATCCCGGATCCGTCGCGGGCCACCAGGGCCTCGGCGGCGCCGATCTGGGTGGCAATGAGGAAGGTTTCCACCGGCACCTTGCGGGTGATCGCGGCGGTCAGCGGGCTGGAACCGAGGTAGCCGATCTGCACGTCACCCGAGGCGATGGCGGCGATGATATCGGCGCCGTTGTCGAACTTGCGCCAGTCGATCCTGGCCTGGGTGGCCTTTTCGTAGGTGCCGTCGGCTTGGGCGACTTTCGCCGGATCGACGGTGGTCTGGTAGGCGACGGTGACATCGGCTGCTTGGGCGAACAAGCTCGCGGTAGCCAGGGATACGGCCGCCAGAAGGCGAAGGGGAAAGTGCATTTTCATCATGAAGCTCCTCGACGGGCGGCCAAGTGTGGACGTGAGAGGAGACTAAATGATCTAAGAATCTAAAAATAAATAACTTTTTAGAATTAGCTTAAAAGAGGAATCTTCTAAAGAGAGCACTTTTTTGAAGGGGAGCGCTTTGCGCTCCATCGCGAGCAAGCTCGCTCCTACAGGACAGTACTGTGTAGGAGCGAGCTTGCTCGCGATACAGGCGGCGCGGTGTGTCAGTTACTGATTGCCAGGATACTCGCCTGGTACGAGCCGACAAACACGTCGAAATCACCGACTTCGTTGCGTTCCAGCTCGGCCTGTTGCAGCAGGGAGCTGCGCGCGGCTTCTTCGAAACGTGCCTGGTCTTCCTTGCTCAGGGGCTCGCTGCGGAAGAACTCGGCGTGGGCCAGGCTCTGGCGCAGGGAGAACTGGCTGAAGCTTTCCTTGTGCTCCTGCATGGCGGCCAGGACCTGGGCCGAAGGCGTCAGGGACGAATCCTTGACCTTGGCCAGCTGGGCGTCCAGTGCCTTGCCGTGGGCGTCGCTGCCGTGGCTGCGGTCGAGCAGGGCGGCCAGCGGCGCGATCTTTTCCAGCAGCTCGCCGGCCCATTCCTTGAGCTCCACCAGTTGTCCCTGGCGCAGCAGGTGCAGGCCCGGACGACGTCCTTCCTTGACCACTTTGAGGAAGTTCGAGGTGGCGTTGCCGCACTCGTTGTTTTCCAGCAGCGGACTCTCGTTGAGCGCGCAATACAGCAGGAAGGCGTCGAGGAAGCGGGCTTCCTGCACGTCGATGCCCATCGGCAGGAACGGGTTGATGTCCAGGCAACGCACTTCGACGTACTGGATGCCGCGGGCCATCAGCGCCTGGATCGGCCGCTCGCCGGTGTAGGTCACGCGTTTCGGGCGGATGTTGGAGTAGTACTCGTTTTCGATCTGCAGGATGTTGGTGTTGAGCTGGACCCACTCGCCGTCCTGGTGGGTGCCGATCTCCACATAAGGCGCGTACGGCGTGGCGACGGCCTTGCGCAGGCTGTCGGTGTAGCTGTTCAGGTCGTTGTAGCAAGGGGTCAGGCCGGCCTGGGCGTTGCTCTGGTAGCCCAGGTCGCTCATGCGCAGGCTGGTGGCATACGGCAGGTACAGGGTCTCGGCGTCCAGTTGTTCCAGCTGGTGCGAGCGCCCGCGCAAGAAGCCCGCGTCCAGCGCCGGCGAGGCGCCGAACAGGTACATCAGCAGCCAGCTGTAGCGGCGGAAGTTACGGATCAGCGCGATGTACGCCGACGACTGATAGTCGCGATCGCTGCCGACGAAACCTTCGGCCTGCTTGAGCAGCGGCCAGAGCTGCTCCGGCAGGGAGAAGTTGTAGTGGATCCCGGCGATGCACTGCATGGTCTTGCCGTAACGCAGGGCCAGGCCCTTGCGGTACACATACTTGAGCTGGCCGATGTTGGAGGTGCCGTAATAGGCGATCGGGATGTCTTCCTCGGCCGGCAACGGGCACGGCATCGATGGACTCCACAGGTACTCGTTGCCGAGCTTGCTGTAGGCGAAACGGTGAATCTTGTCGAGGCTGGCCAGGGTGTCAGCCGGATCGGCCAGGGCCGGAGTGATGAACTCCAGCAGCGACTCGGAATAATCGGTGGTGATCTGTTCGTTGGTCAGCGCGGAACCCAGTTCTTCCGGGTGCGGGGTCTGTGCCAGGCGCGCTTCGCCGGTCACGCGCAGGCATTCGCGCTCGATACCGTGCAGGCACTGCTCGAGCAGAGAGAGGTTAGCGCGCTCGCCGAGCAGAGCCAGGCGGCGGTTGAGAAGTTCGCTCAAGTTGGATTCCTTCACGCGTCAGTCGCCCCAATATGGGGGTGGGCAGGACGGTCTACAAGGGTGAAGTTGAAACTGGCGTTTTCGCCTGGTCGTTGAGCCTTACCGGCCCGCTTTGCAACGCCATTGCTTCATCCTTGAACTGGCTCTTGCACGCGCAAAAAATTCCGGCGCCGTGTGTGCAGCGCCGAAATTAACTCAAATCGAGGTTGAGGGGCTATAGAACAGCGAACGTGCCTTGTGCTTTAGCGACCAGTTTGTCGCCTTGCATCACATCGGCCTCGACCACCAGGGTACGGCGGCCCGGGTGGATCACCCGGGCGTGGCAGACCACGTCGCCCTCGGCGACGGCGCGGATGTAGTTGATCTTGCACTCGATAGTCGCGCTCTGCTGGTCGAAGCCGTGGGAGCTGGAGCAAGCCAGCCCCATGGCAATGTCGACCAGGCTGAAGATCGCCCCGCCGTGCAGCTTCTGGCCACGATTGCGCAACTGTGGCGTCAGCGTCAGGGCGACGTCGGCTGCACCGACTTCCAGACGCTGCAGACGGCAGCCGATCAGTTGGCTGAACGCGCTTTCGGTCAAGCCGGCCGGGATCTCCATCAGCGTTTCTTCAACTGCTTGGCGTTGGCGAACAGCGACGCCATGGCGTTGTTGGTCGGGGCCGCGGCCACGCTTTCCTTGCGCGGGGCGCTGTTGCCCGACGAGCGTGGCGCCGAGCCTGGGCGCGAACCACGAGCGCCGTCGATCTTCTCGCCCGGGGTGTCGCTCATGCGCATCGACAGGCCGACGCGTTTGCGTGGAATGTCGACTTCCATGACCTTGACCTTGACCACGTCGCCGGCCTTCACCGCCTCACGCGGGTCCTTGATGAACTTCTCCGACAGCGCCGAGATGTGCACCAGGCCGTCCTGGTGCACGCCGATGTCGACGAAGGCACCGAAGTTGGTGACGTTGGTCACCACGCCTTCGAGGATCATCCCCAGTTGCAGGTCCTTGAGGTCTTCGACGCCTTCCTGGAACTCGGCGGTCTTGAACTCGGGACGCGGGTCGCGGCCCGGCTTGTCCAGTTCCTGGAGGATGTCGGTGACGGTCGGCAGGCCAAAGGTCTCGTCGGTGAACTTCTTCGGATCCAGGCGCTTGAGGAAGCCGCTGTCGCCGATCAGCGAGCGGATGTCGCGGTCGGTCTCGGCGGCGATGCGCTGCACCAGCGGGTAGGCTTCCGGGTGCACCGCGGACGCGTCCAGCGGGTTGTCGCCGTTCATCACACGGAGGAAGCCGGCGGCCTGTTCGAAGGTCTTTTCACCCAGGCGGGCAACCTTCTTCAGCGCGGCGCGGGTCTTGAACGCACCGTTTTCATCGCGGTGGCTGACGATGTTCTGCGCCAGGGTGGTGTTGAGGCCGGAGATCCGCGCCAGCAGGGCCACGGACGCGGTGTTGACGTCCACGCCGACGGCGTTCACGCAGTCCTCGACCACCGCATCCAGGCCACGGGCCAGCTTCAGCTGCGACACGTCGTGCTGGTACTGGCCGACGCCGATGGATTTCGGATCGATCTTCACCAGCTCGGCCAGCGGGTCCTGCAGGCGGCGGGCGATGGACACCGCGCCACGGATCGACACGTCGAGGTCGGGGAATTCCTTGGCGGCCAGTTCCGACGCCGAATACACCGAAGCGCCCGCTTCGGAGACCATGACCTTGGTCATGCGCATGGCCGGGTATTTCTTGATCAGCTCGGCGGCCAGCTTGTCGGTTTCCCGGCTGGCGGTGCCGTTGCCGATGGCGATCAGGTCCACCGAGTGCTTGGCGCACAGCGCGGCCAGCACGGCGATGGTCTGGTCCCACTTGTTGTGCGGTACGTGGGGGTAAACGGTGGCGTGGTCCAGCAGCTTGCCGGTGGCGTCCACCACCGCCACCTTGCAGCCGGTACGCAGGCCCGGGTCGAGGCCCAGGGTCGCGCGCGGGCCGGCCGGAGCGGCCAGCAGCAGGTCGTGCAGGTTGTGGGCAAAGACGTTGATCGCCTCGGTTTCGGCGTTGTCGCGCAGCTCGCCCAGCAGGTCGGTTTCCAGGTGGGTGTAGAGCTTGACCTTCCAGGTCCAGCGCACCACTTCGCCGAGCCATTTGTCGGCCGGGCGGTTCTGGTTCTGGATGCCGACGTGCTGGCCGATCATGCCTTCGCACGGGTGCATGGTGCCGGGCAGTTCGTCGCCGACTTTCAGCGCGGAGCTGAGGATGCCTTCGTTGCGGCCACGGAAAATCGCCAGGGCGCGGTGCGACGGCATGCTCTTGAGTGGTTCGTCGTGTTCGAAGTAATCGCGGAACTTGGCGCCTTCCTCTTCCTTGCCGGCGATCACGCGGGCACTGAGGGTGGCTTCCTGCTTGAGGTAGTTGCGCAGCTTGTCCAGCAGGCTGGCGTCTTCGGCGAAGCGCTCCATGAGGATGTACTTGGCGCCTTCGAGGGCGGCCTTCACATCGGCCACGCCTTTTTCCGCGTCGACGAAGCGCGCGGCTTCGCTTTCCGGGGTCAGGCTCGGGTCGTTGAACAGGCCGTCCGCCAGTTCGCCGAGGCCGGCTTCCAGGGCGATCTGGCCCTTGGTACGGCGCTTCTGCTTGTACGGCAGGTAGAGGTCTTCGAGGCGGGTCTTGGTGTCGGCGAGCTTGATGTCGCGGGCAAGTTCCGGGGTCAGTTTGCCTTGCTCCTCGATGCTGGCGAGGATGCTGATGCGCCGTTCGTCGAGTTCTCGCAGGTAGCGCAGGCGCTCTTCCAGATGACGCAACTGGGTGTCATCGAGGCTGCCGGTCACTTCCTTACGGTAGCGGGCGATGAAGGGCACGGTGGAGCCTTCATCCAATAGAGCGACGGCCGCTTCGACCTGTTGTGGGCGTACGCCGAGTTCCTCGGCAATGCGGCTGTTGATGCTGTCCATAAAACCACCTGACAAATTGTGAAGCAGGCTCGCCGGCACGGAAAATTGGCCTCGGCGAGTCTGGTTGAGCGGCCTGGCGTGCGCCGCTGCCTGGATCAAAAGGCTGCCTGTTGACCCGTGAAATCGAACAATTACTGCCTGGCCGGGAAAAATAAAAAGTGGCCACGGGCGGTAACGATCAGACGTTGCCTGACACAAAAGGCGGCGCATTATAACCAGCGTTCCAGTCTTCAGGGGTATCGGCCCACTGGCGGCCGACGGCGGGTTTTCTGGCGGTAGAGGAAAAATCTGCTAACAATGCACACGGTGCGTATAACGGCAGCTACGCCATAATGCGCACCGAGATAAAAGGAGCATCTGATGAGCAGCACTGCACAAACTGCCGAAGGCGAAAAAATTCTTATTGTTGACGACGACCCCGGGCTGAGCAGCCTGCTGGAGCGCTTCTTCGTCAGCAAGGGCTACCGTGCCCGCGCGGTTCCCAACACCGAGCAGATGGACCGTCTGCTGGGGCGCGAAGTCTTCAACCTGGTCGTCCTCGACCTGATGCTGCCTGGCGAAGACGGCCTGACCGCATGCCGCCGCCTGCGCAGTGCGAACAACCAGATCCCGATCATCATGCTCACCGCCAAGGGCGACGAGCTGAGCCGCATCAAGGGCCTGGAACTGGGCGCCGACGACTACCTGGCCAAGCCATTCAACCCCGACGAGCTGATGGCGCGGGTCAAGGCCGTGCTGCGTCGCCAGTCGGCTCCGGTGCCGGGCGCGCCGGGCAGCGAGGACGAGAACGTCACCTTCGGCGACTACGAACTGTCCCTGGCCACCCGCGAACTCAAGCGCGGCGCCGAAGTGCACATGCTCACCACCGGTGAGTTCGCGGTGCTCAAGGCCCTGGTGATGAACGCTCGCCAGCCGCTGACCCGCGACAAACTGATGAACCTGGCCCGTGGCCGTGAGTGGGATGCCCTGGAGCGTTCCATCGACGTGCAGATCTCCCGCCTGCGCCGGATGATCGAACCCGATCCGTCCAAGCCGCGTTATATCCAGACGGTCTGGGGCGTGGGTTATGTGTTCGTGCCGGATGGCACCACCACCAAGTGACCGATGATTTGTAGGAGCGAGCGCCCGGGCCGGCAAACGACCCGGGCGCTCGCATTCCGCAACTCTGCGAGCGCGACTCGCTCCTGCAAAGCGTGTAATGGCTGTTTATGAAAACCCCGCTGTGGTTCCCGCAAAGCTTCTTCTCCCGCACCCTCTGGCTGGTGCTGATCGTGGTGCTGTTCTCCAAGGCGCTGACCCTGGTTTATCTGCTGATGAACGAGGACGTGCTGGTGGACCGCCAGTACAGCCACGGCGTGGCCCTGACCCTGCGCGCCTATTGGGCCGCCGACGAATCCAACCGCGACCAGATCGCCGAGGCCGCCGGGCTGATCAAGGTGGTCGGCAGCGGTGTGCCGGCGGGCGAGCAGCATTGGCCCTACAGCGAGATCTATCAGCGGCAGATGCAGGCCGAACTGGGCGCCGACACTGAAGTGCGCCTGCGCATGCATGCGCCGCCTGCGCTCTGGGTGCGCGCGCCGAGCCTGGGTGACGGCTGGCTGAAAGTGCCGCTGTATCCGCATCCGTTGCGGGGGCAGAAGATCTGGAGCGTGCTCGGCTGGTTCCTGGCCATCGGCCTGTTGTCCACGGCGTCGGCGTGGATCTTCGTCAGCCAGCTCAACCAGCCACTCAAGCGCCTGGTCTATGCCGCCCGGCAACTGGGGCAGGGGCGCAGCGTGCGCCTGCCGATCAGCGATACGCCGAGCGAGATGACCGAGGTGTACCGCGCCTTCAACCAGATGGCCGAGGATGTGGAACAGGCCGGGCGCGAACGCGAGCTGATGCTGGCGGGGGTGTCCCACGACCTGCGCACGCCGCTGACCCGCCTGCGCCTGTCGCTGGAGTTGATGGGCAGCCACAACGACCTGACCGACGACATGGTTCGCGACATCGAAGACATGGACGCGATTCTCGACCAGTTCCTGGCCTTTATCCGCGACGGCCGCGACGAATCGGTGGAGGAGGTCGATCTCAGCGACCTGGTGCGTGAAGTGGCGGCGCCCTACAACCAGAACGATGAAAAGGTGCGCCTGCGCCTGGAGCCGATCCCGCCGTTCCCACTGCGTCGGGTGTCGATGAAGCGCCTGTTGAACAACCTGATCGGCAACGCGTTGAACCATGCTGGGACGGAAGTCGAAGTCGCGGCCTATGTGTCGGGCGACACCAGCGCGCCTTATGTGGTGCTGAGTGTGATGGACCGTGGCGCGGGCATCGACCCGTCGGAGCTGGAAGCGATCTTCAACCCCTTCACCCGCGGCGACCGTGCCCGGGGTGGCAAGGGCACCGGCCTGGGCCTGGCCATCGTCAAGCGGATCGCCTCGATGCACGGCGGCAATGTCGAATTGCGCAACCGCGCCGATGGTGGCTTGGAAGCGCGGGTGCGCTTGCCGTTGGGATTGTTGCTGCCCAGGGATGCGGTCTGAAGGCAGCTACAAGCGGCAAGCTACAAGTTATAAGCGGCAAGTGAGGAGTCGCTTTTCTCTTGCAGCTTGCCGCTAAAAGCTTGCCGCTGCCTTTATCCCTTGCCCTTGGTCCGGGTCATGTTCGGGCCACCGTTTTTCTCGATGTGCTCGATGATGATCCCCGCCACGTTCTTGCCCGTGGTGGTCTCGATGCCTTCCAGGCCCGGCGAGGAATTCACTTCCATCACCAGCGGCCCGTGGTTCGAGCGCAGGATATCCACGCCCGCCACGCTCAGGCCCATGACCTTGGCCGCGCGCAGGGCGGTCATGCGTTCTTCCGGGGTGATCTTGATCAGGCTGGCGCTGCCGCCACGGTGCAGGTTGGAGCGGAACTCGCCGGGCTTGGCCTGGCGCTTCATCGCGGCAATCACCTTGTCGCCGACCACAAAGCAGCGGATGTCGGCGCCGCCGGCTTCCTTGATGTACTCCTGGACCATGATGTTCTGCTTCAGGCCCATGAAGGCCTCGATCACCGACTCGGCCGCGGTGGCGGTTTCGCACAGCACCACGCCTATGCCCTGGGTGCCTTCCAGCACCTTGATCACCAGGGGGGCGCCGTTGACCATCTCGATCAGGTCGGGAATGTCGTCCGGCGAGTGGGCGAAGCCGGTCACCGGCAGGCCGATACCGCGCCGGGACAACAGTTGCAACGAGCGCAGCTTGTCCCGCGAGCGGGCGATGGCCACCGACTCGTTGAGCGGGAACACACCCATCATTTCAAACTGGCGCAGCACCGCGCAGCCGTAGAAGGTCACCGAGGCGCCGATCCGTGGAATCACCGCATCGAAACCCTCCAGCGGCTTGCCGCGGTAGTGGATCTGCGGTTTGTGACTGGCAATGTTCATATAGGCGCGCAGGGTGTCGACCACCACCATTTCATGGCCACGCTCGGTGCCGGCTTCGACCAGGCGACGAGTGGAATACAGACGCGGGTTACGCGACAGCACAGCGATCTTCATGCAACACCTGTGGCAGAGGTAGTGGACACCGGGAACACCGGTTTGTCTTGAACGTATTTGATCCCTGGATTGACCACCAACTGGCCATCGATCAGGGCTTTGGAACCGAGCAACAGGCGATAGCGCATGGCCTTGCGGCAGGCGAGGGTGAACTCCACCCGCCAGACCCGATCCCCGAGCGCCAGGGTGGTGCTGATCACGTAGCGCACCTGTGCCTGGCCGTTGGAGCTTTTAATGGTTTTCATCGCCACCAGCGGTGCTTCGCAACGCCGGTGACGCAACTGCACCACGCTGCCCAGGTGCGCGTTGAAGCGCACCCACTGCTCACCGTCGCGCTCGAACGGCTCGATCTCGGTGGCATGCAGGCTGGAGGTGCTGGCGCCGGTATCGATCTTGGCGCGCAGGCCGGCGACTCCCAAATCCGGAAGCGCCACCCACTCGCGCAGACCCACGACGGTCAAATGGTCAAATGTCTTCAAATGTGCTCAACCGCTGAGGAACCCGCTCGTACCGTCAAGCGGCCGAATTCGCGGTATTCACGCAGAATAATGGGTAAAAGGCGACAGATATCTAGGCCCGGATCCACAGCGCCCGGACGGGCTGCTGCAGAGCCTCGCATTCTAAACCGAGCCATCGCAATTCATGGCACGGGAGAAACGGTAGTACAGTTCGAAAATATTTCAGAATGAGGACATGCCATGGCACAAAAAGCCGAAGACGACGACAAGGTCCGTCTGGACAAATGGCTGTGGGCGGCGCGCTTCTACAAGACCCGTGCGCTGGCCAAGGCCGCCATCGAAAGCGGCAAGGTGCATCACCGTGGCGAGCGCTGCAAACCGGGCAAGGAGCCGAGGATCGGCGACGAGTATGAGATACGCACCGGCTTCGACGAGCGCACCGTGGTGGTCCAGGCCCTGTCGATCGTGCGCCGTGGGGCGCCGGAGGCGCAGGCTCTCTATACGGAAACCGCAGCCAGCATCGCCAAGCGGGAAAACGCCGCGGCCCTGCGCAAGGCCGGCGCCCTGGGTGTGAGCACCGACGGCAAGCCGACCAAGAAACAGCGGCGCGACCTGTTCAAATTCCGCAGCAGCGAATAGACCCTTGGCCTTCTGAACCCTGCGGGTTCAATCGCCAGCAAGCTGGCTCCTACACAGCCGGCGCACCGCTCAACCCCTGTAGGAGCGAGCTTGCTCGCGATCCGCGGCAAAGCCGTGACAAGCAGCAAATCCGAAGAGTCAGGCCGCCCGCACCACGCTCAGGCGCGACAGCAACGGCAGCTTGCCCAGCAGATTGAACAGCGGGTTGGTCGCCCGCAGCAGGAAGTCCGAGGCCTTGGCCGCGTACGGGGTGTAGTAGCCCCAGCCGAGTGCCCAGACCGCCAGCAGCACGCCACCGATATAGTCGTCCTGGCCCCAGTGCGCGCCGGCCACCAGGCGCGGCATCATGAACAGCAGGGTCAGGCCCCAGATCACCAGGAATTGGCCGACGCCACGGCTGAATACACTCATGAACAGCGCCCAGATCAGCAGCACCGAGGCGTGGTCACCGGGGAAGCTCTGGCTGGAACGGTCCTTTAGCTCCCAGGTTTTTTCCCAGTGCGGGAAATAGTCGCTCATGTGCACGGCATCCTGGAGCATCATCGACGGGCTGTCGTGCTGCCAGCCCATGGCGTCGGCGAGCCTGGAGAACAACAGGCGGATAATCAGCATCAAGACCAGGATCGACAGGAAGCCGAAAAAGGCCCGGCGCACGTCCACGGCCTTGAACACCCAGTCACCGCGGATCAAAAGGGTCAGCAGGATCAGCCCGACTATCGCGTCGAAAGGCCGCAGGCTGGCCACGGCCCAGATATGCAGCCAGGTGGAGTTGCTCGCAAGGGGAGCATTCAGCAGGCGGAACAGCCATTCGTCGAACATCACACAAAGCATGTGCCCGCTTGGCCATAACCAGAAACCCAGCAGTGCCAGAGGGAGCAAATTGCACAACACCAGCTTGCCGAGGTTCCACCTTGCTTGGAACAAACCCGGATTGTTCATAAAATGCCTCCAATGGCAGAAAATCGCGCACCGTAACAGTGCAAAAAAACGCAATTTTCATATCTTGTAACCATTTTGTCATCACTTCAGATACCCAAACCTATGACTCATTTGCCGGATACCGACTTCACCCAACGCTTCATCTTCGATGACAGCGACGCCCGCGGCGAGCTGGTGGCGTTGGAGCGCAGCTATGCCGAAGTCCTCGCCAAACACGCTTACCCGGAGCCGGTCGCGCAACTGCTCGGCGAGCTGATGGCGGCGGCCGCGCTGCTGGTCGGCACGCTGAAGTTCGATGGCTTGCTGATCCTCCAGGCCCGTTCCGAAGGCCCGGTGCCATTGCTGATGATCGAGTGCTCCAGCGAGCGCGAGATCCGTGGTCTGGCCCGCTACGACGCGGAGCAGATCGCCCCGGATGCGAACCTGGCCGACCTGATGCCCAATGGCGTGCTGGCCCTGACCGTCGACCCGACCCACGGCCAGCGCTATCAGGGCATCGTCGACCTGGATGGCGCCACCCTGTCGGAATGCTTCACCAACTATTTCGTCATGTCCCAGCAAGTCGGCACCCGTTTCTGGCTGCACGCCGACGGTCGTCGCGCCCGTGGCCTGCTGCTGCAGCAACTGCCGGCCGACCGCCTCAAGGATGAAGAAGAGCGCGCCGCCAGCTGGCAGCACATCACCGCGCTGGGCAGCACCCTGACCGCCGACGAACTGCTGAGCCTGGACAACGAAACCGTGCTCCATCGCCTCTACCATGAAGAAGCCGTGCGCCTGTTCGATGTGCAGCCGTTGCGCTTCCGTTGCAGCTGCTCGCGGGAACGCTCGGGCAATGCGCTGGTCAGTCTGGGTCTGGAAGATGCGCAGAAGCTGGTGGTCGAACACGGCGGCAGCATCGAGATCGATTGCCAGTTCTGCAACGAGCGCTACCTGTTCGATGCGGCCGATATCAGCCAATTGTTCGCCGGAGCAGGTGTCGAGTCGCCGTCAGATACTCGTCACTAAAACGGTTCAGCGCAGGTAAATCACCTGGCAAGCGCCGGATTAACGCCGTTCTGACGGGAGGGCCCTACTCTTTTTGGGCTTTTCTGGCATAATCCGGCGCACTTTTTTCGCGGTAGTAGTGCACGACTTTCTACTACAAAACGTTTGGAGCACTCGGCCACTGGCCGACGGGGAACCTCATGACGCAAGCCAATAACGCCGTGTACACCGATCTGAGTGTTGATGATCTGGTCAAAGAAGCCCTGAAGCGCGGTGAAGGCGAGCTTGCCGATACCGGCGCGCTGGTTGTTCGTACCGGTCACCGTACCGGCCGTTCGCCAGTCGATCGTTTCATCGTTGAAGAGCCGAGCACCCAGGACGCTATCGCCTGGGGCCCGATCAACCGCAAGTTCCCGGCCGACAAGTTCGATGCCCTGTGGGCTCGCGTCGAGGCGTTCAACAACGCGCAAGAGCATTTTGTTTCCCATGTGCATGTAGGTGCTTCCGACGAGCACTACCTGGCCGTGAAGATGACCACCCAGACTGCCTGGCAGAACCTGTTCGGTCGTTGCCTGTTCATCAACCCGGCCCAGTACAACCCGGCTGGCCGTGACGAGTGGCAGGTGCTCAACGTTGCCAACTTCGAATGCGTTCCTGAGCGTGACGGCACCAACTCCGACGGTTGTGTGATCCTCAACTTCGCTCAGAAAAAAGTGCTGATCGCCGGCATGCGCTACGCCGGTGAAATGAAGAAAGCCATGTTCTCGGTACAGAACTTCCTGCTGCCGGCCGCCGACGTGCTGCCGATGCACTGCGCCGCCAACATTGGCGAAGAAGGCGATGTAACCCTGTTCTTCGGCTTGTCCGGCACCGGCAAGACCACCCTGTCCGCCGATGAAAGCCGTTACCTGATCGGTGACGACGAGCACGGCTGGGGCGAGGGCGTGGTGTTCAACATCGAAGGCGGTTGCTATGCCAAGTGCATCGACCTGTCCGAGAAGAACGAGCCGGTCATCTGGAAAGCCATCAAGCATGGCGCCGTGCTGGAAAACGTTGTGCTGGACGACGCCAAGAAGGCTGACTACGCCGATGGCAGCCTGACCCAGAACAGCCGCGCCGCCTACCCGCTGGAGCACGTCGAGAAGCGTTCCGAGAAAAACCTCGGTGGCGAGCCGAACGCCGTGATCTTCCTGACCTGCGACCTGACCGGCGTGCTGCCGCCAGTCTCGATCCTCAGCGAAGAACAAGCTGCCTATCACTTCCTGTCCGGCTACACCGCTCTGGTGGGCTCGACCGAAATGGGCTCGGGCGCTGGCATCAAGTCCACATTCTCCACCTGCTTCGGCGCACCGTTCTTCCCGCGTCCGGCAGGCGTTTACGCAGAGCTGCTGATCAAGCGCATCCGCGGCTTCGGCTCCAAGGTCTACCTGGTCAACACCGGCTGGACCGGCGGTGGCTACGGCGTTGGCAAGCGCTTCAACATCCCGACCACCCGTGGCGTGATCGCCGCCATCCAGAGCGGCGCTCTGGTCGGTGCCGAGACCGAGCACCTGGACACCATCAACCTGGACGTGCCGTTGGTCGTTCCAGGCGTCGAAACCGGCCTGCTCAACCCACGCAACACCTGGGCTGACAAAGCCGCCTACGACGAGGCCGCCAAGGCCCTGGCCGGCCTGTTCATCGAGAACTTCAAGAAGTTCGACGTGAGCGACGCCATCAAGGCTGCCGGTCCGAAGCTGTAAGCATCGGGCAAGTGGTTCAAGAAGCCGCCCTTCGGGGCGGCTTTTTTGTGGGCGTCATTCAGTCCTGTTCAAACACTAGGCGGCTTGTCCGCGCGACTCAATAAGCCGTATTCGACGTGACTTGTAAGGTAAATCCTTGTGTCCTGTCGTAGACCGTTTAGGGCCAATCGCAGGGCATGAACGAAAAAGAAAAGTCGCTCGACCAGCTCGGATTTGCCTGACAGCCAAGGTCCCCTCGCACTGGTTAACGTGAGATCCCCCGGTTGAAGGCCGGGGTTTCCCAGGCGACCGAGCAAAGGACTATGGCCCGCAACAAGGATGTGCCCCAGGTATGGCAGCACTACGACGCTGACGGCGGTGGTTATCGCCGCTTGCGCGATATGACCGCGAGCGAGCTGGCCGAGCGTGACAAAGCGCAAAAGCACTATGAGCAGATGCTCGCTCGCCAGCAGGCCTATGAGGACCGGCTGCCGATTACCCGAGTTGAGTCACAACCAGCGCTCATCGGTTGCGTATTCGCCAAGTCGTGCAAGCTGCCGGATGCCGTCATCGATTACATCACCCCGACAGGCTTTATTCCGACCGATGCGGTGGCGAATTACGGCGCGTTGACGCTGCTGGGTGGTCGCGAGGTCGAGGCGGGTGGGCGCGTGCCCCTCAAGCGCATCAGCGGCGTGCTGCCGGCCAATCTCGGTGCCTTGACCCTGGGCGGTGTCTCCGTGGGCTCTGGCACCACCGGCAGTGGCTTGGGGCTGATCTCCTCGGGCGTGGCGGCCGGTGCATTGCTGGGACTGGTGGCCTTGCTCGCTCCATCGAGCCTGGGTGACGGCGCGCTGTACAGCGAAGAGCAACTACGCAACCTCAAGCAAGCCCGCACCCGCTTGCGCCTGCGGGTTGAACAGCAGGCTGATGGCAGCCTCAAGGGCTACGGTTTCAACACCCAGGGGCGCCGCGAGTGGGAAATGATTCCGGTGGCTGAATTCGAGGCTCGTGATGAGCAGCAAGTGGCCGACCTGGGGGATGGCATCACTCTCACCTGGACCCCGTCTGTGGACCCCTCGAACACTACAGGGATACCACCGCTGGAAGCGGCGCCACAGACACCACCGATCTGGATTTTCCCGCCGACAGAAGCGGCGGAGCGGATCATCGTCAGCCCGATTTATCCGCCGAAGTATCGGGATTTTATTCTGGTGTTTCCGCCGGGGTCAGGTGTGCGGCCGCTGTATGTGGTGTTAAGTGTGCGGCGCGGGTCGGGTGTGGTAACTGGGCAGGGGGAGGATGTCCTGGGGGCATGGCTTGCCGGTGCTGCTAGGGATCAAGGTGCTCCTATACCCCAAAGTGTTGCTGACCAGCTCCGAGGCAAAAAATTCAGCAGCTTCGATGTTTTCAGAAAGGCATTTTGGACCGCAGTGGGAAATACCCCTGAGTTAAGCCGCCAATTTGGCAGGATCAATCAGGCCAACATGAAAAATGGTTATTCCCCCTATCCAACTCCTTCGGAGCAAGCCGGTGGCCGTAAAGTGTACGAGTTGCATCACGTTGAGCACTTGGCAAAGGGCGGTGAGCTTTACGATATAGATAACCTTCGAGTAACTACCCCAAAAAGACACATTCAAATTCATGCTGAAGATAGGAGATAGCAGCGATGAAGCTCAAAAGCCGGCTGGAAGACTATACCGAGGATGAGTTCATGACTTTGCTGAATACTCTGTTCAATGGGGAAAGTGACACGGAAGCTGACTACCAGAGCCTCGTCGATCACATCGATAAGATGATTCAGCACCCGCGTGGAAATGGGATTCTCTTCTACCCCGACGAGGGTGTGGACGATAGTCCTGAAGGTGTAATCGGTGTCGTTAAAGCGTGGCGAGCGGCTAATGGTTTGCCCGGTTTCAAATCTGTCTGAAAAGGTTTTGCCATCCCGGCCCCTCAGCAAACTTCAGGAGTTCCCGCAGCCCCCATCTTTCCCAATGGATTAGCAAGCACATCCCGAAAAACCTGTGTATCGTGCCCGCCAAATCTGCCGGGCGCCCTTGTGCGCCGACTTCATACACTTAAAGGGAATTAGGTATGCGATTGTTTCGCGTGACTTCGATTTTTTCGTTGTGGGCATTGGCGTTTTCGGTGACGGCGCAGCAGCTGCCGGTCGAGGTGCTGAGTGCGGTGGTCAAGGACCAGAAGATCGCCGACGCCGAAGTGCTGGTGCAGCGCAATGGCGCACAGAGCGTGGTTGGTCGTACCAATGCTCAAGGCCAGGTGACCCTGACCACCGACTTTGCCGATGACCCCAGCAACCTGCTGATCATCAAGAAACCCGGCTATTCCAACCTGGTGGTCAAGTGCCCGTGCAGCGGCATGACCTATGCCATCAGCCCGGTGATGCAGAACCTCGACGGTCTGCGCGTGGTGCTGACCTGGGGCGCGAACCCCAGCGATCTCGATTCGCACATGATCTTCCCGGGCAACAACATCTACTTCCGCAACCAGCAAGGCGATGACGCCCACCTGGACGTCGACGATGTCGACAGCTACGGCCCGGAAACCATCACCCTGGAAAAGAAACACTACGGCGAAAGCTATGTGTACGCGGTGCATGACTACAGCAACCAGGGCCGCCCGGCGTCCCGCCAGCTCTCTGCCAGCCAGGCCAAGGTGTTCGTGTACATGGGCCAGTCGCTGGTGCGCACCTACTACGTGCCGCAGGACCGCAGCGGTAACCTGTGGACCGTGTTCCGCATGACCGGCAATGGCGACTTCCAGGACATCAACACCCTCAGCGGCGTGACCGTCGATGCGCAGGACGTGCTGAACGAAGTATCGCCGCTGCTCGACGACAAAGTGGAAGTGGCCGCTGTCGCCGTCAGCAGCAGCGCGCAAGCCGATGCGAAAACCCTGAACCGCAAGGGCGAAGAGGCTTACCACGCCGGTAACCTGCAGCAGGCCATCGACTTCTACCGTCAGGCCATCGAGCTGAACAACGGCTACGGTCAGGCCTACAGCAACCTCGGCCTGGCCTATCAGAAAGCCGGCAACACTGCCGAGTCGATCTGGGCCAACCGCAAGGCCATCGCCCTGGCCAGCGGCAACTCGGCGGCCACCGTGCGCGCCAGTTCCTACTACAACATCGCGCGGATCTACGAAGCGGCCGGCCAGTTCGCCGATGCGCTGCGTCACTATCAGTTGGCCAAGCAGCAGAAGGCCAACCCGGTGTACGACAAAGCCATCGAGCGTGTGCAAAACCGTTGATTCACGGGTGTTGATCTGACCCCCATAACGCGCCGTCCCACGGCGCGTTATGCATTTATGGAGGTTGTTATGCGGGTTCTGGTTGTTGCATTGATGTTGTCCCTGTGGACGGCCGTTTCCCAGGCTGCCGGCCCGATGGTGTTCGCCACTATCGACCGCAGCACCTGGCCGGGTTCGCTGGCCACGCAAGCGGGCTTCGATACCGCCTCGCGCGCGGAAATCCTGATGTTCGGCAAGGTCCTGCTGGCCAGCGAGGCGCTGGACGATGCGAGCCTCAAGCAGCGCCTGGGCGTCAAGGCGCTGGACCATCATTCGGTCGAGCAAGTGCGCGATCGCTTCTGGATACGCCTGCTCAGCAGTTACCACAGCGCCAGCCAGGACTGTGAAGGTGCCGCCTTCTGCCCGCCGGTGCGTAACCTGGATGACTTGCGACAACTGGCCCAGGGCTTCACCGGGACGGTCAGCCCGGCCTATGACGCCTGGACCCAGGCAAGCCGGCAGTTTCATGAGCAGTATCTGAACGAACAGCTGCGCCTGGCGGCGTTGTTCCCGAAGATCAGCAGTGAGATCGAGCGTTTCGACAGCGCCGAGCTGATGGGCGACGAATTGACGGATCGGCAGTTTCTACTGACCTTTGACGACGGCCCGACGGCCGCGGGTGGCCACACCGATACGCTGGCCAACGTGCTGCGGGCCAATGACCTGCACGGATTGTTCTTCGTCCTGGGCGAGCCGTTCCAGGCACGTCTGCGCAAGTCGTCGCCGGCGCAAATGCGCGAGTTGTACAGCGGTCAGTGCGTTGCCCTGCATGGCTGGGCGCACAAGTCCCACAGCGCCTGGAGCGAATGGCAGCAGTCCATCACCCGTTCCGCGACCCTGGTGCGTGGCACCTTGCCGGATGACTACCAGCCGCTGTTCCGTCCGCCTTATGGCCAGCGTTCGAGCGACAGCCCGGCGTTCTTCAAGGCTCAGGGCATCAAGGTAATGCTCTGGGGCGTCGACTCCCAGGACTGGAGCAAGAGCATCAGCGCCAGCGCGGCGAGCCAGCGGGTGCAGACGCTGATGCTGCTGTGGCGCCGGGGGATCATTCTGTTCCACGACATTCACAACAAGGCGCCTGCCGCAGTGCCGGCGCTGATCGCCGCGAACAAGAGCAATGGCGTGAAGTGGGTGGATTGCCGCGCGACGCGCTAAGAGCACGATTTCTATCGCGAGCCATCGCGCATCGACCGGTGCCCGATGGCTTGCGATACACCCTGAAAAACTCCGCGTCATCCCCAGCCGAACGCCGTTCTCCGTCCCCCTGTATCATCCCGTATCCTTTTCCTCCCGACCTTTTCTCGACCCGCTGACTGGCCGCGCTAGGCTTCAAGGCACGTCAGCGGTCAAAGGAGTGACAGCTCATGCACAACACCCTCGAACAGGTCTTCGGTTATCCACAGTTCCGTCCCGGCCAGGAGGCGGCGGTCAGCGCCGTGCTGGCCGGGCGCTCGGCGGCGGCGATCTTTCCCACGGGCTCCGGCAAGTCGCTGTGCTACCAGCTGCCGGCCTTGCTGCTGCCGCACCTGACCCTGGTGGTCTCGCCGTTGCTGGCGCTGATGCAGGACCAGCTGGCGTTCCTGCAGCGGCACGGCATCGCCGCGGCGAGCATCGATTCGGCGCAGAGCCGCGACGACGCCAACGAGGTCATGGCGCGGGCGCGCTCCGGTGAGCTGAAGATCCTGATGATCTCGGTGGAGCGCCTGAAGAACGAGCGTTTTCGTAACTTCCTGCAGCAGGTGCGGATCTCCCTGCTGGTGGTGGACGAGGCGCACTGCATCTCCGAATGGGGCCATAACTTTCGCCCCGACTACCTCAAGCTGCCGGACTACCAGCGCCAGTTCAATATTCCCCAGGCACTGCTGCTGACCGCTACCGCCACGCCCAAGGTGATCGCCGACATGCAGGCGAAATTCGCCATCGCCGGGCAGGATGTGGTGACTACCGGTTTCTACCGGCCCAACCTCAACCTGCTGGTGGAACCGGTGCGCGGCCAGGACAAGCGCCGGCGCCTGGTGCAGTGGATGAGCGAGCGTCCCGGGCAGCCGAGCATCGTCTATGTCACCTTGCAGAAAACCGCCGAGCACATCGCCGAGCATCTGAGTCGCAACGGCATTCAGGCCCAGGCTTATCACGCCGGTCTGCCCCATGAGCAGCGCGAAGCCATCCAGCGTCAGTTCATGGCGGGCCAGTCCAATTGCATCGTCGCCACCATCGCTTTCGGCATGGGCATCGACAAGAGCGACATCCGCAATGTGGTGCATTTCGACCTGCCCAAATCCATCGAGAACTACAGCCAGGAAATTGGCCGCGCCGGGCGTGATGGCCAACCTTCGGACTGCCTGGTGCTGGCCAACCGCGACAGCCTCAACGTGCTGGAAAACTTCGTCTACGGCGACACGCCGGAGCTGGAAGGCATTCGTTGTGTGCTGGACGAGTTGCAGGGCGCCGCGCCTGACGGGCAATGGGAATTCCTGCTGGGGCCGCTGGCGGACCAGAGCAACATTCGCCAGCTGCCGCTCAAGACCTTGCTGGTGCAGCTGGAGCTGCGTGGCCTGATCGCGCCGCGTTATGCCTACTTCGCCGAATACCGCTTCAAGTTCCTTGAGGAACCGCAGGCGCTGCTGGCGCGTTTCGAAGGTGAGCGCCGCGACTTCGTGGCGGCGATCATCGAGACCTCCAGCCGTGCCCGAACCTGGGCCACGGTGAATTTCGACGCGCTGTATCAGCAGCATCAGGCCGAGCGTAACCGGGTGGTGAAGGCCCTGGACTACTTCCAGGAAAAGGGCTGGGTCGAGCTGGAAAGCAAGCAGATGACCGAGGTCTACAACCTGCTGGAGACGGGCTGCGATGCCGCGACCCTGAGCCAGCAACTGCACGCCTACTTCAAACAGCACGAAAGCAGCGAGATCGCGCGGATCCACGCGATGCTCGCACTGTTCGCCACCGAGCAGTGCCTTGGGTATCGCCTGGCGCAGTATTTCGGCGACGACCAGGCACCGCGGCGGTGCGGGCATTGCTCGGTATGCCATGGCCAGGTGGCCCGCCTGCCGGAGCCGCCAGCCTTGCCCGCGCTTGTGGATAAAAACTTCGAAGCGCTGTGTGGCGAATTTATCCACAGGCACCACCAATACAGCGGCACGGTTCCAGGGGCGGAACGGCTGACGCGCTTTCTCTGTGGGATCAGCGTGCCGCTGTTCACCAAACTCAAGGCGCGGTCGATCCCGGGTTTCGCGGTGCTCGAGGATTATCCCTACGCCGAAGTGCGCGATTGGGCCGAACATCACCTCCAGGATTGATACCTGCCCGATCCATCTGCTGAATGCCGCTCATCACAGGAATAAATTTCAAAAATGCCCTGGGCCTGATTATGGTGGTTTGCGTCTTTGAGCCACCTACAGGGGAGCCACTATGAGCCAGATCGATATTCAGCGCGCCGCGGTGATCGGTGCCGGGACCATGGGCCGCGGGATCGTGATGTGCCTGGCCAATGCCGGGGTCGCGGTGCAGTGGGTGGACAACAATCCGCAGATGCTCGAACAGGCGCTGACAGCGGTGACCGAGACTTATGCACACAACGTGCGTCAGGGGCGGATCGATCAGGCAGAGGCCGATGCGCGCCGGGCCCGGATAAGCGCGGCGGCGGATTATCCGGCGATCCGCGATGTGGATCTGGTGATCGAGGCGATCTACGAGAACCTCGAGCTGAAGCAGCAAATCTTCCGCGAACTCGATGGCCTGCTCCAGCCGCGGGCGATCCTCGCCAGCAATACCTCGGCGCTGGATATCGACGCCATCGCCGCGGTCACCCGGCGCCCAAGACAGGTGCTGGGTCTGCACTTCTTCAGCCCGGCCCACATCATGAAGCTGCTGGAAATCGTGCGGGGCGCCGCGACTGCGCCGCAGGTGCTCGAGGCTGCGCTGGCGCTGGGCGAGCGCATGGGCAAGGTCAGTGTGGTGTCCGGCAACTGCCCTGGATTCATCGGCAACCGCATGTTGCGCACCTATGTGCTGGAGGCGCGCAAGATGTTGCTGGAAGGGGCTTTCCCTTATCAGGTGGATGCCGCATTGCAGGGTTTCGGTTTTGCCATGGGCCCGTTCCGCATGTACGACGTGGTCGGCATCGACCTGGAATGGCGCGCCCGGCAGCTGGCCGGCAAAGGCCAGGAGGCGCACGAAGTGCAGGTGGATAATCGCCTGTGCGAGGCGGGTCGTTTTGGCCAGAAGAGTGGCAAGGGTTATTACCACTACGAGCCCGGCAGCCGTCAGGCCGAGCACGATGTGCAGGTCGATGCCCTGGTTCAGGAAGTCAGCGAAGGCCTGGGCTACCGTCGTCGCGACATCGGTCCCGAGGAAATCCTCGAGCGCTGCCTGCTGGCGCTGGTCAACGAAGGCGCGAAGATTCTCGAGGAAGGCATTGCTGGCTCGGCCCACGACATCGACCTGGTGTACCTCAACGGTTATGGCTTTCCGGCGGACAAGGGCGGGCCGATGAGCTGGGCGGACCGGCAGGGGCTGGTGTCTATCCAGCAGGGGCTGCTGCGGCTGCAAGCCGAGTCGGGCGCGCACTGGAAGCCGGCGCGGTTGATTGACGAGCTGGTGCAGGCTGGCAAAGGGTTTGCCGATCACCGGGCCATCGGTTGAAATAGGCGTCGCCTGATCGACCCCATCATGGTTGCCTTCCAGACACCTCGCCTTCGAGAACCCGCCAATGACCGACCGTATGCCGCAACGCACCGACTACCGCCACTTCCAGCCCATCATCACGCGCTGGCACGACAACGATGTGTACGGTCATGTGAATAACGTCACCTACTACAGCTTCTTCGACACGGCGGTGAACACCTACCTGATCGAGGAGGGCGGCCTGGATATCCATGACGGCGAGGTGGTGGGCTTCGTGGTGAGTTCGGCCTGCGATTACTTTGCCTCGATCGCTTTCCCCGAGCGCATCGAGATCGGCCTGCGCGTCGGCAAGCTGGGCAGCAGTTCGGTGCAGTACGAGCTGGCGGTGTTCAAGGCGGGGGAAACCGATGCCTGCGCGGCGGGGCGCTTCGTACATGTGTTCGTCGATCGGGCATCGAATCAGCCGGTAGGGATTCCCGCCGGGCTGCGTGCAGCACTGGAACGCTTGCTGGTGTAAGGCACAAAAAAGACCGCAGCCTGCTTCGGGCGGCTCCTTGGGGTTCATCCCGGGGGTGATGAACCCTGTCTGGCAGGAGCTGCCGTCAGGCTGCGGTCTTTGTGTCAGCGGGGTGCGACCGTTTCAGGTCTTAGTCGCGCCAGTGACGTTTGTGCTTGCGATGCCCGTAGGCATGGCCACGACCTGGATGGCCGTCGCGGTAGTAGCGACGGTCGTCGTAGTCGCGATCGCGGTAACGGCGATCGTCACGATCGCTGGAGTTGCCCATGTGGTTACCCAGTGCGCCGCCGACGCCACCGCCCGCGGCTGCGCCGATCAGGCTGCCAGTGGTGCCCCCCACGCTGCGACCGACCACGTTACCGCCGGCTGCGCCCAGCGCGCCACCGATAGCGGCTTCGCCACGGCTGCGTCTGTCGGCACCCACGGCACTGCCGCCCGCGCCGCCCAGTGCGGCACCGATGGTGGAACCGGTGTTGCCACCAATCGACTGACCGACGACCGAGCCTAGAACCCCGCCCAATGCGCCGCCCACACCTGCTTCTGTGGTGCCGCCGGCAGAGGCGACGCCGCTGACCAGGCCAAGGGACAACAAGAGAATCGAGGAGAACTTCATAGAGGAGCCTCAAAGGGATGACGGCGCGATCCTGAGGCTGTGTTGAGGCGCTTACAATCGAAATCCGACGAATAGCACGAGTTGTACACAATCTCGTAACTTATTGTTTTTAGTAGGGAACTTATCCTGTTTTTGCGAGTCTGTAGCTACTTGGAAAAGGCCGCTTCTGGATGGAAGCGGCCTTTTTTGTGCCTGCGATTTCGCCGCTGCTGGAACTTCCTGACTGTAGCCGCTGCCGCAGGCTGCGATCGGCTCCGTAGGAGACGTTGCTCTTGAGGGCCCTGGAAGGCGCTGCGCGCCTTATCGCAGCCTGCGGCAGCGGCTACAGGGCCAGCGATTTCGTCGATCAGGCCGACCGGGCCATGATCAAGCCGCTGTCGCTGGCCGCTTCCAGGCGGATCGCGACGAACTTCGAGGTCGGGGTGTAGCTGCCGTCCCCGATACTTTCCAGCGGCACCAGCGGGTTCACCTCGGGGTAATAGGCCGCGGCCTGCCCAGCCGGAATATCGAAGGCCAGCAGGGTGAAACCCTTGACCCGACGCTCGCGGCCGTCATCCCACAACGAGACGATGTCGGCTTTCTGCCCTGGCTTGAAGCCCAGGCGGATGATGTCGGCTTCGTTGACGAACAGCACGTCGCGCTGGCCCTTCACGCCACGGTAGCGGTCGTCCAGGCCGTAGATAGTGGTGTTGTACTGATCGTGGGAGCGCATCGACTGCATGATCAGGTCCGGCAGCTGCCCGGTGGCGCGGGTGCGTTCGTGCACCAGATCCCTGGGCAGCAGGTTCGGGCGGAAATTGGCGCGGCCCGACGGGGTGTTCCAGCGCCGCGCGCCGGCCGAGTTGCCGAGGTAGAAACCACCAGGGTTTTTCACTCGCTGGTTGAAGTCCTTGAAGCCGGGAATGGTGTCGGCGATCAGGTCGCGGATACGGCTGTAGTCGGCCACCAGCCAGTTCCAGTCCACCGGGTGGCTACCCAGGGTAGCGGCGGCGATGCCGGCGAGGATTGACGGCTCTGAGCGCATCTGTGGCGACAGCGGCTGCAACTGGCCGTTGGAGGCGTGGACCATGCTGAAGGAGTCTTCCACGGTCACCGCTTGTGGGCCTTCGCTCTGCAGGTCGATGTCGGTGCGGCCCAGGCACGGCAGGATCAGTGCTTCCTTGCCGTGGGCCAGGTGGCTGCGATTGAGCTTAGTGCTGATCTGTACGGTCAGGTCGCAGTTGCGCAGGGCCTGGAAGGTCCGCGGGCTGTCCGGGGTAGCCTGAGCGAAGTTGCCGCCCAGGCCGATGAAGACTGTCGAACGGCCTTCGAGCATGGCGTGGATCGCCTCGACCACGTTATGGCCGTTCTCGCGCGGCACCTTGAACTGGAAGCGCCGCTCCAGGGCGTCGAGGAAGGCCACCGGCGGCTGTTCGTTGATGCCCATGGTGCGGTCGCCCTGCACGTTGCTGTGGCCGCGCACCGGGCACAGGCCGGCGCCCGGACGGCCGATATTGCCGCGCAGCAGCATCAGGTTGGCGATCTCCTGGATGGTCGGCACCGAGTGGCGATGCTGGGTGATGCCCATGGCCCAGCACATGATCACGTTCTTGCCCTTGGCGTACATGCGCGCCGCGCGCTCGATCTCCACCAGGGGCAGGCCGGACTGCTCGACGATGTCGTCCCATGGGGTGTCGTCGATGATGCTCAGGTAATCCAGCACGGCGGCGGTGTGTTCGTTGAGGAAGTCGTGATCGAACACCGCCGGCGCACCAGTCTTCTGGGCGTCGCGTTCCCACTGCAGGAGGAACTTGGCCATGCCGCGCACCACCGCCATGTCGCCGCCCAGGGCCGGGCGGAAGTAGGCGGTGTTGGTCGGCTTGTTGCCGTTGGTGAGCATTTCGATCGGGTGCTGCGGATGCTGGAAGCGTTCCAGGCCGCGTTCTTTCAGCGGGTTGATGCACACCACCTGGGCCCCGCGTTTCACCGCTTCGCGCAGCGGCTCGAGCATCCGAGGGTGGTTGGTGCCGGGGTTCTGGCCCCAGACGAAAATCGCATCGGCATGCTCGAAGTCGTCGAAGGTCACGGTGCCTTTGCCGACGCCGACGCTTTGTGCCAGGGCCACGCCGCTGGCTTCGTGGCACATGTTCGAGCAGTCGGGGAAGTTGTTGGTGCCGTAGGCGCGCACGAACAGCTGGTACAGGTACGCCGCTTCGTTGCTGGCGCGGCCCGAGGTGTAGAACTCGGCCATGTCCGGGCTGGGCAGTGCCCGCAGGTGCTTGCCGATCAGGGCGAATGCGGCTTCCCAGCTGATGGGCTTGTAGCGGTCGGTTTCGGCGTCGTAGCTCAGGGGCTCGGTCAGGCGGCCCTGGTATTCGAGCCAGTAGTCGCTCTGCTCCAGCAGCGAGCTGACGCTGTGCTTGGCGAAAAACTTGCCATCCACACGGCGTTTGGTGGCCTCCCAGTTCACCGCCTTGGCGCCGTTCTCGCAGAACTTGACCATGCCGCTTTCCGGCGAGTCGCCCCAGGCGCAGCCCGGGCAGTCGAAACCGCCGTTCTGGTTGGTCTTGAGCATCATGCGCAGGTTTTTCAGGGCGTTGTCACTCGTCAGCCAGGCCTGGGCGACGCTGATGAGCGCGCCCCAGCCGCCGGCCGGGCCCTTGTAGGGCTTGTAGCGCGGGGTGGGTGTCTGGTCGGCTTGGTGATGAGTGGTCACGCTTGTTTCTCCATCGCAGGGCTATAGACCCGTGGCGCACTTTTTTGCGGCAGGTGAATGAGGTTGAGGTTGTGCCGGCGTGCCCATTGCAGGGCCAGGCCGGTGGGTGCGGACAGGCTGACCAGGGTCTGGATGCCGGCACGCAGGACTTTCTGGATCAGTTCCAGGCTGCACCGGCTGGTGACGATGGCCACGCCGCCGGCAGTGGCTATGTTCTGGCGGATCAATGCGCCAATCAGCTTGTCCAGGGCGTTGTGCCGGCCGATATCTTCGCGCCCCAGCAGCAGCTCGCCCTGGGCGTTCATGAACACCGCCGCATGCACCGCGCCGGAGTGCTGGCCCAGGGGCTGGAAGGCGCTGATGCGCTGGCGCAGGCCATCGAGCCACTGGGCGGGCGGCAACGGCGCGCCGGGCAGCACCTTGAGGTCCGGCAGGGCCTGTTCCACGGCTTCCACGCCGCACAGGCCGCAACCGCTGGTACCGGCCAGTTGCCGGCGTTGTTGCTTGAGGTTCCAGAAGGCGCGGCTGGAGATCTGCACCTGGGCGTACTGGGCCGAACCGCTGCCGCTCAGTTGCAGGTCGTAGATGTCCGAGGCGTCGCCGATGATGCCGCTGCCGAGGCTGAAGCCGACGATGAAGTCTTCCAGGTCGCTGGGGGTGACCAGCATCACGGCCTGGCTGATGCCGTTATAGGCGATCGCCAGCGCGACTTCCTCGGCGAGCGCGGTGCTGGCCGATTCCGTGTGGTCGAGGTTGCTGTAGCGGTAGTTCTGACTGGCGGCGGGCGCGGGCGTTTTCGCAGAAGGCGTCGCGCAAGCCGGGCGCTGGGGTTTCATGGGGCATCACCGGCGGAATATCCAGCCCTAAGACTAAGCGCGTCAAAGTGTCGCGTCTAATTGCTAGTACTGATGTGCCGATAGATGGCGTCGATCAAGACTCGCTCGGTGATTTCTGCTGCAGGGCGAAGCATGCCTCGGCCAGGGCCGAGCGCGGTGCGCTGCGGCGCATAATCAGGCCCAGGTGCGCCAGGGTGTTGGCGTCTGCTATGGGCTGCAGGCGCAGGTGCTCGGTGAGGGCTTCCAGGCCGCCGTCCAGCGGCATGATCGCGCAGCACAGGCCGCCATGTACGGCTTGTAGCAATTGATGCACGGCATCGGTCTGCAGTAGCGGTTGTGGGGTGAGGCCGCGGCTGTGGAAGTTATGGTCGATGGACTGGCGAAAATGCATGCCGCTGGTCAGCATGCCCAGCGGCAGTTCGATCACGGCCTCCCAACTCAGGGGCTGCTCGCCGAAGCTGAAGAAGCGTTGGTCGTAGAGCAGGCCCATGCGGGTTTCGCCCAGGGCCAGGGCTTCGAAGCGTTCGCTGTCCAGGCGCTCCAGGTAGGAAACGCCGATATCCAGGCGATTGCTCGCCAACTGTTCGAGGATCTGCTCGGAACTCAGCGCCGACAACTCGAAGCGCACATTCGGGTGCGCCTGGTGCAGGCGCTGCATCAGTGGCAGCGGGTCGAAGCTCGACAGCGGCACCACCCCCAGGCGCAGGGTGCCGACCAGATTGCCGCGACAAGCGGCCGCCTCGGCCTGCAGCCCGTCGTAGGCGGCCAGCACGCTGCGGGCCCAGGCCAGCACCCGTTCCCCCGGAGCGGTGAACCCCTCGAAACGCTGGCCGCGGTTGACCAGCGACAGCTCGAGTTCTTCCTCGAGGTTGCGCAGGCGCATGGACAGGGTCGGCTGGGTGATGTGGCAGCGCGCGGCGGCCTGGCCAAAGTGGCGGGTTTCGTCGAGAGCGATGAGGAATTTCAGCTGCTTGATGTCCATCTTCGCTTCCTGGGCGCGGGGGAGGCGATTCTAGCGTGCTTGCCGTGCACAGAGTCATTGGTCGATTTTGAACCTCGTCTCTCAAGGCTGGTCTAGTCTTTCGCGTCTGGACCTATTAAACCCAAGGAGTGTGCACCATGAGTATTTTTAGCTTTGTGAAAGAAGCGGGCGAAAAGCTTATTGATTTGTTGACGCCGGGTAACGCCAATGCGGGCGAACAGCTGAAGGAGCACATCGCCAAGGTCGGCCTGGGTAACCCCAACGTCCAGGCTACCGTGGAAGGCGACAAGGTCATCGTGACCGGTGAAGTGGCCAGCCAGGAAGAGAAGGAAAAGATTCTGCTGGCCGTGGGCAACATCGAAGGTGTCGGCAGCGTCGACGATCAGATCACCGTCACCGGTCCTGTGGCTGCCGCCGCACGTTTCGTCACCGTGAAAAAAGGCGACACCCTCAGCGCCATTTCCAAGGCCGTGTACGGCGACGCCAACAAGTACAACAAGATCTTCGAGGCCAACAAGCCGCTGCTGTCGCACCCGGATAAGATCTATCCGGGCCAGGTACTGCGCATTCCTGAGTAATGCTCGGTCTGTAGCCGCTGCCGAAGGCTGCGATAAGGTCCGAAGGACCTTTGGCGATCAACATCGCTACGACCTTTTCACGGTCGATTGCAGCCTGGGGCGGCGGCTACAGGATTGCTCTACAGCCCCTCGATCAATGCTCGATAATCCCCCAGCGCGGCAAACTCTGCCGTGTCTTTCGGCCCCTTGCGGCTGTCCGGTTCACTCACCGCCAATAGATGAGCCACGCCGAAATCCCGCGCGCTACGCAGGATCGGCAGGGTATCGTCGATAAACAGGCTGCGTGCCGGATCGAAGCCGATATCCGCTTGCAACGCATCCCAGAACTGCGGGTTCTCCTTGGCGAAGCCGTAATCGTGGGAACTGATCAAACGTTCGAAATAGGGCGCCAGCTCGACTTTTTCCAATTTCAATGACAACGAATCGCGGTGCGCATTGGTGATCAGCACCACGCGTTTGCCAGCCTGCTTGATCGCCGCGAGAAAGGTGTCGGCGTCCGGGCGCAGGGCGATCAGGTGGGCGGTCTCCAGCTTCAGTTCGCGCACCGGCAATTTCAGTTCGGCGCTCCAGAAGTCCAGGCAATACCACTGCAACTGTCCGGCGTTACGCTCGAACAGCGGCTGCAATTCCATTTCCGCCATGGCGCGGCTGACGCCATGCAGCTCGGCATAGCGCTGGGGCAGGTGCTCCATCCAGAAGTGGTTGTCGTAGTGCAGGTCCAGCAAGGTACCGTCCATATCCAGCAGAACGGTATCGATGTCGCGCCAGGGCAGTGAAGGCATGGAAAACGTCTCGAACGGTAGAAAGATATCCGACACAAACAATCGGGAAAGCCGCGTTATAGTAGCGCGTTCACGCCAAGGAGCCTTTTATGCGCCAGAAACCCACCGTACTCGCCCGCGAGATCGTCGCCACCAGCCGTCTGTTTTGCGTCGAAGCGGTGCAGTTGCGCTTTTCCAACGGTGTGGAGCGCACCTACGAGCGCCTGGTGGGCAAGGGCGCGGGCTATGGTGCGGTGATGATCGTGGCGATGCTCGATGCCGATCATGCGGTGCTGGTCGAGGAATATTGCGGCGGCACCGACGCCTACGAGCTGTCGCTGCCCAAGGGCCTGATCGAGCCTGGCGAGGATGTGCTGGCCGCCGCCGAGCGTGAGCTCAAGGAGGAAGCCGGTTTTGGCGCGCGGCAACTGGAACACCTGACCGAGCTGTCGTTGTCCCCCGGCTACATGAGCCAGAAGATCCAGGTGGTGCTGGCCACCGACCTCTACGAGGAACGGCTGGAAGGCGACGAGCCCGAGCCGATGCGCGTGGACAAGATCAACCTGCGCGAGCTGTCGAGCCTGGCGCAGAATCCGCAATTCACCGAGGGCCGCGCCCTGGCCGCGCTGTATCTGGCCCGCGACCTGCTGACCCAGCGCGGCGCCTTCCAAGCATGAGTGAACCATCGATGAATTTTCCCCATCCGTTGCTGGCGCCGGTGATCGACCTGGCCTTGCAGGCGTGCGAGGCGATCCTGCCGTTCTGGCGTGCCAACGTCGCCGTCACCAGCAAGGCCGACGAGTCGCCGGTGACTGCCGCCGACCTGGCGGCCCATCACCTGATCGTACAAGGCCTGACCGCGCTGGACCCGAGCATCCCGGTGCTCTCCGAAGAAGACGCCGACATTCCCCAGGACGTGCGTGCCGGCTGGCAGCGCTGGTGGCTGGTGGACCCGCTGGACGGCACCAAGGAGTTCATCTCCGGCAGCGAAGAGTTCACCGTCAATATCGCCCTGATCGAAGACGGCCGGGTGGTGTTCGGCGTGGTATCGATGCCGACCAGCGGTCGCTGCTATTTCGGCGGCGCCGGCCTTGGGGCCTGGCGCGCGGACAAGGGCCAGGCGCCGGTGGCGATCCACGTGCGTGACAGCCTGACGGCGGGCGAAGCCTTCACCGTGGTCGCCAGTCGTCGGCATACCAGCCCCGAGCAGGAGCGTCTGCTGGCCGGGTTGAGCGCGACCCTGGGCGAGTTGCAGCTGGCGAACATCGGCAGCTCGTTGAAGTTCTGCCTGCTGGCCGAAGGCGCGGCGGATTGTTATCCGCGACTGGCGCCGACCTCGCAGTGGGACACCGCGGCGGCCCAAGGCGTGCTGGAGGGCGCTGGAGGCGAGGTGCTGGATCTGAGTGGCGCGCCGTTCTGCTACCCGGCGCGGGAGTCGCTGCTCAATGGCTTCTTCCTGGCGCTGCCGGCCAAGGCCGCATGGCGTGGGCGCTTGCTGGAGCTGGCGCGCGGCTGATCCTTGTAGCCGCTGGCGTAGCCTGCGATCGGCTGCGCAGCAGTCGTAAACGGCCAGCGCGGTGTGTCAGACAGAATATCGCCAGTCGGCCCACGATCGCAGGCTGCGCCAGCGGCTACAGGCTCAGCGGTGCAGCACGTATTGCCCGGTGAAGCGCACCGCATCTTCATCGCTGCCGGCATTCACCACCCGGGTGTGCAGAATCAGCCGCGCGCGGCCGTAGCGCTCATACATGGTCAGGAACCTGTGCCACACCTCTTCGCTCGGCGCGGCGCAGATGGCCGTGGCGTCGCTGGTCACCGGTAGCGGGTAGTTGATCTGCCCTTCCTGAATCACGATGTGCCCGTCGTCGATCCCCGCTTCTTTCAGCCGCAGATGCAGCCAGCCCCAGCCGGCCAGCACCGCGCCGCAATACAGGCTGCCGCCGAACATGGTGCTCTTGTGATTGACGTTGGCTTCCAGCGGCAGTTGCAGGCGCAGCTCATGCGCGTGCCAGTCGAGCACTTTCAGGCCCATGTCCCGCGTCAGGGGAATGTCGTGATGGAGGATGGATTCCAGGTGACGACTGTCGCGGTTCATGCAGGGCCTCGGTGGTGAAATGGTGCATTAACAAGATTAGTCGGCATCGCTCACTCGCTATCGTCGCCACCAGAGCTGGCGCCGCTGTCGCCGAAGCTCAGGCCGTGTTTGCGCAGTTTGTCATGCAGGGTCTTGCGCGGAATACCCAGGGCTTCGGCGAGGCTGCGCAGCGAGTTGTGGGAGCGGGCCAGCTCGGCGGCGATCAGGCTCTTTTCGAAGTTCTCCACCTGCTCGCTCAGGCCGCCCTCGACCACCGTCGGCGCCGGTTGTGGGCTGCCGTCCGGCGCGCTGTTGTCCAGGGCCAGTTCCAGGCCGAGGGCGAAGCGTTCGGCGGCGTTCTGCAGTTCGCGCACATTGCCCGGCCAGCTGTGGCGCAGCAGCAGGGCGCGCTGCCCCGGTTGCAGTTCGTGGGGCGGCAGGCCGTGGCGGGCGCTGGCCTCGTCGGCGAAATGCTGGAACAGCAGCAAGGCATCTTCGCCACGCTCGCGCAACGGTGGAATACGCAGCGGTGCGACATTCAGGCGGTAATACAGGTCGGCGCGAAAGCGCCCCTGGTCGGCCGCCTGGCGCAGGTCTTCCTTGGTCGCGGCGATGATGCGGATGTCCAGCGGGATCAGTTGATTGCCGCCCAGGCGCTCCACCACCCGCTCCTGCAGCATGCGCAGCAGCTTGACCTGCACGTCCAGGCTCATGCTTTCGATTTCATCGAGGAACAGCGTGCCGCCGTTGGCGAATTCGAACTTGCCGATGCGGCGTTTCTGCGCGCCGGTAAAGGCCCCCGGCTCGTGGCCGAACAGTTCGCTTTCGACCACCGATTCGGCCAGGGCGCCGGCGTTGATCGCCACGAACGGGCCGTTGCGCCGGCTCGACAGATCATGCAGCGCCCGCGCCACCACTTCCTTGCCGGCGCCGGTCTCGCCGAGGATCAGCACGTCGGCCTTGGTCGCCGCCAGGGCGCCGATCTGTTCACGTAAACGCAGGATCGGCGCCGACAGCCCGACCAGCCGCGCGCTGAGCTCCTGGCGATCGCTCAGGGCCAGGCGCAGGCTGCGGTTGTCCAGCACCAGGCGGCGCAGGGCCAGGGCGCGGCGCACGCTGTCGAGCAGGGCATCGCTGGCGAAGGGTTTCTCCAGGAAGTCATAGGCCCCGGCGCGCATCGCCTGCACCGCCAGCGGCACATCGCCGTGGCCGGTGATCAGCAGCACCGGCAGCTCAGGGTCCTGGCCGTGCAGTTCGCCGAGCAGTTCGAGGCCGTCCATGCCGGGCATGCGGATGTCGCTGACCACTACCCCCGGCCAGTCGCGCTCCAGGCGCGCGGCCAGGCCCTGGGCTTCGCCCAGCGGCAGGATCTTCAGCCCGGCCAGGTCCAGGGTCTGGCTCAGGGCCTGGCGCAGGTGCGGATCGTCGTCGATCAACACCACCTGCACGTCACTGGTGATCGGTGTACTCATACGCTGCGGTCCTCGGACGGTTGCAGGCTCACTCCCGGCGCGCCGGCGCGCAGCCGCAGGGTAATCAGGGCGCCGCCTTCGCGGTGGTTGGAGAACGACAGTTCACCGCCAAAGGCGCGCATCAGGGTGTCGCAGATCGCCAGGCCCAGGCCAAGGCCCTGGGTGCGGGTCTTGGTGGTGTAGAAAGGCTCGCCGGCGCGGCCCAGGGCCTCCATGCAGAAGCCCGGGCCGTTGTCGCGAATGTACAGATTGACGCCCGTGGCGGTGGATTCGGCACTCAGCCAGAGTTTGCGCGGCGGGCCTTTTTCGGTCAGCGCGTCCAGGGCATTGGCCAGCAGGTTGCCGAGCACCTGGCGCAGCCGCGTCTCCCCGGCCTCGACCCACAGGGTGGCCGCCGGCAGGTCGCGGATCAGCTCCACTTCCATCGCCCGTCGGCGCTTGGCCAGCAGCGCCAGGGCGTCGTCCAGCGCCGGTTGCAGGGCGACGCTTTCCGGCGCGTGGCGGTCGCGGCGGGCAAAGGCGCGCAGGTGGGCGATGATCGAGGCCATACGCCCGGTCAGCTCGCTGATCAGCTTGAGGTTGCCGCGGGCGTCCTCGGTGCGCTGGTGGTCCAGCAGCACCTCGGCGTTTTCCGCGTAGCTGCGGATCGCCGCCAGCGGCTGGTTGAGCTCATGGCTGATGCTCGCCGACATGGTGCCCAGGGCCGAGAGCTTGCCGGCCTGCACCAGGTCGTCCTGGGCGCGCACCAGTTCCTGCTGGGCGTGTTCGCGCTCCAGCACTTCCTGCCTGAGGCGGCGGTTCAGGCCTTCCAGGTCGCTGGTGCGTTCGGCCACGCGCATTTCCAATTCGCGCCGGGCCTTGGCTTCGAAGGCGATGCGCTCCAGGTAGTGGCGACGACGCTGCATCATCAAGCCGAGCAGCAACATCAAGACCAGCAGCGTGGCGCCGCCCACCGCCACCACGGTGCGCACCGGGCGATCGATCAGGGTACGCGGGGCGAGGATGCTCACGCTCCAGCCGGTTTCGTCGATCTGCCGGGTCTGGGTCAGCCAGGCGTTGGAGTCGAGGTTCAACGGCCGTGGATCGCGGGTTGGGTAGGGCTGGATGGCGACGATGGCCTGGCTTTCGTCTTCAGTCAGCGGGCGGGTCGAGCGGAAACGCCATTCCGCGCGCGAGGTGAGGATCACCACGCCATTGTGGTCGGTGACCACCAGTTGCTCGGGGGTCTTGCCCCAGAGACTTTCGGTGTGGTCCAGGTCGACCTTGACCACCAGCACGCCGATGATTTTCTCGCCGTTGCGCACGGCGGCGGCGAAGAAATAACCGCGCTTGGCCGAGGTGGTGCCCAGGCCGAAGAAACGCCCCAGGCGCCCGGCCATGGCTTCGCTGAAATAGGGGCGGAAGGAGAAATTGCGGCCGACGAAACTGTCGTGCTTGTCCCAGTTGGACGCCGCCAGGGTGTTACCGGAGGTGTCCATCAGGTACATCACTTCGGCCCCGGTCTGGGCACTGATGTTTTTCAGCAGGCGGTTGGCGTTGCCCTGGGTCACACCGTCGTCCGGCGCGCCGAGGACCGCACGCAACGCCGGCAGCTCGCCGAGAATCTGCGGCAGCACCTCATAGCGGTGCAGGGTGCCCAGCAGGTTGGCGACGTAGAGGTCGAGGGTCTGGCGGTTCTGGCCCGCCAGTTCGCTGCGGTAATAACGCTCGGCCAGGTGCTCCAGCGGCCACAGCAGCGGCGCCAGGCACAGGGCCAGCAAAGCCAGGCTACGCCAGCGGGGGCGTCGGGGGAGAGGTGGAGTCATGGGGACGATGCGCCTGTGGGTACAGGCGCATTATGCCTAGGTTCTATACGTAAACTGCCTGCGCGACGATCATGCCGCGTTAAAAACAGGCTCGGAATGCTCATGTAGGCCCCTACACTCCGCTTCCTCACCTGTTTTTGCCTTGCCTGATCGCCGCTCGGCGACTTTCCGTACAGAACCTAGCCCTGCCCGGCAAGACACTCGTGCAATGCGCTGCGCCACTCAGGCTGGCGCACGCCCCACTCGCGCTCCAGGCGGCGGCAATCGAGGCGCGAGTTCAGCGGCCGTGGCGCGGGTGTCGGATAGGCGCTGGAGGGGATCGCCTCCAGGGTCGCGCAGGTTTTGCCTTGGGCCAGCAGGTGCTCGCCAATGGCCTGGGCGAAGCCGAACCAGGAGGTCTCGCCAGCAGCGGTCAGGTGATAGGTCCCCCAGGCTCCTGGCTGGCCGGCCTGCCAGCGCTCGATCAGGGCGGCGGTGCTGGCGGCGATGGTGCCGGCCCAGGTAGGCGCGCCGATCTGGTCGGCGACCACGCGCAAGTGCGGTTTTTCCTGCAGCAGGCGTTGCATGGTCAGCAGGAAGTTCTTGCCGATGTTCGAATACACCCAACTGGTGCGCAGGATCAGGTGTTCACCACCTGCCGCGCCGATGGCCCGTTCGCCGGCGAGTTTGCTCTGGCCGTAGACGCTCAGCGGGTTGGGTTCATCGTCTTCGGTGTAGGGGGCCTGCTTGCTGCCGTCGAAGACGTAATCGGTGGAGTAGTGAATCAGCGGGATACCCAGTTCCCGCGCTTCCTCGGCGAACACGCCGGGGGCACTGGCATTGATCGCAAAGGCCAGGTCCGGCTCGCTCTGGGCCTGATCGACGGCGGTGTGGGCGGCCGCGTTGATGATCAGCTGCGGGCGCAGGCTGCGCACTTGCTGGCGAATGGCGTCCGGGTTTGTCAGGTCGAGCAGGCCGCGCCCGGGCACGATCAATTCATGCTGGTTTCCCAGGCGCTGTTGCAGGGCCTGGGAGACCTGGCCGTGCTGGCCGCTGATCAGGATCTTCAAGCGGCCACTCATGGGAACAGCTCGGCTTCACTGAGCAATTTGCCGGCCTGATCCTTGGCCGAGAGCTGCGCCGGGCCTGTGAGTTGCCAGTCAATGGCCAGGGTCGGATCGTCCCAGCGAATGCAGCGTTCGGACGCCGGGGTGTAGTAGTCGGTGGTCTTGTAGAGAAACTCGGCGTACTCGCTCAGCACCACGAAACCATGGGCGAAGCCTTCCGGTACCCACAGCTGGCGATGGTTGTCCGCGGACAACCGCACCCCGACCCACTTACCGAAGTGCGGCGAGCTGCGACGGATATCCACCGTCACGTCGAGCACTTCGCCGGCGACTACCCGCACCAGTTTTCCCTGGGTGTTTTCGATCTGGTAGTGCAGGCCACGCAGCACGCCCTTTTGCGAGCGCGAATGGTTGTCCTGGACGAACTGGGTGCGCACGCCGGTTGCTTCTTCGAACGCCTTGGCATTGAAGCTCTCGTAGAAAAAACCGCGTTCGTCGCCAAAGACCTTGGGTTCGATGATCAGCACGCCGGGCAGTTCGGTGGCCAGGACCTTCATTGGGTTTCTCCCGCCAGGCTGTAGAGGTATTGGCCGTAGCCGGTCTTGCCGAAGTACTTGGCGTGTTCGAGCAGATGCTCGCGGTCGATCCAGCCCTGGTTGTAGGCGATTTCCTCGAGGCAGGCGACTTTCAGGCCCTGGCGATGCTCGATGGTCTGCACATACTGCGAGGCTTCCAGCAGGCTGTCGTGGGTGCCGGTGTCGAGCCAGGCGAAGCCGCGGCCGAAACGTTCGACGCTGAGGTCGCCGCGTTGCAGGTAGGCATTGTTGACGTCGGTGATTTCCAGTTCACCGCGCGCCGAAGGCTTGACCGCCTTGGCGATCTCGACCACTGAGTTGTCGTAGAAATACAGCCCGGTCACGGCGTAGCTGGACTTGGGGTGCAGAGGCTTTTCCTCGATCGAAAGGGCATTGCCCTGTGCGTCGAAGTCGATCACGCCAAAGCGCTGCGGGTCCTTGACCCAGTAGCCGAAGACCGTCGCCCCGGACGGTTTCGCCGCGGCGTTCTGCAGCTTCTCGGTGAAGTGTTGGCCGTGGAAGATGTTGTCGCCGAGGATCAGGCACACAGGGTCGTCGCCAATGAATTCCTCGCCGATCAGGAACGCCTGCGCCAGGCCGTCCGGCGACGGTTGTTCGGCGTAGCTGAAGCGCACCCCGAACTGGCTGCCGTCGCCCAGCAGGTTGCGGTACTGCGGCAGGTCCTGGGGGGTGGAGATCAGCAGGATGTCCTTGATGCCGGCCAGCATCAGCACCGAGATCGGGTAATAGATCATCGGTTTGTCGTAGACCGGCAGCAGTTGCTTGGACACACCCAGGGTGATCGGGTGCAGGCGGGTGCCCGAGCCACCCGCCAGAACGATACCTTTCATCATGCGATCAGATCCTTGAAGTCAGTGAAACCGAGGCGTTGCCCTTGGTAGCTGCCGTCCTGCACGTGCTGGCACCATTCCTGGTTGTCCAGGTACCACTGCACAGTCTTGCGCAGGCCGCTGGCGAAGGTTTCTTGCGGCACCCAGCCCAGTTCGCGCTCGATCTTGCCGGCGTCGATGGCGTAGCGCAGGTCATGACCGGGGCGGTCCTGGACGTAGGTGATCAGGTCGGCGAATTGTTTCACACCTTCAGGTTTTTGTGGCGCCAGTTCTTCCAGCAGTTGGCAGATGCCGCGCACCACGTCGATGTTTGTCTGTTCGTTGTGGCCGCCGATGTTGTAGGTCTCGCCGACCACGCCTTCGGTCACCACCTTGAGCAGGGCGCGGGCGTGGTCTTCGACGAACAGCCAGTCGCGCACTTGCAGGCCGTTGCCGTACACCGGCAGCGGTTTTCCGGCCAGGGCGTTGAGGATCACCAGCGGGATGAGCTTTTCCGGGAAGTGGAACGGCCCGTAGTTGTTCGAGCAGTTGGTGACCAGTACCGGCAGGCCGTAGGTGCGCTGCCAGGCGCGGACCAGGTGGTCGGACGCGGCCTTGCTGGCGGAGTAGGGCGAGCTGGGGGCGTAGGGCGTGGTTTCGGTGAACAGGTCGTCGACGCCGTGCAGGTCGCCGTACACCTCGTCGGTGGAAATGTGGTGGAAACGGAAGGCGCTTTTTTCCGTCGACGGCAGGGCCTGCCAGTAGGCGCGGGCGGCTTCCAGCAGGCTGTAGGTGCCGACGATGTTGGTCTGGATGAAGTCCGACGGACCGTCGATGGAGCGGTCGACGTGGGACTCGGCGGCCAGGTGCATGATCGCCTGGGGCCGGAAACGCTCGAGCACGGCGCTGACGCTGGCCTGGTCGACGATATCGGCCTGGACGAACTCGTAGCGGGTGTCGGCGGCGATACTCGAAAGCGACTCCAGGTTGCCTGCGTAGGTCAGCTTGTCGAGGTTGAGCACCTCGTGTTCGGTGTTGCGGATCAGGTGGCGAATCAGCGCCGATCCAATAAAGCCGGCACCGCCGGTAACGAGAATGCGCATATGGGTAGGCCTTCTTCCCTAAGACATGGAGTCGCGAATGGAGCATAGCTTGTCGGCAGCCAGCGGCCGCTGCAAGGGCCGCCGATGTCTGGCCCGGGTATTGGCATCCTGTTTAGCTTCCCGGCGGCGGTGCAGCCCTTGTCGTCTGCCCGGGCCAGGGGGTTGCGTAACGCCTGGCGCAGTGGCGATATACGCATCTGACAATAATTCCAGGGGTCGTTCCATGTTGCTCGCCACGTTGATTCACCGCGCCAGTCTGCCCGGTCCGCAAGTCACCCCGCAGCAGGCGCTGGACCTGCTCGAAGTGCACTACGGCCTTGGCGGCACGCTGCAATCGTTGGGCAGCCAGCAGGATCTCAACTACCGGCTCGACAGTCCCCGGGGGCGTTTTGTCCTGAAGATCTGCCGTGGCGACTACGCCGCCCTGGAACTGCAGGCGCAACATGCGGCGCTCAAGCACCTGGGCAGCCACCCCGAACTGCACGTACCCCGGGTGATCCCGGCGAAGAACGGCGCCGACCTGCTGTCCCTGGAGGTCGCTGGCCAGGCGCTGCATGTGCGCCTGCTCGACTACATCGAAGGCCAGCCGCTGACCCACCTCAAGCACCTGGGCCCCGAGCTGGCGGCCGGCTTCGGCCGGTTGTGCGGGCAGATGGACCTGGCCCTGGCGGACTTCCAGCACCCGGGCCTGGAACGCACCCTGCAATGGGACGCGCGCCACGCCCATAGCCTGATCAATCACCTGTTACCGGTGATCGCCGACGAACAGCAACGCAGCCTGATCGCCGAAGTGGCCGAGCAGGCCGAGCGCCGTGTGCAGCGCCTGGCCGAGCAGTTGCCGGTGCAGGCGATCCACCTGGACATCACCGACGACAACGTGGTCTGGCAGCGTGACGCCCAGCGCCACTGGCAGGTACAGGGGGTGATCGATTTCGGCGACCTGATTCGCACCTGGCGCATCACTGACCTGTCGGTGACCTGCGCGGCGCTGCTGCACCATGCCGAGGGCGATCCGTTCTGCATCCTGCCGGCGGTCCGTGCCTATCACGCGGTCAATCCACTGCAGCAGGCCGAGCTGCTGGCGCTGTGGCCGCTGATCGTGGCCCGCGCCGCGGTGCTGGTGCTCAGTGGCGAACAGCAGGTGAGCATCGACCCGGGCAACCAGTACAGCCGCGACAACCTGAGCCACGAATGGGAGATCTTCCGCGTCGCCACCTCGGTGCCGTTCGAGTTGATGGAAGCGGCGATCCTCGCGGCGGTCGGCCAGTCTCTGCCGGCCATCGCCAGCGAAGGTTTCGCCCCCTTGCTGCCGGGCCTGGTGGGGCGCGAGTTCGCCCTGATCGACCTGGGCGTGCTCAGCCCGCATTTCGAGGCCGGCAACTGGGAGCAGCCGGAGATCGATACCCAGCTGTTGCAGCAGGCCGCGGCGGCCCATGGATTGGCGGCCAGTCGTTATGGGCAGTACCGCCTGTCCCGGACCTGCCCGGACAGTGCGGTCGAGCCGGACACTTTCCCATTGCATGTGCAGTTGCAAGTACCGTCGGGCACGGCGGTCGAAGCGCCTTTTGCCGGGGTGCTGCACCGCGCCACCGACGGTGTGTTGCGCCTCGATGGCCCGCAATTGAGTGTGCGGCTGTGGGGCGTCACGCCCTCGGTGCATGCCGGCGCGGCGCTGGTCAAAGGCCAGGTCCTGGGGGCGGTGGATGGCGGGCTCAAGGTCCAGCTGTGCCGTGGCGCGCAGCTCGATCCTCCGCTGTTCTGCACGCCCTCGCGGGCCGCGGCATGGCAGGCGCTGTGCCCGTCGCCGGCGGCGCTGCTGGGCCTGGCCTGCGACGCCGAGCCGGAGCTCGACCCGCAAGCCTTGCTGGCGCGCCGCGATGCCAGTTTCGCCCGTTCGCAGAAGCACTATTACGTCGACCCGCCACGCATCGAGCGCGGCTGGCGCAACCACCTGATCGACATGCAGGGCCGTTCCTACCTGGACATGCTCAACAATGTCGCGGTGCTCGGCCACGGCCATCCACGGATGGCCGCCGAGGCCGCGCGCCAATGGTCGCTGCTCAACACCAACTCGCGTTTCCACTACGCGGCGATTGCCGAGTTCTCCGAGCGCTTGCTGGAGCTGGCGCCGGACTCCATGGACCGGGTGTTCCTGGTCAACAGCGGCAGCGAGGCCAACGACCTGGCGATCCGCCTGGCCTGGGCCTACAGCGGCGGGCGCGACCTGCTCAGCGTGCTGGAGGCCTACCACGGCTGGACGGTGGGCGCGGATGCGGTGTCCACCTCGATCGCCGACAACCCCCAGGCCCTGAGCAGCCGCCCGGACTGGGTGCATCCGGTGACCGCGCCCAATACCTATCGCGGCGAGTTCCGCGGCCAGGACAGCACCGCGGATTATGTGCGCAGCGTCGAACACAACCTGGCCAAACTGGCGGAGCAGAATCGCCAATTGGCCGGTTTCATCTGCGAGCCGGTGTATGGCAACGCTGGCGGCATCGCCCTGCCGCCGGGTTACCTGAAGCAGGTCTATGCGCTGGTCCGTGCCCAGGGCGGCGTGTGCATCGCCGATGAGGTGCAGGTCGGTTACGGGCGCATGGGCAAGTTTTTCTGGGGCTTCGAAGAGCAGGGCGTGGTGCCGGACATCATCACCATGGCCAAAGGCATGGGCAACGGCCAGCCGCTGGGGGCGGTGATCACCCGCCGGGAGATCGCCGAAGCGCTGGAGGCCGAAGGTTATTTCTTCTCCTCGGCCGGCGGCAGCCCGGTGAGTTGCCGGATCGGCATGGCGGTGCTGGACGTGATGCAGGAAGAAAAACTCTGGGAAAACGCCCAGGTGGTCGGTGGCCACTTCAAGCAGCGCCTCGAAGCCCTGATCGAGCGTTATCCGCTGGTGGGCGCGGTGCATGGCTCGGGGTTCTACCTGGGCCTGGAGCTGATCCGCGATCGCCAGACCCTGGAGCCGGCCACGCAGGAGACCGCCCTGCTGTGCGATCGCCTGCGCGAGCTGGGGATCTTCATGCAACCCACCGGCGATGACCTGAACATCCTCAAGATCAAGCCGCCGATGGTCACCACGCGCCAGAGCGTCGACTTCTTTGTCGACATGTTGGCCAAGGTGCTGGAGGAGGGGCTGTAGCCCCCCGAATGCTGCGCATTCGGATCGCGAGCAAGCTCGCTCCTACAGAGAAAGGCATGCCCCTGTAGGAGCGAGCTTGCTCGCGATAGCGTCCGCACTGCCCCCCCTAAACCCCTATAAATATCGATAATAATCGATGTTTATAGGGGTTTATTTTTGGTTAATTTATTTTTACGCTTTTAAAGTCGATTTTTATCGTATATAAACTGCCTCGGCCCAGGCCATGATCAAACCGCCTCGGCCTTGCCCTTTTTCTGTCATCGACCGATGCCACCCTCGGTCCTTTGCTGCTGCCCAGGAGATGATCCATGAGCCGTATCGTTACCGTCGCCGCAACCCAGATGGCCTGTTCCTGGGACCTCGAGGCCAATATCGAGACCGCGGAAAAGCTGGTCCGCGAGGCCGCCGCCAAAGGCGCGCAGATCATCCTGATCCAGGAACTGTTCGAGGCCCCGTACTTCTGCCAGAAGCCGAACCCGGACTACCTGCAACTGGCGACTCCGGTGGAAAGCAATGCGGCCATCGCGCACTTCCAGAAAGTCGCCAAGGAGCTGCAGGTGGTGCTGCCGATCAGCTTCTATGAACTGGCCGGGCGGGCGCGTTTCAACAGCATCGCGATCATCGACGCCGACGGCAGCAACCTCGGGATTTATCGTAAAAGCCACATCCCGGACGGCCCCGGTTATCACGAAAAGTACTACTTCAATCCGGGCGACACCGGCTTCAAGGTGTGGAACACCCGCTACGCGAAAATCGGCGTGGGCATCTGCTGGGACCAGTGGTTCCCCGAGTGCGCCCGCAGCATGGCGCTGCAAGGCGCGGAGATTCTGTTTTACCCGACCGCCATCGGCAGCGAGCCGCACGACAAGAGCATCTCGTCCCGCGACCACTGGCAGCGCGTGCAACAAGGCCACGCCGGTGCCAACCTGATGCCGCTGATCGCCAGCAACCGCATCGGCAACGAAGAGCAGGACGGCTACGACATCACCTTCTACGGCTCGTCGTTCATCGCCAACCAGTTCGGCGAGAAGGTTGAAGAACTGAACGAGACTGAAGAAGGTATTCTTGTCCACAGTTTCGACCTCGACGAGCTGGAACACATTCGCAGCGCCTGGGGTTCGTTCCGCGACCGTCGGCCGAACCTGTACAGCGCGATCAAAACCCTCGACGGTTCCCTGGAGTCCTGAACCCATGACCACTTTGCACAGCACCCCTCGCGCCGACGGCTTCTACATGCCAGCCGAGTGGGCGACGCAGACCCAGACCTGGATGATCTGGCCCGAGCGCCCGGACAACTGGCGCCTGGGCGGCAAGCCGGCGCAGGCCGCGCACGTAGCGGTGGCCAAGGCCATCGCCCGCTTCGAACCGGTGACCGTGGCGGTCTCCGCGGGCCAGTATGAAAACGCCCGGGCGCGCCTGGACGTGCCGAATATCCGCCTGGTGGAGATGTCCAGCGACGACGCCTGGGTCCGCGATACCGGCCCGACCTTCGTCATCAACGACCAGGGCGAAGTCCGTGGCGTGAACTGGGATTTCAACGCCTGGGGCGGTTTCGACGGCGGCCTGTATGCGCCGTGGAACCGTGACTCGCAGGTGGGCGGCAAGATCCTCGAGATCGAGCGCAGCCCGCGTTACCGCACCGAGGGCTTCGTGCTCGAAGGCGGCTCGATTCACGTCGACGGCGAAGGCACGGTGATCACCACCGAGGAATGCCTGCTCAACCGCAATCGCAACCCGCACATGAACCGTGCCGAGATCGAAGCGGTGCTCAGCGCCAACCTGGCTGTGGATAAAGTCATCTGGCTGCCGGATGGCCTGTACAACGACGAAACCGACGGCCATGTGGATAACTTCTGCTGTTACGTGCGCCCGGGCGAAGTATTGCTGGCCTGGACCGACGACCCGCAGGACCCGAACTACCCGCGCTGCCAGGCGGCGCTGAAAGTGCTGCAAGACAGCACCGACGCCAAGGGGCGCCCGTTCACGGTGCACAAGATGCCGATTCCCGGACCGCTGTACGCCACCGAAGAAGAGTGCGCGGGCGTCGACCCGGTGGATGGCACCCAGGAGCGTAATCCGTCGGTGCGCCTGGCCGGTTCCTATGTGAACTTCCTGATCGTCAACGGCGGCATCATCGCCCCGAGTTTCGACGACCCCCTGGATGCCCAGGCCAAGGAAATCCTGCAGAACCTGTTCCCGCAACACGAGGTGGTGATGGTGCCGGGTCGCGAGTTGTTACTGGGGGGCGGAAATATCCATTGCCTTACCCAACAGCAACCGGCGCCGCACAAGGTTTGAGTGTTGTTGTAACAGCCCGTGACGCCTGAATGACGGGCGGTTAGATGGATCCAATCCGGCGTCGCCCGGCAAGCCCGCAGCCCTGATGGACTGCGGGTTTTTTTGGATCCGGAAGCTGGCAATTGTGGAGTCTTGGCATAGCTCTTGTATCTCTCGCGAGGTCAATCCGAGGCCGGTGGAACTGCGATGTTCTGTCATAAACCTTGGATAAGTTAGCCGCTCACAAACCGGGAGAGAGCGCTGGAAATGAATAGGGTCAGCGAGCGGACTTCCGCAATAAATAGCGAGTCGCTTCAGGTTCTGGCGCAATGGTTGAAGTGCAATGGAACGCGACAGGTCCGGGAAACCGACCCGCGCCGGATGATCCTCGATCGTTACCCTGCTGGTTTGTTCAGCGAGGCGGAACTCGAAGCGTTGTGGGATGTGCTGGAAGGATAGGCAAACAACGGATTGGTAAAAGCGCTGCCCGGATGGCAGCGCTTTTTTTTGCGCGAATGTAGCCGCTGCCGAAGGCTGCGATCGGCCGCGCAGCGGACGTCTGCCACCGCGGTCCGTCAGGTCGATGGTGTGCTCAGGTTTTGCGCCGGCTGCGCCGTCGATCGCAGGCTGCGCCAGCGGCTACAGGGAGCGCGCAGGGTGCAAGGTCGAGGTTTTTGTAGCCGCTGCCGAAGGCTGCGATCGGCCGCGCAGCGGACGCGAATCTGCCACCGCGGTCCGTCAGCAGGAAGGGTGTAGCCGGGTTTTGCGCCGGCTGCGCCGTCGATCGCAGGCTGCGCCATCGGCTACAGGGAGCGCGCAGGGCTCAAGGTCGAGGGTTTTTGTAGCCGCTGCCGAAGGCTGCGATCGGCCGCGTAGCGGACGTGGATCTGCCACCGCGGTCCGTCATCTGGAAGGGTATACCCGGGTTTTGCGCCGGCTGTGCCGTCGATTGCAGGCTGCGCCAGCGGCTACAGGGAGTGAGCAGGGCACAAGGTCGAGGGTTTTTGTAGCCGCTGCCGAAGGCTGCGATCGGCCGCGCAGCGGACGCGAATCTGCACCGCGATCCGTCAGCAGGAAGGGTGTAGCCGGGTTTTGCGCCGGCTGCGCCGTCGATCGCAGGCTGCGCCAGCGGCTACAGGGAGCGCGCAGGGCTCAAGGCCGAGGGTTTTTGTAGCCGCTGCCGAAGGCTGTGATCGGCCGCGCAGCGGACGTGGATCTGCCACCGCGGTCCGTCAGGTCGATGGTGTGCTCAGGTTTTGCGCCGGCTGCGCCGTCGATCGTAGGCTGCGCCAGCGGCTACAGGGAGTGAGCAGGGCACAAGGCCGAGGGTTTTTGTAGCCGCTGCCGCAGGCTGCGATCGGCCGCGCAGCGGACGCGAATCTGCCACCGCGGTCCGTCAGCAGGAAGGGTGTACCCGGGGTTTGCGCCGGCTGCGCCGTCGATCGCAGGCTGCGCCAGCGGCTACAGGGAGTGAGCAGGGTGCAAGGTCGAGGTTTTTGTAGCCGCTGCCGAAGGCTGCGATCGGCCGCGCAGCGGACGCAAGGCCGGCCACCGCGCTCAGGCGATGGCGGCCGTATCCATGGCTGCTTTTTAGAAGCTGTAGGTACCGGTTACCACCAGGCTGCGTGGATCGCCGAACTGGATCTGCCCGGCGCTGGTGGCCGAGGAGTAATACGTGCGATCGCTGATGTTGTTCAGCGCGGCCCGCAGGTCCCAGTCCTTCTGCCGGAAGCCGGCCAGGGCGTCCCAGCGGCCGTAGCCCGGAAGCATCACGGTGTTGGCGTTGTCGGCATAACGATCGCCCACCAGGGTCAGGCCGGTCTCGGCGTACCAGCCCATTTCCGGCTTCCAGGTCACGAACAGGCTGCCATTGCGCTTGGCCACGTTGTTCACCCGGTTGCCTTCGTCACCGTTATTGCTCTTGACCACCGTCGCGTCCTGCAACCCGATGCCGCCACGCACGGACCAATTGCCGACGATCTTGCCGGCCGCGGTCAGTTCCACGCCGCGGGAGCGCTGCAGGCCGGTCAGCAGGATCACGTTCGGGTCTTCCACGCTGCGGCTGCGACGGTTGTAGAGCTCCAGCTCATAGACCGCGAGCGTGGTGCTGAAGCGGTCGCCGAGCCAGTCGCTCTTGACCCCGACTTCCTTCTGCCGGGTGCGCTCGGGGCTCAGGTCGTTGCTGTTGCCGTTGGCATTCGGGGTAATGCCGATCAGGCCGCCGCCGACGGGGGAGAAGCTCTTGCTCCAGGAGGCGTAGAAGGAGTGGTTCTCCAGCGGGGTCCAGACCACGCCCAGGCGCGGGCTGGTGCTGTGGCTGTCGCGGTCGTCCTTGATATCCAGCAGTTTGTTGTGGGTCTCGACGTTGAAGTTGTCGTAGCGCAGGCCCGCGAGCACTTGCCACTGATTGTTCAGGCGCAACTGGTCCTGGACATACACGGCGCGGCTTTCCACCTCGCTGTGGTTGTAGCTGGACGCCACCATTTTCCCGGTATGCCGCATGTTTTTATCCGGGTTGAACGGGTCCAGGGACGGCACGGCCTGGCCTCCGGCACTGACCGCCGCTGCGGTATAGAGCTTCGGATCGCGTCGCTGGCTGCCCAGTTCGACACCCGTCAGCACCCGGTGCTCGAGGCCAAAGGTATCGAAGGTGCCTTCGACTTCGAGGTTGTTGTAAAGGTTGCGGGTGTTCAGGTCCTGCTGCCAGCGCTGGCGGTTCACCCGTTTGGTGCGGCTGTCGTAGCCGGTCTGGTAGGTGTTGTCGAAATCGCTGTTGAGCTTGAACAGGCTCAGGGTATGGCGCAGTTGCCAGTTGTCGTTCAGCTCGTAGCTGAGCTTGGAGCGCAGCGACTGGGACTTGTCGTCGATGTAGTCGCGCTGGTCGCCGTAGGTGGTGTCGCGACTCACGTCCGCCGGGCGCCCGTCGATCCCCGGGATGCCGCGGTCCGGCGTGCGGTTGTAGCGGCTGTATTCGTACTGCACCAGCCAGTTCAGGTCCGGCGTCAGTTGCCAGCTCATGGACGGCGCGAACAGCTGGCGACTGCCGCTGACGCCATCGCGGAAGCTGTTGTTGTCCTGGTTGCCCATGTTCAGGCGCAGGCTGATGTTCTCGCTGGGGTCGGCGCTGAGGTCGGCATACAGGCTGCGCAGGTCTTCGCTGCCGCCTTTGACTTCGACGCTGGAGTGGCGGCCGAACTGCGGCAGCTTGCTCACCCGGTTGACGATCCCGCCCTGGCTACCACGGCCATAAAGCACCGCCGCCGGGCCCTTGAGCACCTCGATGCGCTCGATGTTGTGCAGGTCGCGCACGTACTGGCTGTCGTCACGGACGCCGTCGAGGTAGAAGTCGTTGCTGGCGTCGAAGCCGCGAATGCGCAGGCTGTCGAAGCGGGTGTCGGCGCCGCTGCTGACGTTGGGAATGCCGCTCAAGGCCGTGCCCAGATCGTTGATGCCGTAGTCCAGCACGTTGCTGGTCTTCACCGAGTCGATGGCTTGCGGCACGTAGCGCACCGGCGTGGCGGTGCGGGTCGCGGTGCTGACTTCCTTGACCCGTGGGTCGTCGGCATCGACTTCCGCGCTGATGGCGGTAGCCGGCAGGGTGGTCGGGGCGGCGCAGGTGAAACCGGCCGTCAGCGAGGCGCAAAAGCCAAGGGTCAGGGGAGTCAGGCGGAAGGGGGCAGGCATGGAAAAACGCATCCAGATGGGGAAAGAAACTATCGGCGCGAATGGTAATGCTTGCTATTTACTTTCGTTAATTATTCTTGAAAAGTTCCCCGGACGGATTGTTTCAATTTGTGTCTTGATTGAAATGCAGTGGATACACGGCCGATTCGACCGATTCCCGAAACAGACTAAAAGCCATTCCAGCGTTTTTCGCCGTGGGCCACAGGCATAGTCTGCCGCCATCGAATTTATCGGCCTTTGTCCCGGAGCCTTGCATGTCGGCAGCGACCCTTCATTACATCTACGATCCTTTGTGCGGTTGGTGCTACGGCGCCAAACCGCTGGTGCAGGCGGCCCAGGCCGTGCTGCCGGTGGTGGCCCATGGCGGCGGCATGATGACCGGGCGCAACTGCCAGCAGGTTTCGCCGCAACTGCGCGACTACGTCATGCCCCATGACCGGCGCATTGCCGAATACACCGGGCAGCCGTTCGGCGAGGCTTACTTCGAAGGTCTGCTGCGCGACTATTCGGCGCTGTTCGATTCGGCCCCGCCGATTGCCGCGGTACTGGCGGCGCAGGCGCTCGCCGGGCGCGGCCTGGAGTTGCTCGGGCGCTTGCAGACGGCCCACTACGTCGAAGGGCGCCGCATCGCCGATGTCGATGTTCTGTTGGAACTCGCCGAAGGCCTGGGCTTTGAGCGCGGCGAGTTCGAGGAAGCCTTCGAGTACGCCGCGGCGAACAGCCTGAACGAGCACATCAAGGCCAGCCGTGCCTTGTTGGCCCGGGTCGGTGGCCAGGGTTTTCCGACCCTGATGCTGGAGCAGGACGGTCAGTTCAGGCTGCTCGATATCAGCCCCTGGCTGGGCAAGCCGCAGGCGTTCGCCACCTGGTTGAGCGAAGCCTGCGGTTCGCCCGAGGTCGAGCTTTCACCTAGCCTGCAAGCCTGTGGCCTGAACGGTTGCGCTCTTTGAACCCCCACTTAATTTGCGGAGTCGCCCATGGATAACCTGGCACTGATCAAAAGCACCTACGAAGGCGCCAACTCCCAGGAGAACGCGAAAAACACCGCCGCCGCCCTGGCTCCTGATGCGCGCTGGACCGAAGCGGCAGGTTTTCCCTATGCCGGCACCTACGTCGGTTTCGATGCCGTGCTGGAGAATGTCTTCAAGCGCCTGGCCACCGAGTGGGAAGGGTTTGCCTTCACCGTCGAGAACTATGTGGCCCAGGGCGACAAGGTGTTCGCCTACGGCAACTACAGCGGCGTCTATAAAGCCACGGGCAAACCGCTGAATGCCCGCGTGGCCCATTTATGGACGTTGAAGGATGGCAAGGTCACGCACTTCGAACAGTTCGTCGACAGCCATATCGTGCAACTGGCCATCAAGGATCGTTAAGTTCTTAGACGATTTTTGCCTATTTTCAGACGATTCTTGAAATTGACACACTGTTCGGGGCGCGGATAGGATTCGCGCCAACGCCTGTGGCCAACGGCCATGACCTTCCAATAATAAAAGGCCCACCGCGATTCTTCGTGGGTGGGTCTTTTTGTTCTGGCCTGAAAAAAGAGCGCTTAAGCGCCGTTTCCAAGGAGCACCACAGCGCGTCATCAACCCGTAATAAGGAAAATAAAATGTTGAACAAGCGGATCGGTCTGATCGCACTGGGGATTCTGAGCAGTACTCAAGTTATGGCTAACGACCAGGCTGAGTCCAAGGGGTTTGTCGAAGACAGCAGCCTGAAAATCCTGCTGCGCAACGCCTACATCAATCGTGACAAGAAAAACGGTAACGACGACCAGCGCGAGTGGGGTCAAGCGGCCATCGGTACCTTCTCGTCGGGCTTCACTCAAGGCACCGTGGGCGTGGGCGTCGATGCCTTCGGCCTGTACGGCCTGCGCCTGGATAAAGGCAGCCACAGCGGCGGCCAGGGCATCGACTTCTTCAAGCCAAGCGAAGGCGGCAACAAGAGCCCGGCAGGCGACCTGGCCAAGGCCGGCGCCGCGGTCAAATTCCGCCTGTCCAACACCGTCCTGACCTACGGTGACCAGATGCCGGCCCTGCCGGTGCTGAGCTACGACAATGGTCGTCTGCTGCCGGAAAGCTACACCGGTACCCTGATCACCTCCAAAGAGATCAAGGGCCTGGAGCTGAACGCCGGTCGTTTCACCGCCGAATCGCGTAAAAGCGCCGAAGGCCGTGACAGCGGTGGCCTGAAGTCGATCAACGTATTGGGCGGCAGCTACCAGTTCACCGAACAGTTCAAGGGCTCGCTGTACGCTTCCGACGTCGAAGACGTGCTGAAGAAGCAGTACGTGAACCTGAACTACGTGTTCCCGCTGGCCACCGACCAGTCCCTGACTTTCGACTTCAACGGCTACCGTACCAAGCTGGACAAGTCCTACGCAGAAGACGTCAACGCGGGCGGCCAGGACAACAAGATCTGGAGCCTGGCAGCCACTTACGCCACCGGCCCGCACTCGTTCACCCTGGCGCACCAGCGCAGCACCGGCGACAGCAACCTGGGCTACGCCTACGGCGGCTATCAGCGTGGTCAGAACCGCGTGGGCGATGGCGGCAACACCATCTACCTGGCCAACTCCTACTGGTCCGACTTCAACGCTGAAGACGAACGCAGCTGGCAGCTGGGCTACGGTCTGGACTTCGGCGCCTTCGGCGTACCGGGCCTGACCTACAACCTGGCCTATGTACGTGGTGACAACATCACCTCCACCAACAGCGATGGCCAGACCACCACTGGCGGCACCGAGCGCGAAATCTTCAACCAGTTCAAGTACGTGGTCCAGAGCGGCCCGGCCAAGGACCTGAGCGTCAAGGTGCGTAGCTCGATCCTGCGCGTATCGCAGAAATCCAGTGGCTACAACGACAGCGGTAACGAACTGCGTGTGTTCGTCGACTACCCGATCAACGTGTTCTGATAAACACCTGATCGCGGCCTGATACTGGGCCGGCCATAGAAAAAGCCCCGACTGGTTCGGGGCTTTTTTGTAGGTGTTGCCCCGTCCAGCACCGCGGCTCCCTGTAGCCGCTGCCGCCGGGCTGCGATCGGGCGCGAAGCGCCCGAGCTCCAAAGGGCTGCGTAACTCCCGTAGCCCTTATCACCACACGCCGCTGTTACTCCAGCACCTTCACTACATCATCGATCAGTGCCTTGCTCATCGCCTGCAAGTAATACGACGCCCAGGCATGTCGGTCGGTACTGCGCTCCATGGCCGCGTCTTCGGCCAACTTCTTGGCGATATGCAGCAGGTCCGAGGCGTGGGACAGGGCTTCGCGGATCGGGATACCGCTGCTGACGTGGAACAGAGGTTCGCCTGCGTGGAAAGGGCAGGGGGTGAGGCCGGGGGTTTTTAGGTCCTGTGGATTGTTTGCGTACATGGTCTGGCTCCTTGACTTGGGAAGCTGCCACGAACCTTCTCACGGGTTGGGGTGGCAGCCGTACGCAGGGTGAGAAACCGGCAATCAAGGCAACCGGTAGACCCGAAGGTCTCCTACGCACGGCCGCCATAAAGCACTATCGCGGGCACAAAAAAGCGCCTGCAACAGTATGGGGGCGCCTTGCGCCTTGATTGGTTCGGGTTCTCACGCCCGGTCGTTGAATTGGCAACGACGGAGGGGAGGTTAGCGTGGGGCCTTGTGCACTGCAATGGTGGAAGACTTCGACTGATAGATAAAAAGCAGAATCTATGTAAGAAATCATATCGATGGACCGATCTTTAAGTCTTCATCGACGTTAATGTTGATGGTTCGCGTCTACAGCATTGCTACCTTTCTATACCGACATATCTGCCATCGCCTACTGAGAAGTAGTACAAACGTGCTATCGCTCTTGTTTTCCGGACTTCTTTATCTGAACGGTGTTTGTTGTCAGAAGTAGGGCTGGCAGATTTCGCTTTCTCAATGTATTAGTAGCGTGTCGAGGGCAATGGATCGGGCGCTTGATGTCTTAGGTTTAGAGATCAGTAGCAGAAAGGCGGTACCCTTTCATAAAATCAGAAATGGAATGTGAATTATGAGTGCGATAGCAGTGCTTGATCGAGCCCGAACAGCGATTGAGTTAGGGGAGAGTCATTTTCGGGAATTTAAAAGCGCCTTGGAGGGGCCGCCAGGAGACAAAAAGAAACGATCAGTAAAGGATATTGCGACAAATATTTCACAAACTTTAGTCGCTTTTGCAAATGCCGATGGAGGTGAGTTACTGGTTGGTGTGGAAGATAACGGGGAAATATCCGGGCTTCCTGACTTTACCGACAGAGAATATGAGGTTCTTGAAACCGCGCCGACGAATCGTATCCATTCTGATACACCACTTCCAGGAGTTAGAAAGTATAGACTGACTATTGAAGGCAAAAGTATTCTCTATTTTTCTGTTCCTAAAAGTGTTCAGTGTGTTCATATAACAACAGATGGCAGGTGCTTGCAGCGCAGAGATTTAGAATCTGTGCCTGTCGCGGTTGAAACAATTCAGTTTGATAGGCGTGAGGTTAAATCTAGAGAGTATGATAGAAGCTTTATAGATGGTGTCTCTGCTGATGACTTGAACATCGAGTTGGTAAAGACGGTAGCAGACCAAGTGCTTAAGGGGATGTCTGCTGAAAAATGCCTTCAATATTTAGAGCTTGGTGAGTATGGTCTTTCACAGCTTAGGTTACGGCGTGCAGCCCTCTTGTTATTCGCTAAGGAGCCCCATAAGTGGCATCCTAGGTTACAGATAAGGATTTTAAAAGTTGACGGCAATGATGTTAAGACAGGTGAGGAATATAATGTTATTTCTGATCAGGTAATACAAGGGAATATTTTAACTCTAATAGATAGTGCATGGGAGGCAATGCGTCCATTTTTAATTCAGACAAAAATTGATAGTCATGCAAGGTTTGAACAGCGCTCAATATACCCCGAGTTGGCTTGCAGGGAGGCACTCCTAAACTCAATTGCACATAGAGACTATTCCGACGAAGGAAGAGGTATTGAGGTATATATATTTGATGACCATCTAGAGGTTCGGAATCCTGGCGCTCTCCTTAGCTCTATGCGCTTGGAGGATATAGTTAGTCAGAAAGGGGTCCACCAATCTCGAAATAGCTATGTGGCACGGGTTCTTCGCGAACTGGGCTATATGCGAGAGCTTGGGGAGGGGATGAGGCGGATTTATGATCTAATGAATAAAAATGAGTTGGCTCCTCCTGCACTAATTAGCCGGCCAGATGGGTTCAGTATTACGTTGACTAATAGGGCGATGTACTCGCATCTAGATCTGCTTTGGCTTAGTCAGTTTGATCATTTAGCGTTAGATCGTGAGATGAAGTCGGTAATTCTTCTTGGGCAAGAAGGACGTATTTTTTCTGCATTGCAAATTTGGGAGGCTGTTGGGATTGTTGATACCGAGGATTATAGAAAGCTAGTGGAGTCTCTGTTTAAAATTGGTGTTCTACAAAACGAAATTGAGAGAGATACTGCTCGACGAATTGCCCAAAAGAAGAAAATACCATTTCGAAGTTTTCCACGTTATAAAATATCTATACCAGGGAAGGTTTCAGAAGGGAGTCAAAGTGAAGACTCCTCTTTGTCAGATGAAAAATCAAAGGCTGCGCTGGAGTCTAGTAATTTTCAATCTGAGATGTTGGTGTCAAAAGGGCATGCTGAAGTGGAGGAGGGGCGGGCTGAGATAAAAGAAGTCAGTGGTGGGAAGTTATTCATTGCCAATTTGCCATTGAAAGCGATTGATAATGATCTTTATGACTTATTTTCAGTGTTTGGGACAATTGTAGAACTCAAGGTTCCTCGTAGATACAATAAGACGAAGGGCTACGGGTTTATTGAATTTGAGTTGCCTTCTTCCGCAAAAGCTGCGTTGGATCAGCATGGGGAATTAGTTTATTTGGATCGTAAGCTGGTTATTCGGCCATCGACTGCAAAGTCTTTGTAGCTCCTGATTTGTTTAGGCCTTGGGGGGGATCATCCCTCCCTTTTTTACGGGGTCTGCTCTTATGGCCTACGCTGATTGGCGATAGTCATAGTTCATTCTACTGCTACTTGTATCCTTGCAGATAAGCCAGCAGATTATCGATCTTCTCCTGATCGCTCAGCCCCCAGAAAATCATCCGCGTACCGGGCACCACGGCCTTTGGATCTTCCAGATAAGCCACCAGCTTGTCGCGGGTCCAGACGATGCCGGAGGACTTCATCGCGTCGGAGTAGTGATAGTCCGCCACGCTCCCCGCAGCGCGCCCGAAAATGCCATTGAGCTGCGGCCCGAAAGAGCTGCGCACCGAAGGCCCGATATTGTGGCAGCCGCCGCAGATGCGCTTGAACAGCTTGCCACCGGCTTCGGCATCGCCCACTGCTTCTGCCTGGGCGTGGAGCGACGGCAGGCTGAGCATCAGGGCCAAGGTCAGGGCAAAGGTGTTTTTCATGTACGGCTCCGGATCGGGTGTGGCGGGTGGCAAAAGCGGGGGGCTATTTGAGCATGGCGGGCGGCCTTTCGGGAAAAGGGGGGTTACGAGTCCGAGGAAAGATTGGTTGCTGAAGCCATTTCGCCCGGTGTTTTGAGAAATGCCTTAAATCCTTCTGAATACCCCGGTCGTTAGCATTCAGGCTCATTCCGCTTGCAGGAAATAGCCATGACTTTTGTGATCAGGGAGGGAGACCCGACCACGACGGGAGGTCGGGTTCTCGTAGGGTCGACGACTACGGTTGTGGAGAACCGTAAGGCCGCGAGAATCAGCGATCCGGTGTGGTGTCCTCAATGCAACAGCATGGGGTTTATCGCCGAAGGCAATCCGACTTTTATCGTCGAGGGTGTTGCAGTAGCGACCCATGGCCATGCTGTGCAATGCGGATGCCCTCCTGGCAGCAATCGGCTGATCGCCACTCAAAGTACGGTAATAGCTGCGGAGGAAGGTAGCGTGACCATCGCTCCTGAGTTTGCAGCAAAGGCGCAGGCGGCCACGCATGCCTGGGCACAGGCAATCAGCGATGGTTCTTACAAAAGCGAATTCACTCGGGATATTCCAAGTCAAGGACTGACCGGGTTGACCAGTGCTGAGCCGTTGTCAGCTGCGCCGACAACGCTTCAGGGTGTCGAGCCTGGGTTTCATATTGTGCAAAGCGTTATCCCTCGCTCAGAGCTTGAAGCGCTCCTGTTCGAACAGCCAAGTGCCGCTGTGCTTAACAAGTTCCGCACCTTGAACCCTCAGCTGTCGAGCTACGCAAAACCGGGGCAACTGATTGTCTTGAGCGACCCAAAGAACCATCAGTGCACCCGAGAAGAAGCATTGCTGATGGAAGCTGCCAATAAGGTGAACAGCGTGCTTGGATCGATGAGTGATGATGAGGCGACCTTTATGGTCCGTCATCGAGCGGAAATCGAATCATTCTTGACCGAAGGTTCGGGGGCGATCGGCATCGGCGAAGTCATGTTCTCCAAGCATCTGGAAAACGTGAAAAGCACCTTGGGGCAACTGGAGCAGTTGCACCAGCGTACGTTCCAGCAACACGGCAGGTTGCAGACCCCGGAGTTTTTTGCAGAACGAAAGCGTTTGATGTCTCAGCTGGATAACAGCCTGGGCCCGCTTGTGCGTAAAGGCGTAGGTATACCTGAGCACCCAAAACTGAAAAATGCCCTGGGGATATCCAGTCGTAGTCTGGTCCATCACTGGAGCAAAGCCGGAGTGCCTGGAAATATTCCGGGTTATGCGACCCACATTAATGGCGTAGCCAAGGCCAGCAAATACATCAAACTCGGGGGCTGGGTTGGTATTGGGCTTGGGGCGTCTGCTTCGGCACTGAAAGTACGAGAGGCCTGTCGAGTTGGCAGGGAGCAGGACTGTCGCAAGGTTCGGTTTACAGAGAGTGGAAAATTCTCCGGGAGGCTCGCAGGTGGCGCTGTTGGTGCTCCAATAGGAGGTGCTGCATGCGTTGCTCTCAGCACTACTGGTATCGGTGGCCTGTTGTGTGGCGTGGTCATGGTAGGTTTGGGTTCTGTTGCCGGTGGTGCTGTTGGCGAGAGTCTTGGAGAGGGAGCAGGGGAGAAAGTGTATGAGTGGAGTGAATAGGGATGTTTGAGGCTGAAGATGTTTTTTTCATCTTGGTGATTGCGAGTTTTGCATTGGCGTTTTTATTCATTGGAACGCAACTGTACTTCGCCTATTTCCGGATGAACGAAATACTCAGCGGCTTGAGCAATTCACGTGGTATCCAGTTGCGACGCTCTGTCATGGGTAAAGATCCCTTTACTCGCTTCTTCATGCTGATCAGTGTCGGCGGCATGCTGACCTTCTACAAGCGTTCGCTGAAAGGCGGTGATCTGGATACCGAGGACTACAAAAATTTCCCAGGCCCGCTGCGTCGAATGATAACGCTCTCGTACGTGGCTGCACTTTTTGGGGGAACGCTGCTGTTTGTTCTTTGGGGGATTGGTAAACACATGGGGTGGCTCAAATAGCTTGGCTGCATGCGCCACTATTGATGATCAGGCAGCAGCCCGCTGCTTTATCATGAAGGGTGTGGTGAGGATTCAAATCAAGACAGAGCGTGGCCCTGAAACAACGAAGCCCTCGCATCGCCGCGAGGGCTTTTTTCTGAGTCGAAAACAGCCCCTGACCCGCCCGTCCTATATGTGGCCCGGCGGCGCACGTCCGACGGGGCGCACTATACTTTTCAGAAGATTTGCCCCGGGGATAGAGGCAATGTTCCAGCAGGCTTGGGAGGAGGGTTAGGCATCGGTGTGGCGCTGCGGTTGGGCGACGTTGCGTTTGCATGGCCACAGAACAACCGGCACAGGAAGACGAGAAAATGGCGATAGCAATCATCCTGGTTCTAGTCGTTGTCGCTTCGGTGCTGTTTCACTTGCTTGCTCCCTGGCACATGACGCCGGCTGCCTCCAACTGGGGGTCGATAGACACCACGCTGCTGATCACCCTGGTCATCACCGGAATCTTTTTCATCGCCATCACGCTGTTCATGGCCATCGCCGTGATTCGCTTCCGGCATCGCGAAGGTGCCCGGGCGCACTACCAGCCGGAAAGCCGGAAGCTGGAAGGGTGGCTGGTCATCCTCACTTCATTGGGCATCATCGGCATGCTCGCGCCCGGCCTGGTGGTCTACAACGATTTCGTCCAGGTGCCGCAAGAGGCTACTCAGCTCGAAGTGATTGCCCAGCAGTGGCAGTGGGCCTTTCGCTTTCCCGGACGGGACGGAAAACTCGGCAAGGCGGATGTCAAATGGATCGATCCCGGCAATCCCTTCGGTCTTGATCGCAATGACCCTGCGGGGCAGGACGATGTGCTGATCATGAACAATGAAGTGCGCCTGCCCATCGATCGGCCGGTAAAAGTCCTGCTGCGGGCAAAGGATGTACTGCACGATTTCTATGTTCCGCAGATGCGCGCGAAGATGGATATGGTGCCGGGCATGGTGTCCCACTTCTGGTTCACCCCGACCCGGCTCGGCAAGTTTGAAGTGCTGTGCGCCGAGTACTGTGGCGTGGGGCATTTCAACATGCGCGGCCATCTGGTCGTCGAGGAGCAGGGCACTTTCGACCAATGGCTCGCCAGCCAGCCGACCTTTGCCCAGACCCTGACCAGCGTCGCCACGCCGAGCCGGGACAACCTGCTGGAAAAAGGCCGCCAGCTGGTGGAAAGCCATGGCTGCCGCGCCTGCCATAGCCAGGACGGCAGCACCAGCCTGGGCCCGGGCTGGAAGGACCTGTACGGCCGCTCGGAGCAGCTGGCCGATGGCACCCGCGTCCAGGTCGACGAAGCCTACCTCAAGGAGTCGATTCTCGAGCCGCAGGCCAGGCTGGTCCAGGGCTATCCGCCGGTCATGGTGGCCTATACTTTCAGTCAGGATGAACTGGCCGCCGTGGTGGCTTTCATCAAGTCGCTGAGTGCCGCGGGGCAGAACGAGCAAGGCCCTGCAGACGCACAGGATGAGCTGGCGGCGCAGGGACAGCGGATGGCCGAATCGCTGGGTTGCCTGGCCTGCCACAGTGTCGATGGCAGCCAGGGTATCGGCCCGGGCTGGCAGGGTTTGTACGGCAAGACGCAAACCCTGGCCGATGGTTCCCAGATCAAGGTCGATGAGGGCTACCTGAAGGACTCCGTGCGCCACCCTGGCGCCGCGATCGTCAAGGGTTACGCCGCGGTGATGCCGACCTTCACCCCCAATGACAAGGAACTGGACGCCCTGATCGCCTTCATCAAGTCGAAAGCTGCTGTCGACGCGGATGCCGGCAAGGTGGAATCGGGCAAGTCGCCGTAACTCGCCGGAAATGCTCCGAAACTTACCGGAGGATGACCTGATGGCTTATGTCGAGCATGCAGAAACAGAAGTCCTGCACGAACCGAAGAGCTTCTTCACGCGCTATATCTGGAGCCAGGACCACAAGGTCATCGCCATCCAGTATTCCTTGACGGCGATCTCCGTGGGGCTCGTCGCCCTAGTGCTGTCCGGCCTGATGCGCATACAGATCGGCTTTCCCGGCAGCCTCGAGTTCATGGACGCCAGCACCTATTACCAGGCGATGACCCTGCACGGCATGATCATGGTCATCTACCTGCTGACGGCCCTGTTCCTGGGCGGCTTCGGCAATTATCTGATTCCGCTGATGATTGGCGCCCGGGACATGGTCTTCCCCTACGTCAACATGCTGAGCTTCTGGTTCTACCTGCTCTCGGTCCTGGTGCTGCTTTCCAGCTTCTTCGTCCCGGGCGGGCCCACCGGGGCGGGCTGGACACTCTATCCGCCGCAATCGATCACCCAGGGCACCCCGGGGACCGAATGGGGCATCGTGTTGATGCTGGTGTCGCTGGCGATCTTCATCGTTGCCGCCACCATGGGCGGGCTGAACTACGTGACCACGGTGCTGCAGGCCCGTACGCGCGGCATGACGCTGTTTCGCATGCCGCTGTCCGTCTGGGGCATCTTCATGGCCTCGATCCTGGCCCTGCTGGCCTTTCCGGCCTTGTTCGTCAGCGCGGTGATGATGCTGTTCGACAGGCTGCTGGGCACAAGCTTCTTCATGCCGGCGGTGATCTCCATGGGGCAGCAGCTCGCGCATCAGGGCGGCAGCCCGATCCTGTTCCAGCATCTGTTCTGGTTCTTCGGCCATCCGGAGGTCTACATCGTCGCCCTGCCGGCGTTCGGCCTGGTCTCCGACCTGATCAGCACCCATGCGCGCAAGAACATCTTCGGTTACCGCATGATGGTCTGGGCCATCATTGCCATCGGCGTGTTGAGCTTCGTGGTCTGGGCGCACCATATGTACGTCAGCGGGATGAACCCGTACTTCGGCTTCTTTTTCGCCGCCACCACCTTGATCATCGCCGTGCCGACCGCGCTGAAAGTCTACAACTGGGTGCTGACCCTGTGGCATGGCGACATCCACCTGACGGTGCCGATGCTGTTCGCCCTGGCCTTTATCGTCACCTTCCTGGTCGGTGGCCTCACCGGGTTGTTTCTCGGCAACGTGATTGTGGATATCCCGCTGTCGGACACCTACTTCGTGGTGGCCCACTTCCATATGGTCATGGGGGTGGCGCCGATCCTGGTGATATTTGGCGCCATCTATCACTGGTTTCCGAAGATCACCGGGCGCCTGATGAACGACACCCTGGGCAAGCTGCATTTCTGGATAACTTTCCTCGGTACTTACTGCATCTACTTCCCCATGCATTACCTGGGGCTGCTGGGCATGCCTCGGCGCTATTACGCCTGGCAGAACTACGACTTCATCCCGCAATCGGCGCAGCAACTGAATGCGTTCATCACCGTTGTCGCGCTGACGGTCGGGGTATGCCAGCTGTTGTTCCTCTTCAACCTGGCCTGGAGTGCCTTCAAAGGCAAGCCGGCGGGCCCGAACCCATGGGGGGCGGCCAGCCTGGAATGGCAGACGCCGGACACCCCGCCCGTCCATGGCAACTGGGGGCCGGAGCTGCCGGTGGTGCACCGTTGGGCCTATGACTACAGCGTGCCCGGGATAGAGCAGGACTTCGTGCCACAGACGGTTTCTGCCCAGGAGCTGGAGCAGATGAGGCAGCACAGCGCAGAAGCCAGGATCGCAGGCGAAAGACCATGAACGGGCCGCTATTGAAAAACACCGAAAGCGCCGGCGCCGGCGGCCGTTGGAGCCAGCCCCCCGAGCACTCTCGGGGACCGGCAGGCCTGGACAGGGCGAAGGCCGCAAAAGTGGGCCTGCGCATGTTCCTGGTGGTGGTGACCTCGCTGTTCCTGCTGTTCCTGCTGGCCTTCATCGCGCGTTCGCAAATGGCGGACTGGCAGCCGCTGACCGAGCCGTTGGCGCCGCTGGCCAGTGCCCGGCAACTCTGGCTGAACACGCTCCTACTGGTGCTGGGCAGTATCAGCCTGCAGTGGGCGCGAATGGCCGCCCGGCGGGGTGTGTCGAACGGGGCCAGCCTCGGCTTCGCCCTGGGCGGTGTTTTCGCGATCGCCTTTCTCGGGGGGCAACTCTGGGTCTGGAAGCAGTTCGTCGACTGGGGCTATTTCGTCTCCGCCAATCCGGCCAACAGCTTTTTCTATCTGCTGACCGGCGTGCACGGGCTGCACCTGCTGGGAGGCCTGGTGGCCTGGGGCAGAGTCGGCGCCAGGTTCCTGCGACGGGTTCCGTTGTCGCGACTGGCGCCCAGCGTGGAACTCTGCGCCATCTACTGGCACTACCTGCTGGGGCTGTGGATCGTCCTCTTCGCCCTGCTGACCAGCACGCCGGAAACCTATCAAGCCATCGCCGCGTTCTGCGGCCTGAGGTGAAGCCATGGCATTGCCCTCAGCAACAGCTCCGGAAGATCCCGTCCCGCCCCCACCCGATACGCTGGTAGCGGGGTGGAAGAGCATCGCCACCGACTGGGCCTCGGATCAGGATGTGTTCAAGCGGGTGCCCTGGGGCAAGGCGATGATGTGGATCTTCCTGCTCAGCGACACCTTCATCTTCACCTGCTTCCTGACCGGCTACATGTCGGTGCGCATCAGCGCCACCGTCCCCTGGCCGAACCCCAGCGAAGTGTTCGCCCTGACCATCGGTGGCGTTGAAATCCCCCTGATCCTGATCGCCATCATGACCTTCGTGCTGATCAGCAGCAGCGGCACCATGGCCATGGCCGTGAACTTCGCCTATCGCCGTGTGCGCGGCAAATGCGCGGCCCTGATGCTGGCGACCGCGGCCTTCGGTGCGACCTTCGTCAGCATGCAGGCGTTCGAGTGGAGCAAGCTCATCGCCGAAGGCGTGCGCCCCTGGTCGAACCCCATGGGTGCGGCGCAGTTCGGCGCTAGTTTTTTCATGATTACCGGTTTCCACGGGCTGCATGTATCGGTCGGCGTCATCTACCTGTGCATCGTCGCCTTCAAGGTGTTGCGCGGGGACTATGAGCGCTCCGGCAACTATCAGATCGTCGAGATCGCCGGGCTGTACTGGCACTTCGTGGATCTGGTGTGGGTATTTATCTTCGCTTTCTTCTATTTATGGTAGCCCGCAGAGGAGTACCGGCGATGGCACATGCACAAGGTCAACAGCATCCACTGAGCCTGTACCTGAAGATCTGGGGGCTGCTGTTCGTACTCAGTACCCTGTCCTACCTGGTCGACTACTTTCACTTCCAGGGCTACTTCAGGTGGTCGCTGATCCTGGTCCTCATGTTGTTGAAGGCCGGCCTGATCGTTTCCATCTTCATGCACATGGCCTGGGAGCGCCTGGCAATGGTCTACGCCATCCTCGTCCCGCCGTTGTGCCTGCTGGTGCTGGTTGGCCTGATGGCCGCCGAGGCGGACTACGTGTTTTCCACCCGGGGGATTTTCCTCGGGCAATGACCGGCTTCCGCCTCCGGCGCTCAAGCGCCGCGGCGTCCTATATCGTGCGCTTGAACTGATGCCATTTCTGCAGCCAGGCCACTATCCAGTGAGGCGCTGCTGCACCGGTCCCGGCGACCTGCAGTTGTGGGTGATGGCTGATGACCTGATCCAGGATCGGTTCCTGAGCGGGTTCGACGTCCACGAAGAAAATATGCTCGCCGTCTTTTATCGTCTTTTTCAAATTGCTGAAGTGGCTATTGGGCACCTGGATACCGAAGAAGCCGCCTTCCCAGATGCTGAAGCCCAGTATCACGATCGCCAGAAAGATGAACGGCACCCAGCCTGCCGCGGACTCGGTCCAACCTGCCAGATAGGCACCGAGCAGTACCAATGCCGCGAGCGGTAGGCCAATGACCGCGCCAATCTCGCCAGAGTGAACGACATCCTGCTTCATGAGTGAATTCACATCATGCAGGTGATGCTGTTCCACATCCGCATCCCGGTCGCTGAGCACATGAATCTGCTCGGTACTGATACCGCTGGCTTCCAGCTCGTTTTCAACGGTTTCCAGATCGTCGAGGTTATTGCTGATGTAAAAATGCCGGTTCATGAGTCACCTCCTACTTCATCGTCGCAGAGGCCCCCATTTTTTCTGCAGTCGTTATCTGAAATTCCAGACCGTTTTTCCTGCCGCTCTGGATAACACCGCACGCTGATTACTAGCTAAAAAAGTATAGCACCGCCCCTGTCAACGCCTCGCTGGAGGCCGCGGACTGCGGGCGTATGCAGTAATCGGAGGGGCCTGGATCCGTCTGTCCGGACTCTGTATCTGTGTGGGTAATCGGGCGAGTGACGGCCGTTGGATCTACCACGCCCTGCAAAGACAAGGACGCCAGTTGGCGCCCTTGTTTTAAGTTCTTCAAACGGTCGAATGACAGGCGAATGTCAGAGAGTGGAGGGGCTATTTATAAAAAACATCGATCGTCGCGGTGGCGTTGAATGGCCCGAGAATCGCCTTGCTGGTGCGCCATTTCAGCTGAGCCAGGAAGTCACTCACCACCACCTGATCACGGCTGTTCTCCACCAGGGTGAACTCTTTGTTGAAGGGTATGACACTGCGGCCCTGTTGCTTGAGCAGGCTGATGCCCACCGATGAGTTGTTGTTCGGCACCAGTGTGTAGCCATCCGCCACGGTAGCGGCGACCGGCGTGAGCCGTGCGTTCAGCCCGTAAGCGCTAGTGCAGTTCTTGAGCGCGGTGATGCTGAACGGGACTTCCTTGATCACCTTGTCGGCTTGCGCCAAGGCAGCAGCGATACTGCCAAAGTCGACGGTCTTGGGGGAGACAGACAGGGTCGATGAGCAGGCGATATAGCGCATCTTGTTCAAGCCGATCAGTGACATGAAAAAGTTGCTATCAGGGTTGATGTTCATACCGCCCCCTCCATCCAACTGGAACGCTGGATAAACCACGGCTCCTGTCAGGCTTCCCTCCTTGCCTGGGCTGGGCGAGCTTTTTTTGGAGATAAAGAAGTTGAAGTTCAATGGGAAGGTTTGAGCTTTGTCCTTACAACCGGCCCAAACGTAACAGCCTTGGAAAAGGATGGGGAGTTGCACCCGGCATCCCGACAATTGAGTACAACGCAGGTCGGTTCCGTTCAGGTTGATACCTACCTCCAGGTCTGGTCCCAATATAGTGAGGCCTTGGTCGCGAGGGCTTAGATAAAAGTAAACGTATTCTTTGCCATACCCGTAGTTGTCCTGCCAGCAGGTCACGCTGATGCTGTAATTATCGGAGCGCCAGAGCACGGTGTTCTTTGGCAGGGTATTGGGCACCGCGATGGTAGTGTTGATCGTGATCGCATCGGAGGCTTGGGTGCCATCTTTCTTGCAGGCCAGGGCATAGCTCTTCTGAGTCAGCGCCAGTAGCAGGGCCAGGCAAACCAACTGGTAGATTTTCTTCATCATGTCTCCTCCATTGACCTCAGAATTGAGCCGAGCCGTGGTTTTTCTTGTCGGCGGATAGTGTTGCCCCGTAGGGGCGCAGGTTGCCTGCGTCGCTGACGATCTGGTAACGCAGGCTGGCAGGTTGGCAGGCCGGCATGTCGACGGGCTGTGTCGAGAACGGCGGGAGCATCAGGTGCTCGATCGGCTGGCCGCAGGGTTGGCCATTCGGGCCTATGGCTTCGATATCGCTGAGGGTCAGGTAGTAGGGGGATGGGTTGTCGGCGATGAGCCTGCCTGCGGTTTCTCTCTGCGTTTCCCAGGACAATCCGGCCATGGCGTCGTCCAAGGTGTTCTTCAGCGGTGGGCGATAGAGCAGCTTGAAGCGGTGCCGCAAAGCGACGGTCATGGTGTGAGGCTTCTTGGCGGCCGGAGGCACGTCCAGGACGCTCAACAGAAGATAAGATTCGCGGTCAGTAGGCAGGCCTGTTCCCTGGTAGAAAATTTCCACGGTGGCTTTCTGTCCGCTGGAGATTTGCAGCAACGGTTTGGAGATCGCCAGGGGCAGTGTCTGGCTGCGCCCAGACTCTTTCTCTCCCCAGTCCAGCGAAATTTGCGCCAGGGCGACCCTCTTGCCGTCGTTGACCAGGGTTACAGCCATTCGCTGGCCCGTCATGATGAAGCGGTTCTTCCCATCGAAGGAGAGGTCCGCCAGGGCGGTACCGGATTGGTAGGCAAGGAGCAGTCCAATGACAAGAGAAGGCATCATGCACCTGTGTCGAGAGAGCGTTTCTCGTGCACAAGGATGCAGGGTGATGTTAGGTCTGGGATGCATTCCATTTCCCCATAGGTGTGAAAGCCTGCAGATATACCGGTGGCTTTATTAGTGAGCCCGGATATCGACTGAAGCCGGCATTCTGGTTTTGATGCAGTTGCACAAGAAATGAGACCTTTCTGAATCGGGCTCTCTATGGCGTATGCCTCAGGAAAATAAGATGGTCTGATCCTGCTTTTCCTCCATTTCCCTCTTCAAATACGCATATTCCAGATGAGCACTGTTTCCAATTCCTTAAAGTGGCAAGAGAACCGTCGTCACCGCTGGGCACGTTTTGACACTTACCAAGGGCTGATGCCTTTAAGGGGATGGCCCTGAAAAAATACGGCCGGGCGGATGTTCGTTTTCAGTAGCGATCAATTGAGGGGGGGGGGAATAGCCGCTGGGAGTGCTGACGATGGGGCTGGGCTCGACCGGAGGTTGCGATTTGCGCGCATTGATGGTCATAACCAAGAGACAGGGGCTTGTTACGTCGCTTGTTACGTAGACAGAAACAACCAAGCCCTCGCATTGCTGCGAGGGCTTGGTTTTGTCTCCGGACCTGCTGATTACAGAGCGCGCTTGGCAGTGTCTGTCTCAGCTCGGCCTGGCGAGCGCCTACTTGCTCAGTTTGACCGCCAGCTGGGCCACGTACTGGCCTTGATGACGGGCGATCTCCAGTTCCCGGGCATCAGGCTGGCGCGAGCCGTCACCACCGGCAATGGTGGATGCGCCATAAGGCGTGCCACCGCCGACACTGGACGTATCGAACAAGGCTGGCGAGCTGTAACCGATGGGCACAATGATCATGCCGTGGTGAGCCAGGGTGGTCCACGTGGAGGTAATGGTCATCTCCTGGCCGCCGCCGGTACCTGTCGAGGTGAATACACTGGCGAGCTTGCCAACCAGGCCGCCCTTGGCCCACAACCCGCCAGTCTGGTCGAGGAAGTTGCGCATCTGGCCGGACATATTGCCGAAGCGGGTCGGAGTACCCAGGATGATTGCGTCGTAGTCGCCCAGCTCGTTTGGCGTGGCAACCGGAGCGCTCTGATCCACTTTGCCATGGGCAGCCTTGAAGGCTTCCGGGTCCATGGTCTCGGGTACGCGTTTGAGGGTGACTTCAACCCCGGGAACGCTCCGGGCACCTTCCGACACGCTCTGGGCCATTGTTTCGATATGACCGTACATCGAATGATAAAGAACCAATACCTTAGCCATGCGTACTTCCTCTTGAGGTGTGTCTTGAGCTGACTGACGGCCTGTTAAAGAGGCGATCAGGTTAGTTATCCATCCCACTGTTTCACCCGCATCTGCGTGAGTCGTGGCGCATGATCGATCTAATTGGCTTCTGTGAATATGAGAAAATATCGAACGGGATGTTCGAAAAAACTGATCATGGAAAGCAACAAAGGCCAACCCGAAGGTTGGCCTTTGACGTACTACGTATGGGTACCAGAGAAAAACGTAATGACATGAAAGCCTCAGAATCGCCCACTGATCCCCAACAGTGGCCCCTTCTGGACAATGTCGTAGACAAAACCGTCATGGCGATAATTCACCCCCATGGCCCGGTAACCGGCCACCGCCGAAAAGCCCGGCAGGAACTCCCAGCCCGCCAGCGCGGCCAGGTCCCAGTCTTCCCGCGACTGCCCGGCGCCCGCCATGCCCCAGGACGACAACCAGAATCGCTCGTTCACGGCATAGTGCCCACGCAGCCCCGCCATGGCGTCGGCCCAGGTGGCCTTGTCGGACCCGGACAGGCCGCCGGCGGGCCCGCCGTGCAGGGTGATGGCGGTGCTGCTGTACCAGACGCGCACGCCGCCCGCGACGTCCAACCGATGATCGTCATCCCCCCACACCTGGTATCCGCCCCCCAGGAATCCCGAGGCCGTCTTGCTTTCCACCTCAAGCTTGGACGCCGGGGCGCCCGCTGGTAGACGGTTGCGGGTGTCGGTGTCGATGTACATCAGGTCGGCGAGTACGCTGTAGGGCCCGCGCCGCGCCTCGCCCATCAGCATCACCGACATATCGACGCTACGCGCGATGTCGGAGAAGTCGGATTTTATAAACTGGGTCCCGGTGCTGCGGTGGCCCACGTGCCCACGGATACCGGCGCCCCACAGGTAAGGCCCGCCATTGAACTGCCAGCCATCAGCGTCTGCCGCCATGGCCACCATCGGCAGACTGGAGCCCGCGGTCGTCAAGGCGCTGACCAGCAGCGCCAGGCGGGCCTGCTTGCACCGCAACAGCGAGCGTGGGTTGTCACTGTGCATCATGGTGTTTCTCCGATCAGTGCTGGGTCAGCGAGAGCGCCACGCCCTCGGCCGCACAGTCCTCTGTAGGCTTCAGGCCCGCCTTTTGCGCAGCCTTGACCTCCTCCTTCGCGGCCGCCAGGTCCGCCAGGAACGCCGGATTGCCATGCAGGCTCGCCACCGTGGCGGCCCCCATGATGCGGCCTGCATCCACGTCGCTCTGCCAGTGCGCATCGCAGATGACCCGGCTCTGGCCGTATGACAGGCCACGGGTCATCAATTCGGTGGCGCGTGCCGGATTGATTTCAGCCAATACCAGGCTCCAGGCCCAGCCCGCGGCAGAGTGGCCGGACGGCCAGGAACCATCCGTGCGCAGCAGTGGCTCCATGTCTTTGCGGCACGTGCTTTGGTTATGCACCACGAAAGGACGGGGACGGTTATAGGCATTCTTCCCGGCGTAGGTGGAGCCGCCCGCATCGGTCAGGGTGCGCTGCATCAAGGTGTAAAGATGCGGTGTACTTTTCTCGGTGATCGGCGTGCCCAGCGCGCAGGAGAATGTTTTCGCCGGGCCAGGGAATGACAGCGCCGCATCCGCTGCCGCGAGTTTCTCCCGAACGGTGCCACGCAGCGCCAGCGCCGCACGCCGTGCTTCCTCATCCCGCGCCAGCGCCGCGGAGTCTGGTTTGGGCGGGGCACCGAGCAGCGCCAGGCGCACTGGCAGGTCAGCCGGGTCCAGATAGCCTGGAGCCAGTTTGAAGTGAGGGTCCGTGACCTGGGTGGCGGCATCTTCGGCGAGCAGCAGTCCCGAGCCGAATAGGCCGGCCAGGGACACGGTCATCCCCAACTGCTTAGGTAGTTTTTTCATCGATCATTCCCTTATCTGTATCGGATGGCGCCGGTATTACCGGTTTATCAAAACCGGTATAGAGCGTTCAGATAGGCACCGGCACCGACCTTCTCACCCGTCAGCGGGCTGTCGCGGGCGTCGGCGACCAGGGCGTAGGTCTTGATGCCGCCTTCCAGTGCCAGCTGTGGCTGCCATTGCCAGGTGAGGCCCAGCTTCAAGGTCACGTCGCGCATCCCGCCACCCGGGCGGTATTCATCGAACCGGGTGCGCGCGGCTTGCTGGGCCGTGACGCCGAAGCGCGCCATCATGTCGTTCTCATTGCTCCAGGTGCCGTACAGCGTCGAGTCCAGGGTCAAGCTCGAAGACAGTGGGTATGCCGTGGCGACCCCGGCTTCCAGGTACGCCGTGCGCCCCAGGCTTTCGCCACCGTAATGACGGTTCTGGCTCGATTGCAGGCCGCGCACGAACAGGCGGCCGGCCGGCAGGATCCAGTACGCTTCCGCCCCGACCAGGGCGGTGCTGTCCAGGTTGCCCATTCCCTTCAAGTAGTCATCACGGCCGTCCAGGGTATGAATGCGTTCCTTGCGTCCCGGGTCATAACCGATCAACAAGGCCACTCCGAAAGGAGCCAGCCCCGGCAAGTCCCAACGCAGCCCGTCCGGGAAGGCCGCGGTAAAGGTGCCCCAGTCCTGGGTAGGCAAGAGCGCCTTCAGTTTCAGCGACGGGAACGCGGCATAGTGTGAAGAGCCTTGGTACAACGGGCCAACGGCAACTCCGCCGCCTACCGTCACGGATGGAGCGCCGTTTGAATCGTCAATGGCTGCATGTGCAGGCAACACCAGCGTCAATGCGAGGGCTGCACCCATGATGAACATCAGCGGGTGTCTAGAAGAATTTGAATGGTCTTTGCTTGTCATTGTTTAGTTCCTTTGGTGTGAACTCTGTAGTTCAGAGCCATCCCTGACTTAATAAGCCATATCAAACTTGGTAGCCGTGCGTTTAACGCTACTAAGGCGTCTGCCAATTGATCTAAATAACCAGTCGTTATTTGAATGATCGAACTTATAGAACGACGGGCTGCGGCTGTGGAAAACGCCATTGGCCATTTAGTATTTCGTTGCTCGGCTGATAAAGCCTGACCGTATAGTTCCAACCAGGCATAACGGGCAGGCAATTAGTGATCTTTGCGTCACAACCACCGAACTGAATGACAATTGAGCCATCATCGCTTTTCTTGGCAGTGAGGTTATTCAACGAGTAGGTGTCATATGGGTTTTTCTGAAAGTATCCCTCTGCGTTGTAAACACTCACAGACCAGAAACTGCGGACCGGAACCTGTCCAACTTTGAGACGGTAAACGGTTTTCCCATCGTTCTGCGGCATCACACCGCCGAGGTAGATGGCGTCCTTGCTCGGATTTCCGCCCCACCCCGTCGCGGTTCCGATCAGGTGCTGGATCGGATCGACGCTACCTTTAGGGCCAAAGGACTGGTTGTAGTTGGGGATTGTCGAACCCAGGACAGCCAGGGCATCACGCATCTTTTTCTGGCTCGCCTGATCCCACTTCGGTACTACGAACTCCCCTGGCTTGGCCTGGCTGACCTGGATTGCGTCCTGCAGCTCATGCACCTGCTCAAGGTCTTCGCGATCCGTGGGATCGAAGAAAATGCGCACAGCGACAAACACATAGCGTGTGCCGATATCCTCTTTCGTCAGCGTATGGCGACCGGCACCGTAAATGACGGCGGGTACGTAGTGATCTTCGTTGACCATTTGCATCGACATGAACCGCTCACCGGCCTCAGGCAATGTGATCGTGACTGGACCGGCATCGAGATCGAACACCGCTGATGAGTAGAGGGTGTCCCGATTCATTCGGACGACATTCTGAGCGTCGATAGGAACCGGTTCACGGTTATGAACAAACTGACCAAAGCCTCCACTCGTCACCGTTTTGCCCATGTACAGGTCGGACTCGGCACGAACAAAGTTATCGACACCCACCAGCGTCGCCGCGGCAGGGGATGACTGCGCGTTTGCACTGGCAAAAGTTGCCAGCGTCAGGGCGACGATGCAGGCCGTGGATGAGTAGGACATTTAAACCTCTTGATCTTATAAGAAGTGATTCCCTTCCCCGGCTTCAGGCTTTTCTTGTGCATGGATCGCTTGCTGCAGTGCTTGCTGGGGTTGGCATTACCTTTTAAAACTGTATAAGAACGCCTCGATGGAAACTTGCCATTTGATGCCAAAAGGCCAAGCCATTACTTACCGATCAGCTTGCCGGCGGCGCTCGTACAGAAATGGCTGCTCAGATCAGGACGGCAAGCCCTATCCCGGTAGTTCGAGGCTATTGGAAGGCTTAGCCCGAAGTGGGCCGAAGGGGCGGGTGGGAGAGGGAGCAAGTGGTCAGGCGAAGACGCTGTCTTGAATTTTAATAATCATGTTTCAAGGCCGAGCGGTAGCGCGACGGCGAGTTCCCGGTCCAGCGTTTGAAGGCTCGAGTAAAGTGCGCTTGATCGCTGTAACCCACCATGTAGGCAATTTCGGTTGCGGTGTATTTACCGCTGGCTATGAGTTGAAGTGCTTCGCTGCGACGCGTCTCGTCGCGTAGATCTTCGAAGTCGATGCCGCAATACTTGAGACGGCGCTGCAGCGTTCGAGAAGACAGTCCGATGTTTCTTGAGATAGCGGTAAGTTTGGATTGATCCTGATCCGATATCTGCTCGATGAGCACGCCCGCTGCTTGTGCTGTCGACTTCAAGGCTTCGGTGACTTTCCAGGCGTCATCCCGAACAGGTTGCAGAGGCGTGTCGAGCAGCTCACGGTCGAATTCGATCATGTTGTATTGCGCGTTCATTTCGAGATTCGGCCCCAGGTATTCTTCAAGCGCCTCATCGCCTCTTTCCCTCGGGTTTTGCAGATGCACGCGTATGGCGCCAGGCTCACCGGACATGAGCGGTACTTTTCTAAGCAGCGCAAGCGTGCCGAGAATGACTTGCTTCGGATCAGCCCCGTGCTGTCCGGTAAATTGGTGGATCAGTTTCGTCGTACGGCCTTCGGTGACGATTTCTACTTCTCCTCCTTGATGCAGCAAGTCGGTATAGATCGCCGCCGTTGCACAAGCCTGAGCGAGGTTGGTCGAGCCCAATATCAACTCGCCCCAGGCACCGAGCGAGCGTACTTCGATCAGGTGTCCCACACAGGCACCGCCGAAGGGGTCCTGTGCGATAGCCGCCATTTCATTGGCTATATGAAAACAGGCCGCTCGCGGTACCCAGGCATCGGGGTTTTGAAAAACATGAGGGGAAATGCCGTAACGCCGAAAGAACTCCAGCGGCGACACCCCACGCATGCTCAGGTAGGGGGCTATTTGCCGAAGAGTGCTGAGTTTGATGGATGGCGTGGCATTCGTCATAAGCGTTCGCACCTGTTTTTAAAGGCAATGCACGGGAAAACCGTCTTGGCCCGCAGGAAACACTAGCGCAAAACTTTTGCCAAAGTCGCGTTATTGACAGCACAGGCAGGTCGATTCAGCGACAGGATCATCGCTTTTGCAGAACCCCAAAACGAAAAAACCCGCCAGAAGGCGGGTTTTTCGGGGGGGCCAGAGATTTTGAAAGCCTTCTCTGCAACCTTGTATGGTGCCGGCACCAGGAGTCAAAATAAACTGTAATTAACTGAAACAGCGCGTTTTTTAAAAAGAACTTTTCGTCTCTATCCCTAGGAGTACCCTAAGTTAGGAAATTTGTTTGATGTTCAGATAACGAAATGTATGGGTGTAATAGTTATTATGCACTTGATTTATTGGTTGTGGTCTTTTGATAACTTAAAGCTATTAAGTGCTTTAGTATTTCCTGCGAAATGGACGCTTCTCGTAGAGTTAAATTTTAGCTTTGGCTCAGTCACCTACCATTAAATCGAGTATGGTTTCAGAAAACGTTTTCAGTTATATTGGGTGGAGTATTCTATTATCAGTTTTAGCTAATGGTAGTAGGCAGACTTGGATAAGCTGTTTCTCATGAGGCAATGATGCAGTCAGAACTTAAATCTTTATCGAAAATATTTTCGGAAGTTATTTTTAGAATACCTGACTATCAACGTGGATATTCTTGGGAGGAAAAGCATCTTAAAGACTTTTGGAGTGATATCGAGCAGTTGCCAAAAGATAAAAGCCATTATACAGGTGTTTTAACTCTCGAGCCTGTAACACAGGATAGTTATCAGCGCTGGGATGATGATATTTGGATTATTGAAGCCAAGCGTTATAGCCCAATGTACGTGGTTGACGGACAGCAGCGGCTTACAACGGCAGTTATACTGCTCCAGTCTATACTGGATAGAATTAATGATGGCGACCTTCTGAACTATACAGAAAAGGAAGATATTAGAAGGAAGTACATATGCGAGGTCAAGGGGAAGGGGATCTCAAGATCGTATATATTTGGCTATGAAAAAGATAATCCAAGTTATGAATTTCTTAAGCAAAAAATATTTGGTGATGAGTCCGTAAATCATTCGCTTTATGAAGAAACCATCTATACAAAAAATTTGCTGGCTGCTAAGAAATATTTTGCGAAAAAGCTTGAGTCTTTAGATGAGAATGGATTGGGGGAAATATATACTAAACTGACTCAGCATCTCCAGTTTAATATCTTCTATATCGAACAAGATCTTGATGTTTTTGTTACATTTGAAACAATGAATAATCGAGGGAAATTGCTATCTCATTTAGAATTGCTGAAGAATCGACTGATTTATCTTTCGACCAAGTTCGACGTTGAAAAACGGGAGAGTGAGCACCTCAGAAAGGCGATTAATGAAAGCTGGAAAGCAGTCTATCATTTTCTTGGCCTGATTGACTCCGAAAAATTCAACGATGATGTTTTTTTACGAACGCATTACGTAGTTTATTTTGGCGCTAAACTAGCCTCCTCAGAAGATAGGCCGAGGTCTTTTCAGCGCTACCTAAGATATGAGCAGCGATATAAGGATGCACTACTGGAGGAGGTATTCACACCTAAGCGCCTATTTTTGGATGACGACTCAGATCCTTTGTTGATCGAAGACGTTTACGACTATGCTGCTAGTATAAAATCTGTAGTTAAAGTCTTCTATGAAGTAGCCTATCCTGATCTAGCTAAATGGTCGGATCAAGAAAAGGTTTCTTTTAATCAGATTAATAGGTTGTCAGATTACAACTTGTTTTTACTGGTCGTGGCAAGTGTTTTATCATTTAAGCATACTCCAGACAGAGAGCATATGCTCATCTCTGGTGAGCGCTTTGGGTTTATATCTAGGCTTGTCCCTTACCATGCCGACCTTGAACTTGGTGAGCTAACCATGAAGGTCCTTTCTGGCGATGGGGCACCACTTCAAATTAGCAAGGTTATGGATGATGCGTGTGATAAGGTTATAAAGTCTTCTGAGTTCAAGGATGCTATTAAAGGGCTTGGGAAACATAGCAATGGATACTATGGATGGTATCTTATACGGTATTTTATGTTTGAATATGAACAGCACCTTAGAGTTCTGTCGAAAACAAGTAGACAGTTGCTTAGCTGGTCGGAGGACTCCTCGCGAGAAATTTATGCAGAAGACTATAAGACGGTCGAGCATATTTATCCACAGCAAGCTAAGGACGGATATTGGAAAAGTAAATTCGCGGGATATAGCGTGCCAGAGCGTAATAAGCTGCGTAACTCGATAGGTAATCTATTGCCGGTATCGCATGGAAAGAATGCGTCGCTGAGCAATAAATCATTTCACCTGAAAAAAGGGTCTGAAAAAAATCAAGTAGGCTATAAGTACGGATGTTTATCAGAAATACAGGTTTCTAACTCTGCAGAGTGGGGGCCTAAAGAGATACTCCGCCGTGGTATTTATCTCTTGGATTTCATGGAGAAACGGTGGTCATTTAAAATTGGAGATGCAGCTAAAAAGGCCCAATGGTTGGGGTTAAGTTTCGTTCTAGAACGAGAAAAGATATCCGTGGTTTCATTAGTCGCAGATGAACCGATAATTCCAACGGCGCCCGACGAGCTTGTCGAAGAGCGCTCGGATGCTTTGGAATTTTAGTTTTGTCTAAGTGGGCGCGTTTCTTTGATGCGTCCATTTTTATGTGAACATGAGTTTCTAAGTTTTTGAGTATCTCAAGGTTTCATATGAACTCTACTTGTTGGGATGTCTCCCGCACGCTATCCAAGTCTGCATTGCATTTTGGAGAGAAACTTCTCATGATGTAGGCTTAAACTTTCCGAGTCTTGTCTGTGCGGACTGGAAGAATTCGGATCGTGAATAATTAATAATGCGTGTCGAATCCGCTTGCTCTGCCAAGTGAAAATTTATAAATCAAACAAGATGCTTTCGTCTCCATCTCCATGGGTTATTTCGACCCCAGCGGTCAGCAATAGCTCCTTGGATAGCATTGGCTTGTCGTATGTGGCGCTTGCGAGTTGCATGAGTCCAGCCAACACTCGACCAAGGAACGCCTCCATATTAAATGACCTAGTCATCCTTGCCCCCTACGTAGGCGGCTAGTACGTCAACTCTACCGTGTCCGAGCTTGTAGCTGATTTGCGCTCTGGCCTCCTGATCTAATTATCGACCGAGCTGGTAGCACTTGCCGCCGTTGATAGGCGCAAGGTGTTGCGTGATTTGCTCATAGCGTTTGCACGCATAGGCCGTGCGCAGCTCATGGAAGCCTTTGAGGTTGTGCGTATGGAGGATATTTTGGGCGAGCCGGACGATTCCCTGTTGGAAGTCGATGTAGCTCTCGTTCGGTGCAAGCAGGTTGGTGAGTACGCCCTCGGCCAGCTCGTTGGCATCTGTCAGGGTGACGACCTCGATACCCCGCAGGCGGCACAGGTAGGCAGCGAAGTCTCCTGCGTCGAGGCGCCACCATGATGGTGCCCAAGACGTCGTCCTGGGCACCCTGGCCAGCGGAGAGAACGCCCTCGATATATGGCACGTACTCGCCAAGCATCGTGGCCTTGACTACGGCCTTACGCTGGGTCGACTGGACCTGCTTGAGGCGGAATTGGTCTTGCTGGAGCTTGGCCAGCATCACCTCATAGTTGGTGGCTCTCTCCATGAGAGCCAAGGGGGCGACGGCTGCTGCCTCCGCGGCTGCGCGTTTGCGTAGTTGGGTACGTTGGGCAAGGGGCAGGGTCATGGCTTTAGACCTTCTCGATGTTTTCGACCAGAGCGGAGGCGCCGAAGTCCTCGATGACATAGGCCTCGTTGGAGGACTGGTAGTCGGCGACCTGGTCGTAGTCCGGCTCGTCGCGGATATTGCGGCGGCGCTTTCCGGTCTGTACGTAGATTGACAGGTTGTTCAGTGGGGTGACGAACACACCGCCTTCGATGAAGAACGGAGCGTCGTACTCGATAGGCAGACCGCCGAGGCGGGTCTTGACCATGATCTCGTCGGCGGCGTTGGCCTCCTGGTTGGACTCCGCGCCCTTTTCCACGGCCTTGAGCTGCTTTTCATGCAGCAGAGCTAGGTCGACGATAACGACCAGGTCTTTGCGCTTGCGGTGCCATGGGTCCAGCAACTGGACGGCATCGAGCACCAGACCATCAAGGGTCTTGTAGTCGCCGGTAGGGCCCAGGGTGACTTTGCCGGCGACGGCGCCTTCATCGATCACACGATCAGGTGCGCCGGTACGGATTTTCTGGAGCCAACCAATGTTCACGTCTTGGAGCATTGGGTAGAGGGCCAGGTCGGTGTCATCAGCGGCAGTGGTGCCGTTGAAACCGACCATGATGCGGTCCAGGCCCTGCTGTACGGCAATGGAGCCGGAAAGGCGGGTCTGAAAGTCCTGGAACTTCGCCCAGGCGTCGAGCATGTTGTAGGGGAACGCGGTGTCAAAGTTCGTCTTCTTGCAGGCGTAGGCGTCCTTGCTCAGCGCGTGGACATCCCGCGGTTTGCGAGGTTTGCCCGGACCGGTTTTGGTACGGCTCGCGGTCGGGCCATTCACGCCCAGGAGAAGGGCTTCACCTTCGGTCTCGTCGACCGGAATGATGTTGATCTTCTTGAGGAAGGCGGAGGATTCCTGGATCGCCGTTTCCAGCTTCTGGGATGGGCTCGGGGCGACAGTGAAAGTCTCTGCAGCCGATGCTACGTCATTGATTCGCGCCTGCTGGCTCAAATAGGCGTTGAAGGCGACGCGGGTTTCTTTCTGCATGGTGTTTCTCCGAACTGGTGTCGTGGTGGCGGCTGGAAATTAGTACTCGGCGACGACTTGGCCGTTGCCGCCGGTTACCGGCGGGCGTGTCTTCTGACTGTGGTCTTCGGTATCACCCAGGCGCTTGACCAGGTCGGCGAATTCGCCGGCCAGTTTTTCGTGGGCGGATTTCAGGGCGACGAGCTGATTACGCTCAGTTGCAAAGGATTCACCCTGCTCCTTGGCGTGAGAGGCGAGAGCCTCGACCGCCGTGGTCAGTTCGGAGAATTGGGCGTCGTCCCTGACGGATTTATCCTTGCTCTTGCCGAGGGCTTCCATCACGCGAGCGAACAGGCCGATGGCCTTGTTCTCTGCATCAGGAAGCTCCTCGAATTCGATGACCGCTTCATTCTGCTGCGGTAAACAGGTTGTCCTTGTCCTGTTTGCGGTTGGCCAGGGTGCCGTGTTTGGCGCTGAACTGCAGCGCCTCGGTACCCAAGCTGGCCGGAGTGTCGGTGATGGCCAGACCGACCAGGTACGCCTTGCCGGTGTCGGCGAAGCTCGGGTTGATCTCGACGGAGGTGTAGACCTTCTGCCCTTGTTTATTCAGGGCGAGCAGCGCCTCGTTCGGCTCCAACTGAGCGAACAAGGCGAGCTTCTTCTCGTCGTTGATCTCAACCGCTTCGGCCTTGCAGGCCAGCACGTCGCCATAGGCGCCGAACTCGCCGCCAGGCCATGACCATTTGATGTGTTCACAGTTGATACGAGCGCCGTAGGTGTCAGGGCTCTACTGGGCTGCCATTTGCTCGATCCAGGCGCGTTCGATGTTGCGGCCGTCAGTGGTGGCGCCTTCCACGGCGACACGGAACCACTTAGAGCGGAATTTTTTGGCAGGTGCGGTGCTTGCGACCATGCGGGCTGTCCTCGATGCGGTGGCGGGGCATGGTTGACAGTGGCGCGGAGAGCGGCAACGAGGTGAGGTTGTAGCGCAAGACGTTACAGGGGACGGAGATAGGGACTCGCGCGCGCGAACGGCAGCATCGGCGCCATGAACGCTATCGTCGAACTGCCCACCGATCACCGCCGCCACGCCAGATACCTGTATTGGCAGGGCTACCGCGTGTGCGAGATTGCCGAGCTAATCGGCGAGAAGGAAAAGACCCTCCCACAGCTGGAAAGCCCGTGACGAGTGTGAGCCACGACGCGCTGCAGCAGGGGCGGTTGGTCGGGAAACCTCTACCTGGAGAAGCGCGACAACATGCTGCGCCAGGCCATCGGGCTACAGTCGTGCCTAGCCAAGTACATGCGCCGCGATACCGACCTGAAGACCTACTTCCAGGGCCGCGGAGGGAAGGACGAACATGAGTTCAAGCTCGGCAGCGTGTGCCAACTGCGCGTGGCCGATATCAACCAGAAGATTTACGGGTTGCCGGAGTGGCTGCCTGCCTTGCAGAGTGCGCTGCTCAACGAGAACGCCACGCTGTTCCGCCGTAAATACTTCGAGAACGGCAGTCACGCCGGCTTCATTCTGTACATGACCGACGCCGCCCAGAACGAGGACTTTGTTACCGACCTGCGTTCAGCGATGAAGAACAGCAAAGGGCCGGGCAACTTCCGCAACTTGTTCATGTACGCCCCGGGCGGGAAAAAGGACGGCCTGCAGATGATCCCGATCAGCGAGGTAGCAGCCAAGGACGACTTCGGCGCAATCAAAAACATCAGCCGCGACGATCAGCTGGCCATGCTGCGTATCCTGCCCCAGTTGATGGGGGTGGTGCCGCAGAACGCTGGGGGCTTTGGCTCTATCCGGGACGCGGCCACAGTCTGGGCAGTCAACGAGCTGGAGCCGGAGCAGGCAAGGCTGTTGCAAATCAACGATTGGCTGGGGGAGGAGGAGGTGCGCTTCCGGGAGTATGACCTTCCTGCGCAGGGCTAGTTTCGTCTACGCCCACCCGGTCATAGAGAAAGGCCATGTCATCCGTCTTGATGTGCCACTTGGTCGCCAGTTCAAAGGCTTCCCCGGAGTGTTCCAATATCTCTTTAGCTGTAGGAAACAGTTCGGCGTAAAAGTGGGAAAAGTGGCCGATCATCAAGAGGCTGATTTGTAACGATGCTACGCCGAGGGAGTACTGCACGTTTAAGGTCTGTGCCTGGCCGATCTGCAAGCAGCTAATGAAATCGCTATGCGTGTAGCCGCTCAGATACGGATAGATCGACGTGAAGTAAATGCGATGTAAGCCGGCTTTTTCAGCTAGATCATTCCAATTTGATCCCGCACTCCAGTTACCTTTACGCAAGCTCTTCTTGTCCGCGACGCTGTAGTCCTTGAAGTAGGGTGATGCCTCTATCCGTGCCATCAGCTCAGCGGCGGTATCCACAGCCTCCTGGTGGCTTATCTTGGCCTCTTCAATTGTAGGGACCAGCTTGCTTCGCTTCTTCCAGCCACAATATTTCCAGACTGTGTGACGGAACTCCCTGAGCGATTCATCCCCGTTGCTATAAAGCCAGTACATCACTAGGTAGTTCTCGACAGCCGTCCTTGTTAGGGCTGAGACCGATGAGTGGTCGATATACCCGAAGCGGGGTAGTGTGCCTGTTTCGAGTCCGCACGGCTTCAGAAGCGTTCGAATAGAGCATAGGTGCTTGAACAGCTTCATCGATAGTACATGCAGGTCGAGCGCCCACTTAGGAGGGTGGACATGTTGATTGGCTTCGGCATGCCCCATGATCATGTCTGCCATCAGCGTTATCAGCACCTCGAACTCCCTTTCCACCTCAGAGCTTCGTTCGTTCGTCAACGAATCGATCATTCTCGTCCCCTGCGTTTATTGATTGTCGGCGACCATTTTGCACCTGGCACTCGCCCTCGTCCCCCCGCCACGCCGGTGGGCTAAATGTGTCGTTTTTTCTGCGCCCCTGCGGAGCTATGCCGGCGGTGCAGGCGCTGGCCGGATAGGGGGGAGCTGGACCTGTTTTCCCTGCGAGTCCCTGCACAGAAGGGGCAAATACGGCTTATTCCTGGATGGCTTTCAGAGGTGGGATAGGGGGGCTTTGCAAAAAGAGTAATTTCAGTAATAGAGCGGGGAGGCTTGGCTGGAGCCCGCGTTTTACGGGACTTTGCTGATTACAAAAGGTAGTAACCAAGGAGTAATCAAGGAGTAATCAAAAAGATAATCGATTTATAAGGGTTTTAAGAATGAAGGAAATCACCTTTTTAAAGAGTAATCAGATTACTTCAAGGTTACTTAAAGATTATTCTTGCCTGTTCCTGAAAAGCATAGACTTTTCAATGGCTTGCGAGGTTATGGCGGGCAAGATTACCGATGTTACTCTTTTTGAAGACCCCCAGTATTAGAGAAAAAATCTTCTATTCCGGGGCGGGCGCGTGTGCTTCTAGGCTTGCATTGATGCGCTTCAACTGTGCACTAACCCACTGACACATCTCTGCCATGTTCATCGCATCGTTGAAGTTGACGCTCTCTTCGGTCACATGGACTGCTGTGTTCCTGATGCGCCGAAGATTGGCCAACGTCTGTATTGTCAACTGATCCAAAATCCCTTGCTCTCGCAGCGGTCGGAGCTGCCGCAATGCAGGCATGCCTGGCTGAATTTTGAGGCCACTCTTGGCCGCAATCTCGTTGAGCTCGATTTCCACTGGTAGCCAAGCGCTGAGGATGGCCGCACGGGGATCTGCTTGGGCCAGAGACCGAAAACTAATCGGTGGCTCCTCAATCAATGCGTTAGGCGTCTCGCTGTTGGCGTCTACCTGGTCTTTTACCCGTTCCAACTCCTCTGCAATGTCGAGATGCAGTTCCCCATATTTCACGCTGCGGAGTCGTGGGATTAATTTGGCTAGCGGCGCGCGAGCCAAGCAAGCAAGTGCGACGACTGCTGCTGGCCATGCAAGCGACCCAACGACAGAGGAGAAGAACTGCAACCAATCCATGGGCTTAGCACCTCTCAAATAGCACTTGTTACGTCGCTTGTTACGTGTGGTGCAAAAAACAAAGGCCTGCATCGCTGCAAGCCCTTGATTTGTCTGGTGCCGGCACCAGGAGTCGAACCCGGGACCTACTGATTACAAGTCAGTTGCTCTACCAACTGAGCTATACCGGCGTGTGGGCGACGATTATAGCGATTGGCGAGGTTCTGTAAACCCCTGAAATCTGACTATTTTTGCAGATGCTCCGGCTACCTTGGGATCGATGTTCATACGGAGGCTCTTGGAGTGGTCCCAGCGGAAAGTGGTGTAACTCTCATCGGAGTCGCGTTATACCGCCGAACTGGCCGGTCAGGGGGCGCTGCCGGGGCCGCTGCTTGTATAACCTTGAGCACGCAGCCGGTCCTTGAGCGTGTACTGGCTGCTGAGTGCGGGCTGTTCGTTGAGTTTGTGCTGATAGGCGCTTAGCTCGGACAGCGGCACATCAAAGCGTTTCAACCATTGATCCGCCGACCACCCGGTAAGACGAACTTCGCCATCATGAGAGCCACCATGAAGGTCGCCCACTGTTTCGTAGCGCAGTTCCTTGAGCTCATGGTTCAGCAGCACGTAGGCTGGAGGCCGTGGGAAGTCGGCATCGCCTATCACGGCCGGTTCGTTTCCGGCCTGGATGATCACGCCGGCACCGTAGTCATAAAAAGCGAAATGGCTGTCGGGCAGCCTGGCCTGCAGTGGTTTCAAACCTCCTGCGCTTTCCAGGCGTGGCTTGTTGAGTACGGTCAGCCAGCTCACGGTTTTGATTTTGTTCTTCTGGAACTCGGGCCGGTTGGCCAAGAGTGGTGCCAGGCCTGCATCCAGCCCGGGCATGCTTTCGCTCATGTAGGCTTCTGTTGCTTCGTTACCGTCTCTTTTGGTTACGGACAGGTTTAGCGCATAACCTGCATAGCCCTGCTCCGCTTTCAGGCGGGCTGCACAATCGAGGAACAAGCGCAGGAAGTCGAGACGGTGCTTCTCGAAGAAGAGGATCGGGACTGAAAACTCCAGCACGCTGAGGTCATCCCCCATTTTTGCTTCCCAGCCACGCTGGCCGAATAACTCGAAAAACCAGGGACTGGCGTCGACCGCTTCACGGCCACCGGTGTAGTAGAAACTCAGGTGATCGTTTTCCTTCATGGTGGCCAGCATCTCGGTCAGGGATCTGGCCTTGTTGTAAGGGGTCAATGCTGAACCTTCAGGTGGTTCTTCCCGCCATAGCCATCTCAACTCCGGCTCTGCCAGGCGCTTGTAGTCGTTGAAGCATCGACCCAGTTCTTCGCGTACCGGAATGGTATGGGCATCCTTGAAATACAAGGTGCCTCGGATGCAGAGCGCTGCTCCAATGTAGTCTTGCCGCCCCCCCTTCATCAGCAAATGGCCCGGTATCTCCAGGGCGAAAGGCATTTTTTCCAGCTCGGCGGCTAAGTCGAAAGGTTCACTCATGGTCGGTTCCTTTAAATCACATGGCGCCGGCGGGTACCGGGAATCTCGGGGCGGGCGTCTTGCCACGGCTCAGTAGCCACGCAGCGGCGGCGGCAATCGCTGCGGCCCATCCCAGCTCTTCAGACGGAACTTTGGACGTTTGCTCTTCCTGGGTGCAGTCGCATTCTCTGGCATCGAGGGTAACGACCTTATTGCTGCCCCCTGCAATTTTCGCGTATTCAGCAGCCTGTTTCGTGTTTGGAGAATCGGGTGGAAATTTCATTTCCACAACCTGTTTGATGTTGTCCTGGGTCGGGGGTTTTCTAGGGTCATTCACGATGACGACGTCCGGACGGCGAATCATGCCCGTACCTGCTTCGAACGGTGGGTGATCTGGGCCCTGATCCCAGTATTTCTTGATCCAGCCAGGGATCCAGCTATGAGGGTTATCGCCACTCTGACTGTCCATGATCGGAACGGGCGGTTTTTTGGTCATGTCGTAGCTGACTTCCGGCCTCAGCGTGCTTCGCCCCATAAGGAGTTTGTCCAGCCCGTTCAGGCGCGCGGCGACGCACTGCTGTTTCAGGTTTTTACCGTCCACCGCTACGTTAGGTGTCGCCTGGCAGTAACAAGCCGCCGAACAGAGAACTTTTTTGTCTCCAGGGGAGAGCCTGGGTTTTGTCAGGCCTACATCCGTTGTCTGCCCTGGTGCTGACATGCCGCCGGTCGACAAGGGGTTATCACCGCTCATTGATCATCTCCATAGATCAGGTCGAACTTCAGTGTTTCCGGCTGTTCGTTGTTCACCCAGGATGTGTAGCCTTCGGCATCGGTACTTTGTATCGACTCCCCACTGCTGGAGCTGATACGCACTCGTTGGCCTGCGATGGCCTTGCCGGTTTCTCTGTCGAATACCCGGAAGCGGCCCTTGAATGGACTTGTGCTCATGCCCTGGATCGGTGCCATGGGGCTGGGGACGAAGGTATCGCCAATGATGATTGTCCCGGAGCCACCGATCACTACGTTGCCATGGGTGCCGAGGCTATCGACCGTTGCAGCGTTTTTCCCGTTTATGAATACCGTTGCCGAGAGGTTGCCGGACAGCTTTCCTCCACATGCTGAAGGGTCATCCAGGCGAGCGGCCGGTAGTCCGTCGAACAGCACATCGGGGGAGCCTGAGGTGATTGGATTGGTACCGTGGCCGGGTAGTGGGCAGGCGGTAGGGTCGGTAACGCGAGCTGCAGGTTTTCCGCTCATATCGGGCTCCGTGCCAGGTCGGGCAGAAGAGATTGAATACGTGGCAGGCAGGTGTTTGGTCTGCGCGAAGCAGGGAGCGTAGCGAGGAGAGCTGGTGCCTTGGGATGACGCACGCTGTTCAGATGGCGCGATAGACGCCCAACCTGAGGGCCATGCCGCGTTTGTGGGCAAAAAGAAGTCATGGTCGTCTCGTCCTTGTGACCGTGTGTGTCTGATAACATCTCGCTGAAACATATCCCTGTCTGAGCTGAGGTAGTCGGAAATACTCTGTCGTCGGGACTGTTTTTGCAAGTCTGCTGGGAAAGTGCGAGTCAAGCAGTCACAGCGCAGCACGAGGTTATTGCTTGATTGACGCTCTCAGCGACGTCCGCCGCGGACCAGCACTTTCTTGAGTTTTTCGAGGGCGCGCCACGAGCGGCTGTTGCGCAGGGCGTGCAGTGCAGCTTCGGCGCGGTCGGCGCGTTGGCGTTCGGCGATCAGGGCCTGTTCCAGGTCGGTGGCGGGGGCGACGAAGCGGTGGCCGGGGTTGAACTGGAACTCGTCGAGGTTGCACGGCGGGATGTCGAAGGCGCCCTTGAGGTTCAGGTGTTCTTCGGCCAGGTAGAAGGTGTTGATGCCGTCGAACACCACCGGGTGGTAGCCCGCGCCGGTGACCAGGGTTTCCCAGGCCTGGTCGCGGTTCCATGGGGTTTCGATCAGCAGGATCCACGGCCGCCAGCGGTTGAAGTCCATGCTGCGCAGCACGGTTTCTTCGTGGCCTTCGACGTCGATCTTGAGGAAGTGGATGGGGCCGCCGACGTGGGCCTCGCAGATGTCGCTCAGGGTGCGTGAGCTGACGATCTGGGTCTGCACCTGCATGCCGGCGTCCTTGTGTTGCTGGGCGATGGCGGGGTCGAGGGTGGACAGGCCGGTGTCGGCGATGCCATAGAAGGTCAGGGCCTCGGCGTTATCGCCGGCAGCGCATTGCAGGTTGGTGTCCCTGGGCCGCTCCTGGCACAGGGCGTGGTAATAGCTCGGCACCGGTTCGACGTTGATGCCGCGCCAGCCGCGATCGTAGAAGGCGCGGGTCACCGAGTCGGCAGTGGGGTGGTTGGCGCCGACGTCGATGTAGAAGCCGTTTTCAACGTGTTTGAGCGCGCGCCACAGGCGGATGTCTTCGAAATTTTGTGCATAAGAAATGAACGTCACTGTCTTTTCCCGTTAATCACAAAGGTTCTGGGCGCCCGCGAGCGCCTGCGTCTGTATAACAAGCGTCGCCGACCGGCGCAATTTGCCTCGCCTGTGGTGCCGGTTTTCGGCTGTTATGTCCTTTGGCATTGACGCTTATGCACAATCGATGGCTGTCGCGCGGCTGTTTTCGCTGATTTTGTGGATCCGTTCTCAACTCGCCGCAACTGGCTGTTTTTTCGCTGATTTATTTTTATGAACAAAAAATGACCAGCTCTGTATTGAGGCTGTAGCAGGCGCTTTCAGCGGCTTTGGCGGGATTTCATCAACAGAGTTATCCACAGGCTGGATAGGATGATGGATCCAACTTATCCACGTTCCGCCAGCAGCATCAGATTGCGTGGGGTGAGTGGTGCCGGGCAGAACAGGCCCAGTTGCACGCGGTAACCCTGTTCCTGCAAAAACAGCCCGCGATCGAGCACCAGCCACAGCTCCAAGGGCCGGCGAAACAGGCCGCGCAGCAGCTCCAGGTTGCGGACCCGGGCCAGGCGCTGCCAGCCGGCGGCTTCCAGCGCCGGCCAGTCCTGCGAACCGACTGTGGGTAAGTCCTTGAGGGCCGCCAGGTCGCGGCAGTAGTCGGCGAAGGGTTTGTCCAGCCAGCTGGCGGGTAGCGACGGGGTGGGCAGGTATTCGTCGACCCCGCGCAGCCGGCGTTGCAGCAGGTCGAAGGCCAGGCGGCGGGCCATGGAGCTGTCGCGTTGGCGGCGCACCCGGGCGCCGGCGGTGACGGTCTCGCTCAGGGGCAGGCCCAGGTCGTCGAGGGACAGTTGCAGCGCCGAGCCCTTGGCCGGGCCGGAGAGCGGCTGGTACTCGGCATGGCTGATGCGGTTGTAGCAGCAGGGCGCGATAGCCAGCTGGCGGCAGCCGCGTTCGCTGGCCAGTTGCATCAGGCGTACATGCAGGTCGCCGCAGGCGTGCAGGGCCACCGGTGTGTGTTCGGCGCTGAGGCGGGCAGCGGCGTCGGCGGCGAGTACGTCCTGCTGCAGGTGGCTGGCCGGCAGCCGATGGTGTTCGCTCAACTGCCGGCCGCTGGCGACCAGCGCCGGGTCGTATTCCAGGCAGGTCAGCCGTTGCCCGGGTTGCAGCAGGCGGCGGCCGAGATGGCCCTTGCCCGAGCACCAGTCCAGCCAGTGGCCGGGTGCCCGGGTGAACTCCAGGCAGGCGGCGAAGGCTTCGATCTGCTGCCATTTGCGCCCGGGCACATCGACGTTGAGGCGCTGGCGGGCGGCTGGCACCTCGTGCATCGGCAGCTCGGCCACGGTACCGAGCGCGGCGGCGGTCCGAGCCAGATCGGGGAAGGGCGCTGGAGCATCGAGCCGTTCTGGGTGGTTATGGCTGACCTCGGCATCGTCCAGGCTGCGCTGGCGCAGCCACTGGGCGAGTTCGCGGTGTCGGGCTTCCCAGGGCAGCTGCGGCTCGGTGAAGGGGCGTGGGCGCCAGAGCGGTTGATGGTCCAGCAGGAAGCGGTCCAGGGCCTGGAAGCGGCTGAGGAGTTCGGGGCCTTGGAGGATGGAGGGCATGCTGGGCTCGGCGGGGTCTGGGGAGGGCGATCGCGAGCAAGGCTCGCTCCTACAGGTTAGCGGGACGCCGGTAGGAGCGAACGGCTCAGCGGCCTTGGCACTGCTCGACGCGCAGCCAGCGTTCCAGCAGCTTGAAGCCTTGCACCAGCACATAGGACATCAGCAGGTAGAACACCCCGGCGGCGAAGAAAATCTCCACCGGCAGGTAGGTGCGGGCAATGATGGTGCGGGCCATGCCGGTCAGTTCCAGCAGGGTCACGGTGCTGGCCAGGGCGCTGGCCTTGAGCATCAGGATCACTTCGTTGCTGTAGGCTGGCAGGCCGATGCGCGCCGCCCGGGGCAGGATGATGTAGAACAGCGCCTTGGGCTTGGACATGCCCAGCGCCCGCGCCGCTTCGATCTCGCCCGGCGGGATGGCCTGGATCGCCCCGCGCAGGATCTCGGCGATATAGGCTGCGGTGTGCAGGGTCATGGTGGCGGTGGCGCACCAGAACGGATCGCGCAGGTACGGCCACATCGCGCTGTTACGCACTGCGTCGAACTGCGCCAGGCCGTAGTAGACCAGGAACAGTTGCACCAGCAGCGGCGTGCCGCGGAAGAAGAAAATGTAGGCATAGGGCAGGGCGCGCACGTACCACAGGCGCGATGAGCGGGCGATGCCCAGCGGAATGGCCAGCAGCAGGCCGGCGATGACCGCGATGGCCACCAGCTCCAGGGTCAGCGTGGCGCCCTGGGCCAGCTTGGGCAGCCACTTGATGATCACTTCCCAGTTCATTGGGCGCTCCTCGCGAAGCCGCGGGCGGCGCGTTTTTCCAGGAAGTGCATGCCGGTCATGGCCAGCACGGTCAGGCCCAGGTACATGAAGGCCGCCACCATATAGAAGGTGAAAGGTTGCTTGGACACGGTCACGGCGATCTGCGAGTGACGCATGATTTCTTCCAGGCCGATCACCGACACCAGCGCGGTGTCCTTCATCAGGATCATGAACAGGTTGCCCAGGCCCGGCAGGGCGATGCGCCACATCTGCGGCATGATCAGCCTGGTGAAGATCCGCCATTTCGACAGGCCCAGGGCCACGCCGGCCTCACGATGGCCCTTGGGAATGGCGAGGATCGCGCCACGGAACACTTCGGTGGCGTAGGCACCGAAGCACAGGCCGAGGGCGATGACCCCGGCGGCGAAGGCATTGAGTTCCAGCTCCGGGTTGCCGAAGAACTCACCCAGGGCGCGCATCAGGTTGACGGTGCCGAAGTAGATCAGCAGCACCCAGAGCAGTTCGGGAACGCCGCGCACCAGGGTCGAATAGGTGCCGCCAAGCCATTGCAGCGGCTTGTACGGGGAAGTCTTGGCCAAGGCGCCGAGCAGGCCGAGCACCAGCCCCAGGCACAGCGCCGAAAGAGCCAGCTTGACGGTCATCAGCGCGCCAGCGGCGAGCGCCGGGCCGAATCCGTAGAGATCGATATTCATGGATGGTTATTCAAGTCGCGGCAGGCTTTGCTAAGGACCGGCGCCCTCGGGGAAGGGCGCCGGGCAGGCCAGTCAGTATCAGTAGATGCTGAACGGGAAGTACTTGTCGTTGATCTTCTTGTAGGTGCCGTCGGCCACGATTTCCTTCAGGGCGGCGTTGAGCTTCTCGCGGATCGGATCGTTCTTGCGCACGGCGATGCCGATCTTGTCGCTTTCTTCAACCGGGTCGCCCTTGAACTCGTAAGGCTTGCCCGCTTCGCTTTTGAGCCACTCGTAGTTGACGTACTTGTCGGCCAGGATCGCGTCCAGGCGGCCGGACGTCAGGTCGAGGAAGGCGTTTTCCTGGGTGTCGTAGAGCTTGATGGTGATGTCGTCGCCCAGGTTGTCTTCCAGCCAGGTGCCGGCCAGGGTGGCGCGCTGCGCACCGATGATCTTGCCCTTGAGGGAAGCCTTGTCGGTCTTGAAGTCGGCCTTGTCTTTAGGCGCGATGAACTGCAGCTTGTTGGAGTAGTACGGGTCGGTGAAGTCCACCGCCTGCTTGCGCTCGTCGGTGATCGACATCGAGGAGATCAGGAAGTCGAACTTCTTGGCGTTCAGGGCCGGGATGATGCCGTCCCAGTCGGAGGTGACCACTTCGCACTCGACTTTCATCTTGGCGCACAGGGCGTCGCCGATGTCTTTGTCGAAACCGACGACCTGGCCGCTGGCATCCTTGTTGTTGAATGGCGGGTAGGCCGCTTCGATGCCCATCTTCAGTTTGTCGGCGGCCATCGCGTTGGCCGAGAACACCAGAGTGGCGGCAGCGGCCAGGAGGAATTTCTTATAGCTCTGCATGCGTGTTGCTCCGTTAGCGGTTGCTGGACATGAATTGTTTGCAGCGTGCCGAAAGCGGGTTCTCGAACACCTGCTGTGGCGATCCTTGCTCTTCCACCAGGCCCTGGTGCAGGAACACCACTTCACTGGAGACCTGACGGGCAAAGCCCATTTCGTGGGTGACCAGCAGCATGGTCCGGCCTTCTTCGGCCAGGGCGCGGATCACGTTGAGCACTTCCTGGACCATTTCCGGGTCCAGTGCCGAGGTCGGCTCGTCGAACAGGATGACTTTGGGCTGCATCGCCAGGGTGCGGGCGATGGCGGCGCGTTGCTGCTGGCCGCCGGAGAGCTGAGCCGGGTAGGCGTGGCGCTTGTCGGCGATGCCGACCTTGGCCAGCAGCGCTTCGGCCACTTCGATGGCTTCGGCCTTGCTCTGGCCGAGCACCCGGCGCGGCGCCTCGATGATGTTGTCGAGCACGCTCATGTGCGGCCAGAGGTTGAAGTTCTGGAACACGAAGCCGATTTCGCTGCGCAGGCGGTTGATCTGCTTGCCGTCGGCGGCAACCAGTTCGCCGTTCTTGGCGGCCTTGAGCTTGAGTTCTTCGCCGGCCACCAGGATCTGGCCCTGGTGCGGGTTTTCCAGGAGGTTGATGCAACGCAGGAAGGTGGACTTGCCGGAACCGGAGGAACCCAGGATCGAGATCACATCGCCGTCGCGCGCGGTCAGCGAGACACCCTTGAGTACCTCCAGCGAGCCGTACCGTTTGTGCAAGTTGCGGATTTCAAGCGCGGGCGTGGCCTCAGCCATGTGCGGTCCTCATGAGTTCATTGCGCTCCTGCTGGTAGCGGCTTTTCTGGCGAGGCGCCAACCTAGCATAGCGTTCGAATGACAGCCAACAGCGCTTCAGGGTGTAAGCAGACGGCGTGTGACAGGTTGTCGCATCGGCACAGCAGACTGTCGCCCCGTCAACAACCGAACGCCCGTTTGAACCCTGTTCCCAGCGGGTGTCGCGTAAAAAAAGGCGCGATGGTGCCAGCTTTGGCCAGGTGTTGGAAGGGTAAAACGGCCAAAGGTTGCGTATCCGCCCTCTATTTGTGCGTCGCATACTTTTTATGTGTGTTTCTGGTGCGCTGCTTCGTTCTACAAATGGGTGGTGCGGTAACGTTCTGGCGCAAGGCCATTAATCTCAAGGACTTGCGCTCATCCGTCGGTCACCTTTGCAGCCCGCGCCCGCTGGGAGCCTGTAACATTTTGGCGCAAATCTTGCGTAAGAAATAAAGAACGCCCTGTTGGATTCTTTTTACGAGAAAGAATATCCAGGCCGGGTAGACGCTTTCGCTTTCTTCGCAAAGGTAGTTTCAATGAGCAGTACGCAGACCTCCAATGACCTCGAACAGGGGCTCAAACCGCGGCATGTCACCATGCTGTCGATCGCCGGGGTAATCGGCGCCGGGCTGTTCGTCGGTTCCGGCCACGCCATCGCCGAAGCCGGCCCTGCCGTGCTGCTGGCCTATGCGGCCGCGGGCACCCTGGTGGTGCTGGTGATGCGCATGCTGGCCGAAATGGCCGTCGCCTCGCCGGACACGGGCTCCTTCTCGACTTATGCCGACCGCGCCATCGGCCACTGGGCCGGTTTCACCATCGGCTGGCTGTACTGGTGGTTCTGGGTGCTGGTGATTCCGCTGGAGGCCAACGCCGCCGCGACCATCCTGCATGCCTGGTTCCCTGATATAGCGATCTGGGCCTTTACCCTGGTCATCACCTTGCTGCTGACCGCGACCAACCTGTTCAGCGTGAAGAACTACGGTGAGTTCGAGTTCTGGTTCGCCCTGATCAAGGTCGTGGCGATCATCGGCTTCGTGGTGCTCGGCCTGCTGGCAATCTTCGGCCTGCTGCCGACCAGCAATGTCAGCGGCGTTTCGCACCTGTTCGATACCCAGGGCTTTTTGCCCAACGGCATGGGCGCGGTACTCGCCGCCATGCTGACCACCATGTTCTCGTTCATGGGCACCGAGATCGTCACCATCGCCGCCGCCGAATCGAAGAACCCGGGCCAGCAGATCAGCAAGGCCACCAACTCGGTGATCTGGCGGATCGGCCTGTTCTACCTGGTATCGATCTTCATCGTCGTGGCCCTGGTGCCATGGAATGACCCGAGCCTGGCCCAGGTCGGTTCTTATCAGACCGTGCTCGACCGCATGGGTATCCCCAACGCCAAGCTGATCGTCGATCTGGTGGTGCTGGTGGCGGTGACCAGCTGCCTGAACTCGGCGCTCTACACCGCCTCGCGCATGCTGTTCTCCCTGGGCAAGCGTGGCGATGCCCCGGCCGCGGCCAAGCGCACCAACACTAGCGGCACGCCTTACTGGGCGGTGATCCTGTCCACCGCGGCCGCCTTCCTCGCGGTATTCGCCAACTACGTGGCACCCGCCGCGGTGTTCGAATTCCTGTTGGCCAGTTCCGGCGCCATCGCCTTGCTGGTGTACCTGGTGATCGCGGTATCGCAGCTGCGCATGCGCCAGAAACGCACGGCGGCCGGCGAGAAGATCGCCTTCCGCATGTGGCTGTTCCCGGGCCTGACCTACGCGGTGATCGTGTTCATCGTCGGGGTGCTGACCATCATGCTGTTCCAGGAAGGGCACCGCATGGAGATCATTGCCACCGGCCTGCTGAGCATGGTCGTGATCGCGGCGGGCCTGCTGGTTGCGCGTCGGCGCAAGCTGGAGAAGCAGGCGGCCGGTGTATTGAGCCGCGCCTGAGTTTTTCCCGCTAACGAAAAAGGCCGCTGTCAGTGCTGACAGCGGCCATTTTTATGGCCTGTACCGGCGCTTTCGCGGGCAAGCCTCGCTCCTGCAGATCGTGTTGAAGCTTATTTCTGCATCAGTGCTTCCGAAGCGGCCAGGTAGGCGGCCTGGAATTCCGGGCTTTCGATCCAGGCCAGGGCGCCGGCCTCGTCGGTCTCGGTGGACCACTGGCGGTACTCGATCAGCGCGGCGAGGATGAAGTCCATGGCGCCTTCCTCGCCTTCCTGCTCGTAGACGATCTCCAGCAGCGGGTCCTCCAGGAACGCCGCGCACATCGCCTGCTGGCTGATCTTCTCGGCGTCGATCATCTTCTTGAACAGCTCGGTCAGGTCCACCGATTCGAAGTCGATGCGGTCGTCGTTCGGGTCCAGTTCCACTGGCGCGGCGTTGCGCTGGGTGCGGTTCTGCTTGGCCTTGGTTTTCGCCCGCTGGGCTCTTTTGTGTTGCTTGTTCGCAGATGCCATGGGCGTCGTACCTTTTGCGCAAATTGGGGGCCAGGGATGGATACAGTGTCCGGCCTGGCTTTCAGGCGGCAGAGAATGCCAGTAAATGCGCTGCCTGGCACGTTCAACGGCTACCGCTGATCAGGCGTCCCGGGGTGTCGCTGGGCAATGTGGCGTGTTGCAGCCAGGCCAGGGCGATCGGCCATAGGCGGTCCTGGTAATGGCTGCGGAAAAACGCGAAGTGCCCGACTTCCTGCTCGCCGATGTCCGCAGGTTCGATGCGCCAATGGCTGCGCTGGCTGGCGGTGAAGTAGCCCAGCAGGCGCTCGATGGCCGGCACGGTGCCGTAAGGGTCGTCGCTGATGCTGATGGCCAGCAGCTGTGCCTTGACCCGGGCGAAGGGCAGCGCCGGATCCCGGCGCGCCAGGTGGCGCCCGCTGGGCCGCCGTTGATAGTGCGCGGTGGGCGTGGCCCAGTCGCGCACCACGCCGGCGGGGGTGTCCTCCAGCCAGCCCAGGCGCTTGCCGGGGAAGTAACCGTAAATCGCCGTCAGCAGCGGCATTACGACATGCCATTTGCCCAGCATGCGCCAGCGGCTCGCCGGGGCGTAGTCGCGCCAGTAGGCGAACTGCGCGCCCACTGTCACTACGCGGCGGATCAACTGCCCGGATGCGCCCAGCCCCGCCGCGCAACCGCCGAAGCTGTGCCCGACTACGTCGATGGGCTGTCCGGGGAATTCCCGCTGCGCGCGTTGCAGCATGGCTTCGAAGTCCAGGCTGCCCCAGTCCGACCAGGACGCCTTCAGCTTGCGCATCGAGGCCGGCCGCGACTCGCCGATACCGCGGTAGTCGTAGGTGATGACGTCGAAGCCATGGCTGAACAGGTAATCGGCGAACCGCGAATAGTGCCGACAACGCACGGAGGTGGCGGCATTGATGATCACCACCGCACGCGCGGGGTCCGGTTCGGCATGGCGCCAGGTGAAACCGCCCAGGATAAAGCCATCGGCGGCGGGCTCGCGGAACGCCGTGCCGGGGCTGCTGGTCGCGGTGCTGGCCGGGTGCAGGGGCGAGGGCGGGGATTGCACGGTCATCGGCGCGTATTCCTTTGCGGGCGAAAAGGCGTGTCGGCTCTTTTTAGGTGCAAGCATTAATAACCGCCTTGTCCGCGCGCTGGCAACCGTCGGGATTGGCGCCGCTGCTAGGTACTTTTGGTTAAAAGCCTCACACCGAATCGATCTAAACGGCCTGGCATCGGGGCGTACACTGAATATCAGGGCCTGGGGGCGATCACGGATGCATGACGCTCACGGGCTGTTCATTCGAGCATCGTTTGCCTGAGGCGTAGCTGGGCCATTCAAGATGAAAAGGGGAGACCCGGACGCCGCCGTTCTGGGGCTGGGCTCTTGGCGGTGGCGTTCCCATTCAGTGGTTCGAGACGAACCCGGGAGTGCTCATCATGAAGTCCTTTTACTTGTGTGTCGTAACAGGCGTTCTCGCGGCGTTCCTGTCACTCGCGCCGTTCAGCGTACAGTCCGCCACCCCCAGCAACGAACCCATCGACCCGGCGGGCGTGCAGCTGGAACCTCAACAGCAGAACGGCATTACCTATCTGTCCGGCGGTATCGGCCTGGACGAATCGCGGGCGCTCTTGCAGACCAAGGGGTACAACCTGCACATGACCTTTTCCGTCGGCCCGGAAAACAAATACACCTCGGATGTCGACCTGGCGATCCAGAACCCGCAAGGGCAGCCGGTCCTGACCCTGAATCAGGTGGGCCCCATCGTCTTTGTGCAACTGCCGGCCGGCAAGTACCAGGTTATCGCCACCCGTGGCGGACATACCGAGCGCAACACGGTGGATATGAAAGTGGCGGGTATTCGCGACCTCAACCTGCACTGGAATGACAGTTATTGAGTGAAGGCTGCAATGCTGAAAACAGGCGCATCAAATCGCAGGCAATAAAAAACCCCTGAATCTTGCGATTCAGGGGTTTCGGTATTAGTGGTGCCCAGAGACGGAATCGAACCGCCGACACGGGGATTTTCAATCCCCTGCTCTACCGACTGAGCTATCTGGGCAACGGGGCGCATTAAACGGGTTTTTCGGGGGGGCGTCAAGCAAGTTTTGAAAAAAAGTTTAATTATTACCGCCGCTTACGTTCCCGCCCCGATTTGAGTGCAATTACTCGGACGGCGGCACGTAGCCGTCGGCCTTGGCGTATTCCTCGCCGGAGAAGAACTTGTCCATCTCGCCCTGCAGGTATTTGCGGTCTTCGGCGTTCATCATGTTCAGGCGCTTTTCGTTGATCAGCAGGGTCTGGTGTTTCTGCCAGTCGGCCCAGGCCTTGGCGGACACGTGCTCGAAAATCTCCTGGCCCTTGGCGCCCGGATACGGAGGACGCTCCAGGCCCGGCAATTGTTCTTTGTACTTGCGGCACATTACGGTGCGGGTCATTGCAACTCTCCTGCGTTCAATACGTCGGCCGCGCGTTTGAGCAGCTTTTTCACCGGGGCGGCAAGGCCCAGGCGCGGCGGGGTGGCGAGGTTATACCAGAGCCAGTCGGCCTCGGCCACGTGATGGGCGGATGCCTGGACCTGCACCAGCCAGGGCTCGATGGCCAGTTGGAAGTGACTGAAGGTGTGCACCAGCCCGGGCATTTCCTGTTGCTTGCCCAGCTCCAGCGAGTGCTGCGAAGCCAGGTGTTCCAGGTCCGCCAGATCGTCCAGCTCCGGCAGGCTCCACAAACCGCCCCACAGGCCGGTGGAGGGCCGGCGGTACAGCAGGATGGCGCCTTCGTGGTTGGCCAGCATCGGCATGAGCGTGCGTTTCTGCGGGACCGTCTTGCGTGGCTTGGGAATCGGGTAGCGGGTTTCCAGGCCCAGCATGTGCGCTTCGCAGCCTCTTTCCAGGGGGCACAGCAGGCAGCTGGGTTTGCTCCGGGTGCAGAGGGTGGCGCCCAGGTCCATCATCGCCTGGGTGTAATGGTTCACCCGGGTCTGCGGGGTGAAGCGCTCGGCCGCGGCCCACAGCTGCTTGGCCACCTTGGGTTCGCCCGGGTAGCCCTCCTGCGCGGTAAAGCGCGCCAGCACCCGCTTGACGTTTCCGTCGAGGATCGGCGCGCGCAGGCCCATGCTGATGCTGGCGATGGCGCCGGCGGTGGACAGGCCGATGCCCGGCAGCTCGGTGAGTTTTTCCACGTCGCGGGGAAACTCGCCGCCGTATTCGGCGACCACGATCTTCGCGGTCTTTTGCAGGTTGCGCGCGCGGGTGTAGTAACCCAGGCCGGTCCACAGGTGCAGCACTTCGTCTTCCGGCGCGGCGGCCAGGGCCTGGACCGTCGGCAGCGAGGCCATGAACCGGTCGAAGTAGTTGAGCACAGTGCTGACCTGGGTCTGCTGCAACATGATTTCCGAGACCCATACGCGGTATGGGTTGATCTCTTGCTGCCAGGGCAGGTCATGGCGGCCATGGCGGTCGTACCAGTCCAGTACTGCCGGTGCGAACTGCTCGGCCCTCATCGTTTGAACAGCCCTTTGAGCGCGTTTTTCAGTTCCGGGCTGACCTTGTCGCCCAGCTTCTCATCGAGTTTTTCGCTGAGGCGATCGCCGGCCAGTTTGGCCGCGACCTGGCCGAGACCGTCGCGGTCCAGGCGGCAGGCCTTGGCGCCCAGTTCCAGCGGGCCGCGGCAGCGCAGCGGCAGTTCGATGCCGACAAAACGTTCGCCGACCTGGCAGGCCGGGTCCGGCATGTCGCTCTTGTCGCCTTCGACGACGATGCCGACGCGGTAATCCATGCCCAGTACGCGCAGGTCGATGTCGCCATTGCCTTTGACGCTCATGCCCGGGATGCGCACTTTCAGGTCCGGGTTGCTGGCCACGCCATTGCGCAGGGTCAGGTTGCCCTTGAGTTCCTGGAAGGGTGTGTCCTTGCCCCGCGGCTCGCTGCTCAAGGTCTTGCGGTTCAGCGTGGCGATGCCCTGGCACACTTGCTGTTCGAGGTTGGCATTGAGCAGCACGCCGTTGTTGACGACGAAGCTGGCGTTGCCGTTGAGGCCGTCGACCAGCGCCTTCTGGCTGTTGCCGCTGCTGGTCAGGTTGCTGTCGAGGGTCACCAGGCCCTTGACCGGCGGGGTCTGCCCCTGGCTTTCCAGGATGCGTTCCACCGGTACTCGGTTGATCCTGGTCTGCAGGCTCAACTGTGGCGTTGGCTGGCGCACATCGAGGTTGCCGTTGGCTTCGAAGCTGCCGTTGTACAGCTCGCCGCGCAGGCCCTCGAGTTTCAGCAGGCCGCCCTGGCCGTTGGCCTTGAGCGTGGCGTTCTGGATCGGCAGCTTGTTGAGGGTCAACTGGCCGAAGCTCAGGTCGGCGTCCACATCCAGCTTGCTCAGGCGTTCCACTGGCAGCAGGCGCTCGGTGCTCCAGGCGCCCTTGGTCGGCGCGTCCGGCAGCGGCGAGTTGCCGGCCCCGGCGACGGCGCTGGCTTCGCTGCTCTGTACTTCGGCCTTGCGCGCGACCGCGGCGCTGTTGGCTTCGGCGGATTTCGGCGGCAGGTAGCGGTCGACGTCGAAGGTGTCGGCCTTGAGCTGGGCGCGCAGCGATTGCTTGGCCAGGTCTTCGACCGCCAGGCGGCCGCTGAAGCTGCTGTCGTCGAGTTTCAGGTTGATGTTTTCCAGGGCGATGCTGTTCGGCGTGGCGGACAGGCGGCTGACCAGCTCGACCTTGCTCAGGCTGCCTTCGGCCATGGCCGGCAGGGTCTGGCCGATGCTGTCGACGAACTTGGCCAGGTCGAATTGGGCGATGGAGATGCCGCCGTTGAGCTGCGGGGTCTTGTCCAGGTCATTGACCTTGAGCTCGCCAATGGCGCGCAGCTGGTTGAGCGAGAGCTTCAGGCTGTTCCATTCGGCGACGTTGGCGGCCTTGTCCAGCAGCAGCTGGCCCTGGGCGGCGAAGGTCAGGGTCTTGCCTTGCAGCGGATCGCCGGCGGCTTCGCCAGACAGCTTCATGTCTTCGAACTGGTAGCGCTTGAGGACGCGGTCGAAGCGCAGCTCGCCCTTCAACTCGGTGCGCACGCGCACGGCCGGCTGGGTGCTGGCGAGGAAGGCGGTGAGCTTGACCGGGGTATTGGTCGCTTCGTGGATCGGGCCGGTGCTCAGTTGGATGCTTTCGGCGGTGAACTGCTTGCCGCTCTGTTCGTCGTTGTATTCCACCCGGGCGTTGTTCACGGTCAGGCTGTCGATATCCAGGCGGATCGGCTGCGCCGGTTTTTCCGTGGTGGCCGGGGTCGTGGTTGTGGTTTCGCCGGTGCTGGTGGCCGGGGTTGCGGCTTGCTTGTCGGCGGGAGCGACCTTGCCGATGTCTTCCCAGTTGCCGTGGCCATCCTTGTTGCGGGTCAGGCGCAGGTTCAGGCCTTCGACACGCACATCGCTCATCTGCACTTCGCGGCGCAGCAGCGGCAGCACGCGGACCGACAAACCGAGCATCTGCAAATCGGCGAACGGCTGGGTCGGGTTGGCCAGGGTGGCGACCCCGGCTTCATGCAGTTCGAGGCCGAGCCAGGGGAACAGGCTCCAGCCGATATCGCCATTGAGCGTCAGCTCGATGTGGGCCTTGTCGCGGGCTATCTGGCGAATTTCTTCTTTGTAGTCGTTGGGATCAAACAGGTGAGTCAGGGCGAAGCCGAGAGCCACGATGATCAGCAACAGCCCGAGAAGTACCAGACCCAGGATTTTGCCGAACGCTTTCATGGGCGAGTCCTTGTAGTGTCGAATTCGAATTTAGCCGGGGAGTATAACGCCCCGGACCTGGCCACTGGTCACTGATCGTTTTGCAGCACATCCAGCGGTATCTGCAGCTTGGCCGCCAGGGCCTGGGCTTCGAGGTGCCCGGCGGGGGCCAGCAGGCGCAAGGTGGCGCCGTGCCGGGCGGCCATTGTCCGGGCTTCGCTCACCAGTCGCTCGGCCACGCCGCGACGCCGGGTGATCTTGCGCACACACATTTGGGACAGGTGCCAGACGTCTTGGTGCCGTTGCAGGCGGGCGGCGCCCAGCAGGCGGTCGTTGAAGCGCCCGGCGATCAGGCTGCCGTCGCCCAGGGCGGCCTCGATCAGTTCCATATCGTCGCGCTGCGGCGCGAACAGCCAGGGCGGGGCGTCGCGGTAGATCTTCTGCAGGTCCTGCTGATCCTGATAGCTGATTTCTTTCAGCGACTCGACAACGATGGGCATGGGGAATCCTGTGCAGAGCGAAGGAATGGCTGGCCATTATCGACAGCAGCGCATGGGCTGGCGAGGGGGCAAGCGTCGTCGGCGGGGCCGCGCGCTTCTGTAGGAGCGCGCTATTGCCGTCTTCCGGTACAGATGACGCAGAAAAGGTGATGGCAGTTTGCTTTTTCTGTCACGAGCAAATGGTAATCTTTCGCCGTTCATCTGCCCTTCCGCGACCAAAAGTCGCACTCTATGGAGCTTCACTCGATAAAACGACCACGTCTGCGTGCAAAAGTCGTGAGTGGAGAGTGGCCGGTGAATAATTCCAATAATTGGGGGAAACACTCATGAGCACTAGCACCGAGGCGGGCGCGATTGCCGCCCAGCCGGCGTTCTTGTCCAAAGAACGCATCATCGCCAAGCCCGGTTTCAACCGTTGGCTGGTTCCACCGGCCGCTCTGGCCATCCACCTGTGCATCGGCATGGCCTACGGCTTCTCGGTGTTCTGGTTGCCGCTGTCCAAGGCCCTGGGCGTGACTGCTCCGGTGGCCTGCGCCCCGGACATGGGCTTTATCGCGCAGGTCTTTTCGTCCCAGTGCGACTGGCCGATCTCGATGCTCGGCTGGATCTACACCCTGTTCTTCATCTTCCTCGGCTGCTCCGCGGCGATCTGGGGCGGCTGGCTGGAGCACGCCGGCCCGCGCAAGGCCGGTGTGGTGTCGGCGCTGTGCTGGTGCGGCGGCCTGCTGATTTCGGCGCTGGGTATCTATACCCACCAGATCTGGCTGATGTGGCTCGGCTCCGGCGTGATCGGCGGTATCGGCCTGGGCCTGGGTTACATTTCGCCGGTGTCGACCCTGATCAAATGGTTCCCGGACAAGCGCGGCATGGCCACCGGCATGGCGATCATGGGCTTCGGCGGTGGCGCGATGGTCGGTGCGCCGCTGGCGGCGGCACTGATGAGCCACTTCGCTTCGCCAACCGGCGTCGGCGTCTGGCAGAGCTTCCTGGTGATGGCGGCGATCTACTTCGTGTTCATGATCGGTGGTGCGCTGTCGTACCGCGTGCCGCCGACCGGCTGGAAGCCCGAGGGCTGGACCCCGCCGGCGAAAAAAGCCGCGAACGCGATGATCACCCACCGTCACGTGCATGTGAACGTGGCCTGGAAAACCCCGCAGTTCCGCCTGGTATGGCTGGTGCTGTGCCTGAACGTTTCCGCGGGTATCGGCATCCTCGGCATGGCTTCGCCGCTATTGCAGGAAGTCTTCGCCGGCAAGCTGCTGGGCAATGAACTGGCCTTCGGTCAGCTGGACGCCTCGCAACTGGCGTCGATCGCCGCGATCGCTGCCGGCTTCACCGGCCTGCTGAGCCTGTTCAATATCGGTGGTCGCTTCTTCTGGGCGTCGTTCTCCGACTACCTGGGACGCAAGAACACCTACTTCGTGTTCTTCGCCCTGGGTTTTGCCCTGTATGCGCTGATCCCGAACCTCGGGCACCTGGGCAACGTCGCGCTGTTCGTGGCGGCGTTCTGCATCATCCTGTCGATGTACGGTGGCGGTTTCGCCACGGTTCCGGCCTACCTGGCGGACCTGTTCGGCACCCAGATGGTGGGCGCGATCCACGGTCGTCTGCTGACTGCCTGGGCAGCGGCAGGCGTGCTTGGCCCGGTGCTGGTGAACTACCTGCGTGAATATCAGTTGAGCATCGGCGTCGAACGCGCCGCGGCCTACGACATCACCCTGTACATCCTCGCCGGTCTGCTGGTGCTGGGTTTCCTGTGCAACCTGCTGGTGCGTCCGGTGGCCGACAAGTACTTCATGACTGACGCCGAGCTGGCCGCCGAACAGGCGCTGGGCCATGACAAGGGCGCGGACAGCACCACCGTGTTGGAGTGGAAGGCCTCGTCCGGCAGCGTGCCGCTGGCGGTCGCCGCCTGGCTGGTGGTGGGTATTCCGCTGGCGTGGGGCGTGTGGGTCACCCTGCAGAAGACCGCGGTGTTGTTCCACTAAGCAGCGCTTGTGGTAGGAGCGAGCTTGCTCGCGATCAGTTCTGCCAGGCACCGCGTTCTTTCTGTCTGAGCGCGTTGTCTGGGGATTTTTCGCGAGCAAGCTCGCTCCTACAGAAAACGGGGTGGTTACTTGTCATGACAGGTACAGCCCCGGCTTTATTGGGTTGCGCCCGTCAGGATCTTGTCCTGCGTGTTCCTGTTTAGCCGCCGTCCGGCCTATAATGTTCGCCTTTTTCGCCCAATGATTTTGCGGAGCTGGTGATGGCCGAACGTAAGGCGTCCGTCGAGCGCGACACTCTGGAAACCCAGATCAAAGCCTCGATCAACCTGGATGGCACCGGAAAGGCCCGATTCGATATCGGGGTTCCCTTCCTTGAGCACATGCTGGACCAGATCGCCCGTCACGGGCTGATCGACCTGGATATCGAAAGCAAAGGCGACTTGCATATCGACGACCACCACACCGTGGAGGATGTCGGTATCACCCTGGGTCAGGCCTTCACCAAAGCCATCGGCGACAAGAAGGGCATCCGTCGCTACGGCCACGCCTACGTGCCGCTCGATGAAGCGCTGTCGCGCGTGGTGATCGACTTCTCCGGCCGCCCTGGCCTGCAGATGCATGTGCCTTACACCCGCGCCACCGTGGGCGGCTTCGATGTCGACCTGTTCCAGGAATTCTTCCAGGGCTTCGTCAACCACGCCAACGTCACCCTGCACATCGACAACCTGCGTGGGCACAACACCCACCACCAGATCGAAACCGTGTTCAAGGCTTTCGGCCGCGCGCTGCGCATGGCCGTGGAGCTGGATGACCGCATGGCCGGGCAGATGCCTTCGACCAAGGGCGTTCTGTAATGCAGACGGTCGCGGTTATCGATTACGGCATGGGCAACCTGCACTCGGTGGCCAAGGCCCTCGAGCACGTTGGCGCCGGCAAGGTGCTGATCACCAGCGATGCCGATGTGATTCGCGAAGCCGACCGGGTGGTATTCCCCGGCGTCGGCGCGATTCGCGACTGCATGGCGGAGATCCGTCGCCTGGGCTTCGACGCGCTGGTGCGTGAAGTCAGCCAGGACCGTCCGTTCCTCGGCATCTGCGTGGGCATGCAGGCCTTGCTCGACCGCAGCGAAGAGAACGACGGCGTCGACTGCATCGGCCTGTTCCCCGGCCAGGTGAAGTTCTTCGGCAAGGGCCTGCATGAGGACGGCGAGCACCTGAAAGTCCCGCACATGGGCTGGAACGAAGTGAAACAGGCGGTGAGCCACCCGCTGTGGCACAACATCCCGGACCTGGCGCGCTTCTACTTCGTGCACAGCTACTACATCGCCGCCGGCAACGCGCGGCAAGTGGTAGGTAGCGGCCACTACGGCGTCGATTTCGCCGCGGCACTGGCCGAGGGCTCGCGCTTCGCCGTGCAGTTCCACCCGGAGAAAAGCCATACCCATGGCCTGCAATTGCTGCAGAACTTCGCGGCGTGGGACGGTCGCTGGTAAATGGCGGTCAAGAAGAAGGCGCCGATCCTGACCCTCACGCCCGAGCAGGAGAGTGAGGCCAATCACAAGATCCAGCGCTTCATGGAAGATCGCTTCGAGCTCGACCTGGGCTCGTTCGAGGCGGCCGAGATTCTTGAACTGTTTACCCGCGAAATTGCTCCGCACTATTACAACAGGGCGATTTTCGATGTGCAGGCCCAGCTCAAAGAGCGGTTCGAAAGCATCGAAAGCGACCTGTGGGCGCTCGAGAAAAATTAGGAGCAGCTGCAAGCCGCAAGCTTCAAGCTGCAAGAATTGGTACACCGCATGCTTGCAGCTTGTCGCTTGCAGCTTGCCGCTCTTTTGACGAAGGAAAAAGCATGCTGATTATCCCCGCTATCGATCTCAAAGACGGTGCCTGTGTACGTCTGCGCCAGGGCCGCATGGAAGATTCCACGGTGTTCTCCGATGACCCGGTGAGCATGGCTGCCAAGTGGGTGGAGGGCGGCTGCCGCCGTCTGCATCTGGTCGACCTGAACGGCGCCTTCGAAGGCCAGCCGGTCAACGGTGAAGTGGTCACCGCCATCGCCAAGCGCTACCCGAACCTGCCGATCCAGATCGGTGGCGGCATCCGCTCGCTGGAAACCATCGAACACTACGTCAAGGCCGGCGTGAGCTACGTGATCATCGGCACCAAGGCGGTGAAAGAGCCGGAGTTCGTTGCGCAAGCCTGCCGCGCCTTCCCGGGCAAGGTGATCGTCGGCCTGGACGCCAAGGACGGCTTCGTCGCCACCGACGGCTGGGCCGAGGTCAGCAGCGTGCAGGTCATCGACCTGGCCAAGCGTTTCGAAGCCGACGGCGTGTCCGCCATCGTTTATACCGACATCGCCAAAGACGGCATGATGCAGGGCTGCAACGTACCCTTCACCGCAGCCCTGGCCGCTGCCACCAGGATCCCGGTGATCGCCTCCGGCGGTATCCACAACCTGGGCGACATCAAGGCCCTGCTGGATGCCAAGGCTCCGGGGATCATCGGCGCCATCACCGGCCGCGCGATCTACGAAGGCACCCTCGACGTCGCCGAGGCGCAAGCCTTCTGCGATTCGTACCAAGGCTGAGGACTCACCATGGCGCTGGCTAAACGCATCATCCCTTGCCTGGACGTGGACAACGGCCGGGTGGTCAAGGGCGTCAAGTTCGAGAACATCCGCGATGCCGGCGACCCGGTGGAAATCGCCCGTCGCTACGACGAGCAGGGCGCGGACGAGATTACCTTTCTCGACATCACCGCCAGCGTCGATGGCCGCGACACCACGCTGCACACCGTCGAGCGCATGGCCAGCCAGGTGTTCATCCCGCTGACCGTGGGCGGTGGCGTGCGTACCGTGCAGGACATCCGTAACCTGCTCAACGCCGGGGCGGACAAGGTCTCGATCAACACCGCGGCGGTGTTCAACCCCGAGTTCGTCGGCGAAGCGGCGCAGCATTTCGGCTCGCAGTGCATCGTCGTCGCCATCGATGCGAAGAAGGTGTCCGGGCCGGGCGAAACCCCGCGCTGGGAAATCTTCACCCATGGCGGGCGCAAGCCTACCGGGCTGGACGCGGTGGAGTGGGCGAAGAAGATGGAAGGCCTGGGTGCCGGCGAAATCCTGCTGACCAGCATGGACCAGGACGGCATGAAAAACGGCTTCGACCTGGGTGTGACCCGCGCCATCAGCGATGCCCTGGGCATTCCGGTGATCGCCTCGGGCGGTGTCGGCAATCTGCAGCACCTGGCCGATGGCATCCTCGAAGGCCACGCCAGCGCGGTGCTGGCGGCAAGTATCTTCCACTTCGGCGAATACACGGTTCCGGAAGCCAAGGCTTATATGGCGCACCGCGGCATCGTCGTGCGGTAGCCACTGGACAGCATGGCGGGCTCGCGGCACTCTTGGGCACGCCATGGATTCCGGTAGCCCGTCATGTTCAAACGTCTTCTTCTTGTTCTTGTCAGCGCTTCGGTCCTCTTCGCCGCAGGCGCTCGCGCAGCGCAAACGCCAGGCACCTCCCTGGTGCTGCTGACGGAAAACTTCCCCCCCTACAACATGGCCAAGAACGGCAAGAACTTCGCCCAGGGCGAGAATATCAACGGCATCGCCGTGGATATCGTCCGCGAAATGTTCAAGCGTGCCGGGATCAATTACAGCCTGACCCTGCGTTTTCCCTGGGAGCGCATCTACAAGCTCGCCCTGGAGCAGCCGGGGTATGGCGTGTTTGTCATGGCGCGGCTGCCGGACCGGGAGCCGCTGTTCAAATGGGTCGGCCCCATCGGCCCGGATGACTGGATCATGCTGGCCCGGGGCGATAGCAAGATCGCCCTGCAATCCCTGGAGCAGGCGCGCAAATACCGGATTGGCGCCTACAAGGGCGACGCCATTGCCGAGACCCTGGCCAAGCAAGGGCTCAAGCCGCTGGTGGTGCTGAGGGACCAGGACAACGCCAGGAAGCTGGTCGGCGGCCAGATCGACCTATGGGCCACTGGCGATCCCGCCGGGCGCTATCTGGCCAGGCAGGAAGGCGTGACCGGGCTCAAGACCGTGCTGCGCTTCCACAGCGCCCAGCTGTACCTGGCGCTGAACAAAGAAGTGCCGGACGAGACCGTCGCCCGGCTGCAGGCCGCGCTGGATCAACTGCGCGAGGAAGGCGTGGTGGAAGAGATCATGGGGCGCTATCTCTGATTGCTCCCCTGTAGCCGCTGCCGCAGGCTGCGATCGACGGCGCAGCCGTCGCCAACGATATGTCATGCCACCCAGGATTATGTGCTGGCCGCATTAGCGGCCGCTGCGCGCCCGATCGCAGCCTGCGGCAGCGGCTACAGGGCATGTTGGTGTCAGCGGTAAACCCCATCCTTGCCGTGCCCGGCCATGGCCTTGTTGCTGCGCACGCTGATCATCAACTTGATATCGATCCAGTCGATGCCCTGGGCCTTGAGCCTGGGCAGTTCGCGTTCGAGCACCGCCAGGGTCTGCGGGTAGGGATGGCCGATCACCACCGCCGAACCCTGCTTGCGCGCCAGGTTGATCGCGGTCTGCAGCTGGATGCCAATCGCCGCTTCGGTGCGTTCGTCGTCGAGAAACACATCGCGGGACACGCTGGCCAGGCCGATCTTCTGCGCCTCGGCGGCGGCCACGGTCTTGGCGCTGGTGCGGCTGTCGACAAAGAACTTGTGGCGGCGCTGCAACTCGGCCATCAGCCAGGCCATGGCCTGGGGCTGGGAGGTCATGCGGCTGCCCATGTGGTTGTTGATGCCGCTGGTGTAGGGCACGGCCTTGAAGGCGGCGTTGAGGCGCTTTTCCAGCTCTTCGATGGGCAGCTCGGGGTGCCAGGCGAAGGGGCCGGTAGCCGGGTCCATGGGCATGTGCAGGATGACGATCTTGCCGGCGCGATGGGCTTCGCGGGCGAACTCGGCGGCGTGGGGCGTGTCGGGCATGATCGCCGTGGTCACCGGCCCGGGCAGGGCCAGTACGCGGCGATCGCGGGGCAGGTTCTGCCCGAGGTCGTCGATGATCAGGCTCAGGTAGGCCTTGCGCGGGGCGGGCTCGGCGGCCTGGAGCGAGGTGAAGGCGAGGAGGCACAGAAGCCCGATCATGAGCCTCCACGACAACCGTGGGAGGGGTTGGCGGTGAGTGATCATGGAAGTTTGAAGCATAGGGTTCGGGTAAAGCCTTGGCAGGGTGTGGCGGTCATCAGGGCGCCATCGCGAGCAAGCTTCGCTCCTGCAGAGGAGGCGGCGGGCTTGCTCGCGATGGGCTCCATCACTTGCTGCGGGTGATGCTCAGGCCCTTGAGCAGGCTGAGGGCCTGGGCCAGCTGGTAGTCGTCGTCCTGCGGCATCGGCTTGGGCTTGCTGCCGGAAGCGGTCGGCTTGTCGGCGCCGCCGTTGCCATTGCCCAGGTGGCCTTGCAGGTCGGCTTCCTTGAAGTACTCGTTGTCCTGCGCTTCGCTGGTGATCTTGGCGCGGCGCACCTCGATGTCCGGCACGATGCCCTGGGCCTGGATCGAACGGCCGTTCGGCGTGAAGTACAGCGCAGTGGTGATCTTCAGCGCACGGTCGTTGTTCAGCGGCAGCACGGTTTGAACCGAGCCCTTGCCGAAGCTGGTAGTGCCCATCAGCACCGCGCGTTTCTGGTCCTGCAGGGCGCCGGCGACGATTTCCGAAGCCGAGGCGCTGCCACCGTTGATCAGCACCACCATCGGCACCGCTTCGCTTTCGTCCTTGCCGGTGGCGGAGAAGCGCAGCTCGGAGTTGGCGATGCGGCCCTTGGTGTAGACGATCAGGCCCTTGGTGATGAAGTGGTCGACCACTTCCACCGCCGATTGCAGCACGCCGCCCGGGTTGTTGCGCAAGTCGAGGATGATGCCGTTGAGCTTCTTGCCGTTGTCCTTGCGCAGCTTGGCCAGGGCCTTGGAGACTTCCTCGCCGGTCTTGACCTGGAACTGGGTGATGCGGATGTAGCCGTAGCCCGACTCCAGCAGCTGGCTCTTCACGCTCTTCACCTGGATGGTGGCGCGGGCCAGGGTCACGTCGAACGGCGCACCGCCGTCGCGTACCAGGGTCAGGGTGATCTTCTGGCCGATCTTGCCGCGCATCTTGTCCACGGCTTCGGTCATGCTCTGGCCGCGGGTTGGCTGGCCGTTGATCTTGACGATCAGGTCGCCGGCCTGGATGCCGGCCTTGGACGCCGGGGTGTCGTCGATCGGCGACACCACCTTGATGATGCCGTCCTCGGCGCCGACTTCGATGCCCAGGCCGCCGAACTCGCCGCTGGTGCTTTCCTGCAGCTCGGCGAAGTCTTCAGGGCCCAGGTAGGCCGAGTGCGGGTCGAGGTTGCTGAGCATGCCCTTGATGGCGTTTTCCAGCAGGGTCTTGTCATCGACGGGTTCGACATAGGCGGCCTTGATCCGGTCCATGACCTCGGCAAAGGTGCGCAGCTCTTCGAGCGGCAATGGCGCCTTGGTGGTCGTGGCGGCTGCCGACTGAGCGGTTTCGGCGGCGAACGCCAGGGGCGCACCGATCACCAGAGCGATCGTCAGGGCCAGCGAGGTGAGGCGGGACAAATGCAGCATGTCGAACGAACTCCTGAATGAGATGGCGCGCTTATCCTTGCGCGCGGCACCATTGTGCCGGGTCGCTTGGGCGACCCTGCTGGCGAATAGCGAAGTACAGTGCCGGCGCGCCCTGTCCGCCACTGCTACCGACAGTGGAGATGGACTCGCCGGCCTTGACGATATCGCCCGCTTCTTTAAGCAGCGTCTGGTTGTGTCCGTAGAGGCTCAAGTAGCCGTTGCCATGGTCGAGGATCACCAGCAGGCCGGCGCCGCGCAACCAGTCGGCGAACACTACACGGCCGCCATGGACGGCATGCACCTGGCTGCCGGCCGAGGCGCTGATCATCACCCCGTCCCACTTGGTCCGGGCATCGTCGCCGCGGCTTTCGCCGAAGCGCGCCAGCAGTCGACCATCAACCGGCCATGGAAGTTTTCCCCGGGATGAAGCAAAAGGGCCTCCATAGGAGGCGCCTGCGCTGGAAACCAAGGGGCCGGGCGTCGCTCGGGGCGGCTTGCTCGGGCTCTCGTCGGCACTGGCCTGGGCCTCACGCAAACGCTTTTTTTCGGCTTCCTGCTGGGCGATCAGCGCTTTCTGTCGCGCTTCTTCCGCCTCTCGGGCCTGGCGGGCCAGGGTTTCCTCGATGGTTTTCAGGACCTTGCCCAGATCGGCCTGGTCCTGTTCGCGGGCCTTGAGCTTGTCGCCACGGGCCTTCACGTCGTCATTGAGCTTGGCCAGGGCCACCTGGCGTTCCTTGCGGACCTTGTCGAGCTCTTCACGCTGGGTGTCGAGGCTGCTTTTCTGCACTAGCAGCTGGGCTTGCTGCAGGGAGATTTCCTTTTCGACATTGGCCAGCTGGCGCAGGGTCTCGTTGAAATTCTTCAGTTGCTCCAGGCGGGCCTGGCTCAGGTAGTCGTAATAGGTCAGGGTGCGGGCGAATTTTTCCGGGTTCTGCTGGTTGAGCAGCAGCTTGAGGTACTCCTGACGGCCGTTCTGGTAGGCCGCGCGGGCCTGGATGGCGATCAGTCGTTGCTGTTCAATGCGCGCGCTCTGGAGTTTTTTTTTCTCCTCATCGAGTCGCTGCAGCTCGGATTCGCTTTTCTTCAGTTCTTTTTGCAGGGCATCGACCTGCTTTTCCAGCTTGCCCATCTCGGTTTCGGTGCCGCGCAGGTCTTTCTGCACGCCGGACTTTTCTTCCTGCAGCTTGCCCAGCAGCTTTTTCAGCTCGGCAATATCCTGACGCGTGGCGTCCAGCTGCTGTTGGGTTTGCGCGCGCTCGTCGGCGAAGGCCGGTTGGAGCAGGCAGATCAGAGCAAGGGTAATCAGGGCGCGAAGCATAGAGGCGGGCGACACCAGGGAAAGGGACGGCCTAGTATGCCCGCCCCTCGCTGCAAAAAAAACGCCTCAAAGCCAACTGCTTTGAGGCGTTCGTCATAAAAAGCCGTTTGCGGCCCATTATTTGGTCTTTTTGATATCAGACCAGTATCGAAGTGCCAGTCATTTCCGCGGGCTGCGGCAGGCCCAGCAGTTTCAGCATGGTCGGCGCCACATCGGCCAGGACTCCGCCTTCACGGACTTTCAGGTCGCGCTTGCCCACATAGATGAACGGCACCGGCTCGCTGGTGTGGGCGGTGTGGGCCTGGCCGGTGGAAGCGTCGGACATCTGCTCGACGTTGCCGTGGTCGGCGGTGATCAGGGCTTCGCCGCCGACCTTTTCCAGGGCATCGACGATGCGGCCGACGCACAGGTCCAGGCACTCGACGGCCTTGACCGCGGCGTCAAACACGCCGCTGTGGCCGACCATGTCGCCGTTGGCGTAGTTGACCACGATCACGTCGTAGCGCTGGTTTTCGATGGCGTCGACGATCCGGTCGGTGACTTCCGGTGCGCTCATTTCCGGCTGCAGGTCGTAGGTGGCGACTTTCGGCGACGGAATCAGGATGCGTTCTTCGCCCGGGAACGGCTCTTCGCGGCCACCGGAGAAGAAGAAGGTCACGTGGGCGTATTTTTCGGTTTCGGCGATGCGCAGCTGGGTCTTGCCGTTTTTCGCCAGGTAATCGCCCAGCACGTTTTCCAGGCTGCCCGGGGCAAAGGCCGAAGGGGCCGGAATGCTTGCCGCGTACTGGGTCAGCATGACGAAACCGGCCAGTTTCGGCTGGCGGGCGCGCTCGAATTCCTTGAAACCGTCCTCGACGAACACCCGGCTCAGCTCGCGGGCGCGGTCGGCGCGGAAGTTCATGAACACCACGGCGTCGCCGTCTTCGACTTTCACCGGCTCGCCGAGGGTGGTGGCCTTGACGAATTCGTCGCTTTCGCCACGCTCGTAGGCGGCCTGCAGGCCTTCCTGGGCGGTGGCGGCGTTGAATTCGCCCTTGCCGTCGACGATCAGGTTGTAAGCCTGGGCCACGCGGTCCCAGCGGTTGTCGCGGTCCATGGCGAAGTAACGGCCGATCAGGCTGGCGATGCGGCCCTTGCCCAGGGTCTTGAAGGTTTCATCCAGCAGTTCGATCGACGAGGTGGCGCTTTTCGGCGGGGTGTCGCGGCCGTCGAGGAAGGCGTGCAGGTAGATCTTCTCGGCGCCACGCTTGAAGGCCAGTTCGGCCATGGCCACCAGATGGTCCTGGTGGCTGTGCACGCCGCCATCGGACAGCAGTCCGAGGATATGCACGGCCTTGCCGGCGGCCACGGCTTTATCCACGGCGGCGCAAATGGTCGGATTCTCGAAGAATTCGCCATCGCGGATGGCCTTGGTGACACGGGTGAAATCCTGGTACACCACGCGGCCGGCGCCGAGGTTCATGTGGCCGACTTCGGAGTTGCCCATCTGGCCGTCCGGCAGGCCGACATCCATGCCCGAACCCGAGATCAGGCCGTTCGGCACGCTGGCGCACAGGCGGTCGAGGACCGGCTTCTTGGCTGCATAGATAGCGTTGGATTCGTGGCTCTCGCTGTGACCGAAGCCATCCAGAATCATCAGGACCAAAGGTTTAGGCGTGGTAGTCATAGATTCCACTCGTGGCTGGATTGGGAGAATGTTGGAAAAAGGGAGTGGCAGTTTAAAGCGAAGTTCCGGTGGCGTCACCGCCGGGCGGGGTTTGGCCGACCCGGAGGGCTGTGTATACTGGCCGACATTTTAACGCCCTGGAACCTCCTTGATGGTTGCTCACCTGATTCAATTCGCCACTGAACACTACTTGCTCGTCGGCGCCTTCGTCATCTTGCTGGCTCTGTTGATCGCTCACGAGTTGAGCCGCGGCGGCCGCAGCCTCAGCACCCGTGAACTGACCGCGCTGGTGAACAGCGAGCAGGGCGTGGTGATCGATATCCGTCCGACCAAGGACTTCGCCGCGGGCCATATCGTCGGCGCGTTGAACATCCCTCAAGACAAACTGGCCGCCCGCGTGGGCGAGCTGGAAAAGCACAAGGCCAAGACCATCATTCTGGTCGACGCCCTGGGTCAGCACGCCGGCACCCACGCTCGCGAGCTGATGAAGTCCGGCTTCACCGCCGCCAAGCTGTCCGGCGGCGTTGGCAGCTGGAAAGCCGACAACCTGCCGCTGGTGAAGTGATATGGCTACTGTCGTCGTCTATTCCAGCGATTACTGCCCCTACTGCTCGCGGGCCAAGTACCTGCTCGAGAACAAAGGCGTAGCCTTCGAAGAGATCAAGGTCGACGGCAAGCCGCAGGTTCGCGCCGAAATGGCCCAGAAGGCCGGGCGCACGTCCGTGCCGCAGATCTGGATCGGCAGCACCCATGTGGGCGGTTGTGACGATCTGTTCGCCCTGGAGCGCGCCGGCAAGCTCGACGCGCTGCTCGCGGCCTGACTGACCACCCAAGTTCAGCAAACCCTACATGACCCCGAGATCAAGAAGGATCTGAGATGACTGACCAACAGAACACCGCTGCGACCGAAGACGAATCCGCACCGCAATTCTCGCTGCAGCGTATCTATGTGCGTGACCTGTCTTTCGAAGCTCCGAAAAGCCCGGCGATCTTCCGCCAGCAGTGGGAGCCGAGCGTCGGCCTGGACCTGAACACCCGTCAGAAGGCGCTGGAAGAGGGTTTCCACGAAGTCGTGCTGACCCTGTCGGTCACCGTGAAGAACGGCGACGAAGTGGCGTTCATCGCCGAAGTGCAACAGGCCGGTATCTTCCTGATCAAGAACCTGGACGACGCTTCGATGAGCCACACCCTGGGCGCGTTCTGCCCGAACATCCTGTTCCCGTACGCTCGCGAAGCGCTGGACAGCCTGGTGACCCGCGGTTCGTTCCCGGCCCTGATGCTGGCTCCGGTGAACTTCGACGCGCTGTACGCGCAAGAGCTGCAACGCCTGCAGGCGGCCGGTGAAGGCACCGTTCAATAAGCTGCCGGGTTCCATGAAAAAAGCGCCGTTTCAGGCGCTTTTTTCATGTTCGGGCCCAAGGTTTCGAGGTTGACGCCGATAGCCGGCGCCAAACCTGTAGCCGCTGCCGAAGGCTGCGATCGCCTCCAAAGGGGCGCCAGGTCTTGAGCACGCTGAAGGCCTTCGGCCTTATCGCAGCCTGCGGCAGCGGCTACAAGGAGTCGTGCAGAGATGGGGGCTTATTTGAAGCCCAGCTGACGCCAGGCTTCGTAGACGGCCACCGCCACGGTGTTGGACAGGTTCAGGCTGCGGCAGCCTTCGCGCATGGGCAGGCGCAGGCGTTGCTCGGCGGGCAGGGCGTCCAGTACCTCGGCGGGCAGGCCACGGCTTTCCGGGCCGAACAGGAAGGCATCGCCCTCGGCGAAGCTGGCGTCGTGGAAAGGTCGCGAGCCCTTGGTGGTGAAGGCGAACAGGCGCGGATGGCCTAGGCTTTCAAGACAGCTGGCGAGGTCGGCATGGCGCTGTAGGGTGGCGTACTCGTGGTAGTCGAGGCCGGCCCGGCGCAGGCGCTTGTCGTCCATTTCGAAACCCAGCGGCTCGATCAAATGCAGGTGGCAGCCGCTATTGGCGCACAGCCTGATTACATTGCCGGTATTCGGCGGAATTTCTGGTTGAAAAAGGATGACGTGAAACATGCACGGCTCCGAAGAAAAAGACAGGCCGCATTCTACGCCTGAAGCGGACGTCCGGCCGAAGCTAATGCTGCGGGTATTCGGCTCGCTGGCGATCTTTGGCGTGATGGTCGGGTTGATGATTGGTCGCCTCACCACCCCGGACCCCACCGAGTTGCAGGAGGTGCAGGTCCAGCCCAATGCCCTGGTGGTGTGGTTCAACAACGAGCCCAAGGTTCATGGCGAGCACATCGACGGGGCCGTGGCGCTGTTGTTCGAGGCCGAGGGGCGAGCGCAAAAGGGCCAGTTGAAGATCAACGACAAGGATGCCAACTGGCGGGTGCGGGCGGCTGAGGAAGGGTTGCTGCTGAACGTGGTCGCAGCAAGAGCGCTGCACGCCGAATGGTCGGGCAGCGAGGTCGACGGGCGCTGGCGCCTGGAGATCCAGCTGCGCGAGGAATAAAAGAGGGGATTCCCGGCCTGCCTGTACCAAGGTCCCCAAAAGCGTGAGGGCGGGGCGCTGATTGCGCCGGGCCCGGTGTAAAGAGGGGAAGCCCCGGCCTGCCTGTACCAAGGTTCCCGAAACGGGTGGGGCTCGTCGCTGTGAGCGTGATGAGCCCGGGTGTTAAAGAGGGAATCCCTGGCCTGCCTGTACCAGGGTTCCCCAAACCGGCTGGAACCCGTCGCTGCGAGCGGTATGGGTTCGGGGTGTAAAGAAGGGGATTCTCGGCCTGCCTGTACCAAGGTCCCCAAAACGGGTGAGTGACTGCACTCATGATCTTGTCTTTGCAGGGGGCGTGCCAATTTCGGCTTAAACGGTTAAGCGAATTTTCAAGAAAAGCTGAAAGCCCCGGTTTACGGGGCTTTCGCCGTTTTGTGGATATGTTCTTGCGAGAAAAATCGAGATCGCCCACGGGGAAATCCCACGCCCAGCTGCGCATTCGGGCAGTGCAGGCTCACCATTGCGGTGCACAAAAAGCATCGCGGGCAAGCCCCGCTCCCACGACCGCATCTTAGGAGCGAGGCTTGCCCGCGATTGGATCTGTCATTCGGCACAACACGAATGTCTTGCCCTGTAGCCGCTGCCGAAGGCTGCGATCGCGACCGAAGGGCGCGCAGGATCTCAAGATCGCTGAAGGCCTTCGGCCTTATCGCAGCCTGCGGCAGCGGCTACAGGGGGTGATGCGGCTCAGCCCTCGTCGCTGTCGTCGTCATCCCCGCCGTCGACCTTCATCCCCAACTCCTTGATCTTGCGCGTCAGGGTGTTGCGGCCCCAGCCCAGCAGCACGGCGGCGTCGCGGCGGCGACCGGCGGTGTGCTTGAGGGCGGTCTCGATCATGATCCGCTCGAAGCTCGGCACCGCGCTGTCCAGCAGGCTCGACTGGCCGCGTGCCAGGGCCTGGTCGGCCCACTGGCGCAGGGCCTGTTCCCAGTTGGTCACCGGCGCCGAATCCTGCGGCAGGCTCAGCAGTTCCGGCGGCAGGTCGCTGATATGCACCTCGCGCCCCGAAGCCATCACAGTGATCCAGCGGCAGGTGTTCTCCAACTGGCGCACGTTGCCGGGCCACGGCAGGTTCTTCAGGTATTCCTCGGTCTCGCTTTTCAGCAGCTTGGGCTCGACGGCCAGCTCCTGGGCGGCGCGGCTGAGGAAGTGCTTGGCCAGGGTCGGAATGTCTTCGCGACGGTCCGACAGGCGCGGGATATGGATGCGGATCACGTTCAGGCGGTGGAACAAGTCCTCGCGGAACTTGCCGGCGTGCACCAGGGTTTCCAGGTTCTGGTGGGTCGCGGCGATGATGCGCACGTCGACCTTGACCGGCGTATGCCCGCCGACCCGGTAGAACTCGCCGTCGGCCAGCACCCGCAGCAGGCGGGTCTGGGTGTCGGCCGGCATGTCGCCGATCTCGTCGAGGAACAGGGTGCCGCCGTCGGCCTGTTCGAAGCGCCCGCGCCGCAGGTTGGCCGCGCCGGTGAAGGCGCCCTTTTCATGGCCGAACAGCTCGGATTCCATCAGGTCCTTGGGGATCGCCGCCATGTTCAGGGCGATGAACGGCGAAGCCGCCCGCGGGCTGTGGCGGTGCAGGGCGTGGGCCACCAGTTCTTTACCGGTACCGGATTCACCGTTGATCAGCACGGTGATGTTGGAATGGCTGAGGCGACCGATGGCGCGGAACACCTCCTGCATCGCCGGCGCTTCACCGATGATTTCCGGGGTGCGGGCCAGCGCCGGGATCACTTCCAGGCCCTGCTGCTCCTGGGCGTGCTGGTTGGCGCGCTTGACCAGGGACACCGCTTCGTCGACATCGAACGGCTTGGGCAGGTACTCGAAGGCGCCGCCCTGATAGGAGGCGACAGCGCTGTCCAGGTCCGAATGCGCGGTCATGATGATCACCGGCAGGCGCGGGTGCTGCTCGCGGATCCGCGCCAGCAGGTCCAGGCCACTGGCGCCGGGCATGCGGATGTCGGAAATGATCACGTCCGGTTGCTGGCGGGCCAGGCGACTCATCACACCATCGGCGCTATCGAAGCTCTGGGTGGTCATGCCTTCCTGTTGCAAGGCTTTCTCCAGAACCCAACGGATAGAACGGTCGTCATCGACGATCCACACGGTTTCACTACGGCTCATGTCGATGGGGCTCCTTGTTCCAGTGGCAGAAAGATCGAGAACGTGGTGTGGCCGGGATGGCTGTCACACTCGATCAGGCCCTGGTGCTGGCTGATGATGTTCTGGGTAATGGCCAGGCCCAGCCCGGTACCGTCCGGACGGCCGCTGACCATGGGGAAGAAGATGGTTTCCTGGAGTTCCGCGGGGATCCCCGGGCCGTTGTCGATGATCTCGATCTTGGTCACCAGGCGGTGGCGCACGTGGCCGATGGTGAATTGGCGCATGGTGCGGGTGCGCAGGCTGATGCGGCCCAGGCGCAGCTCGTTCTGGCTGCTGATGGCCTGCATGGCGTTGCGCACGATGTTGAGCACCGCCTGGATCATCTGTTCGCGGTCGATCAACACATCGGGAATGCTCGGGTCGTAGTCGCGCACCAGGGTGATGCAGCCCTGGCTTTCGGCTTCCACCAGGCTGCTCACGCGCTCCAGCACTTCGTGCACGTTGCACATGGCCAGCGACGGCAGCTTGTTGGAGCCGAGCATGCGGTCCACCAGGTTTCGCAGGCGGTCGGCCTCTTCGATGATGACGTTGGTGTAGTCCTTGAGGTTCTCGTCCGGCAGTTCGCGGGCCAGCAACTGGGCGGCGCCGCGAATCCCGCCGAGGGGGTTCTTGATCTCGTGGGCCAGGCCGCGCACCAGCATTTTGCTGGTTTCCTGCTTGGACAGCTGGGCCTCTTCCTTGGTGATCCGCAGCAGGCGGTCACGGGGGTGGACTTCCAGCAACAGCAGGGTGTCGCCATTGCTCAGGATCGGCGTCACCGCGTAGTCCACGGTCAGGGTCTGGCCGGTCAGCGCGGTGAGCATGGCTTCGCGCTTGGTGAACGGGTGCGCCTGTTCCACCGCCTGGCGCAGGGAGCTCAGGGCTTCGGCCGACTCGGTGAACAGTTCGCTGATGAATTGCCCATGGCTGCGCTGGCCGCTGATGGCCAGCAACATTTCCGCCGCCGGGTTCATGTACTCAAGGCGCAGGTCGGCGTTGAGCAGGATGGTCGCGGTGGTCAGGTTGTCGAGTAGCAAGCGGTGCAGTTGATCGCTGATGGTCATGGGTAAATGTTGACCTCTTTTGAAACAAGGCAATCCTGGGCCGGCCCAGGATTGCGCGCGCGAATAAGGCGCTGCTATCGAGAAAATGCAAAAACCAAACCAAGGCTCCGAAAAGAAGCGCTCGAGCCCTGAAACAGACGTTTAAAGTTCTGTTTCGCAGCGTTTTGCCGGCTGCGCTGGGTACTTTCGAACCAAAATGGGCTGTGGATGGGTGCGGGTGCAGCTTGATGCACCAATATAGTGCGATTTATCCGAGGCTGCGCTAAAGAATAGCCAGCCGTGCGCCGGTCCAGAATTCGCCGCGCACGCAAAAAGGCCCGCTTGCTGGCGGGCCTGGAAGCGTGCGGCGGATGGCGGATCAGTGGGCGGGCTGGGCGTCCTTGTCGATACCCGGTGGTAGCGTGGCGGGGGCCTCGGTCAGCGGCGTGGCACGGGGTTCCCGGGCCAGTTCGTCGGCGTCCGCCTGCTCGGCGGTGGACAGGTCGGCGGCGTTGTGGCCGATGCGCTTGAGCAGCAGGAGCATGCACACCAGGGACACCAGGGCATAGCCAGCGGAGGCGATGGCCACGCCGAGAATGCTCCCGGTGTTGTTGAGAATGCCCTGGGCCAGGACCGGCGTGGCGCCGCCCACCAGCAAGGAACAGAGCTGGTAGGAAATCGACAGGCCGCTGTAGCGCACCCTGGTCGGAAAGGCGCGGGCCAGGATGCCGCCGACGGCGCCATAGAACATCGAGTGCGGCACGGTGGCCAGGCACATGCCGAGCACGGCGATCCAGTAGACGCCGGTTTCCACGGCGAAGAACATCGCCGGCATCAGGAAGAACTCCGGCAGCAGCATCAGCACCACGGCCTTGCGCATGTCCATCCTGGAAACCAGCACCGCGCCCAGGGGCTGGGTGATGAACTGCACCACCAGAGCGATGACGATCACGCTGAGAAAGGTGCTCTGGCTGTAGCCCAGCTCCTTGGTGGCCCAGGACAGGGCAAAGGTGCTCTTGAAGTAGGTGACATGGATGACCGGCAGCACGCCGGCCCCCAGCAGCACGATCTGCCAGTGTTTGCGCAGGACCTCCAGGATCGGCAGCTTGACGGTCTTTTTCTGCTGGATCAGGCGCTTCATGTCGTCCGACTCTTCGAGCTTGAGGCGAATCACCATGCCCACCAGAACCAGTGCCGCCGAGAGCAGGAACGGAATGCGCCAGCCCCACAGCAAAAAGTCCGGCGCGGGGAGGGCGCTGAGGCCGAAGAACACCAGGGTCGCCAGCAGGTTGCCGGCCGGCGAGCCCTGCTGGGCGAACGCCGCATACAGAATGCCTTTGCCCTTGGGCGCGCTTTCGCTGGCGATGAGGATGGCGCCGCCCCATTCGCCACCCACCGCGATGCCCTGGACGATGCGCAGCACCACCAGGGCAATCGGCGCCCAGATGCCGATCTGCAGGTAGGTCGGCAGCAGGCCGATGCAGGTGGTGGCCACGCCCATCATGATCAGGGTGATCACCAGGGTGGTCTTGCGCCCGATCTTGTCGCCCAGGTGGCCAAAGATGATGCCGCCGATGGGGCGGGCGATGAAACCGGCCCAGAGGGTCAAAAACGACAGCAGGGTGGCGGTGCCCGCAGGCAGGTCGGCGGGGAAGAACACCTTGCCGAAGACCAGCGCGGCGGCGATTCCGTAGGCGTAGAAGTCATACCATTCGATGGTCGTGCCGATGAACGAGGCGACTCCCGCCTTGCGGGCTTTCTTGTGCGCGGCAGCATGCTGGGCGGCATTCATATTCAATTCCTGCATGTTGTTATTGTTATTTGCGCCGCGGGAGGTTCGTCTGACGACGGCTCCGGATACTCGTTGCACGAATGGGCGCATCACGTACTTGCAAGGTCCGACGGCACGGAGCCTATACAGGCAGGAATGAAAAAAATAATGATTAAATCTTATTGTGTGATACGGGATTTCGTATGGTCGCAGGCCCTCAAAGCCCCGGCGCCACGGGCTTTTGCAGGGCCTTGAGCACAGTCAGGAAACTCTCCGCGGCGGCCGACGGGTTGTCCGCATGGCGGATGGCGTGAATCTCGGATAACGCCCCGTCGCCGCTGATTTCGCAGTAGCGCACACCCTCCTTCCAGGTGCCGGCCAGGGTCTGCGGGACCAGGGCCACGCCCATTTCATACGCCACCATCGCCACCACCGTTTGCCAGAGCCGGGTTTCGTGGCGGATGCGCGGGCTGAAGCCGGCCGCCACGCAGCGGGCGATGATCAGGTCGTGGTAGTGCGGCGAGACATTGCGTGGGAAGAGGATGAAGTCATCGTTGGCCAGCTCCGTCAGGTCGATGCGCGCCTTGTCCGCCAGCCGGTGACCCTGGGGCAGGCAGCAGAGGAAGGGCTCGGCGAGGACCGGCTCGCCGCGGATGCTCTCGGGAAAGTGGCTCCAGTGCACGAAGCCGATATCGATCTGCCCACGCTGCAGCGCCTGGGCCTGCTCGGCGCTGTTCATCTCCATCAGCACGATCTCGGTGTCCGGGTGATCCTGCTCGAAGGTCCTCACCGCCTGCGGCAGGCCGCGATGCAGGATCGAGTTGACGAAACCGATGCTCAGCCGGCCGACGAAACCCTGGGCCGAACGCAGGGTCAGGCGCCGCGCCTGCTCGGCCCGCAGCAGCAGGTAGCGGGCTTCGTCGAGCAGCACCTGGCCGGCGTTGGTCAGGCTCACCGACTTGTTGTTGCGGCTCAGCAACTGCACGTCCAGCTGGCTTTCGAGCTTCTTGATGTCGAAGCTCAGGGCCGGCTGGGAGATGAACAGACGAGCGGCGGCCCGGCCGAAATGCAGCTCTTCGGCGACCGCGACGAAGTAACGAAGCTGCTTGAGATCCATACTGGCGTCCTCGCTTTACGATCTGATTTTCTTATCGTAGTTGATTGATTTTGTATTAGATACTTATCGATGGCGACTCTAGTCTCGGGGCACAAGAGCCTGGAGAGACGTCATGACTGCCCTGCCTGAACCCATCCAAGACACCCTGAATATCCCCGATAGCCGAGGCCTGAACCTGTTCGATTGCGATGCCGGGCTGGCGGCCCTGCTCAAGGTCTACCTGGCGCCGCAACTGTACGCTCAGTGGTTGCCGAGCTTGCGCCAGCTCGGTGCGCGGGCCGGTGGCGAGCTGGATGTGCTGGCGCTCTCGGCGGACAAGAACCCGCCGCAACTGCGGCCGCGCACCCGCCGTGGCGAAGACCTGCAGAGCATTTACAAGCACCCGGATTTCATCGCTCTGGAGCGCGCGGCGTATGCCGAGCTGGGCCTGGCCTCCATGAGTCATTGCGCCGAGCCGGTGCTGCCGCTGGTCAAGTACGCCCTGACCTTCCTTTTCGTGCAGGCCGAGTTCGGCCTGTGCTGCCCGGTGAGCATGACCGATTCGCTGACCCGCACCCTGCGCAAATTCGGCTCGCCGGAGCTGGTGGCGCGCTACCTGCCGTCCCTGGCTTCGCGGGATTTCGACCGCTTGTTCCAGGGCGCGATGTTCATGACCGAACAGGCGGCCGGCTCCGACGTGTCGCGCACCGAAACCCGCGCGCGCCTGGAGAACGGCGAGTGGCGTCTGTTCGGCGACAAGTGGTTCTGCTCCAACCCGGACGCCGACCTGGCCATGGTCCTGGCCCGTCCGGAAGACGCACCGGAAGGCATGAAGGGGGTCAGCCTGTTCCTGCTGCCGAAGGTCCGCCCCGATGGCTCGCGCAACGCCTACCGGATCCTGCGCCTGAAGGACAAGCTGGGCAGCCGCTCCATGGCCAGCGGTGAAATCAGCCTGGACGGCGCCACCGCCTACCTGATCGGCGAGGTCGGCCGCGGCTTCCAGCAGATGGCTGACATGATCAACATGTCGCGCCTGTCCAACGGGGTGCGGGCCGCCGGGCTGATGCGTCGCGGGATCAACGAGGCGCTGTATGTCGCCCGCCAGCGCCGGGCCTTTGGCCGCCATCTGATCGAGATGCCGCTGATGCAGCGCCAGCTGCTGAAAATGATGCTGCCCGCCGAGCAGGCCCGTTCGATGTTCATGCAGATCGCCACGCTGCTGCCCAAGGCCGATGCCGGCGACGAGGCGGCGCGCAAGTGCGTGCGCATCCTCACCCCGCTGATCAAGTTCCGCGCCTGCCGCGATGCGCGTCGGGTTACCGGGGACGCCATGGAAGTACGCGGCGGGGTTGGCTACATCGAGGAGTGGAGCGATGCGCGGCTGGTGCGCGATGCCCACCTGGGCTCGATCTGGGAGGGCACCAGCAACATCGTCGCGCTGGATATCGCCCGCGCCGTGACCCGCGAGCAGGCCCTGGAGCCGCTGCGGCACTACCTCGCCGGCCTGCTCGCCGAGGCTGACCTGCCGGCGGCCAGCCAGCGCCTGTTCGAGACGGTCCTGCAGCGTGCGGTCGCGGCTATCGAAAAGGTCGCACAAGAGCGCCGCGACGACCAGGTGCGCCTGGCCGGCAGTGCCCTTTATCACACCGCCACGGCGATCTTCATGGCCTGGGAAGCGAGCCGCCAGGCCCCCGATTACCGGCGCCTGGCCCTGGCCCATCTGCTGCTCCAGCACAAGCTGCTGCCCCGCGATCCGCTGCGTCCGGAGGTATCGATTGAGCCTGAGCTGCTGGCGCTCCTGGCCCAGGAAAGCGCGCTGTCGAAAGCCGATGCGATGCAGCTGTTGCCGGCCTGAACGGCCCTGTCCATTTTTGTCAGAGAACTGCCATGAACCATTCAAAAGGGGCCCTGGCCGGCCTGAAAGTCATCGACCTCAGCCGCGTGCTGGGTGGACCCTACTGCTCCCAGGCCCTGGCCGACCACGGCGCCGATGTGATCAAGCTGGAGCCCCTGAACGGTGACGAGACCCGCGGCTGGGGCCCGCCTTTCGAGGGCGCCGACGCTTCGTATTTCAGGGGCGTGAACCGCAACAAGCAGGGGATCGCCGTGGACCTGTCCCGACCCGCGGGCATCCAGCTGCTGATGCGTCTGCTGGAAGACGCCGACGTGCTGATGGAGAACTTCAAGCCCGGCACCCTGGAGCGTTGGGGCATCGGTTATGCCGAGGTGCTGAGCCAGCGTTTCCCGACCCTGATCCACTGCGCGGTTTCCGGTTTTGGCAGTGACGGCCCGCTGGGCGGGCTGCCCGGCTACGACGCGGTGATCCAGGCAATGGCGGGGCTGATGAGCGTGAACGGCGAAGCCGACAGCGGCCCGCTGCGCATCGGCCTGCCGATCGTCGATATGGTCACCGGGCTCAATGCCCTGGCGGGGATTCTCCTGGCGCTCAACGAACGCCACCGCAGCGGCCTGGGGCAGTCCCTCGACATCACCCTGTACGACTGCGGCGTGTCCCTGCTGCACCCGCATCTGGCCAACTATTTCGCCGCCGGCAAGACCCCGCAGCGCACCGGCAACGCCCATCCGAATATCGCCCCCTACGACAGTTACCGCACCGGCACCGAGCCGATCTTCCTGGCGGTCGGCAATGACCGGCAGTTCGCCAAGTTGTGCGAACAGCTGGACGCCGGCGCCTTGCTGGACGACCCGCGCTTTGCCGACAACGGCTGCCGCTCGGTCAACCGCGAGGCGCTGAAGCAGGCGCTGGAGGCGCGCCTGGCCGAGCACGACGGCACGGCCCTGGCGCAACGGCTGATCCGCCTGGGCGTGCCCTGCGGCTCGATTGCCTCCATCGACAAGGTGGTCGAGCACCCGCATACCCGGCATCGCGGCCTGCTGGTGGAGATCGGCGACTACCGCGGCGTCGGTTCGCCGGTGAAGCTGTCGCGGACCCCGGCCACCTATCGCAGTGCCCCGCCGGCGTTGGGCGCGGATACCCGCGAGGTTCTCGAAGGCCTGGGCCTCGACAACCAGACGATCGAAAACCTGTTCGAGCACGGCATCGTCCGCGAGTGAAGGGCTGCGCCCAGAGTCCCGGCCGGGCCTCTGGCGCGCTTCTCAGGTTCCTATCTGCATCAGGAGACTCCATGAATTCCGAGTCCGTTAGCCCTCAACCCCTGGTCCTGCTGGAGCGCCCCGCGCCGGGCGTGGCGCTGCTGCGGCTGAACCGCCCGCAGGCCCTCAACGCGCTGAACATGGCGCTGCGCGAGGAGCTGGCCGAGCACTTTCGCCGCCTGGATACCTGCCCCGAGACCCGGGTCGTGGTGCTCACCGGCGGCGATACGGTGTTTGCTGCCGGCGCCGACCTCAGCGAGCTGGTGAACGCCAGCGCGCTGCAGCTCTATGCCCGGCATGCCGAGCGCCACTGGCAAGCCATCTCGGCGTGCCGCAAGCCGGTCATCGCCGCGGTGAATGGCTACGCCCTGGGCGGTGGCTGCGAGTTGGCGATGCATTGCGACCTGATCGTCGCCGGCCACTCGGCGCGTTTTGCCCAGCCGGAAATCAAGGTCGGGGTGATGCCCGGGGCGGGGGGCACCCAGCGCCTGCTGCGCGCCATCGGCAAGTTCCAGGCGCTGCGCCTGCTGCTCACCGGCTGCCAGGTCCCGGCCGACGAGGCGCTGCGCCTGGGCCTGGTCAGCGAGGTGGTGGCGGACAGCGAAACCCTGCCGCGAGCCCTGGCCCTGGCCACCAGCATCGCCGGCATGCCGCCGCTGGCCGTGGCGCAGATCAAGGAGGTGGTGCTGGCCGGCATGGACCTGCCGTTGGAGCAGGCGTTGGTGCTGGAGCGCAAGGCTTTCCAGCTGCTGTTCGGCTCCCATGACCAACGCGAAGGCATGCAGGCCTTTCTTGAGAAACGCAAACCGGAGTACCAGGGGAAATGACCACACAACCATTGCAACGCATCGGCCTGGTCGGCACCGGGGCCATGGGCCGGGGCATCGCCCAGGTCATGGCCATGGCCGGGCTCAAGGTATTTTTGTTCGATGCGCACCCGGGGGCCGCGGGCACGGCCCGGGAACAGCTGGCGACGATCTTCGCCCAGCAGATCGAGAAGGCCCGCATCACCCCGCAGGACGCCGCGGCGGCCATGCTCAACCTGGAAGTGGTCGACAGCCTGCAAGTGCTGCATGACTGCCAACTGGTGATCGAGGCGATAGTCGAGGACCTGGAGGCCAAGCAGCAGCTATTTCGGCAACTGGAGGAGGTGCTGGCGCCGAGCGCGATCCTGGCGAGCAATACCTCGTCGCTGTCGATCACCGCGATTGCCTCGGTTTGCCGCCATCCGGAGCGCGTCGCCGGCCTGCATTTTTTCAATCCAGTGCCACGGATGCGCATTGTCGAGGTGATCGACGGCCTTGCCACCACCGTCGGCGCCCGCTTGCAGGAGCTGGTGCGCGCCATTGGCTACTACCCGGCGCGGGCCAAGGATTCTCCCGGTTTTATCGTCAACCATGCCGGGCGGGCGTTTGGCACCGAGGCGCTGCGCATCCTCAGCGAGGGCGTGGCCCCAGCGTGGCTGATCGATACGCTGCTGCGCGACAGCGCCGGTTTCGCCATGGGGCCGTTCGAGCTGCTCGACCTGATCGGACTGGATGTCAGCGTGCCGGTGATGGAGTCGGTCTACCGGCAGTTCTATGAGGAACCGCGTTATCGGCCGCATCCCGTGCTGCGGCTGATGCTGGCGGGTGGGCACCTGGGGCGCAAGAGCGGGCAGGGCTTCTACCTCTATGACGAGCCAGGCGATACGCGGCGCCCGCCACAGGCCGTGCCCCACTGCGCGGCACTGCCGCCGGTGTGGATCGTTGCCGACGACGAGGTCGGCCGGCTGCGTCTGCTGGACCTGCTCGAACGCCTGGGGGCCCGGGTCGAGAACGGCCTGCGACCTTCCACCTCGGCCTTGTGCCTGGTGGCGCCACTGGGCGATGACGCCACCGAGGCGGCCCTGCGCCATGCCACGGACCCGTCGCGCACCGTGGCGATCGACACCCTGACCGCGCTCGACAGCCAGCGCTGCCTGATGCTCAACCCGGCGACCCGCGAAGACATGCAGCACGCCGCCCACGCGCTGTTCAGCGCCGACGGCGGCACGGTGACGATGATCCGCGACAGCTGCGGCTTCATCGTCCAGCGCACCCTGGCGTCGATCGTCAACCTGGCCTGCGATATCGCCCAGCAGGGCATCGCCTCGGTGGCCGATATCGACGCGGCGGTACGCCTGGGTCTCGGCTATCCGCTGGGGCCGCTGGAGTGGGGCGACCAACTGGGCCCCGAGCGCCTGCTGCAGATCCTCGAGCGCCTGCACGCACTCACGGGCGACCCGCGTTATCGCCCCAGCGGCTGGTTGCGCCGTCGGGCCCTGCTGGGCCTGTCCCTGCGCCAGCCGGAAAACCCGCTGCCGGCCTGAGGCCTGCCGATCCCTAGTGCTGCGAGAGTCCTTTCATGCTTGATGCCTATATCTACAGCGGCTTGCGCACCCCCTTCGGCCGGCATGGCGGCAGCCTCGCCAGCGTGCGCCCGGACGACCTGGTGGGGCCGTTGCTGGTGCGTTTGCTGGAAACCTCGGGGCTACCGGCCGAGGCGCTGGAAGAGGTGATCCTCGGGTGTACCAACCAGGCCGGCGAGGACAGCCGCAACCTGGCGCGCAATGCCTTGCTCAGCGCCGGGCTGCCTTGGCGCGTACCCGGGCAGACGGTCAACCGCCTGTGCGCCAGTGGCCTGTCGGCGGTGATCGACGCGGCCCGGGCGATCACCTGCGGCGAAGGCCGGCTGTACCTGGCCGGCGGGGTCGAGAGCATGTCCCGGGCGCCCTTCATCATGGCCAAGGCCGAGAGTGCCTACAGCCGAAGCCTGGACGTGGCCGACAGCACCATCGGCGCGCGTTTCGCCAACCCGCGGCTGGTGGAGCGCTATGGCAACCACAGCATGCCCGAGACCGGCGATAACCTGGCCCGACTCTATGCCATCAGCCGCGAGGACGCCGATCGCTTCGCCGCCGCTTCCCAGGCGCGTTACCAGGCGGCCTTGCTGGCCGGGGTGCTGGACGGCGAGATCATGGCCGTCGAGGTGACGGCCGGGCGCAAGGGCCCGGTCTCGACCGTCTGTGATGACGAACATCCGCGCCCCGGCTCCGGCCTGGCGGCCCTGTCGCGCTTGCCGACGCTGTTCGCGGAGGGCGTGGTGACCGCCGGCAACGCTTCAGGGATCAACGATGGCGCGGCGGTGTTGCTGCTCGGCAGCCGTGAGATCGGGAGGCAACATGGGGTCGCTCCCATGGCGCGAATCCTCTCATCGGCGTCGGTCGGCGTGGAGCCGCAGTTCATGGGTATCGGCCCGCACAGGGCGATTCTGCTGGCGCTGCAGCGGGCCCGCATCGGCCTGGAGCAGCTCGACCTGATCGAGATCAACGAGGCATTCGCGCCACAGGTGCTGGCTTGCCTCAAGGCCCTGGACCTGGATTTCGACGATCCGCGGGTCAACCCCAATGGCGGTGCCATCGCCATCGGCCACCCACTGGGTGCGTCCGGCGCCCGGCTGGTGTTGAGCGCCTGCCGCACCTTGCAACGCAACAACCAGCGTTACGCCGTGGTCAGCCTGTGCGTGGGCGTGGGCCAGGGCGTGGCCATGGTGATCGAGCGCGCCTGAGGCGGATCTACCGCTCGGCGTTGTTGCGCGCCGGGCACTACCCGCAGTTATGCCGAGGTGGCGAGCGGCATCGGTTCGGCCTCCGCCGTGCGGGCCGTGGCCCGGGCCAATGGCGCCAATCAGATCGCCATCGTGATTGCCTGTCACCGGGTGATAGGTTCCGACGGTTCGCTCACCGGTTATGGCGGCGGGCTCTGGCGCAAACGCTGGCTGCTTGAGCATGAGCGGCGCCTGTATTCGCAGATTCAGGCGCGACAACACCTCAGGGTCGATGAACCCGTTGCAGGGTGAAGGTCAGCGTCGGGCTTTGCTGGATCACCCGCTCGCCATCGAGCACTTGCACCGCCAGGCGGTGCTCGCCGCGATCGATATTCACCAGTTGCAGGTTCGGCAGGTTGCCGGGCTGGCCATAGGGTTGGTCGTCCAGCAGCAGGCGCAGGCGATGCTCGTTGTGCAGGGACGGTTGCAGACGGACCTCGATATTGAAGGTGCCGTTGTTGGCGCGGATCACGCCGCCGTTCGGTACGCCGCTCAGCTCCAGGGTGGTATAGGTCGGTGCGTTGGAGGGTGGCGTCTGTTCAGGCTCGACGCCGGGCGGTGTGAGCGGCCGGGGTGCCTCGATGCGATTCAGCGGCGCGAGCTCGACGGCCTGACCGGACACGCCGGCCGGCGGCTGGTCGCTGTAGGCGGTATTGCCGTGGGCGTCGGTGTAGCGGTAGATCTGCGCGGCGGCCGGCAGGGCGGTCAGCAACAGCAGGTAGAGACAGTGCACACGCATGGCGGCTTTCCTGGGCGCTGGGGTCGGCGGCTTCAAGGATGGAAGTGCCTCCAGCATAGAGCCGCGGACCGGGCCCGGGTTCGCCGCTTCAACCTTTGAACACACAAAGCTCGGCGGTGGCGCGGACCAGCGCCAGTTGGCGCAGTGGTGCCCGATCACCTTCGTGGGTGGCCTGGGCCAGCCATTGTGGGCACTGCGGGTCATTGCGGTGGGGGCTGAAATCCGCCAGTTGCTGCAGCAGGCGTTTTTGTAACCGATCAAGTTGCGGGCGGATCTGCCCCACCAGATCCGGGCGCGGGGCGTCCGGTGCCTGGCCTTGCAAGGTCCATTCGGACAGATGGGCGTACTGCACCAGCTTGTTGGCCTCGATCTGCGCGGCGAAGAACTGTTCCACCGCCGCGCCGTCGAGTTTGTAGGCCGGCGCCTGGGCCACCGCGCCGGCAATCACCTCACGCTCGCGCGGGCGGTCTTCCACCGGTTTGTGGCTGTCCCATTTGCTCAGGGCCACCTGGTCGGCGATGGCCAGGCGTTCTTCGATGCTGGCCAACAGCGGGCCGAGGGTGGCAGGGGCGGCGCAGGCATTGCCGGCCAGCAACAGGGTCAACAGGGCAAGGCAGAATCGCGAAGTCATGGGCGGTCTCGGCTTCTTGGGGACAAATCGGCGGCCATGATGCACGCAAAACCGCAGTGCCTGGCAAGCGCCGGGTGCAAGGTGGTTCATTGGCCGGCCGCGGCGGTCGCGGGCGCCCCGCAATTGGTCGGGCTGGAAGACAGTCGCTGGCCGCTTTCGTCATAGACGATCCGGCAGGCGCTCAAGCCGTTGTCGATCAACTCGCGGCTCTTGATCGCGCCGTTGCGGTGATAGCACAGCTGTTCGCCGGCCAGCTTGGCCTTGCCATGGTTCTTGAGCCGCTGTTGGTTGATGGTCATCCACTCGAAACCGACCTTGTTCACCTGGCAATCGATCTGGCCGTTGTCGTAGTAGGTGATTTCGCTGACCTTGTCGTCCGCGCCGATGACGCGCTCACGGATCTTGCGCCCGGTCTGGGCATCGTATTCGCGGTATTCCTGCAACTCGCCGAACAGGTAGTCGCGCTCACTGGTGACCCGGCCTTGCCTGAACTCACGGGCCATGCCGCAGTTCTGCACTTCGCTCCTGTAGCTTTCGAAGCGGCAGCGGGGTGTGGCGGAGAATATCTGCCCATACTCGTCCAGCTGGGTCATCAGGCCGATGAAATCGCTGCCTTCGACCCGGCCGATGGTGGCGGGCGAACCGTCGGCGAGGAAGGTCAGGTAGGGCCCTTGCTTGTTGCCATTGTGATAACTCATGTCCGACAGCAGCACCTTGCCATCGGCGCTGTAGATCAGCGAACGGCCCTCGCGCTGGCCGTTCTCGTAGTTGTAGGAGTACATCAACTGGCCGGCGTCGTTGTAGCCCTCCTGGGTGCCCCAGAGAATGCCGCCGCGATAGTGCTCGATCACCCGCAATACCCCCTTGGTGTCGGTATCGCGCAGTTCGCCTTCCATTTTGTCGGCGACAAACCCGACGCTGTGGGTATGGCCTTCGGCGGCCTTGAGTTGCCATGGGCCGCTACGCAAACCCTGGTCGAAATTGCCGGTGCCTTCCCTGGTTAGCCAGGGGCCCTGGCGCAGGTCGTCGAGGTAGTCGCCGCGTTCGACCACCACGCCGTCTTCACGCTCTTCGCTGGGACCATTGCGCAGGTCCCGGGCAAAAGTGACAAAACCACCGTTCTCGGGTATTTCGGACTCCGCCAGGTTGATGGCCCAGCGGCCTTCGCGCAGGTCGTCACGATATTCGCCGGTCATGAAGTAGCCTTCGCTCTCATTGGCCAGGCTCCACTGGCCCTGGCGTTTGCCATCGATATAACGACCCTGGGACCAGATGTTGTGCGGTCCGGCAATACCCCACTCGCCAGTGCGTCGGCCCTTGGCGTAAGTCCCCTGGGCGGCAACGGCACCGGAATTGGAGTAGGCCACGGAAGGCCCGTCCTCACTGCCAGTGAAACGCTGCGGTTCGGTTTCCCAGGCGATGCGGCTGGCCCGGTAGTTGTACAGCAAGGGCTCGCCCTCCAGCGCAGGCGTTTCGCCGCGCCAGTAGGTGGCGGTGAGAAAGCGCCCGTCCTTTTCGGCAAAGGTCTTTTTATAGCTGTACTGCTCAGCTCCGGGCGGACTGGCGGTGATGGGCTGCCCGTTCTGGTCGAAGTAACCCACCAGGGTGCCGGCCGAATGGTCGATCTGGTTGAACTCGTCGAAACCCGAGTCTTCGTAGAAGACGCTGTAGTTCAGCGGTGTCAGTTGGCGCAGGGCCTGTTTCACCGTCGGGGCATCGAGTTTCTTGCGGTCTTTGGCGATGCGCTCCAGGGCGGGCTGCAGTTTCTCCAGGCGCCGATAGAGGTGGTCGTTTTCGTCATAGCGATAGGCATGCAGGCGGTATTGGCCACGCTGTTTGAACAGCACCAGGCGGGTCAGGGACTCATCATCCAGGACGATGTTGAACACCGACTCGATGGTTGCATCGCCGAAGTCGTCCAGCAGCTGCGGCTGGCTCTCGTCCGGGTCGACCGAGTAATAACCTTTGACGCCGCCACCCTGCTTGATAAAGGCCAGGGTCGCCGAGCTTTCCGCCAGGCCAGTGATCAGCGGGTGGGCCAGGGATTTATCGGCATAGAAAGGAGCGGCCTGGGTGCTGCCGAACGCCAGGCAGGCGATCAGGCCGAGAGAGCGAGTCCACTGCATACGAATCCCTTCGTCGAGGCGCCTGACAGAGGGCGCGAGAGGCGCGGATTATCCATGGATGGTTGGCCCGGGGGAATGCTCCGGGGCGATGGGCGGGCAATAAAAAAGGCCTCCCGAGGGAGGCCTTTTTCTTGTTACGTAGCATGTCACGCCGCGTGGGGCGGCGCTACCGGATCAGCAGCTGTAGTACAGCTCGTATTCCAGTGGGTGTACGAAGGTACGGACCTTGATTTCTTCTTCGCTTTTCAGGGCGATGTAAGCGTCGATGAAGTCGTCGCTGAAAACGCCGCCTTTGGTCAGGAACGCACGACCTTTGTCCAGCTCTTCCAGGGCTTCTTTCAGGCTGCCGCAAACTTGTGGGATCTCTTTCGCCTCTTCAGGCGGCAGGTCGTACAGGTTTTTGTCGGCGGCGTCGCCAGGGTGGATCTTGTTCTGGATACCGTCCAGGCCGGCCATCAGCAGGGCAGCGAAGGCCAGGTATGGGTTGGCAGCCGGATCCGGGAAGCGTGCTTCGATACGGCGGGCTTTAGGGCTCGACACGTAAGGGATACGGATCGAAGCGGAACGGTTGCGAGCCGAGTAGGCCAGCATGACCGGAGCTTCGAAGCCTGGGACCAGACGCTTGTAGGAGTTGGTCGAAGGGTTGGTGAAACCGTTCAGGGCCTTACCGTGCTTGATGATGCCGCCGATGAAGTACAGGGCGGTGTCGGACAGGCCGGCATAACCTTCGCCAGCGAAGGTGTTCTTGCCATCTTTGGAGATGGACATGTGCACGTGCATACCCGAGCCGTTGTCGCCGTACAGAGGCTTAGGCATGAAGGTAGCGGTGCGGCCGTAGGCGTCGGCCACGTTGTGCACGCAATACTTCAGGGTCTGAACTTCGTCGCCCTTGTTGACCAGGGTGTTGAATTTCACGCCGATTTCGTTCTGGCCGGCAGTCGCCACTTCGTGGTGGTGAACTTCGATGACCAGGCCCATTTCTTCCATGGCATTACACATGGAGGTACGGATCTCGTGGTCGTGGTCGAACGGAGGAACCGGGAAGTAGCCGCCCTTGACGCCTGGACGGTGGCCTTTGTTGCCGCCTTCCACGTCCTGGTCGGACATCCACGAGCCTTGCTCGGAGAAGATCTTGAACATGGAGCCGGAGATGTCGGACTTGAACTTCACTTCGTCGAAGATGAAGAACTCAGGCTCTGGACCTACGAATACGGTGTCGCCGATACCGGTGGACTTCAGGTATTCCTCGGCACGCTTGGCGATGGCGCGTGGGTCGCGATCGTAGCCCTGCATGGTCGAAGGTTCGATGATGTCGCAGACCAGGATCAGGGTCGGCTCTTCGGTGAACGGGTCCAGGACGGCGGTTTCGTCAACCGGCATCAGGATCATGTCGGAGGCTTCGATGCCTTTCCAGCCAGCGATGGAGGAACCGTCGAACATTTTGCCGATTTCGAAGAAATCGTCATCCAGCGCATCACGGGCCGGCATGGTCACGTGGTGCTGAGTGCCTTTGGTGTCAGTGAAGCGCAGATCAATCCATTTGACGTCATGATCTTTGATGAGTTGAACCGACTTCGACATAGTGTCCTCCGGGTGGCTTCGGGCGAGTGTTGGTGTGCCCTTAGAATGTGGGTGATGCCGGCGCAGATACTCTGCCATGGCAACCTGCCTCACAAGGGAGCAAATTGCATGCCAGTGCCCTGAGTTGGGTTTTATGCCCCAAACTCACGCATTCCGGGCGCTATTTGGGCCAGATTGGCAAATCGACGCACCGCAATGTTGCGTTTTTATCTGGCGATGACCTGTTTTGGTGCATGAAAAACCGAGTGCACATTAATTGGTTAAACCTTGAGCAATTTCCGCTATAATCCGCGCCCCCCTTTTTCGGCTGGCCCAGCGCGCGCTGTTTTCATGAAACTAATCGTTAAAGTTTTCCCGGAAATCACCATCAAGAGCCGCCCGGTACGGACGCGTTTCATCCGTCAGCTGGCCAAGAACATCCGTGCCGTGCTCCGCGATCTGGACCCGGCTGTGGTGGTCAATGGTGTGTGGGACAACCTCGAGCTGGAAACCGCCGTCAGCGAGCCGAAAGCCTTGAAGGAGATGACCGAGCGCCTGAGCTGCATGCCGGGCATCGCGCATTTCCTGCAGGTCGATGAGTACCCGTTGGGCGACTTCGACGACATCGTCGCCAAGTGCAAGCAGCACTTTGGCGAGGCGCTGGCGGGGAAAGTTTTCGCCGTGCGCTGCAAGCGTGCCGGCAAGCATGAATTCAGCTCCATGGATGTGGAGAAATACGTCGGCAGCCAGCTGCGTCGGCAGTGCGGCGCCGCCGGGATTTCCCTGAAAGAACCGGAAATCGAAGTGCGGATGGAAATTCGCGACCAACGGTTGTTCGTGATCCACAGCCAGCACAACAGCATCGGCGGTTACCCGCTGGGCGCCCTGGAACAGACCCTGGTTTTGATGTCCGGCGGTTTCGATTCCACGGTGGCGGCCTACCAGATCATGCGTCGCGGCCTGATGAGCCACTTCTGCTTCTTCAACCTGGGCGGGCGTGCCCACGAATTGGGCGTGATGGAAGTCGCGCACTATATCTGGAAGAAGTACGGCAGCTCCCAGCGCGTGCTGTTCGTCAGCGTGCCGTTCGAGGAAGTGCTCGGCGAAATCCTCGGCAAAGTCGACAACAGTCATATGGGCGTCATTTTGAAGCGTATGATGTTGCGTGCCGCGTCGAGCATCGCCGACCGCCTGCACATCGACGCGCTGGTCACCGGCGAGGCGATTTCCCAGGTGTCGAGCCAGACCCTGCCGAACCTCTCGGTCATCGACTGCGTGACCGACAAGCTGGTGCTGCGCCCGCTGATCGCCAGCCACAAGCAGGACATCATCGACCTGGCCAACGAAATCGGCACCGCCGATTTCGCCAAGCACATGCCGGAGTACTGCGGGGTCATCTCGGTGAACCCCAAGACCCACGCCAAGCGCCATCGCGTGGAGCATGAAGAGAAAGAATTCGACATGGCGGTGCTCGAGCGTGCGATCGAGCGGGCCAAACTGGTGCCGATCGATCGGGTAATCGACGAACTGGGCCAGGATTTGCAGATCGAAGAAGTCAGCGAGGCGCTGGCGGGCCAGATCGTGATCGACATCCGTCATCCGGATGCTCAGGAAGACGACCCGCTGACACTTTCTGGCATCGAGATAAAAGCGCTGCCGTTCTATGCATTGAATGCACGCTTCAAGGAACTGGACCCTACTCGCCAGTACCTGCTGTATTGCGACAAAGGCGTCATGAGTCGCCTGCATGCTCACCATCTGCTCAGTGAGGGACATGCCAATGTGCGCGTTTATAGACCGAGCTAAGTGCCCGGGGCTGTTTGCCTGTGGCTTGCGTCACCGGCCCCCCGACGCCACCGTCAAGCTGTAACGGCCTTGCCGGACTCTATTGTTAATCGCTGCCAGCAGTTGTCAGCACACCGAATCCTCTGATCGAGATACACAAGTGATCGAAAATCTACGCAACATCGCCATCATTGCTCACGTTGACCACGGTAAAACCACCCTGGTAGACAAACTCCTGCGTCAATCCGGCACCCTGGAGCGCAACGAGCTCAACGACGAGCGCGTGATGGACTCCAACGACCAGGAAAAAGAGCGCGGTATTACCATCCTGGCGAAAAACACCGCCATCAACTGGAACGGCTACCACATCAACATCGTGGACACCCCGGGCCACGCCGACTTCGGCGGCGAAGTCGAACGCGTAATGTCGATGGTCGACTCCGTTCTGCTGCTGGTCGACGCTCAAGACGGCCCTATGCCGCAAACCCGTTTCGTGACCAAGAAGGCGTTCGAAGCCGGCCTGCGTCCGATCGTGGTCATCAACAAGGTCGACCGTCCAGGCGCGCGTCCTGACTGGGTTCTGGACCAGATCTTCGACCTGTTCGACAACCTGGGCGCCACCGAAGAACAGCTGGACTTCAAAGTCGTCTACGCCTCGGCCCTGAACGGTATTGCCGGTCTGGACCACACCGACATGGCCGAAGACATGACCCCGCTGTACCAGTCGATCGTCGACAACGTTCCGGCTCCGGCCGTTGACCGTGACGGTCCGTTCCAGATGCAGATCTCCGCTCTGGACTACAACAGCTTCCTGGGTGTGATCGGCGTTGGCCGTATCGCTCGCGGTCGCGTCAAGCCGAACACCCCGGTTGTCGCTATCGACGTCGACGGCAAGAAGCGCAACGGCCGTATCCTGAAGCTGATGGGTCACCATGGTCTGCACCGTGTGGACGTTGAAGAAGCGGCTGCCGGCGACATCGTCTGCATCAGCGGTTTCGACGAGCTGTTCATCTCCGACACCCTGTGCGATCCAACCGCTGTCGAAGCGATGAAGCCGCTGACCGTCGACGAGCCGACCGTTTCCATGACCTTCCAGGTCAACGACTCGCCATTCTGCGGTAAAGAAGGCAAGTTCGTGACCAGCCGTAACATCAAGGAACGTCTGGACAAAGAGCTGCTGTACAACGTTGCACTGCGCGTTGAAGAAGGCGACTCGGCCGACAAGTTCAAGGTTTCCGGCCGTGGTGAGCTGCACCTGTCGGTACTGATCGAAACCATGCGTCGCGAAGGTTTCGAAATGGGCGTTGGCCGTCCTGAAGTGATCATCCGTGAAGTCGACGGCGTGAAGCAGGAACCGTTCGAAAACGTCACCATCGACATCCCTGAAGAATCCCAGGGCAAGGTCATGGAAGAAATGGGTCTGCGTAAGGGCGACCTGAGCAACATGGTTCCGGATGGCAAGGGCCGTGTACGCCTGGAATACAACATTCCAGCCCGTGGTCTGATCGGTTTCCGTAACCAGTTCCTGACCCTGACCAACGGTGCAGGCATCCTGACCTCGATCTTCGATCGCTACGCTCCGATGAAGTCCGGCCACATGTCCGGCCGTCAGAACGGCGTACTGGTTTCGGTCGAGACCGGCAAGGCCCTGACCTACTCCCTGGAAACCCTGCAGGCGCGCGGCAAGCTGTTCGTCGAGCACGGCCAGGAAATCTACAACGGTCAGATCGTTGGTCTGAACAGCCGTGACAACGACCTGGGCGTGAACCCAACCAAAGGCAAGAAGCTCGACAACATGCGTGCTTCGGGCAAGGACGAAACCATCGCCCTGGTTCCGCCGGTTCGTTTCACCCTGGAACAGGCTCTGGAATTCATCCAGGACGATGAATTGTGTGAAGTGACTCCTAAGTCCATCCGTCTTCGCAAGAAGATCCTGGACGAAGGCGAGCGTACCCGCGCTGCCAAGAAAGCCAAGAACTGATCCTTTAGTTCAGGCTGAATAAAAACGCCCCCGGTCGAAAGGCCGGGGGCGTTTTTTTTTGATCTGTGAAAAAGCTCGGGTCCTGTAGCCGCTGCCGAGCCTGCGAGGCTGCGATCGACCGCGTAGCGGTCGTAAAACGGTGTATCTGAAACTCTGCAGTGGCCCGTACTGCGGCTGCTTTGCAGCCGTTCGCAGCCTCGCCAAGGCTCGGCAGCGGCTACAGGGCGGCAGGGTTACGTGGGGAACGGAGTTGCAGGCACAGGCCGGGGCTCAGAAGCGTTCCAGGGTCCGGCTGCTGGTGTTGGTCGGGCGCTCCACCGGCTTGGGCTTGTACGCGCAATAGCCCGGGCGCGGGCCGATCTTCGGGTGGTTGCGGCAGGTGTCCGGGCGCTTGTCATAAATGGTGCACAGGCGGCTCTTACGATCCAGATACAGGCAGTCGTTGTTGCTCATGCGCTGCAGGGTGAAGATTTCGGACTTCTGGTTGTAGCGCTCGACGATGCCTTCCTTCTGCAGGCGCTTGGCGATGTTCTTCGCCGGCTCGCCGCGCTCGAATTCGTCGACGATGCCGATGCGGATCAGATCCTTGATCTTGACCTCCACCGGCAGGGTGCAGCAGCTGGACATGCAGGAGCCGCACATGGGCGCGGAATACTTGGCCCAGGTATCGAGTCGGTCGATTTCCGCGGCGGCGATCAGGTTGGACTTCATCAGGCTTGTTTCCAGCGTGTGTATCAGGGCGCGCGATCATACCGGTACTGGTGGATTTTTGAACAACCATTTAACGGAATTTACGCCTGCCCAAGGGGAGTGCGAGGGTCGGCACGGCATCTGCATCATTTTTGCCAGCTGCCGCGGAAGACGCCGCCTCTGCTCGGGCAATCGCAAGACGCACCGAACCAGAGTCTTTGGCTCCTGTCAGACCGACTAGGCTCAGACAATTCCATGCTCACTGTCTATCTCGCTCGAGGTCGTATTCATGACTCAGGAACTGCAAGTTCGTGACGCTGAGGTGGCCGCTTTTCGCGATGCCGTCCTGACCAAACTCACCTACGCGGTGGGCAAAGACCCGGACCACGCCTTCGACCATGACTGGTTCGAAGCCATCGCCCTGGCGGCGCGCGATCACATGGTCGAGCACTGGATGGACCATACGCGGCAGATCTACCGCAAAGGCCAGAAGCGCGTTTATTACCTGTCCCTGGAATTCCTCATCGGTCGCCTGCTCTACGACAGCCTGAGCAACCTCGGGCTGCTGGACGTGGCGCGCGATGCGCTGAACGACCTGGGCGTCGATATGGAGCGCATCCGCCTGCTGGAGCCGGATGCGGCGCTGGGCAACGGTGGCCTCGGCCGGCTGGCGGCGTGCTTCATGGAAAGCATGTCGACCCTGGGCATCGCCGGCCATGGCTACGGCATTCGTTATGAACACGGTTTGTTCCGCCAGGCCATCGTCGATGGCTGGCAGCAGGAGCAGACCGAGCACTGGCTGGACTTCGGCAACCCCTGGGAGTTCGAGCGCCCCGAAGTGATCTATTCGATCGGCTTCGGCGGCAGCGTCGAGACCGTCACCGACGAGGCCGGCCATACCCGGCAGGTCTGGTGGCCGGCGGAAACCGTGCGCGCGGTGGCCTACGACACCCCGGTGGTCGGCTGGCGTGGCGCCAGCGTCAACACCTTGCGCCTGTGGCGCGCCCGAGCCATGGAAGACCTGCACCTGGAACGCTTCAATGCCGGCGACCACCTGGGCGCGGTGGCCGAGGTGGCCCGGGCCGAAAGCATTTCCCGGGTGCTCTACCCGGCGGACAGCACCGAAGCCGGGCAGGAGCTGCGCCTGCGCCAGGAGTATTTCTTCGTCTCCGCGTCCCTGCAGGACCTGCTGCGCCGGCACAAGAACATGCACGATTCGGTGCTCAGCCTCGGCGAGCATGCGGCGATCCAGCTCAACGATACGCACCCGTCGATCGCCGTGGCCGAACTGATGCGCCAGCTGGTGGACCTGCATGGCATCGCCTGGGAAGCGGCCTGGCAGATCACCGTCGAGACCCTGGCCTACACCAACCACACGCTGCTGCCCGAAGCCCTGGAAACCTGGCCGGTGGGCCTGATGGAGCGCATGCTGCCGCGGCACATGCAGATCATTTACCTGATCAACGCCCAGCACATCGATTCGCTGCGGGCCAAGGGCATCCACGACTTCGACGTGCTGCGCGCGGTGTCGCTGATCGAGGAAGACAACGGCCGCCGGGTGCGCATGGGCAACCTGGCGTTTCTCGGTTCCCACAGCGTCAACGGCGTGTCCGGCCTGCACACCCAGCTGATGCGCAGCACGGTGTTTTCCGAGCTGCACAAGCTGTACCCGGAGCGGATCAACAACAAGACCAACGGCATCACCTTCCGCCGCTGGCTGTACCAGGCCAACCCCAAGCTGACGGCGATGCTGGTCGAAGCCGTCGGCCCGGAGCTGCTGGACAACCCCGAGGAGCTGTTGCTCAAGCTCGAACCCTTCGCCGAGAAGTCGGCCTTTCGCAAGCAGTTCGCCGAGCAACGCCTGCACAGCAAGCGCGCGCTGGCGGCGATCATCCATGAACGCCTGGGCATCGCGGTCAACCCGGCGGCGCTGTTCGACGTCCAGGTCAAGCGGATCCACGAGTACAAGCGCCAGTTGCTCAACCTGATGCACACGGTGGCGCTGTACCAGGCGATCCGCGCCGAGCCGGAAATCGACTGGGTGCCGCGGGTGAAGATCTTCGCCGGCAAGGCCGCGGCCAGTTACCATCAGGCCAAGCTGATCATCAAGCTGAGCAACGATATCGCCCGCACGGTGAACAACGACCCGACCGTGCGCGGCCTGCTCAAGGTGGTGTTCCTGCCCAACTACAACGTCAGCCTGGCCGAAAGCATCATCCCGGCGGCGGACCTGTCGGAGCAGATTTCCACCGCCGGTTTCGAGGCCTCGGGCACCAGCAACATGAAGTTCGGCCTCAATGGCGCGCTGACCATCGGCACCCTGGACGGCGCCAACGTCGAGATGTGCGAGCGGGTCGGCGCCGAGCACATGTTCATCTTCGGCCTCAGCGCCCAGCAGGTGGAGGCACGCAAACGCAATGGCGAATTCAGCGCGGTGCCGGACATCGCCGCCTCCCATCGTCTCAACGATGTGCTGCAGGCGATTCGTGGCGGAGTATTTTCGCCGGACGATCCGGCCCGTTACACCGGGCTGATCGATTCGCTGGTCGACTATGACCGCTTCCACGTGTGCGCCGATTTCGACTCCTACTGGAATGCCCAGCTGCATGTCGAAGAGCGCTGGCGCGACAGCAATCAATGGTGGCGTTCGGCGGTGCTCAACAGCGCGCGCATGGGCTGGTTCTCTTCGGACCGGACCATTCGCGAGTACGCCACGGAGATCTGGAAGGCTCTGGAATAGGCCGCTCGGCGCTCCCCGTAGTGTCGAAAGGGCGCAGGCTAGCGCAGCCTGCGCCAACGTCTGCGGATCGGATTTCGGGCTACGCTCAACCCCATGCATGAACTCTCTGTGGCGGATCTCGTCTCATAGGAGGAAATGCACCCCGACTCGCGTTAAACTGCGCGGGTTTTTAGCCCCCCCATTCCTCCGGAGCCGTCCATGTCCCGCGTTACCCTGAGTCGCTATTTGATTGAGCAGACCCGCAGCAACAACACTCCTGCCGATCTGCGCTTCCTGATCGAAGTGGTGGCGCGTGCCTGCAAGGAGATCAGCCATGCCGTGTCCAAAGGCGCCCTGGGCGGTGTTCTGGGCAGCATGGGCACTGAAAACGTCCAAGGCGAAGTGCAGAAGAAGCTCGACGTGCTCTCCAACGAGATCCTGCTCGAAGCCAACGAATGGGGCGGTCACCTGGCCGGCATGGCGTCCGAGGAAATGGACAATGCCTACCAGATCCCGGGCAAATACCCGAAGGGCGCGTACCTGCTGGTATTCGACCCGCTGGACGGCTCGTCGAACATCGACATCAACGCCCCGGTCGGCACGATTTTCTCGGTATTGCGTTGCCCGAACGAATACCTGAGCCAGAACGAACCGCTCAATGAAAAGGCCTTCCTGCAGCCAGGCACCCAGCAGGTTGCTGCCGGTTACGCCATCTACGGCCCGCAGACCATGCTGGTGCTGACCCTGGGCGACGGCGTCAAGGGCTTCACCCTGGATCGCGAAATGGGCAGTTTCGTACTGACCCACGAAGACATCACCATTCCTGAAACCACCCAGGAATTCGCCATCAACATGTCCAACCAGCGTCACTGGGAAGCGCCGGTGCAGCGTTACGTGAGCGAGTTGCTGGCAGGCGAAGAAGGCCCGCTGAACAAGAACTACAACATGCGCTGGGTGGCCGCGATGGTCGCCGACGTGCACCGTATCCTGACCCGCGGTGGCCTGTTCATGTACCCACGCGACAGCCGCGAGCCATCCAAGCCGGGCAAGCTGCGCCTGATGTACGAAGCCAATCCGATGTCGTTCCTGGTGGAACAGGCGGGCGGTGCTTCCACCGACGGTCACCAGCGCATTCTCGACATCCAGCCTGAAGGCCTGCACCAGCGCGTAGCGGTGTTCCTCGGCTCGAAGGAAGAAGTCGCCCGCGTCACCGCCTACCACAAGGAATAACCCATGGCCGCGCCCTGGCAGCCCTTGCTCGACTGGTGGTTCGGTTCGGCCGAGAAACCCGCGGACATCAAGGCTGAAAAGGGCAGGCTGTGGTTTGGCAAGCGCGACAGCCAGGACCTCGAGGCGCGTGAGCGTTTCGGGGATCTGGTGGAACAGGCCTTGGCCGGCGGATTGACCGAGTGGGCGCAACGCCCGCAAGGCTGGCTGGCCCTGGTGCTGCTGCTCGACCAGCTGCCGCGCATGCTGTATCGCGAAAACCCCAAGAGTTTTGCCGGCGATCTGCGCGCCCAGGCGCTGGTGGCCCAGGGCATTGCCGCGGATTTCGACCGCCAGCTGGCGCCGATGCAGCGCAGCTTCATCTATCTGGTGTTCGAGCATTGCGAAAACCTGGCGGTGCAGAACGAAGCGATCTCCAGGTTTGCCGCCTTGCACGACGAGCAGCCGCTGGCCGACCAACCGGTGTTCGCCGATCTGCTGGACTACGCCGAACGGCATCAGAAAATCATCGCCCGCTTCGGGCGCTTCCCCCATCGCAACCAGATTCTCGGGCGTGAATCGACGCCGGAGGAACTGGCGTTCCTGCGCGAGCCGGGTTCCAGCTTCTAGTTCTTCTGCGTTCCGTAATCGCTATCGCGCGCGGGCAAGTCTCGCTCCTACGGACGCTTGGGTTCTTCTGTAGGAGCGGCCGGTCGACGCTCGATTGCCCGCGATAGGTCTTCAAGACCCATGAATACTTAGCGCCTGACTCGCAGCAGCCGCTTCATCAGCAAGGTTTGCAGGTCTTGGCGGGTATCGGCGATGACATGGATGTAGACGGTAGCGTCTCGTACTTCATAGATGATTCGATTCATCCCCGAGAGTATCTGTCGGTAGTGGCCGACATGCAGTTGTTCGAGTTCTGCGGGAATCGCCCCGGCGTAGGGCAGGGTGGCCAGTTGGCGAATGGCCTGTTTCAGGCTGCTGTAGCTGTTGTGCCAGGTAGCGGTGGAGAACCGCTGGGTGAGGTAGGTACGCAACTCGATGAGGTCGGTTTCCGCCGAATGCAGAAGCACTACCTTGAATGTCACGGCTGGTCGGCCTGGTCCAGGTCGGCAAACACGTCCTGCGCATCGCGGAATTGGCCTTCATCGATCTCACGATTACCGAGGGCGAGGATCTTCAGCAGCGCCATGGTTTCTTCCTGCTGCTCGAAGCTTTTCACATCCATGACCACCAGTTTTGCCTCGCCGTTCTGGGTAATGACCATGGGCTCACGGCTTTCGGTGATGGTTTTGACGATCTCGGCGGTGTGGCTTTTCAGGTAACTGATCGGTTTGATCTGAGAAGAAAGCTTCATGGGAGCATCTCGTCTGGGGAAGCAGGACTGAGTTTAGTCTTTATTCAGTCCTATGTGCGTCGCGCCAGACGAGTTGAGTGTTGCTGATCGTTAAATCCGGAAGCTGCCCACCAACTGCTGCAACCGCGCCGCTTGCTGCTCCAGGTCGGCGCAGGCGCGCAGGGTCGCCTGCAGGTTTTCCACGCCTTCCTGGTTGAGGGTGTTGATCTCGGTGATGTCGACGTTGATCGATTCCACCACGGCGGTCTGCTCCTCGGTGGCGGTGGCCACGGACTGGTTCATGCCGTCGATCTCGCCGATGCGCTGGGTCACGCTGCCCAGGCGCTGGCCGGCCTGGTTGGCGATGCCGACGCTGCTTGTGCTCTCGCGCTGGCTTTCGGTCATGGTGTCCACCGCCTGGCGGGCGCCGACCTGCAGTTCCTCGATCATCTTCTGCACTTGCTGCGCCGAGTCCTGGGTGCGGTGGGCGAGGTTGCGCACCTCATCGGCGACCACCGCGAAACCACGGCCGGCCTCACCGGCGCGGGCGGCTTCGATGGCGGCGTTGAGGGCCAGCAGGTTGGTCTGCTGGGAGATGCTGGTGATGACTTCGAGGATCTGCCCGATGTTCACCGTGTTGCTGTTCAGGGTTTCGATATGGCCGCAGGAGTCGCTGATCTTCGCCGACAGCTGCTGCATGGCGGCGATGGTCTGGTCGACCACGGCCTGGCCTTCGCTGGCCAGGTTGCGCGCATCGCTGGAGTGCTGCGACGCCAGGGCGGCGTTCTGGGCGATTTCCTGGGCGGCGGCGCCGAGCTGGTTGATCGCCGCGGCGACGCTGCTGGTGCGTGAGGCCTGCTGGCCGGAGTTGAACATCGACGAGTTCGAGGCACTGACCACCCGCAAGGCGACTTCGTTGACCTGGCCGGTGGCCGAGGCGACTTCGCGGATCGAACCGTGAACCCGTTCGACGAAACGGTTGAACGACACGCCCAGGGTGCCGAACTCGTCGTGGCCATGGATGGTCAGGCGCTTGGTCAGGTCGCCTTCGTCCTCGGCGATGTCGTGCATGGCGCGGCCCATCAGGTGCAGCGGCTGCATCAGCACGCGGATCAGCATGCCCAGCAGGCTGATGATGATCACTACGGCAATCAGCATGGCGATGATCGCCGAGGTGCGGAACTCGCTGAGCATCGAGAACGCGGTGTCCTTGTCCAGCACCAGTGCCACGTACCAGTCCGCCGCCGGCACGCCGTTGACGCGGGTGAAGGAGATGAGCTGGGTCTTGCCGTCCAGCTCGACTTCCTTCAGGCCCGGGCCGACCTGCGGGGCGCCATTGGGGTAGGCGTCGCTGAGGTTCTTGAGCACCAGCTTGCTGTCCGGGTGGATCAGGATCTTGCCGCCGGCACTGACGATGAACGCCTGGCCATGGCCGCCGAAATTCAGCGAGTTGATGATGGCGCTGACATTGGACAGGTCGATATCGGCCCCGGCGACGCCGATGAAGCTGCCCTGGTGCTGGACCGGGGTGGCGACGGTGATCACCAGCTTGCCGGAAGAGGCGGCGATGTAGGGTTCGGTGACGATGGTCTGCTGGGCCGAGTTGGCCGCCTTGTACCAGCCACGGGCGCGCGGGTCGTAGTCGGGCGCGCGGTTGCCCGCCGGGACCGAGAGCATCGCGCCGTCCTGGCCGCCGAAGTAGCTGAGCTGGAAGTTGCTGGCGTAGGCGGGGAGGCCGACGCTGCGTTTCAGGTCATCGGCGCCGCTGCCGTCCACGGCGATTTGCTGGGCCAGGGTGTGCAGCAACTGGATACGGCTTTCCAGCCAGGTCTGGATGTTGCTGCTGGTCAGGCTGCCGAGTTCCTGCATGGAGGACTCGTTGCTGCTGCGCAGGGCCTCGCGCTGTCGATAGTCGTTGAACAGGATAAAACAGGCGAACGCAACGGCGACCACAAGAGCGGCGGCAAGCAGGATCTTATGGCTGAATTTCATGTTTCTGGTCATTAAGTGAGCTACCGCGAAAGGGTGGTCAGCGAGGGGGTGTCAATTTGCCATAGCGGCAGCTTTTGCGCTGTGTTTATGTCGACTGGCCATCATGAAAGATGAGGCGCGCCGACGCCTGCCCGACGAAATGCGTTTTGCCCCCGCAAAGTGGTTGATTCGGGAGGAAATGCTGGGCGCTGCGTCACAATAAATAGCCGTCTGGCTGGGGAACCAGATGGGGCTTTTCTCTTCTAAGCTTCTGGTTGGCAGCATGCCATCCCCCCGTCCGCCCAGGAGTTTCACCATGTCCCTGCGTTCTCTCGCTCTGTTGTCGTTCTGCGTGCTGTTGGCTGCATGCGGCAAGATCAATCAGGAAAACTATTCCAAGCTGTCGGCCGGCATGCCCAAGGCCGAAGTTGAAAAACTGCTGGGCAAACCAACCGATTGTTCCGGCGCGCTGGGCATGTCCAGCTGCACCTGGGGTGACAAGAACAGCTTTATCAGCGTGCAGTACGCCGGTGACAAAGTGCTGATGTTTTCCGGGCAAGGCCTGAAGTAAAAAAAACCGGGGCCACGTGCCCACGGGAGAAAAATAATGATGCGTTTGCTAGTCACTCTTCTGGCCGGTCTGTTGTTGGCCGGTTGCGCCACTTCCCGGGATGATTCACTGGCGCCCAAGACCGCTAATCACGTCGATCTCAAGCGTTACCAAGGGACCTGGTACGAGCTGGCGCGTTTGCCGATGTATTTCCAGCGCAATTGCGCGCAATCCGAAGCCCGCTACACCCTGTTGCCCGAAGGCAATATGGCGGTACTCAACCGCTGCCTGACCTCCAATTGGCAATGGGAAGAGGTGCGGGGCACCGCGACGCCGCAGGCGCCGGACAAAACCGACAAGCTGTGGGTCGAGTTCGATACCTGGTTTTCCCGGTTGATACCGGGCCTGGCCAAGGGCGACTACTGGGTGCTGTATGTGAGCGACGACTACAAGACCGCCATTGTCGGCAACCCGGATCGTCGATACCTGTGGTTGTTGTCGCGCCGGCCGAATGTCAGCGAGGCGGTTCGCGAGGACCTGCTGAGCAGGGCGCGCCAGCAGGGTTATGACACCACTCGCCTGATCTGGCGCGTGTCGGACAAGGCGATGGCCAAGACCTCGAAGTGAATCCATGCGGGAGCCAGCGTGCTGGCTCCCGCGGTGACTAGCTTCAGCCGAGCAGGTCGCGCAGCACCTGGGTAAAGGCCCGATTACTTTCTTCCTCGCCTGCGTGACGTCCGTCGCGCACTACCCACTGACCGTTGACCAGCACATCGCGCACCTGGCGATCGCCACCGGCGAACAGCCAGCGGTTGAGAATGCCGTCGCCCTCGGCGGTGGCCAGGTAAGGATCGCTGCCGTCGAGCACCAGCCAGTCGGCGCGCTTGCCCACTTCCAGGGCGCCGATCGGTTGCCCCAGGGCCTGGGCGCCGCCGTCCAGTGCGGCGTCGTACAGGGTCCGGCCAACCATCGGCTGGTCGCTGCGATACAGGCGATTGCGGCGTTGATCGCGCAGGCGCTGGCCGTATTCCGCCCAGCGCAATTCTTCCACCACGCTCAGCGACACATGGCTGTCGGAACCGATGCCCATGCGGCCGCCCTGGGCGAGGAAATCCACCGCCGGGAAAATCCCGTCGCCGAGGTTGGCTTCGGTGGTCAGGCACAGGCCGGCAATCGCTCGGCTCTGCGCCATTAGGCTGACTTCTTCGGCATTCGCGTGGGTGGCATGGACCAGGCACCAGCGCTGATCGACCTCGGTGTTTTCATATAGCCATTGCAGCGGCCGACGCCCGCTCCAGGTCAGGCAGTCGTCGACTTCCTTCTGCTGTTCGGCAATGTGGATATGCACCGGGCACTGCTTGTCGCTGGCGGCCAGCACCTCGCTGATCTGCTGCGGGGTGACCGCGCGCAACGAGTGGAAGCACAGCCCCAGCTGCTGGGCCGGTTGCCGGGCCAGCAGCGGTTGCAGGCGGCTTTGCAGCTTGAGGTAGTTTTCCGTGCTGTTGATGAAGCGGCGCTGGCCTTCGTTGGGCGCCTGGCCGCCGAAACCGGAGTGGCTGTACAGCACTGGCAGCAGGGTCAGGCCGATGCCGGCGGCGCTGGCGGCCTGGCTGATACGCAGGGACAGCTCGGCCGGGTCGGCGTAGGGCTGGCCGTTGGTGTCGTGATGCACGTAATGGAATTCGGCGACCGAGGTGTAACCGGCCTTGAGCATTTCGATGTACAGCTGACGGGCGATGATGCCCAACTGGTCCGGGCTGATCTTGCCCACCAGGCGATACATCAGGTCGCGCCAGGTCCAGAAGCTGTCGTTGGGGTTGCCGGCCACTTCCGCCAGCCCGGCCATCGCCCGCTGGAACGCATGGGAGTGCAGGTTGGGCATGCCCGGCAGCAGCGGGCCCTGTAGCCGCTCGGCGCCTTCTGCGCTGGCATCGGCCTGGATGTGGGTCAACAGGCCGTCGGCGCTGACCTCGAGACGTACGTTGTTGGCCCATCCGTTAGGCAGCAGTGCGCGTTCGGCAAAGAAGGCGGACATGGTTCAAGCACCCCGTCGTGTGTTATTTGTATATACATATACAGACGTTTGCCTGCTTGGTAAACTCCGGCAAGCTAGCCTCTTTCTTCAGCCAACAAGGATTTCCCGTGCCGACTCCGCCCGCCAACTCCCCGCTGGCCGCCCATCTGGGCGATAGTCCGGCGCCCCTGTACGCCCGCGTCAAGCAGATGATCACCCAGCAGATCGAGAGTGGAAACTGGCCGCCGCATTACCGCGTTCCCTCGGAAAGCGAGCTGGTCAGCCAGCTGGGTTTCAGCCGCATGACCATCAACCGCGCCCTGCGCGAGATGACCGCCGAAGGCCTGCTGGTGCGCATGCAGGGCGTGGGGACTTTCGTCGCCGAACCGAAAAGCCAGTCGGCGCTGTTCGAGGTGCACAACATCGCCGACGAGATCGCCTCGCGCGGTCATCGCCATACCTGCAAGGTCATCACCCTGGGTGAAGAGGCGGCCGGTTCCGAGCGCGCCGTGGCCCTGGAAATGCGCGAAGGGCAGAGGGTCTTCCACTCGCTGATCGTGCATTTCGAAAACGATATCCCGGTGCAGATCGAGGACCGTTTCGTCAACGCGCTGGTGGCGCCGGATTACCTCAAGCAGGATTTCACCCAGCAGACCCCCTACGCCTACCTGAACCAGGTCGCGCCGCTGACCGAGGGCGAGCACGTGGTCGAGGCGATTCTGGCCGAGCCGGAAGAATGCAAGTTGCTGCAGATCGAGCGCGGCGAGCCATGCCTGCTGATTCGCCGCCGGACCTGGTCCGGCCGCCAGCCGGTGACCGCCGCGCGCCTGATCCACCCGGGTTCTCGTCACAGCCTGGAAGGGCGGTTTCATAAGTAAGGGGCATCAATGACTCAGTTGAACGTTTTGCGCGCGGCCAACTACCCGCGCATGCCGTGGAAGAACGGCGGTGGCAGTACCGAAGAGATCACCCGGGACGCCGGCGTCGGCCTGGAAGGTTTCGGCTGGCGGTTGTCGATCGCCGATATCGGCGAGTCCGGCGGCTTCTCCAGCTTCGCCGGCTACCAGCGGATCATTACCGTGCTGCAAGGCGCGGGCATGACCCTGACGGTGGACGGCGAGGACACCCGGGCACTGTTGCCGCTGGACCCCTTTGCCTTCAGTGGCGCCAGCCAGGTCGCGTGCACCCTGATCGACGGGCCGATTCGCGACTTCAACCTGATCTACGCGCCGGACCGCTACAGCGCTCGCTTGCAATGGCTGCAGGGTGGCCAGCGCTTCTTCACCCAGGCCGGCACGGTGCTGGTATTCAGCGTGGCCGAGGAAATGCGCGCCGACCTGGGTGGCGGTGTCGCCGCCTTGCTTGAGCGCCATGACTGCCTGCAACTGCTCGGTAACCCCGGCTTGCGGGAAGTCAGCGTCAGCGGCGCTTGCTGCGTGATCGAGCTGACAGCCATCTGACCTGTAGCCGCTGCCGCAGGCTGCGATAGGCCGGGGTCGCGCTCGACTCGAAGAGCCTCCGGGGCCTGCAAGAGCGCGTCTCCTTCGGAGCCGATCGCAGCCTTCGGCAGCGGCTACACAAGGCTTGTTTCTCTCCCTTCCTGATGTTGTTTCCCTCGCGCACCAATTTGTTACCGAACGCCCCAGCGTGGCGCAAAGCCCTGGCGAAGTAACAGCTCTCACTCCTCTCGCCATATCCCCCGCGAAAAAATAATCGACGCCGAAACCCTTGATCCAAGGGCCTCTCCAGCATTTCCAGAGATTTTCTTGAAGGCTCATTCCATGAGTTGGCCGATCGATTGCATATGCTTGTATGTACAAGTAAAGACGTATGCGTATGAGTCACTGAAGACTCTTCGCAGCGTCCCCTGATTCGCTTGCTGCGCAGCGCCCTGCGCGCAGGCACGCTCGCCCACTGCCTGGGTTGGTTTGGATTGATCGCTGAGGAGTTTTTTCGTGACTGAGAATAAACCTACGAAATACCGGAACGTCGAAATTCGCGCTGCCCGCGGCAACAAGCTGACCGCCAAGAGCTGGCTGACGGAAGCACCGCTGCGCATGCTGATGAACAACCTCGACCCGGAAGTCGCCGAGAACCCGAAAGAGCTGGTGGTCTACGGTGGCATCGGCCGCGCCGCGCGCAACTGGGAGTGCTACGACAAGATCGTCGAGAGCCTGACCAACCTGAATGACGACGAGACCCTGCTGGTGCAATCCGGCAAGCCGGTCGGCGTGTTCAAGACCCACAGCAACGCCCCGCGCGTGCTGATCGCCAACTCCAACCTGGTACCGCACTGGGCCACCTGGGAACACTTCAACGAACTGGATGCCAAGGGCCTGGCCATGTATGGCCAGATGACCGCCGGCAGCTGGATCTACATCGGCAGCCAGGGCATCGTCCAGGGCACCTATGAAACCTTCGTCGAAGCCGGTCGCCAGCACTACAACGATGACCTCAAGGGCCGCTGGGTCCTGACCGCCGGCCTCGGCGGCATGGGTGGCGCCCAGCCTCTGGCCGCGACCCTGGCCGGCGCCTGCTCGCTGAATATCGAATGCCAGCAGACCAGCATCGATTTCCGTTTGAAGACCCGCTATGTCGACGAACAGGCCAAAGACCTGGACGACGCCCTGGCGCGTATCGCCAAGTACACCGCCGAAGGCAAGGCGATCTCCATCGCCCTGTGCGGTAACGCGGCTGAAATCCTTCCGGAAATGGTCCGTCGCGGCGTGCGTCCGGACATGGTCACCGACCAGACCAGCGCCCACGACCCGCTCAACGGCTACCTGCCGGCCGGCTGGACCTGGGAGCAGTACCGCGAGCGCGCCAAGACCGAGCCGGCCGCGGTGGTCAAGGCGGCCAAGCAATCGATGGCCGTGCACGTCAAGGCCATGCTCGACTTCCAGAAGCAGGGCATCCCGACCTTCGACTACGGCAACAACATCCGTCAGATGGCCCAGGAAGAAGGCGTCGAGAACGCTTTCGACTTCCCAGGCTTCGTACCGGCCTATATCCGTCCGCTGTTCTGCCGCGGCATCGGTCCGTTCCGCTGGGCCGCGCTGTCGGGCGACCCGCAGGACATCTACAAGACCGACGCCAAGGTCAAGGAACTGATCCCGGACGACGCTCACCTGCACAACTGGCTGGACATGGCGCGCGAGCGCATCAGCTTCCAGGGCCTGCCGGCGCGTATCTGCTGGGTTGGCCTGGGCCTGCGCGCCAAGCTCGGCCTGGCGTTCAACGAAATGGTGCGCAGCGGCGAGCTATCGGCGCCGATCGTCATCGGTCGCGACCACCTGGACTCCGGCTCGGTATCCAGCCCGAACCGCGAAACCGAATCGATGCAGGACGGCTCCGACGCCGTGTCCGACTGGCCACTGCTCAACGCCCTGCTGAACACCGCCAGCGGCGCGACCTGGGTTTCCCTGCACCACGGCGGCGGCGTCGGCATGGGCTTCTCCCAGCACTCCGGGATGGTGATCGTCTGCGACGGTACCGACGAAGCGGCCGAGCGTATCGCCCGTGTGCTGCATAACGACCCGGGTACCGGTGTCATGCGCCACGCCGATGCCGGTTACCAGATCGCCATCGACTGCGCCAAGGAACAGGGCCTGAACCTGCCGATGATCACTGGCAAGTAAGCTCCCGGCGGATTGCCGCCAGGATTAGGGAAGAAGCCGTCGCACGCTGCAGTGCGGCGGCTCGGTCCATGTAGCAGTGCTTTGACATGACAAGAATCTCCCGGGAGAACAATAACGATGTCCACGGCCAGCGATAGCTCCAAACCCCTGATCGAACGGCGCTCGATCAACTACATCCCCGAGGCTGAACGCCACGGCAAGCTCTACAGCCAGTTCACCCTGTGGTTGGGGGCTAACCTGCAGATCACGGCCATTGTCACTGGCGCTCTGGCGGTGGTGCTGGGCGGTGATGTGTTCTGGTCGCTGATCGGCTTGCTCATCGGGCAACTGCTGGGCGGCGGTGTGATGGCGTTGCACGCGGCGCAAGGGCCCAAGCTCGGCCTGCCGCAGATGATCTCCAGTCGGGTTCAGTTCGGCGTCTATGGCGCGGCCATTCCGATCGTCCTGGTCTGCCTGATGTACCTGGGCTTCACCGCCACCGGCACGGTGCTTTCCGGCCAGGCGCTGGGCCAGCTGTTCGGCGTCAGCGACAGTGTCGGCATCCTGATCTTCGCCAGCGTCATTGTGCTGGTCACGGTGCTCGGCTACCGGGTGATCCATTTCATCGGTCGCGCCGCCAGCGTCATTGGCGTGATCGCTTTCGTTTATCTGTTCAGTCGCCTGATGAGCCAGACCGACGTTGGCGCACTCCTGGAAATCCGCCACTTCAGCTGGAGCAGCTTCCTGCTCGCGGTGTCGCTCGCCGCGTCCTGGCAGATCGCCTTCGGCCCCTACGTGGCCGACTATTCGCGCTACCTGCCGAGCAAGACCTCTTCGGTGAAAACCTTCCTCGCCGCTGGCGCGGGTTCGGTGATCGGCGCGCAGGTGGCGATGATGCTCGGCGTGTTCGCCGCGGCCATGGCCGACGGGCAGTTCGCCGGCCACGAAGTGGCCTACATCGTCGGCCTGGGCGGCAGCGGTGCCACCGCCGCGCTGCTGTACTTCAGCATCGCCTTCGGCAAGATCACCATCTCGACGCTGAACTCCTACGGCAGCTTCATGTGCATCGCCACCATCATCAGTGGCTTCCGTGGCCACCTGGAGGTGACGCGCTTGCAACGCCTGGTGTTCGTGCTGGTCATCGTCGGTACCGCGACCCTGATCGCCTTGCTCGGCCAGCACTCGTTTCTCGGTGCGTTCAAGTCTTTCATCCTCTTCCTGCTGGCCTTCTTCACCCCGTGGAGTGCGGTCAACCTGGTGGACTACTACTGCATTACCCGCGAGCACTATGACGTGCCGGCGCTGGCCGATCCGAACGGTCGCTATGGCCGCTGGAACATCCTCGGTATCAGCGTCTATGTGATCGGTGTGCTGGTGCAGCTGCCGTTCATCGCCACCAAGTTCTACACCGGCCCGCTGGTGGAAACCCTGGGTGGCGTGGATATCTCCTGGATCGTCGGCCTGGTGGTTCCCGCGGCGCTGTATTACGTCTGCGCGAAGAAATGGCATGGCGCCGTACCCGATCGCCTGATCCTGCCGGTAGAGCAGGACTCGATCACAGAACAAAAGCTGAGTGGGGCAGGCCGCGCTACCGCGGTCTAGACCTGATTGGACGTGGACGGGCTGGATGCCTCTTGACTGCCGTAATCCATTTCAATGATTGGGAGCGTCACACAATGAAAATGAATAAGACCCTGCTGACCACTTTGCTTTCCATGGGCCTGCTGGCCAGCGCCGGCGCTACCCAGGCGGCCGGCTGGTGCGAGTCCGGCAAACCGGTGAAATTCGCCGGCCTGAACTGGGAAAGCGGCATGTTGCTGACCGACGTGCTGCAAGTGGTCCTGGAAAAAGGCTACGGCTGCAAGACCGACAGCCTGCCAGGCAACTCCATCACCATGGAGAACGCCCTGAGCAGCAATGACATCCAGGTTTTCGCCGAGGAATGGGTCGGTCGCAGCGAGGTCTGGAACAAGGCCGAGAAGGCCGGCAAGGTGGTCGGCGTCGGCGCCCCGGTGGTGGGCGCCATCGAAGGCTGGTACGTGCCGCGCTACGTGATCGAAGGCGATGCCAAGCGCAAGCTGGAAGCCAAGGCCCCGGACCTGAAGAACATCGCCGACCTGGGCAAGTACGCCAGCGTATTCAAGGACCCGGAAGAGCCGAGCAAAGGCCGTTTCTATAACTGCCCGGCCGGCTGGACCTGCGAGCTGGACAACAGCGAGATGCTGAAAAGCTACGGCCTGGAAAGCAGCTACACCAACTTCCGCCCAGGCACCGGCCCGGCGCTGGATGCCGCGGTGCTGTCGAGCTACAAGCGTGGCGAACCGATCCTGTTCTACTACTGGTCGCCAACCCCGCTGATGGGCCAGGTCGACCTGGTGAAGCTGGAAGAAAAACCGGGCGTGGACAAGAGCGTGACCATCAAGGTCGGCCTGTCCAAGACCTTCCACGAGGAAGCGCCCGAGCTGGTGGCCGTGCTGGAAAAGGTCAACCTGCCGATCGACCTGCTCAACCAGAATCTGGGCCGCATGGCGAAGGAACGTATCGAATCGCCGAAGCTGGCGAAAATTTTCCTCAAGGAACATCCTGAAGTCTGGCACGCATGGGTGAGCGACGACGCAGCCAAGAAAATCGACGCGGCCTTGTAGGTAGAGCCTTCCCGGCTGCCTGAAGCGCAGCCGGGAGCCTTGCCGCAACCCACTTGATCGAGAGCCTCTCTATGTTTCCTGAAAGCTTCACCTTTTCCATCGCCGACTGGGTCAACGGTTGGGTCGATTCGCTGGTGACCAACTACGGCGATGTGTTCCGCCACATCTCCGACACCCTGCTGTGGGCCATCGTCAACCTCGAAGGCCTGCTGCGCCTGGCGCCCTGGTGGCTGATGCTGGCGATCGTCGGCGGCATCGCCTGGCATTCGACCCGCAAGCTGGTGACCACCGCGGTGATCGTCGGCCTGCTGTTCCTGGTGGGTGCGGTCGGCCTGTGGGACAAGCTGATGCAGACCCTGGCACTGATGCTGGTGGCGACCTTCATTTCGGTGCTGATCGGCATTCCCCTGGGGATCCTCTCGGCGCGCAGCAATCGCCTGCGTTCGGTGCTGATGCCGCTCTTGGACATCATGCAGACCATGCCGAGCTTCGTGTACCTGATCCCGGTGCTGATGCTGTTCGGCCTGGGCAAGGTGCCGGCGATCTTCGCCACCGTGATCTACGCCGCGCCGCCGCTGATCCGCCTGACCGACCTGGGCATTCGCCAGGTCGACGGCGAAGTCATGGAGGCGATCAACGCCTTCGGCGCCAACCGCTGGCAGCAACTGTTCGGCGTGCAACTGCCGCTGGCCCTGCCGAGCATCATGGCCGGGATCAACCAGACCACCATGATGGCCCTGTCGATGGTGGTGATCGCCTCGATGATCGGTGCCCGTGGCCTGGGCGAAGACGTGCTGGTAGGCATCCAGACCCTCAACGTCGGCCGTGGCCTGGAAGCCGGCCTGGCGATCGTGATTCTGGCCGTGGTCATCGACCGTATTACCCAAGCCTATGGTCGTCCACGCCATGAGGTGAGCAAATGAACGACGCAATCGTGAGCAAGATCGAAGTCAAGAACGTCTTCAAGATTTTCGGCAACCGTTCGGCCGACGCGCTGAACATGATTCGCCAGAACAAGACCAAGGACCAGGTGCTGGCCGAGACCGGTTGCGTGGTCGGGGTCAACGACCTGTCGCTGAGCATCGGCACCGGCGAGATCTTCGTGATCATGGGCCTGTCCGGCTCCGGCAAGTCGACGTTGGTACGCCACTTCAACCGCCTGATCGATCCGACCAGCGGCGCGATCCTGGTGGATGGCGTGGACATCCTGCAATACGACATGGAAGCCCTGCGCGAATTTCGCCGGCACAAGATCAGCATGGTGTTCCAGAGCTTCGGCCTGCTGCCGCACAAGACCGTGCTGGAAAACACCGCCTACGGCCTCAAGGTGCGGGGCGAGAGCAAGGAAGTCTGCACCGAGCGCGCGCTGCACTGGATCAACACCGTGGGCCTGAAGGGCTACGAGAACAAGTACCCGCACCAGCTGTCCGGCGGCATGCGCCAGCGCGTCGGCCTGGCCCGTGCCCTGGCGGCGGACACCGACATCATCCTGATGGACGAGGCCTTCAGCGCCCTCGACCCGCTGATCCGCGCCGAGATGCAGGACCAGCTGCTGGAGCTGCAAAAGACCCTGCACAAGACCATCGTCTTCATTACCCACGACCTCGACGAGGCCGTGCGCATCGGCAACCGCATCGCGATCCTCAAGGATGGCCGGCTGATCCAGGTCGGCACGCCGAAAGAGATCCTGCATTCGCCGGCGGACGAGTATGTCGACCGTTTCGTGCAGCGGCGCGCGGCGGTGGTTTAAAGGCTTGGGAGTGGGGGGGCTGTAGGTTTTTATCGCGAGCAAGCTCGCTCCTACAGATTTTTCACGGCCTGTAGGAGCGAGCTTGCTCGCGATAGACCGCGAAGCGGTCTCAATAAAGTATTCGAGGGTCCTGGCATGTCGCAGGCTGAAAAAATCGTTATCGCCGACGCCCCGCTGCGTTGGCAGGATGTGGTCGCCGTGGCCCGGCATGGCGCACAGCTTGAGCTGTCGGCCCAGGCCTGGGCGCGCATCGAGAATGCCCAGGCCATCGTCCAGCGCATCGTCGTCAGCGGCGAACGCGCCTATGGCATCAACACCGGTCTTGGCGCGCTGTGCAACGTTTCGCTGCAGGACGAACAGCTCAGCCAGCTGTCGCGCAACACCCTGCTCAGCCATGCCTGTGGCGTGGGTGCGCCGCTGGCCGACGAGCAGACCCGGGCGATCATCTGCGCGGCTGTCGTCAACTACAGCCACGGCAAGTCCGGCCTGCATCGCCGGGTGGTCGAGGCGCTGCTGGCCCTGCTCAATCGTGGCATCACCCCACAAGTGCCGTCCCAGGGGTCGGTGGGTTACCTGACCCATATGGCCCATATCAGCATCGCCTTGCTCGGTGTCGGCCAGGTCAGCTATCGCGGGCAGGTCGTGTCGGCCGAGCAGGCGCTGGCGGCGGAAGGCCTGAAGCCGGTGCAACTGGGGGCCAAGGACGGTCTGTGCCTGGTCAACGGTACGCCGTGCATGACCGGCCTGAGCTGCCTGGCCCTGGCCGATGCCACGCGCCTGCTGCAATGGGCCGATGTGATCGGCGCCATGAGCTTCGAGGCCCAGCGCGGGCAGATCGCCGCGTTCGATGCCGAGATCATCGCGCTCAAGCCGCACCCGGGCATGCAGCAGGTCGGCATCAACCTGCGCGCCTTGCTCGACGGCAGCGAAGTGATTTCCGCCAGCAAAGGCATCCGCACCCAGGATGCCCTGAGCATCCGTTCCATCCCGCAGGTTCACGGCGCCGCCCGCGATCAGTTGGCGCACGCGACGCAGCAGGTCGAAACCGAGCTCAACTCGGTCACCGATAACCCGATGGTGCTGGGCACTGCGGACAACTACCGGGTGATGTCCCAGGCCAACCCCCACGGCCAGTCGGTGGCACTGGCGGCGGACCTGCTGGCGATCGCCATGGCCGAGATCGGCTCGATCGCCGAGCGCCGCCTGGACCGCCTGATCAGCCCTCATGTCAGCGGTTTGCCGGCGTTTCTGGTGAGCAACCCCGGGGTCAACTCCGGGATGATGATCGTCCAGTACGTCGCTGCCTCGCTGTGCGCGGAAAACCGCCAGCTGGCGCAACCGGCGGTGCTCGACAACTACGTCACCTCCGGCCTGCAGGAAGACCACCTGAGCCTGGGCACCAACGCCGCGTTGAAGCTTTCCCGCGCGCTGGAAAACTGCACCCAGATCCTCGCCATCGAGTACCTGCTGGCGGCCCAGGCCTTCGAATTTCTCAAGGAGCAGCGTTTCGGTGCCGGCACCGAGGCAGCCTGGAAGTTGTTGCGTCAGCGGGTTCCGGCCTATGACCAGGACCGCTGGCTGGCCCCGGACATCGCCAGCGCGGCGGCGCTGCTCAAGGCTCCGGCCTTGCTGCAGGAGGTTTTACCGGGCGTGCGCTGAAGCGCGCCCTGCAAGTACAGGATTTTCCAAGACAACGGTTTCCACGAAAAACCAGCGTGCCAAGGCGCCACTCGCTCACCAACGGCGGGCTGCGACGGACAACGGAAGCTTCCGGAGCGACTGGTAGTTAATAACAAACTCTCAAAAGGAGCATGAATGTGACTGCGCTAAATCTGATTCCCGGCCAACTGACCCTGGCCCAATTGCGTGCCGTCTACCAACAGCCGGTAACCCTCAGCCTCGATAACAGCGCCTCGGCACAGATCGATGCCAGCGTCGCCTGTGTCGAGCAGATCCTCGCCGAGAACCGCACCGCCTACGGCATCAACACCGGTTTCGGCCTGCTGGCGTCGACCCGTATCGCCAGCGAAGACCTGGAAAACCTCCAGCGCTCCCTGGTGCTGTCCCATGCCGCCGGTGTCGGCGAGCCGATCAGCGACGCCCTGGTGCGCCTGATCATGGTGCTCAAGGTCAACAGCCTGAGCCGTGGTTTCTCCGGTATCCGCCGCCAGGTGATCGACGCGCTGATCGCCCTGGTCAACGCCGAGGTCTACCCGCATATCCCGCTCAAGGGGTCGGTGGGCGCTTCCGGCGACCTCGCGCCGCTGGCCCATATGTCCCTGGTACTGCTGGGTGAAGGCAAGGCCCGTTATAAAGGCCAATGGCTGGACGCCACCGAAGCCCTGAGCGTGGCCGGCCTCAAGCCGCTGACCCTGGCGGCCAAGGAAGGCCTGGCGCTGCTCAACGGCACCCAGGTTTCCACCGCGTTTGCCCTGCGTGGCCTGTTCGAAGGCGAAGACCTGTTCGCCGGTGCCCTGGCCTGCGGCGGCCTGACCGTCGAGGCGGTGCTGGGCTCGCGTTCGCCGTTTGATGCGCGGATTCATGCCGCCCGTGGCCAGAAAGGCCAGATCGATGCCGCCGCGGCTTACCGCGACCTGCTGGGCGACAGCAGCGAAGTCTCCAAGTCGCACCAGAACTGCGACAAGGTGCAGGATCCGTACTCCCTGCGCTGCCAGCCACAGGTCATGGGCGCCTGCCTGACCCAGTTCCGCCAGGCCGCCGAGGTGCTGGTGGTCGAAGCCAACGCCGTGTCGGATAACCCGCTGGTGTTCGCCGCCGAGGGCGATGTGATCTCCGGTGGCAACTTCCACGCCGAGCCGGTGGCCATGGCCGCCGATAACATGGCCCTGGCCATCGCCGAAATCGGTTCCCTGAGCGAGCGCCGTATCTCGCTGATGATGGACAAGCACATGTCCCAGCTGCCGCCGTTCCTGGTGGCCAATGGCGGGGTCAACTCCGGCTTCATGATCGCCCAGGTGACCGCCGCGGCCCTGGCCAGCGAAAACAAGGCGCTGGCCCATCCGCACTCGGTGGACAGCCTGCCGACTTCCGCCAACCAGGAAGACCACGTGTCCATGGCGCCCGCCGCTGGCAAGCGCCTGTGGGAAATGGCCGAAAACACCCGTGGCATCCTCGCCGTGGAATGGCTGGCGGCCTGCCAGGGCCTGGACCTGCGTGACGGCCTGAAGACCTCGACCAAGCTGGAAAAGGCCCGTGCCACCCTGCGTAGCAAAGTGCCGTTCTACGAGAAGGACCGCTTCTTCGCCCCGGACATCAATGCCGCGAGCGAACTGCTGGCATCCCGTTGCCTGAACGAGCTGCTGCCGGCCAAGTTGCTGCCGAGCCTGTAACGACCATGCCTGTAGCCGCTGCTGAGGTACGAAGCTGCGAAGCGGTCCGCAGGACCGCCGTCGGGGGCTGCTGCGCAGCCCATCGCAGCTTCGTACCTCGGCAGCGGCTACGGTTTGGGTTTTCTCCGATAAAAATAATTAGGAACGAGAAATGCAACAGCAAGCTCAAGGATTGAAACGCGGGCTGTCCGCCCGACATATTCGCTTCATGGCGCTGGGGTCGGCGATCGGCACCGGGCTGTTCTATGGTTCCGCCTCGGCCATCCAGATGGCCGGTCCCGCGGTCCTCCTGGCCTACCTGATCGGTGGCGCCGCGGTGTTCATGGTGATGCGCGCGCTGGGTGAGATGGCCGTGCACAACCCGGTGTCCGGCTCGTTTGGCCACTACGCCAGCAATTACCTGGGACCACTGCCGGGCTTTATCCTCGGTTGGACCTACGCCTTTGAAATGATCATCGTCTGCCTGGCCGACGTCACGGCTTTTGGCATCTATATGGGCTTCTGGTTTCCGGAAGTGGCGCGCTGGGTCTGGGTGCTCGGCATCGTGTTCCTGATCGGCGGCCTCAACCTGTGTAACGTCAAGGTCTTCGGCGAAATGGAGTTCTGGCTGTCGCTGCTGAAAGTCGGCGCGATTGTCGCGATGATCCTCGCCGGCTTCGGCATCATGTTGTTCGGTATCGGTTCGGCCAGCAGCGAGCAGGCCACCGGGGTGGCCAACCTCTGGGCCCACGGCGGCTTCATGCCCCACGGCATTGGCGGCCTGATCGCTTCGTTCGCGGTGGTGATGTTCGCTTTTGGCGGCATCGAGATCATCGGTATCACCGCCGGTGAAGCCAAGGACCCGCAGCGGGTCATCCCCAAGGCGATCAACGCGGTGCCGATGCGCATCCTGCTGTTCTATGTGCTGACCCTGTTCGTGCTGATGGCCATCTATCCATGGCCGCAGATCGGCAGCCAGGGCAGCCCGTTCGTGCAGATCTTCGACAACCTGGGCATCGGCTCGGCGGCGACCATCCTCAATATCGTGGTGATCTCGGCGGCGGTGTCGGCGATCAACAGCGACATCTTCGGCGCCGGACGCATGATGTACGGCCTGGCCCAGCAAGGGCAGGCGCCCAAAGGCTTTGCCCAACTGTCGAAGCACGGCGTGCCGTGGATGACCGTGGTGGTCATGGGCGCCGCGCTGCTGGGCGGTGTGCTGCTGAACTACCTGATTCCGGAAAACGTGTTCCTGTTGATTGCCTCGATCGCTACTTTCGCCACGGTCTGGGTCTGGCTGATGATCCTGGTCACCCAGGTGGCCATGCGTCGCTCGATGAGCGCCGAGCAGGTTGCCCAACTGAAATTCCCGGTGCCGTTCTGGCCCTGGGCGCCGGCAGCCGCCATCGTGTTCATGCTGTTCGTCTTCGGTGTGCTGGGTTATTTCCCGCAAACCCAGGCGGCGCTGGCGGTGGGGGCGGTGTGGATCGTGCTGCTGGTGATCGCTTATCTGTTGTGGGTCAAGCCGGCCGCCGGTCAGGCGGTCCAGGTGCACCGCGACCCTTCTTTGTCCCATCGATAATTAACGGAGTCCTCGGATGAAAACTCTCTGGCAACACTGTCACGTCGCAAGCATGGCGCAAGGTGCTTACTCGATCATCGAGGATGCCGCCATCGTGACGTCAGGAGCGCTCATAGAGTGGATCGGCCCGCGCGACCAGGTCCCGGCTGGTAACTATGCCGAGCTGCATGACCTGGCGGGGGCCTGGGTCACCCCGGGCCTGATCGACTGCCACACTCACACGGTATTCGGCGGCAACCGCAGCGGCGAATTCGAGCAACGCCTGCAAGGGGTGAGCTACGCCGAAATCGCCGCCGCCGGTGGCGGTATCGCCAGCACCGTGCGGGCCACCCGCGCGGCGAGCGAGGACGAACTGTTCGACAGCGCCCGCAAGCGCTTGAAAAGCCTGCTGCGCGACGGCGTGACCAGCGTCGAGATCAAGTCCGGCTACGGCCTGGACCTGGCCAGCGAACGCAAGATCCTGCGGGTGATCCGGCGCCTGGGCGCCGAGCTGCCGGTCAGTGTGCGCAGCACCTGCCTGGCGGCCCACGCCTTGCCGCCGGAATACGCCGAGCGTGCGGACGACTATATCGAGCACATCTGCAACGAAATGCTCCCGGCCCTGGCGGCCGAGGGCCTGGTGGACGCGGTGGATGCGTTCTGCGAATACCTGGCGTTCTCGCCGGAGCAGGTGGAGCGGGTGTTCATCGCCGCGCACAAGCTTGGCCTGCCGGTGAAACTGCACGCCGAGCAGCTGTCGTCGTTGCATGGCTCCAGCCTGGCGGCGCGTTATCACGCGCTGTCGGCCGACCACCTGGAGTTCATGACCGAGGAGGACGCCGTCGCCATGGCCGAGGCCGGCACCGTCGCCGTGCTGCTGCCGGGCGCGTTCTATTTCCTGCGCGAAACCCAGCTGCCGCCGATGGACGCGCTGCGCAAGCACGGGGTGAAGATCGCCGTGGCCAGCGACCTCAACCCCGGCACTTCGCCGGCGCTGTCCCTGCGTCTGATGCTGAACATGGCCTGCACCTGTTTCCGTATGACCCCGGAAGAAGCCCTGGCCGGCGTGACCCTGCATGCGGCCACCGCGCTGGGCATGGAACAGACCCACGGTTCGCTGGAGGCCGGCAAGGTGGCGGACTTCGTCGCCTGGCAGATCGATCGTCCCGCCGACCTGGCCTACTGGCTGGGCGGCGACCTGGAAAAACGCGTCGTGCGCCACGGCGTTGAAGTGGATTTATAGGAGAAGGGTTGTGGATAAGGTTCTGAACTTCAAACAAGGTCGGGTGCCGTTGCTGATCAGCATGCCCCACGCCGGCCTGCGCCTGACGCCCGCGGTCGAGGCCGGGCTGATCCCCGAGGCGCAAAGCCTGCCGGATACCGACTGGCACATTCCCCGGCTCTACGCGTTCGCCGAGGAGCTGGGCGCCAGCACCCTGGCGGCCGAGTATTCGCGTTTCGTCATCGACCTCAATCGCCCATCCGACGACAAGCCTCTATATGTCGGCGCCACCACCGGGTTGTACCCGGCCACGCTGTTCGATGGCGTGCCGCTGTTCCGTGAGGGGCTGGAGCCGTCGAAGCAGGAGCGGGCGACTTACCTGGAGCAGGTCTGGACGCCTTATCACGGCACTTTGCAGCAGGAGCTGGCGCGGTTGAAAGCCGAGTTCGGCTATGCCTTGCTGTTCGATGCACACTCGATCCGCTCGCTGATCCCGCATCTGTTCGAAGGCAAGCTGCCGGACTTCAACCTGGGCACCTTCAATGGCGCCAGCTGTGATGCCGAACTGGCCAGCCAGCTGGAAGCGATCTGCGCCCGCCATGCCGACTACAGCCATGTGCTCAACGGTCGTTTCAAGGGCGGCCATATCACCCGGCACTACGGCAACCCGGCCGAGAACATCCATGCCGTGCAGCTGGAGCTGGCGCAGAGCACCTACATGGAAGAGTTCGAGCCGTTCCGCTACCGCGACGATCTGGCGGCGCCGACCCAGGTGGTGCTCAAGCAGCTGCTGCAAGGGCTGCTGGCCTGGGGGCAGAAGCGTTACGGGCGCTGAAGCCGACAGGAAGCCCTGTAGCCGCTGCCGCAGGCTGCGATAAGGCCGAAGGCCTTCGACGTCCTTCAGACCTTGCGCTCCCTTCGGGAGCGATCGCAGCCTGCGGCAGCGGCTACAGGAGCGAGTCTGTCCGCGGCAAGCCCTTCGACGACAACGCAAAACGCGCAAACAACCCTAATGTCTCCAAGGACATGCTCATTGCGTAATTCGGGTTTATGATGCCGGACGGCAGAATAATTGAAGTCCCCCCAGGGATGACCTCGACCCCTTACGGAGCGCGCAATGCAGACTTTGTACCCGCAGATCAAACCCTATGCCCGGCACGATCTGGCTGTCGACGAACCCCATGTACTGTATGTCGATGAGAGCGGATCCCCGGAAGGTTTGCCGGTGGTGTTCATCCACGGTGGCCCGGGAGCCGGGTGCGATGCCCAGAGTCGCCGTTACTTCGATCCGAACCTGTACCGCATCATCACCTTCGACCAGCGCGGTTGCGGGCGCTCCACCCCGCACGCCAGCCTGGAAAACAACACCACCTGGGACCTGGTCGCCGACCTCGAGCGGATCCGCCTGCACCTGGGCATCGAAAAATGGGTGGTGTTCGGCGGCTCCTGGGGTTCGACCCTGGCCCTGGCTTATGCGCAAACCCATCCTGAGCGTGTTCATGGTCTGATTCTGCGGGGGATCTTTCTGTGCCGTCCGCAGGAAATCGAATGGTTCTACCAGGCCGGCGCCAGCCGTCTGTTCCCCGATTACTGGCAGGACTACGTGGCGCCTATCCCGCTGGACGAGCGCGACGACCTGCTCAGCGCCTTCCACAAGCGTCTCGTCGGTAACGACCAGATCGCCCAGATGCATGCGGCCAAGGCCTGGTCGATCTGGGAAGGGCGGACCGCGACCCTGCGGCCGAACCCGCTGGTGGTCGATCGTTTCTCCGAGCCGCAGCGCGCGCTGTCGATTGCCCGGATCGAATGCCACTACTTCACCAACCATGCGTTCCTCGAGCCGAACCAGCTGATTCGCGACATGGGCAAGATCGCCCACTTGCCGGGCGTGATCGTGCATGGTCGCTACGACGTGATCTGCCCGCTGGACAATGCCTGGGAATTGCATCAGGCCTGGCCGAACAGCGAGCTGCAGGTGATCCGCGATGCCGGTCACGCTGCGTCCGAACCGGGCATCACCGATGCGCTGGTGCGTGCCGCTGATCAGATGGCCCGGCGCCTGCTCGACCTGCCGCCCGAAGAAGCATGAAGGGGCTGTTGCAGCGCGTGCGCGGCGCGCGAGTCGAAGTGGCGGGGGAAATCGTCGGGGCGGTGGACCAGGGTTTGCTGGTGCTGGTGGCGGTGGAGCCCGAGGACACTCGGGCCAGTGCCGACAAACTGCTGCACAAGCTGCTTAACTATCGGGTATTCAGTGATGCCGAGGGCAAGATGAACCTGTCCCTGGCCGATGTGGACGGCGGTTTGCTGCTGGTCTCGCAGTTCACCCTGGCCGCGGACACCAAGAACGGCCTGCGCCCGAGCTTTTCCACGGCGGCGCCGCCGGCCCTCGGCGAAGAACTTTTTGATTATCTGCTATGCAAGGCGCAACAGTTGCATGGCAAAGTAGCATCAGGGCGCTTCGGGGCGGATATGCAGGTCCATCTGGTCAATGATGGCCCGGTAACCTTCCTGTTACAGACCTGAAAGTGCTTGAAACATCTTTTTCGGCCGGAACCGGCCGAAAATAGGCGTTTTTCGCGATAAATACTTGGTCGCCCCTGATGCGTTGTAACGCGGGCTACTAGATAATCGCGCGCTACGGGGATCAGCGTTCGTTGGTCCGTTTTTGACTTAGGTAGAGACTTGTTCGGGACCGTTTGGGGAATCATTTAGCCCCATCGGAGTCGGAACAATGCTCGCCAACCTGGCATATAGATAGCTGGCCGTTGGTTTTTTGATCTGTTTTCGGCGAGGGTTGCTCGTGATTGTTAGTCCCTGTAATGCACCAAAATTGTCTGCCAAACGGTTACGAAACGCACTGGTGACGGGCTCTGCACTGCTTTGCCTGCTTAGCGCCGGCCAACTCTGGGCATTCAATCTGGATGATGTATCGGCCAAGGCTAAGGATCTGGCCGGGCAGAAGTACGAGGCTCCGCGCAGTAACCTGCCGAACGAATTTCGTGAGATGAAGTTCGCGGACTATCAGAAAATCCGCTTCCTGCCTGAAAAGGCCGAGTGGGCCAAGCAGAAAACCCCATTCAAGCTGTCCTTCTATCATCAGGGCATGCATTTCGACACACCGGTGAAAATCAACGAAATCACGGCGAACACCGTCGAAGAGATCAAATACGACTCGACTCGCTTCGACTTCGGCGACCTCAAGTTCGATCCCAAGGCCACCGAGCAGCTCGGTTATGCAGGCTTTCGCGTGCTGTACCCGATCAACAAGGCGGACAAGCAGGACGAAATCATGACCATGCTCGGCGCGAGCTACTTCCGCGTCGTCGGCAAGGGGCACGTCTATGGCCTGTCGGCCCGTGGCTTGGCCATCGACACCGCGCTGCCGTCCGGTGAGGAATTCCCGCGCTTTACCGAATTCTGGATCCAGCAACCCAAGCCGACCGACAAGCACCTGGTGATCTTCGCCCTGCTGGACTCGCCGCGCGCCACCGGCGCCTATCGCCTGACCCTGCGTCCAGGCAGCGACACCATCGTCGACGTCAAGGCCCGGATGTTCCTGCGTGACAAGGTCGGCAAGCTGGGCATCGCCCCGCTGACCAGCATGTTCCTGTTCGGCGCCAACCAGCCGTCGAAAGTCCTCAACTACCGTCGCGAGCTGCACGATTCCAGCGGCCTGTCGATCCATGCCGGCAACGGCGAGTGGATCTGGCGTCCGCTGAACAACCCGAAACACCTGGCCGTGAGCAACTTCTCGGTGGAAAACCCGCGTGGTTTCGGTCTGCTGCAGCGTGGCCGCGACTTCAGCCACTACGAAGACCTCGACGACCGCTACGACAAGCGCCCAAGCGCCTGGATCGAGCCGAAGGGCGACTGGGGCAAAGGCACCGTCGACCTGGTAGAGATCCCGACCGCGGACGAAACCAACGACAACATCGTGGCGTTCTGGAGCCCGGAAAAGCAGCCTGAGCCAGGCCAGCCATTCGATTTCGCCTATCGCCTGCACTGGACCATGGACGAAGCCTCCCTGCATTCGCCGGACAGCTCCTGGGTCGAGCAGACCCTGCGCTCCACCGGTGACGTCAAGCAATCCAACCTGATCCGCCAACCGGACGGCAGCGTGGCTTACCTGGTGGACTTCGAAGGTCCATCCCTGGCGGCATTGCCGGAAGACACCGAGGTGCGCAGCCAGGTCAGCGTCGGCGACAACGCCGAGCTGGTGGAAAACAGCGTGCGCTACAACCCTGAAACCAAGGGCTGGCGCCTGACCCTGCGGATGAAGATCAAGGACCCGAGCAAATCCACCGAGATGCGCGCGGCCCTGGTCAAGAACGCCACCCCTGTCGAGCCGGCCAAGGCCGTATCGCCAGCCTCCAGCGCCTCCATTGCCAAGGCCGACAAAGTCGCCGCCAAGCAGCAGGAGAAGAAAGAGGCGGATGCCAAGCAAGCCGAAGCCAAGCCGGCCAAGGACGCCAAGAACCACAAAGACGCCAAGCAGCCTGCTGCTGCCGAGGCGGCCCCAGCCACACCGGAATCTGTCCCGACCGAGCAAGTCCTGACCGAGACCTGGAGCTACCAGTTGCCTGCCGATGAGTAACGCTCAAGTACAGCCAGAGACTCTTGCCGAGTATCTGGCGCACCTGCCAATGACCGATGAGCAGCGCGCGGAACTCGCGGACTGCAAGTCCTTCAGTGAACTGCACGAACGCCTGTCGTCCTCGACGTTCGACGCGCCCGCCGATGCCGCCCAGGCCTCGGTGGGCCGCCGGCTGACCCTGGGTTCCGCCGAAGAACTGATCGATGCCGAGATGCTGGCGCTCGACGCCAGCGGTCGTGTGTGCCTCAAGGCCACGCCGCCGATCCGTCGGACCAAGGTCGTTCCCGAGCCATGGCGCACCAATATCCTGGTGCGTGGCTGGCGGCGCCTGACCGGTCGGACCAATCCGCCGCAGCCACCGAAAGATCAGAACGTGCTGCCGGCCGCCCGCTGGCGTACCGTCGGTTCGATCCGTCGCTACATCCTGTTGCTGCTGATGCTTGGCCAGACCATCGTCGCCGGCTGGTACATGAAAGGCATCATGCCGTACCAGGGCTGGTCGTTCGTCGACCTGGAAGAAATCACGCGTCAGCCATTGATGCAGACCGCCACCCAGGTACTGCCGTACGCCTTGCAAACCAGCATCCTGATCATGTTCGGCATCCTGTTCTGCTGGGTCTCGGCCGGTTTCTGGACCGCGCTGATGGGCTTCCTCGAACTGCTCACCGGGCATGACAAATACCGTATTTCCGGCAAAAGCGCCGGCAACGAGCCGATCCCCAAGGATGCCCGTACCGCGCTGGTCATGCCGATCTGCAACGAAGACGTGCCGCGGGTATTCGCCGGCTTGCGGGCGACCTTCGAGTCGGTCGCGGCCACTGGCGACCTGGACCGCTTCGACTTCTTCGTGCTCAGCGACAGTAACGAGACCGATATCTGCGTGGCCGAGCAACAGGCCTGGCTGGACGTCTGCCGCGAAACCAAGGGTTTCGGCAAGATCTTCTATCGCCGCCGTCGCCGTCGGGTGAAGCGTAAGAGCGGTAACCTCGACGACTTCTGCCGCCGTTGGGGTGGCGACTACAAGTACATGGTGGTGCTCGACGCCGACAGCGTGATGAGCGGCGAATGCCTGACCAGCCTGGTGCGCCTGATGGAAGCCACGCCGGACGCCGGGATCATCCAGACCGCGCCGAAAGCCTCGGGCATGGACACCCTGTATGCGCGCATGCAGCAGTTCGCCACCCGCGTCTACGGCCCACTGTTCACCGCCGGCCTGCACTTCTGGCAGCTGGGCGAATCCCACTACTGGGGCCATAACGCGATCATCCGCATGAAGCCGTTCATCGAGCACTGCGCCCTGGCGCCGTTGCCCGGTAAAGGTGCCTTCGCCGGTGCGATCCTGTCCCACGACTTCGTCGAAGCGGCGCTGATGCGTCGCGCCGGCTGGGGCGTGTGGATTGCCTACGATCTGCCGGGCAGCTATGAAGAGCTGCCGCCGAACCTGCTGGACGAGCTCAAGCGCGACCGGCGCTGGTGCCACGGCAACCTGATGAACTTCCGCCTGTTCCTGGTCAAGGGCATGCACCCGGTGCACCGTGCGGTGTTCCTCACCGGGGTGATGTCCTACCTGTCGGCGCCGTTGTGGTTCTTCTTCCTGGTGCTGTCGACGGCGCTGCTGGCGGTCAACACGCTGATGGAGCCGCAGTACTTCCTGGAGCCGCGCCAGCTGTATCCGCTGTGGCCGCAATGGCATCCGGACAAGGCGATCGCGCTGTTCTCGACCACTATCGTGCTGCTGTTCCTGCCGAAGCTGTTGAGCATCATCCTGATCTGGGCCAAGGGCGCGAAAGAGTTCGGCGGCAAGTTCAAAGTGACCCTGTCGATGCTGCTGGAGATGCTGTTCTCCATGCTGCTGGCGCCGGTACGGATGATCTTCCACACCCGTTTCGTGCTGGCCGCGTTCCTGGGTTGGGCCGCGACCTGGAACTCGCCACAGCGTGACGACGACTCCACGCCGTGGAGCGAAGCGGTGCGCCGCCATGGTCCGCAGACCCTGCTGGGCTTCTGCTGGGCGCTGCTGGTGATCTGGCTGAACCCGAGCTTCCTCTGGTGGCTGGTGCCGATCGTCGGTTCGCTGATGCTGTCGATCCCGGTGTCGGTGATTTCCAGCCGCGTCGGCCTGGGCCTGAAGTCCCGTGACGAAAGCCTGTTCCTGATCCCCGAGGAATACGCACCGCCCCAGGAACTGCTGTCCACCGATCAGTACACCCATGAGAACCGTTGGCATGCGCTGAACGACGGTTTCATCCGGGCAGTGGTCGATCCGCAGCAGAACGCCCTGGCCTGTGCCCTGGCGACGTCCCGGCACGGCCAGGCCGAGCCGATCGAGTGGCTGCGTATCGAACGTGTCCGGCATGCCCTGAAAGTCGGGCCGGCGGCGCTGAACAACGGCGAGCGCCTGGCGCTGTTGAGCGATCCGGTGGCCCTGGCCCGCCTGCACGAGCAGGTCTGGAGCGAAGGCCACGCCGACTGGCTGAGCGCCTGGCGGCAATCGGTGGATGAAGATCCTCATGCACCGTTGTTGCCGTTGCGACCGCCAACGACAATCGCCCAACCGGCCTGATGACAACGCCCTTGAGAGCACTCTCAAGGGCGTTGTTGTTTGTGGGCCCGCTCTTGTAGCCGCTGCCGCAGGCTGCGATCGATTGGGCGGCATTCCGTACCGAAGGGGACGCAGGATCTTGGGATCGCAGGAGGTCCTACGGACCTATCGCAGCCTGCGGCAGCGGCTACAGGGACATTGTCGTCCCCTCTGTAACAACAAATCCTGGTCAAGCCCTTGTGCAAATAGGCGGGTGAGTTAGCATCGCACCCCGAATTGCCGCGAGCGGGCCCATGGTGTCCGTATCTGCCGGTTTTCCAAGGGAAAACCGGCCGCGGGTTGGCCTCACAATAAAATGGGTTCAGGGGACTTGAAGATGAAGAAGTATCTCTCGATGCTGCTGCTCGGCGTCACGGCAATGGTGGCGGTCAATGCAGCCCAGGCTGGCGCCATCGATGATGCGGTCAAGCGCGGCACGCTGAAAGTCGGCATGGACCCGACCTACATGCCGTTCGAGATGACCAACAAGCGCGGCGAGATCATCGGTTTCGAGGTCGACATCCTCAAGGCCATGACCAAGGCCATGGGCGTTAAGCTGGAGTTGGTTTCCACCGGCTACGACGGGATCATCCCGGCCCTGCTGACCGACAAGTTCGACATGATCGGCAGCGGCATGACCCTGACCCAGGAGCGCAACCTGCGGCTGAACTTCAGCGAACCCTTCATCGTGGTCGGCCAGACCCTGCTGATCCGCAAGGAGCTGGAAGGCACCATCAAGTCCTATAAAGACCTGAACAGCGCCGACTACCGCATCACCTCCAAGCTGGGCACCACCGGCGAAATGGTCGCCAGGAAGCTGATCGCCAAGGCCAAGTACCACGGCTACGACAACGAGCAGGAAGCTGTGCTCGACGTGGTCAACGGCAAGGCCGACGCCTTCATCTACGACGCTCCGTACAACGTGGTGGCGCTGAGCAAGGTCGGCAACGGCAAGCTTACGTTCCTCGACAAGCCGTTCACCTACGAGCCCCTGGCGTTCGGCCTGAAGAAGGGTGACTACGACAGCCTCAACTTCATCAACAACTTCCTGCACCAGATCCACGAAGACGGCACCTACGATCGCATCCATGACAAGTGGTTCAAGAGCACCGAGTGGCTCAAGGACATGGAATAACACTCGGTCAGACAGACCGAGTCGCCCCATTCGCGGGCAAGCCTCGCTCCTACGTATTTCACGCAATCCCTGTAGGGGCGAGTCGGCTCGCGGTGGGGTCCTGATCGGCAACACCGAACCTCCCCGCTGCAAACGGCTGGAACCTGCAAAGTGATCAAACATAAAAAAGCCCAATGGCCCTGGCACGTACTGACCGTGCTGGTGCTGATCGGCCTGGCCGGCGCGTTGTACTACGCCACCTCGCTGATGTCTTACGAATGGCGCTGGAACCGCGTACCGCAGTATTTCGCCTACCAGGCCGAGGAATCGCAGCGGGCGGCGGACATCTCCACCGTCAGCGAAGTGGTACGCAAAGGCGGCAAGGCCGAGGTCACGCTGCGCAACGACGCGGGCGACGAGCAACAGCTGACGGTCGACGAGAACAGCCTGCAAGTCGCCCGTGGCGACGATGTGGCCGAAGGCGATGTGATCGGCGTGACCCGTCACTGGGCGGCCGGACCGCTGCTGCTGGGCCTGTGGACCACCTTGTGGCTGTCGGTGGTGTCCGGGGTGCTGGGCTTGTTCATCGGCCTGGCGACCGGGCTTTGCCGGCTGTCGAACAACCCGACCCTGCGCGACCTGTCGACCATTTACGTCGAACTGGTGCGCGGTACGCCGCTGCTGGTGCAGATCTTCATTTTCTATTTCTTCATCGGCACGGTGCTGAACCTGTCCCGCGAATTCGCCGGGATCGCCGCGCTGTCGCTGTTCACCGGTGCCTATGTGGCGGAAATCGTCCGCGCCGGCGTGCAGTCGATCGCCCGCGGCCAGAATGAAGCGGCCCGTTCCCTGGGCCTGAACGCCAGCCAGTCGATGCGCCATGTGGTATTGCCACAGGCCTTCAAGCGTGTGCTGCCGCCGCTGGCTGGGCAGTTCATCAGCCTGGTGAAAGACACCTCGCTGGTGTCGGTGATCGCCATCACCGAGCTGCTCAAGAGCGGACGAGAAGTCATCACCACCTCGTTTTCGCCGTTCGAGATCCTGTTCTGCGTGGCGGCCCTGTACCTGTTGATCAACCTGCCGCTGTCGAAGATGGCCAGCCGGCTTGAGCGGAGGCTCGCGCAAAGTGATTGAAGTTCGCGATCTGGTAAAAGTCTTCGACACCCGGGGCCAGGTGGTCCGCGCGGTGGATAACGTCACCACCCGCGTGGCCAAGGGCGAAGTGCTGGTGGTGATTGGTCCGTCCGGTTCCGGCAAGTCGACCTTCCTGCGTTGCCTCAACGGCCTGGAGCAGTTCGATTCCGGTTCGGTGAGCATCGACGGCCTGCAACTGGCCGATCCGAAGACCGATGTGAATGCCTATCGCCGCGAAGTCGGCATGGTGTTCCAGCACTTCAACCTGTTCCCGCACATGACCGTGCTGGAAAACCTCTGCCTGGCGCAGAAGGTGGTGCGCAAGCGTGGCAAGCAGGAGCGCGAGGCCAAGGCCCTGGCGTTGCTGGAGAAGGTCGGTATCGCGCAGAAGGCCAACGAATTCCCCTCGCGCCTCTCCGGCGGCCAGCAGCAGCGCGTGGCCATCGCCCGGGCGCTGGCCATGGAACCCAAGGTCATGCTGTTCGACGAGCCGACTTCGGCGCTGGACCCGGAAATGGTCGGCGAAGTGCTGGACGTGATGAAGACCTTGGCCCTGGAAGGCATGACCATGGTCTGCGTGACCCACGAAATGGGCTTCGCCCGGGAAGTGGCGGATCGGGTGCTGTTTTTCGATCACGGCAAACTGCTGGAAGACGCCTCGCCAGCGGCGTTCTTCGATGCGCCCCAAGACCCGCGGGCCCAGGCGTTTTTGCGTCAGGTCCTGTAACCCACCCCGATACCCTGCTTGGCAATACGCCCTGTAGCCGCTGCCGAAGGCTGCGATAAGGTCCGCAGGACCTTGGTTCCCGATCTCAGGCCGAACATCTGACGGCCTTGAGATCGCTGCGCCCCTTCAGGGCGATCGCAGCCTCGCGGGCTCGGCGGCGGCTACAGGGATCGCCGTCGTCCTGGCTCAGACCCGGAAGCGCCCGACCAGGGTCTGCAGATGGGTCCCCAGGCGCGCCAGCTCGACGCTGGAGGCCGCTGTCTCTTCACTGGCTGCCGAGGTCTGCTCGGACACGTCGCGCACGTTCAGCACGCTTCTGTTGATTTCCTCGGCCACCGCGCTCTGCTGTTCGGCCGCGGCGGCGATCTGCTGGTTCATCGCCTGGATCGCCGAGACGGTGCGGGTGATGTTTTCCAGCGAGCCGCCGGCGCGGCGGGTCAGTTCGACGCTGCTGTCGGTCAGGCTGCGGCTGTTGTCCATGATGTTGGCCACTTCCTGGGTGCCGTTCTGCAGGCCGACGATCAGTTCCTCGATCTCTTCGGTGGACTTCTGGGTGCGCTGCGCCAGGCTGCGTACCTCGTCGGCGACCACGGCGAAACCGCGGCCGGCTTCGCCCGCGCGGGCGGCTTCGATGGCGGCGTTGAGGGCCAGCAGGTTGGTCTGCTGGGCGACCGACTTGATCACGTCGAGCACGCTGCCGATCTTGTCGCTTTCCTGCTTCAGGTGGCCCATGGCCGCGGTGGAATTGCCAACCTCGGCGGCCAGGCGTTCGATCTGTGCGATCGCCTCGCCAACCACCTTGTCGCCTTCGCGGGCCTGCTGATCGGCAGCGACCGCCGCTTCCGAGGCTTCTTCGGCGTTGCGCGCGACTTCCTGGACCGTGGCGGCCATTTCATTCATGGCGGTGGCGACCTGGTCGGTCTCGACTTTCTGGCTGTTGACCCCGGCGCTGGTCTGTTCGGTCACCGCCGACAGCTGCTCGGCGGCGCTGGCAATCTGGGTGACACCATCGCTGATGCCGCCGATCAGCTCGCGCAGGCTCAGGGTCATGCGTTGCATGGCCCGTTGCAGCTGGCCGAGTTCGTCGCGCCGCTCGACCTGCAGGTTCTCGCTGAGATCGCCCGAGGCGACACGCTCGACCACCTTGAGGGTCTGGCGCAGCGGGATGACGATCTGCCGGGTGATGCTCCAGGCGGCGACCAGGCCGAACAACAGGGCCAGCGCGGTGACGATGGCCAGGGTGCTTCTGGCCTGGGCGGTGTCGCTGTCGCGTTTGTGAGTTTGCGCGGCGGTCAGTTGCTTGCTGACGTCCATCAGGCGGTCGCCCTGGGCCGCCATGCGTTTGAGGGCGGCGGCGCTGGCCACCTGGGAGTCGCGGAAGTCGCTGACCGCCGAGCGATAGCCTTTCAGGGCGTCGGTGGCCTGTTGCAGGTTGGCCAGGTGCTGTTCCGGCAGCTTGGCCGGCAGGCTGGCGAGGTTGTTCAGGGCATTGTCGATGGCGTCCAGCGCCGGCTGTTCGGCCTCGGCCTTGCCGCTGTAGGTGTAGCCGCGGACCTGGAAACGCGCCTGCTGGATCAGCTTGCTCAGGTCGATGACGCTATTGAACTGCGCCACGCTGTCGCCCTGCAGCATGGATTTCTCCACTTCGGCCACCCGGGCCACGGCGTTATCGGCGGTGGCGCCCAGTTTGGCGCGGGCGGCTTCACGGCTGGCGGTGGCGCGGGTCATGTCGGCGAAGGCCAGCTTGTACTCGCTGACGGCGGCGATCTGTTGGTCGATCATGGCGATGCTTTCAGGCATTTCCAGCATCTTGCGTGCGCGTTGCAAGCCTTCGTCGAGTTTGTTCAGCAGCTCGCTGACGGCCCCCGGCCCCTGCTCGCCACGGCGCATTTCATAGTCCAGGCGCGCGATGCGCAGGTCCTTGGTCAGCTCGTTGAGGGTGGAGATGTAGCCCAGCTTGTCGCCGCGCTCGATCACATTGCCCAGGCCCAGCCAGCCGGTCGCGGTGATCAGCAGGGTCAGTAGCAGCACCAGGCCGAAGCCAACGCCGAGTTTGAGGTTGACGCTCACATTTCCCAGACTCTGGGCTAACCAACGGTACATGCCGCGAACTCCCTTGGGCGATTAATAGGTTTTGTACCCAGGCTATCGGCTTGATCAGATAAATCTGAAGCAGAGCGAGGCTTGCCCGCGATGGCGCCGTGTCAGGCGCATCGCTATCGCGGGCCAGCCTCACTCCTACGGGAGTGGGGGCTAATCAGAAGAGGCGGGCGAGCAGGGCGGTGACGGCGGTTTCGACCCGCAGGATGCGTTCGCCGAGCTGCACCGGTTGCAGGCCGGACTTGCCCAGCAGGTCGATTTCGTAGGGGATCCAGCCGCCTTCCGGGCCGATGGCCAGGGTCACTGGCTCATCCAGGCCGCGAGGGCAGGCCGGGTACTGGCCGGGATGGCCGACCAGGCCGAGGGTACCTTCGACCAGCGCTGGCAGACGGTCTTCGACGAAAGGTTTGAAGCGTTTTTCGATGACCACTTCCGGCAGCACGCTGTCGCGGGCCTGTTCCAGGCCAAGAATCAGTTGCTCGCGAATCGCCTCGGGTTCGAGGAAAGGCGTTTGCCAGAAGCTTTTCTCGACCCGGTAGCTGTTCACCAGCACCAGCCGGGGCACACCCATGGCGGCGACGGTTTGCAGCACCCGGCGGAGCATTTTCGGACGGGGCAGGGCCAGCACCAGGGTCAGGGGCAGCTTGGTCGGCGGCGGCTGGTCGAGGCTGACTCGCAGTTCGGCTTCCCCGGGCTCCAGGCGCAGCAGTTCGGCCGAGCCCATCAGGCCGCCGATACGGCCGACCCGCAGGCTGTCGCCCACCGCGGCCCGATGGACTTCCTGCATGTGGGTCAGGCGGCGATCGCGCAGGATCACCCGGTCGGCCGCGATGAAGTCGGCCTCTTCAAGAAGCAGCAGGTTCACGCTTGGGTCGCTGGCGGCTGGTCGTTGTGATCTTCAGCCGGCTGGTCGTCCGGATGGTCGCCGCGCTTGCTGATCAGGCTGCCGAACAGGATGCCGATCTCGAACAGCAGCCACATCGGTACCGCCAGCAAGGTCTGGGAGAAAATGTCCGGCGGGGTCAGGATCATGCCGACCACGAAGCAGCCGATGATCACGTACGGGCGGATCTTCTTCAGGTAGGCGACGTTGACCACGCCGATCCACACCAGCAGCACCACCGCCACCGGGATCTCGAACGCCACGCCGAAGGCGAAGAACAGGGTCATGACGAAATCGAGGTAGCTGGTGATGTCGGTCATCATTTCCACGCCGGCCGGGGTGGCCGCGGCGAAGAACTTGAAGATCAGCGGGAACACCAGGAAGTAGGCGAAGGCCATGCCGATGTAGAACAACAGGATGCTGGAGACCAGCAGCGGTACGGCGATGCGCTTTTCATGCTTGTACAGGCCGGGGGCGATGAAACCCCAGATCTGGTGCAGGATCACCGGGATCGCCAGAAACAGCGAGACCATCATTGTCAGCTTGAGCGGGGTCAGGAACGGCGACGCCACGTCGGTGGCGATCATCGTTGCGCCCGCCGGCAGGTACTGGCGCAGCGGCGTGGAGACGATGGTGTAGATCTGCTGGGTGAAGGCGAACAGCCCGCCGAAGATCAGGAAGATCGCCGCCACGCAGCGCAGCAACCGGGTGCGCAACTCGGTGAGGTGCGACACCAGCGGCATATGTTGGTCGTTTTCCGGAATATCGCTCATGGGGCTCGCGGCGGCAAAGTAGGGTCGTGGGGGGCTGGCGTGACAGGCGTTGTCACGGGCGCAGCCGGTTCGGCCGGTGCAGTTGCGGCAGTGGGGCTCGCCGTGGTCGCGCTGGCTGGCGCTTCAGGCGCCGCGGCGGGCGCATGAATGCTCTGCTCGGCCACGGGCTCGACCGGTGTCGGCTGTTGCTGGGTCGGATTGAGGATCTTCCGCGCTTCCTGTTCCAGCGACAGAATGTGTTCGTTGTGCAGTTGCCGACGAATTTCATCGGCACCGATTTCCCGTTCAACTTCCTGCTTGATCGCATTGAAGCTGCGCTTCAAGCGGCCGATCCACAGGCCTGCCGTGCGCGCGGCGCCCGGCAGACGCTCGGGGCCGAGCACCAGCAGGGCCACCAGGCCGACGAGCAGCAGTTCAGAGAAGCTGATACCAAACATTAGTCAGTGCTCACGAGTCTTTGCGGGTCGGCTCTTCGACTTTTTGCGCCTGCACGTCGATGGTGTGCGGCTGGTTCAACGGAGCGCTTTGCGGCTGGACCGGCGGAGCAGGCTGGGCGGTCGGTGGCACGCCGGGTTCGGCGGGTTTTTCGTCGTCGTTCATGGCCTTGCGAAAGCCCTTGATCGATTCGCCGACGTCGGTGCCGAGGTTTTTCAGTTTCTTGGTGCCGAACACCAGCACCACGACAACCAGGATGACGATCCAGTGTTTCCAGTCAAAAATGCCCATGCTGCGTTTCCTCTCTAAATGATGTTCAGGCGGACGGACGCGAGGCTTTCTCGGCGTGTCCGGACAAACCGAAGCGCCGGTCCAGTTCATCGAGAACGGCCTGCGGATGCTGCCCCAGCTGGGCGAGCATGACCATGGTGTGGAACCACAGGTCGGCGGTTTCGTAGATCACATCGCTGCAGTCGCCGCTGTGGGCGGCGTCCTTGGCGGCGATGATGGTTTCCACCGATTCCTCGCCGACTTTTTCCAGAATCTTGTTCAGGCCCTTGTGGTACAGGCTGGCGACATAGGAAGTGTCGGCGGCGGCGCCTTTGCGCTCTTCCAGCACCTGGGCCAGACGGGTCAGGGTATCGCTCATGTTCAGTGTCCTGCTTGATAGATCGCGTGCGGGTCTTTGAGTACCGGATCGACCGTTTTCCAGTCGCCGTTTTCATAAACGCGGTAGAAGCAGCTCTGGCGGCCTGTATGGCAGGCAATGTCGCCGATCTGTTCGACCATCAGGATGATGACGTCGGCATCGCAGTCCAGGCGCATTTCATGGAGCTTTTGCACATGCCCGGACTCTTCTCCCTTGCGCCATAGCTTGCCACGCGAACGTGACCAGTAGATGGCACGGTTTTCGGCAGCGGTCAGGCTCAGCGCCTCGCGGTTCATCCAGGCCATCATCAGCACGCGCCCGGTCTTGTGATCCTGGGCGATGGCTGGCACCAGGCCGTCAGCGTCCCATTTGATCTCGTCCAGCCAATCTTTCATCTTCGACTCCGACAACAGGGCTCGACGCGCTCGTCGAGCCTCGGCGATGGGAAACAGTGTGCCAGCCGCTAGCCCGGCTGGCTATCGGCGCACGACCAGATACAAGCCCACGGCAATCATGATCCCAGCCGGCCAGTGACCCAGCCCGTTCAGCGGTCCGCCGGCCGCGAGGATCGCCCCACCGCCCAGGTGTGCCGCGCCGAGAAGACGCAGGAACCAGTCGTCCTTGCGCCGTTTCCAGGGGGGAGAAGGGTCCTGGGCATGGGGCTGGGACATGCGCTCGAGCAGGTCGCGGGTCATGTTGGCCAGGTGCGGCAGTTGCTCGACCTGGCTATGCAGGTTGCCCAGCAGGGCTTTGGGGCTGACGCGCTCGCGCATCCAGCGTTCGAGGAACGGCTGGGCGGTGTTCCACAGGTCCAGCTCCGGGTACAGCTGGCGGCCCAGGCCTTCGATGTTCAGCAGGGTCTTTTGCAGCAGCACCAGCTGCGGCTGCACTTCCATGTTGAAGCGGCGAGCGGTCTGGAACAGGCGCATCAGCACCTGGCCGAAGGAAATATCCTTTAACGGTTTTTCGAAGATCGGCTCGCACACGGTACGGATCGCCGCTTCGAATTCGTTGAGTTTGGTCTCTGCCGGCACCCAGCCCGAATCGATGTGCAACTGCGCCACGCGCCGGTAATCGCGCTTGAAGAACGCGAACAGGTTGCGGGCCAGGTAGTCCTGGTCTTCCGGGGTCAGGCTGCCGACGATGCCGCAGTCGATGGCAATGTACTGCGGGCTCCAGGGTTGCACGGTGCTGACGAAGATGTTGCCCGGGTGCATGTCGGCGTGGAAGAAACTGTCGCGGAACACCTGGGTGAAGAAGATCTCCACGCCGCGCTCGGCGAGCATTTTCATGTCGGTGCGCTGGTCGGCGAGGGTGGCCAGGTCGGTCACCTGGATCCCGTAGATGCGTTCCATGACCAGCACTTTCGGCCGGCACCAGTCCCAGTAGACCTGCGGCACGTAGAGCAGTGGCGAGCCTTCGAAGTTGCGCTTGAGCTGGCTGGCGTTGGCCGCTTCGCGCAACAGGTCGAGTTCGTCGTAGATGGTCTTCTCGTAATCGCTGACCACGTCCACCGGGTGCAGCAGGCGGGCGTCGGCCGAGACCTTCTCGGCGGCGCGGGCGAGGATGAACAGCCAGGCCAGATCCTGCGCGATGACCGGCTTGAGGCCCGGGCGGATGACCTTGACCACCACTTCTTCGCCGCTCTTGAGCTGGGCGGCATGGACTTGCGCCACCGAGGCGGAGGCCAGGGGCTCGATATCGAAGCGGCTGAACACCTCGCTGATTTTCTTGCCCAGTTGCTCCTCGATCAGCGCCACCGACTTCTTCGAGTCGAAGGGCGGTACGCGGTCCTGCAGCAGCATCAGCTCGTCGGCGATGTCTTCGGGCAGCAGGTCGCGGCGGGTCGAGAGAATCTGCCCGAACTTGATGAAGATCGGTCCCAGGTCCTGCAAGGCCAGGCGCAGGCGTGCGCCGCGGCTCAGTTCCAGCGGCTTGCGCGGGAACCAGCGCCAGGGCAAGGCGTAGCGCAGCGCCAGGAGGAACCAGGGCAGTGGCAGGGCGAACAGCAGGTCATCGAGGCGGTAGCGGATCACGACGCGCTGGATGCGCAACAAACGGCGGACGGCAAGCAGCTTCATGCGTTATCGCTTGGGTCAAGGGATCGGGAAAGGCGCTCGAAGCGCGCCTCGAGACGTTCCAGGTCGAGCTTGACCCGGTCCAGTTCGCTGAAACGGGCTTCGGCTTCGCGCTGGCCCACCAGGGTGCGCGACTCTTCGGCCAGGTATTCGGCAAGGTTCTGGTTCAGGCTGGCGAAACCCTGGCGGTACCAGCGCGCGCGGCTACGGATATGGCCGCTGAACAGCTGGGTGGCCACCGGGCCGAGCCAACGCGAGAGTTCGTATTCCCAGTCCAGCTCCAGGTCCTGGAGGACGGCCGCCAGTTCCAGCAGCACGCCGCTGTCGCCTTCCAGCTCGACCTCGGGACCGTGCAGCACCGCGGTCTTGTCCTGGCTCAGGGCCAGGCGCACCAGGCTCGAGGCCGGCGCCCGCAGGGTGCAGTCGGCGTCGGCGGCCCAATGCGCGGCGAGGGTCAGGCCCTCGTCGCCGGGAATGACGAACAACTGCACGCTCGGGCTGCGGCAATCGACGGCGATGACCTTGCCGTTCAAAGGCTGCAAGCGTGGCAAAGCCGTGCTGTCGAGACGCAGTACACGGTTGAGGCCGTGTTCGACGCTGGCGAGCAGGCCGCTGAACAACATCAGGGTTTGATGCCGCGGTGCAGGGCGACGATGCCCGCGGTCATGTTGTGGTAGGTCACGCGATCGAAACCGGCCTCGATCATCATCGACTTCAGGGTTTCCTGATTCGGGTGCATGCGGATCGATTCGGCCAGGTAGCGATAGCTTTCCGAGTCGTTGGTGATCAGCTTGCCGGCCAGTGGCATGAAGGCGAACGAGTAGGCGTCGTAGACCTTGGACATCAGGGCGTTGGTCGGCTTGGAGAATTCCAGCACCAGCAGGCGGCCACCGGGCTTGAGTACCCGCAGCATCGAGCGCAGGGCATCTTCCTTGTGGGTCACGTTGCGCAGGCCGAAGGCGATGGTCACGACGTCGAAATGGTTGTCCGGGAACGGCAGTTTCTCCGCGTCGGCCTGAACGAACTCGATGTTGCCGGCCACGCCCTTGTCGAGCAGGCGGTCGCGACCGACCTTGAGCATGGAAGCGTTGATGTCGGCCAGCACCACCTGGCCGGTAGGGCCCACCAGATGGGAAAACTTGCGGGTCAGGTCACCGGTGCCGCCGGCGATGTCCAGCACGCGATTGCCGGGGCGAACGCCGGACAATTCGATCGTGAAGCGTTTCCACAGGCGATGCATGCCACCGGACAGTACGTCGTTCATCAGGTCGTACTTGGCGGCTACCGAGTGGAACACCTCAGCGACTTTTTCCGCCTTCTGGCTTTCCGGAACGTTTTTGAAGCCGAAGTGAGTGGTGGGTTCGGCATCGCTGCCTTTGCGCTGATCAGTCATATCGCTGTCACCAAAAGAGAATGCGGGACATTCTAATCCCGGTGGCGGTCTTTGTCTTGGCAAGGCTGAATGTAAGATAGTGAAGCGCCGGGGCGTTTTGACGCAGCGCAGCTCAAGACGCTCAAGGCAAGTCCCGATAAATCAGGAGTCATTCAATGGCCCGTATAAGTGTTGAGCGTGCCCACGGCCTGGGTAAGGAGGCAGCCCGCGAAAAGGCTGACCAGTTGGCGCAGAAACTGGCCGATCAGTATGGCCTGGAGCCGCAATGGTCGGGCGATACCCTGAACCTCAAGCGTTCGGGGGTCAAAGGTGCGGTGCAGGTGGGCGACGATTCGATCAGGGTCGATGTCGAGCTGGGCCTGTTGATGTCCGCCATGAGCGGCATGATCAAGTCGGAAATCGAAAAGGCGCTGGATAAAGCCCTGGTCTGAGGCGCTTTCGCGGAAGTCGGCTTGCCGGCGATTTCGGGTGTTGTCATGACGCCTGGGAAAGCATCGCTGGCGAGCTGGTTTCTCCAATAATCGTCCACTCTTTTATGACATTGGTTAGGGTGCCGATTCTAATTTTTCTCACTACTTTGTGCCTGAGCCCACTTTCCTGCGGGCAGTTCCTCAAACCTTCTGCGCGTGAGGTGCACTATGGCCAAAGTAATTCTGAAGAAAAAAGTTGATGCCGCATCAACCACTCTGAGTGAAGTCAAATCCTATGCCCGCAAGATCTGGCTGGCAGGCCTGGGTGCCTACACCAAGGTTGGCCAGGAGGGCAGCGAGTACTTTCAAGAGCTCGTCAAAGCCGGTCAAACTATTGAAAAGAAAGGCAAAAAAGTTGTGACTGAACAACTTGAGGCCGCCAACAGTCAGATTGATAGCGTGAAGGGGGATGTCACCAGTCTCAGAGGCAAAGTCGAAGTGCAGCTGGATAAAGTCGAGAGGGCTTTTGACACGCGCGTCGCAAGTGCCTTGAATCGCATCGGCATTCCGTCTAAACATGACGTTGAGACACTCTCTGCTAAGCTCGATGAGCTGACGGCATTGCTCGAACGTGTCGCGCGTAAACATTAAGGAGAACGGGATGGCTGGTAAAAAGAATACTGAAAAAGAAGGCAGCTCGTGGATCGGGAAGGTCGAAGACTACTCCCGTAAAATCTGGCTTGCTGGTTTAGGCGTGTACTCGAAAATCGACACTGACGGCAGCAAGCTTTTCGAGTCGCTGGTCAAGGATGGCGAGAAAGCCGAGAAGCTCACCAAAAGCGCTGTCGGCAAGAAAGTCGACGCCGCCAAGGACTCCGCGAGCTCGGCAAAATCGCGCATCAGTGGCGTCAAGGACCGCGCGCTGGGCAAGTGGGACGAGCTGGAAGGTGCATTCGACAAACGCTTGAACAGTGCCATTTCGCGTCTGGGCGTGCCTAGCCGTAATGAAGTCAAGGCGCTGCACAGCAAGGTCGACACCCTGACCAAACAGATCGAAAAGCTCACAGGCGCCAAGGTGGCTCCGATCGCGGCCAAGACTGCAGCGGCCAAACCGGCGGCCAAGCCTCTGGCTAAAGCAGCGGCCAAGCCGGCAGCCAAGGCTCCGGCCAAGGCAGCAGCCAAGCCTGCGGCGAAACCGGCAGCCAAAACAGCGGCGGCCAAGCCGGCTGCAAAACCTGCCGCCAAGCCAGCGGCAAAACCAGCGGCCAAGCCCGCCGCGAAACCGGCAGCGAAAAAACCAGCAGTGAAGAAGCCGGCAGCACCCAAGGCCGCTGCACCGAAGCCTGCGGTTGCCGCCAAGCCGGCAGCACCGGTCAGCCCTGCGAATTCCGCAGTGGCGCCAACCCCTGCCGTCACCCCGACTGCCGCGCCAGCACCCGCGACGCCAACCAGTCAGTCCTGAGTTTTTCGGGGCATACAAAAACGCCCGGCCTGCAAAGGTCGGGCGTTTTTGTTCGTGGGGCTCTTGTGGCGCCGCTCAATCGTGCTCGTCGAGGTAGCGCAGGGCCATTTGCTCGGTGGCCAGTTTCGCCGGTGGCAGCAAGTGCGGCGCCACCAGCATCATGATCTGGTAGACCACCACCCGTACCTCGCCCTCGCGATCGAGAATGCGCTGATAGTCCAGCGAGAACAGCAGGGTCATGGTGATCTGTTCCACCAGTTGCCCCAGTGCCTGGGTATCGCTGACCAGTTGGCCCGAAGCCTTGAGCCTGGCCAGCAGCGAGGCCAGGGTGCGCTTCAGGGCGTTGAGCAGGTTGCGAATTCCCTTGGCCAGCTTCGGCAGGCGTCCGGCCAGGTTGGACAGGTCCTGGAACAGGAAGCGGTAGTGCGCCAGGCGCTCGACGATCAGGTGCAGGAACAGCCAGTAGTCTTCGGGAGCCAGGTGCACATCGGCGGGCGGATCGAGCAGGGGCGCCAGCTCATTCTGAAAGCGCTCGAACAACCCGAGGACCAGCGGCTCCTTGCCGTGAAAGTGGTAGTAGAGGTTGCCGGGGCTGATCCCCATTTCGTTGGCAACTTCCATGGTCGAGACATTGGGTTCGCCCTTGTGATTGAACAGCTGCAGGGCACATTCGAGTATCCGGTCGCGGGTTTTCATCCAGTCTTCTTGGTTGTTCAGTCAGGCCGCGACCCCTAGGGCCGCGGCGCGGGGAAATTCAGCGGACGCGCACGTAGGTGCCAGGCGCCGCCTCCATCGGTGGGTAGTTCTGGTTGCCCAGGGTCATCAGGGTTTCGCGCTGGGCGCCGGAACGCTGCTGGATCCACTCCAGCCATTGCGTCCACCAACTGCCGTCGACGTGCTTGGCGTCGTAGTACCAGGCCCGCGGGTCGCTGCTGAGCTTGCCGTTTTCGACGTAGTTGGCCTTGGGGTTGCTCGGCGGGTTGAGGATGCTCTGCACATGCCCGCTGTTGGACAGCACGAAGCGCTTGTCGCCGCCCAGCAGCAGGGTTGAGCGATACACCGCATCCCAAGGGGTGATGTGGTCGTTGATGCCGGCGACGCTGAAGCTGTCGACCGTGACCTTTTGCAGGTCGATTGGCGTGCCGCACACTTCCAGGCCCCCGGGATGAGTCATCGGGTTGTGCTTGAAGAAATCCAGCAGATCGCCATGAAAGGCAGCCGGCAGCCGGGTGTTGTCGTTGTTCCAGTAGAGGATGTCGAACGCGGGCGGCTCCTTGCCCAGCAAGTAGTTGTTGACCCAGTAATTCCAGATCAGGTCGTTGGGCCGCATCCAGGCGAACACCTTGGCCATGTCACGACCGTCAAGCACGCCGCGTTGATAGGAGCGGCGCTTGGCTGCCTCCAGGGTCTGTTCGTCGGCGAACAGGGTCGCCGGGCTGTCCAGCTGGCTATCCAGCAGGCTGACCAGGTAGGTGGAGCTGGCGACCCGGCGCAGTTGTCGCTTGGCTTGCAGGTGGCCTTGCAGGGCGGCAATGGTCAGGCCGCCGGCACAGGCACCCATCAGGTTCACGTCACGACTGCCGGTGATCGCCCGGCAGGCATTCATGGCTTCCTCCACGGCCTCGACATAGCTCGACAGGCCCCATTCACGATGCCGGACATCGGGGTTGCGCCAACTGATCATGAAGGTCTGCAGGCCGTTTTTCAGGGCGAACTGCACGAAGCTGTTGGTGGGGCTGAGGTCGAAGATATAGAACTTGTTGATCTGCGGCGGCACTACCAGCAGGGGCCGGGCGTACTGTTTTTCACTCATCGGCTTGTACTGGATCAGTTCCAGCAGCTCGTTGCGAAACACCACCGAACCGGGAGTGGTGGCCAGGCTCCTGCCGACCTCGAAGGCCTGTTTGGTGACCTGGCTGGGCAGGCCGTTGTTATGCAGCAGGTCGTCGACCAGATGACTGATGCCGCGGATCACGCTGTTGCCGCCGGAGTTGAAGATTTCCTTGATCGCCAGCGGATTGAGCAGGGTGTTGGACGGTGCCACCGCATCGTTGAGCAAGTTGAAGGCAAAGTGCGCGCGGGCCCGGTCGTCCGCGCTCATGCCGCTGTCGTCGATCCAGCTTTTGATCTGTTTCTGCCAGCTGAGATAGGCCTGCAGGCCGCGTCGGTAAAACGGGTTCAGGCTCCAGGTCGGATCGGAGAACCGGTTGTCCTGGGGGTTGGGTTTGTGCAGTGTTTCGCCCAGCAGTACACGGCCCAATTGGCCACCTAGCGCCAAGGCATGGCGCGCGCTGTGTACCGGGTTACGCAGGCCGTAAGTGGCCACGCTGCGCAGAGTCGACAACAAGTCACGGCCACGCAGGCCGGTGATGGCACTCTGGGCAGTGATGTAGGTGGCGGGCGTGGGCAACGAGCCCGCCGTTGGTTTGTCTCGCATGCTTCAACACTCCTTCGTCAAGCCATCAACAAGCACACCAAGACAAACACCATAGTCGGTCCTGAACCATCCTGCGCGCGCGACGATCCTGTCGGCAGACGCTTTTTGCTACGCACCGCTGAACGGCGTCGGATGCGGGTGCATCACTGCCCGTTGTCGTTCCTCCTCGAGGAATTTCATGATGATCGGCGCCACGGCCTCGGCCCGGGTAATCAGGAACAGATGCCCGTCGTCGATGATGTGTAGCTGGGCATTGGGAATTCGCCACGCCAGCATGCGCATGTTGATCAGTGGGATCAGCGGGTCGTCGTCGCCGGCCAGCACCAGGGTCGGCTGATGGATCTTGTGCAGCCAGTGGATGCTGGTCCAGCCGAGGCCGGCGAACAATTGCCAGTAGTAGCCCAGCTTGCCCGCCGAGCGGACCTTGCTGGCATGTTCGGCGGCGAGGTTGGGATCACGGCGGAACGAGCCGCCGTAGATCAGGGGGGCGATGCGGATCACATGGGAGGGCTGGATGTAGCGCCGTGGGCTGGCCATCATCCACAGCACCTTGGGTTTGCCCGGCACCATGAAGGCGCCCGCGGCGGTGGCGGCCAGCACCAGTTTCTTGCAGCGTTCGGGGTAGTCGTAGGCGAACTGCTGGGCCAGTGCCCCGCCCCAGGACACCCCGACCACATTGACCTGCCCATAGTCGAGGTAATCGAGCATGCGCGCGGTCAGCTTGGCCAGGCCGGGAAACCGGTAGGGGCGACTCGGCGTCGAGGAGCCACCAACGCCCGGTACGTCGAAGGCGATGACTTCCAGGTCCGGGTCCAGAGCCTGGACGAATGGAAACACCAGCTCCAGGTTGGCGCCGATACCATTGAAGATCAGCAAGGGTGTCAAGTGAGGCTTGCCTGGGCGTACCGCGGTGCGGATGGTCTGGCCATCCAGGTCGACGGTGCGAAAGATGAACGGTTGAGGCATGCCTTGGCCCTGTTGGTGGAATCGTTGCCTGTAGGGGGGAGTCGCTTGCGCAGCAGCATGCTCGCAAGCGGCTCGATCCTACAGGCTTGCTATCGGTTAACGTTCATGGACATAAGTACCCGGCGCCGCCTCGGCCGCTGGATACGCCTTGTTGCCGAGAATGCTCGGCGTCTTTTTCAGTTTGCCCGAACGCTCCGCCTGCCAGGCCTGCCAGTGCAGCCACCAGGAGTCGGTGTGCTTGGTCGAGTTTTCCTGCCAGGCGTCGGCGCTGGACGGCATCTCTTCGCTGGTCATGTAGCGCGACTTGGGGTTGCCCGGCGGATTCAGGATGCTCTGGATATGCCCGCTGCTGGAGAGGACGAATTCGACCTTGCCGCCGAACAGTTGGGCCGACTTGTAGCAGGACTTCCACGGGGTGATGTGGTCGTTGGTACCGGCCAGGGAGAAGATGTCGGTGGTGACCTGCTTCAGGTCGATCGGCGTGCCGCACACTTCCAGTGCATTGGGGCGGATCAGCGGATTGTTTTTGAACATTTCGATCAGGTCGCCGTGGAAGGCCGCGGGCAATCGGGTGGTGTCGTTGTTCCAGAACAGGATGTCGAACACCGGCGGCTCGTTGCCCAGCAGGTAGTTGTTCACCCAGTAGTTCCAGATCAAGTCGTTGGGCCGCATCCAGGCGAAGACCTTGGCCATGTCGCGGCCCTCCAGCACGCCGGCCTGATAGGAGTGACGCTTGGCGGCCTCCAGGGTCTGCTCGTCGACGAACAGCGCCACCTGGGTATCGAGGGTGGTATCGAGCACGCTGACCAGCAGGGTCAGGGCATTGACCTTCTTCTCGCCCAAGGCTGCGTAGTGCCCCAGCAGCGCGGTGCAGGTGATGCCGCCGGAGCAGGCACCGAGCATGTTCACGTCCTTGCTGCCGGTAATGGCAGTGACCACATCGACCGCTTCTTTCAGCGCTTCGATGTAGGTCGACAGGCCCCACTCGCGCTGCGCCTTGGTCGGGTTGCGCCAACTGACGATAAAGGTCTGCACGCCATTGCGCAGGCAGAAGCGCGCCAGGCTCTTGTCCGGGCTGAGGTCGAAGATATAGAACTTGTTGATCTGTGGCGGGACCACCAGCAGCGGGCGCTCGTGCACCTGTTCGGTTACCGGGCGGTACTGGATCAGTTCCAGCACGTCGTTGCGAAACACCACTGCGCCTTCACTGGTGCCCAGGTTCTTGCCGATCTCGAAGGCGTCCATGTTGACCTGGCTCGGCATGCCGCCGTTGTGCACCAGGTCCTTGGCCAGATGGGAGAGGCCATCGAGCAGGCTTTTACCGCCGGTTTCGAAGAAGCGCTTGACCGCCGCGGGGTTGGCGGCGGTGTTGGTCGGCGCCATGGCTTCGGTCATCAGGTTGATGACGAAGTGGCCGCGACTGATGTCCTGTTCGGAGAGGTTGCTCTGGCCGATCCAGTCGTGAAGCTCCTTGCGCCACGCCAGGTAGGTTTGCAGATAACGCTTGTACAGTGGGTTCTGGCTCCAGGCCGGATCGTTGAAGCGACGGTCATCGCTCTCCGGCTGCAGCGTCGATTTTCCGAATATCACGTTCTTCAATTCGACGCCGAAATGGGCCACATGTTTGGCGCTGTGCAGCGGTTGTCTGATGGCCTGGGTCAGCACCATACGAGCAGAGGTAAGCAGATCTTTCCGACGTAAACCGATGACAGGATTCAGGCCCAGAGTGTTTTCCGAGGCTTGGCGTTTCAGGTCATCGTTATTCTTGTTACTCATCTACGACGCTCCATTGTCCTGAGACGAGTACCGGACCTGCTGTGTAGTCACACAGCAAAAATGCCAGGTACTACTGCTCGGGTGACCGTTGATTCTGCATTACTGCTTTTTTGTTCAGAGAACACTGCAGGGAACTTGCCAGCTCCATTGGTTACCCGAGTTTAATTTTTTTCGCAAGCAGGCCAATCGTTGGCCATGCAGCCCAGCATTCAAACAGATGAATCTAGAAAATGCCCTCTAAAGCTTCAGAGGTCTGATCTAGAGCATCAGCTTGACGATAGACTCATTTGGATCGCGGGACTTTCCGGCTGCTTGAAGTTCGGCAAGATAATCCTTCCACAGATCGTCCTGACGCACCGCCAACTGGTACAGGTAGTCCCAGGTGAACAGGCCGCTGTCATGCCCGTCGTCGAAGGTCAATTTCAGTGCGTACTGACCGGCCGGTTCGACCTTGGTCAGGCCGACGCCCATCTTGCCAAATTGCAGGATGGGTTTGCCGTGGCCCTGGACCTCGGCGGAGGGGGAGTGCACCCGCAGGAATTCGGCGGGCAGGTGATAGACCTCGTCTGGCGCGTAGGTCAGCGTCAGGGTCTTCGAGGCTTTGTGCAGGTTGATGGCGGTGGGAAGTCGAGTGGTCATGGGGCAGCCTGCGGTCCGTCTGTACAAGGAATCCCCGCGGCAGCGAGCTTGCTCGCTGCCGCGGGAACGTGCTCGTTACAGGATATAACGGGACAGGTCTTCGTTCTGCGCCAATTCGCCCAGGTGGCTGTTGACGTAGGCGGCGTCGATGCGGATCGGCTCTTCGTTGTGGGCGCTGGCCAGGTCGCCGGCGCTGAACGACACCTCTTCGAGCAAGCGCTCGAGCAGGGTGTGCAGGCGACGGGCACCAATGTTCTCGGTCTTCTCGTTGACCTGCCAGGCGATCTCCGCCAGGCGCTTGATACCGTCCGCCTGGAACTCGATGACCAAGCCTTCGGTTTTCAGCAGCTCGCGGTATTGCTCGGTCAGGGAGGCGTGAGGCTCGCTGAGAATCCGCTCGAAGTCTTCCGGCGACAGCGCCTTGAGCTCGACGCGGATCGGCAGGCGGCCTTGCAGCTCGGGCACCAGGTCGCTTGGCTTGCTCAGGTGGAACGCGCCGGAAGCGATGAACAGGATGTGGTCGGTCTTGACCATGCCCAGCTTGGTGTTGACGGTGCAGCCCTCGATCAGCGGCAGCAGGTCGCGCTGGACGCCTTCGCGAGAGACGTCGACGCCACCGGAGTTACCGCGCTTGGCAACCTTGTCGATTTCGTCGATGAACACGATGCCGTGCTGTTCGACCGCTTCAAGGGCCTTGGCCTTGAGTTCTTCATCGTTGACCAGGCGGCTGGCTTCTTCGTCGCGGATCAGCTTGAGCGCGTCCTTGATCTTGAGCTTGCGGTTCTTGCGCTGGCCCTTGCCCATGTTGGCGAAGAGGCTCTGCAGCTGGTTGGTCATCTCTTCCATGCCCGGTGGCGCGGAAATGTCGACGCCGCTGACTTCAGCCACTTCGATCTCGATTTCCTTGTCGTCCAGCTGGCCTTCACGCAAGCGCTTGCGGAACAGCTGGCGGGTGTTGGAGTCCTGGGCCGGGGCGGCGTCCTCGTTGCTGAAGCCCATGCGCGCCGGCGGCAGCAGGGCATCGAGGATGCGTTCTTCGGCGGCGTCTTCGGCGCGATGGCGCACGCGGGTCATTTCCTGTTCGCGGAACAGTTTGATCGCGGCATCGGCCAGGTCGCGGATGATCGATTCAACGTCACGGCCGACATAACCGACTTCGGTGAACTTGGTCGCTTCGACCTTGATGAACGGAGCGTTAGCCAGCTTGGCCAGGCGCCGGGCGATCTCGGTCTTGCCGACGCCAGTCGGGCCGATCATCAGGATGTTCTTCGGGGTCACTTCGACACGCAGCTCTTCAGGCAGCTGCATGCGGCGCCAGCGGTTACGCAGCGCGATGGCGACGGCGCGCTTGGCATCGTCCTGGCCGATGATATGGCGGTTGAGTTCGTGGACGATTTCGCGGGGGGTCATGGGCATAGTAATTGGCGGTCCTCAAGCAAGAATGAATGCCGTGGCGCGATGGCCGAAACAGGCTTATTCCGCGAGATCCTGCTCCTCAATGGTCTGGGTGTGGTTGGTGAATACGCAGATGTCGCCGGCGATGCCCAAGGCGGTTTCGACGATTTCGCGGGCCGACAGGTCGGTTTTCTTCAGCAGGGCGCTGGCCGCGGCCTGGGCGTAGGCGCCGCCGGAGCCCATGGCGATCAGGCCGTCTTCCGGCTCGACCACGTCACCGTTGCCGGTGATGATCAAGGAGGCGTCCTTGTTGGCGACCGCGAGCATGGCTTCGAGGCGGCTGAGGGAGCGATCGGTACGCCATTCCTTGGCCAGTTCGACGGCGGCGCGTACCAGATGCCCCTGATGCTTCTCAAGCTGGCCTTCGAAGCGTTCGAACAGGGTGAAGGCGTCAGCGGTGGCCCCGGCAAAGCCGGCGATGACCTGGCCGTGATACAGGCGACGAACCTTTTTTGCGTTGCCTTTCATCACGGTGTTGCCGAGGGAAACCTGGCCGTCGCCGCCCATGACGACTTTGCCGTGGCGGCGGACTGAAACGATGGTGGTCAAGGGGAGAGTCTCCACGCTGCGGGGCGAAAATGCCCTGATGGGAACTCATATGGGGGTGACGCGGGTTTTTTCAACTGCGCTGGGGGTTGTGGGACGAGCGGTCTTTGCTGCTGGGGGAGGCGGTGTCAATGAGGACGTCATCGCGAGCAAGCTCGCTCCTACAGGTTTGACGCAGGCCTTGTAGGAGCGAGCTTGCTCGCGATCGGTCGTTTTAGCGGCTCTGGCGCTGTTGTAACAGCAGGTTGCTGAAGCCGGCGCCGGCCAGTTGCTTCTGCGCGGTGGTCAGCTGTTCGCGGTTGCTGAACGGGCCGACCAGTACGCGGTACCAGGTCTCGTCCTTGACGGTGCCGGACTCGACGGACACCGATTGCCCCAGCAGGATGATCTGCGCGCGGACCTTGTCGGCATCGGTCTGCTTGCGGAACGAACCGGCCTGCAGGAAGAACCTGGTCACCGGCGCGGCCTTCGCTACCTGCGCCACCGGTGGTGCGGGCGGCGGGGTGATGCCGGCCAGGGCCGCCTGGGCCCGCGCGGTGTCGATCTTCGCCGCTTCCGCCGGGGTTACCGGCGTGGTCGGAACCACCGGCGCGGTCTGCGGCGTTGGCAGGGTTTTTTCCGGCACCGCTTCCGGCGGCACTATCACTTCCGATTCCGGCAGCAGGGTGTAGAAGTCGTACTTCGGCTTCACCGGTTGCTGCGGGCTCGGCGGGGTCTTGTTGGCCTCGGCGATCTTGGTGGTTTTCTGTTGCTCCAGCCGCTCGCGCTTGACGCTGTCACCGCCCTTGCCCGGCTCCAGCTTCATCAGGAACACGATGAAGGCGCCCACGGCCAGGCCGATGGCCATCCACAACCAACCCGGGATCGGTTGCTTCGCAGGAGCTTGGTAACGGCTGGCGCCACGCTTGGGTGCAGGTTTTTTCTTGGCAGCCAACTTACATTTGCTCCAGAACTTTCAGGCCCAGCAATTCCAGACCTTGCTTGAGGGTACGACGGGTCAGCTCGGTGAGGCGCAAGCGACTCTGCATCTGCGTCGGCGATTCGGCACTGAGGATCGGGCAGTTCTCGTAGAAGCTGGAGAACAGCCCGGCCACGTCGTACAGGTAAGTGCACAGGATGTGCGGCGTACCCTTGTCGGCCACGTTGTTCAGCACTTCGCCGAACTGCGCCAGCTTGGCCGCCAGCTCCAGTTCCTGGGCGGCTTCGAGGGTGATCTGGCCCTGCACTTCGCTGAAGTCCTTGCCCAGCTTGCGGAACACACCGGCGGCGCGGGTGTAGGCGTACAGCAGGTAAGGCGCGGTGTTGCCTTCGAAGTTCAGCATCAGGTCGAAGTTGAAGCTGTAGTCGCTGGTGCGGTGCTTGGACAGGTCGGCGTATTTCACCGAGTCGATGCCCACCACCTTGGCGATGTTGCGCAGATCGGCCTCGGCCAGCTCCGGGTTCTTTTCCTTGACCAGGCTGTAGGCGCGCTCTTCGGCTTCGGTCAGCAGGTCGATCAGCTTCACGGTGCCGCCGTCGCGGGTCTTGAACGGACGGCCGTCGGCGCCGTTCATGGTGCCGAAGCCCATGTGCTCCATGTCCATCGGGTGGGTCACGAAGCCGGCCTTGCGGGCCACCGCGAACACTTGCTGGAAGTGCAGGGCCTGGCGCTGGTCGACGAAGTACAGCGCGCGGTCGGCCTTGAGCTTGCCGCTACGGTAGCGCACGGCCGCCAGGTCGGTGGTGGCGTACAGGTAGCCGCCGTCGGCCTTGACGATGATCACCGGCAGCGGCTCGCCTTCGGCGTTCTTGAACTCGTCGAGGAACACGCACTGGGCGCCGTTGCTCTCGACCAGCATGCCCTTGGCCTTGAGGTCGTTGACCACGTTGATCAGGTCGTCGTTGTAGGCGCTTTCGCCCATCACGTCGGCCATGGTCAGTTTGACGTTCAGCAGTTCGTAGATCTTCTGGCAGTGGGACAGGGAGATGTCCTTGAACTTGGTCCACAGCTCCAGGCAGTCCGCGTCACCGGCCTGCAGCTTGACCACCAGGCCGCGGGCACGGTCGGCGAACTCTTCGGATTCGTCGAAGCGCTGCTTGGCGGCGCGGTAGAAGTTTTCCAGGTCCGACAGCTCGTCGCTGTTGATCGGGTTTTCCTGCAGGTAGGCCATCAGCATGCCGAACTGGGTACCCCAGTCGCCCACATGGTTCTGGCGGATCACGGTATCGCCGAGAAACTCCAGGACCCGCGCCACGCCGTCGCCAATGATGGTCGAGCGCAGGTGGCCGACGTGCATCTCTTTGGCCAGGTTCGGTGCCGACAGGTCGACCACGGTGCGCTGCAACGCGCCGGCCTTGCGCACGCCGAGGTGGGCGTCGGCGAGGGCGGCATCCAGGCGGGTGGCCAGGGCCTGGGTGTTCTGGAAGAAGTTGATGAATCCGGGGCCAGCGATCTCGGCCTTGCTGACCTGTTCGTCGGCGGGCAGGGCGGCGATGATTTTTTCCGCCAGGTCGCGTGGTTTCATGCCGGCCGGCTTGGCCAGCATCATGGCGATGTTGCTGGCGAAGTCGCCGTGGGTCTTGTCGCGGGAGTTTTCTACCTGGATCGCCGGCGTCAGGCCTTCTGGCAACACACCTTCGGTGACGAGTTGGGTGATGGCTTGCTGGATGAGCTGGCGAATGGTGTCTTTCATGGTCTTCTCTTTCAACCGCTGGCGCGGCGGCGCTTCGATGCGCAGGTGGAAAAACTGGGCATTATCCGTTGCGAAGACGGGCTTGCCAACTATAGCGGGCCGCTTGTGGATATGCGGTGGCTATTCGGGCCACATCGCGGGCAAGCCTCGCTTACAGAGGTGTGCTTGCCTGAGATGGCCGTTCTTCTATCAATACAGGTCCACAGGGTCAACATCCAGCGACCAGCGTACCTGGCGCCCGCTGGGCATCTGTTCCAGCACCAGCAGCCAGTGACTCAACAGCTTGTGCAGCGGCGCCCGCGCATTGGCCTGTAACAGCAGTTGCGCGCGATAACGCCCGGCGCGGCGCTCCATGGGCGCCGGTACCGGCCCCAGCAATTCGATACCGCCCAGGTTCATCTCGGCTAGCAAGCGCTCGGCCTCGCTGCAGGCTTCGTCGAGGAAGCCTTCGGCCTGTCCCGGCTTGTGCGCCTCGGCGCGCAGCAGCGCCAGATGGGCGAACGGCGGCAGGCCGGCGGCGCGGCGTTCGCTCAAGGCCTGTTCGGCAAAGGCGAAGTAACCCTGCTCGGTCAGCTGCACCAGCAGCGGATGGTCGGCCAGGTGGGTCTGAATGATCACCTTGCCCGGCTCTTCGGCCCGCCCGGCCCGTCCGGCGACCTGGACGATCAGCTGCGCCATGCGTTCGCTGGCGCGGAAGTCGCCGGAGAACAGGCCGCCGTCGGCATCGAGGATCGAGACCAGGGTCACCCGCGGGAAGTGGTGCCCCTTGGCGAGCATCTGGGTGCCCACGAGGATGCAGGGCTGGCCCTTCTGGATAGTGGCGAACAACTGGTTCATTGCGTCCTTGCGCGAGGTGCTATCACGATCGACCCGCAGCACCGGGTAGTCCGGGAACAGGATTGCCAGCCGCTCCTCGGCGCGCTCGGTGCCGGCGCCGACCGGGCGCAGGTCGACCTTGCCGCATTTCGGGCAATGTCGCGGCACGCGCTCGGAGTGACCACAGTGGTGGCAGCGCAGCTCGCCGTAGCGCTGGTGCACGGTCATCCGCGCGTCGCAGCGTTCGCACTCGGACATCCAGCCGCAGTCGTGGCACAGCAGGGTCGGCGCGAAACCACGGCGATTGAGGAACACCAGCACCTGCTGGCCTGCCGCCAGGGTCTGGCCGATGGCTTGTTGCATGGGGCCGGAAATGCCACTGTCCAGCGGCCGGCTCTTCACATCCAGGCGCAGGAAGCGCGGCTGCTTGGCGCCGCCGGCCCGCTCGTTCAGCCGCAGCAGGCCATAACGGCCGGTGTAGGCGTTGTGCAGGCTTTCCATCGACGGGGTGGCGGAGCCCAGCACGATAGGAATGTTTTCCTGGCGGGCGCGGACCAGGGCCAGGTCGCGGGCGTGGTAGCGCAGGCCTTCCTGCTGTTTATAGGAGCCGTCGTGTTCTTCATCGATGATGATCAGCCCGGGGTTCTTCATCGGCGTGAACAGTGCCGAGCGGGTGCCGATAATAATGTCGGCCTCGCCGTCGCGGGCCGCCAGCCAGGCATCCAGGCGCTCGCGGTCGTTGACCGCCGAGTGCAGCAGGGCGATGCGGGCGTTGAAACGTTGTTCGAAGCGCGCCAGGGTCTGCGGGCCGAGGTTGATTTCCGGGATCAGCACCAGCGCCTGCTTGCCGGCTTCCAGGGTTTCGTGGATCAGCTGCAGATAGACTTCGGTCTTGCCGCTGCCGGTGACCCCGGCCAGCAGGAAGGCGTGATAGCTGTCGAAGCCGGAGCGGATGGCCTCATAGGCGGCGCGCTGTTCGCTGTTGAGCGGCAGTTCCGGCTGGGCCAGCCAATGTTCATGGCGTTCGCCCGGGGCGTGCCGACGGACTTCCACCTGCACTAGCTCCTTGGCCAGCAACAGGTCCAGGCTGTCTTTGCTCAGCATCAGCTTGCTCAGCAATTGGTGGGCGACGCCGTGAGGGTGCTGGGCCAGGGTCGCCAGGGCTTCGCGCTGGCGTGGGGCGCGGGCGATGCGTGGGTCGTCGAGACTGGCGCCGGGGCTGACCGACCAGAAGCGTTCCTGCCGGGCCTCGGCCGGCTCGCCCTGGCGCAGCAGGACCGGCAGCGCCCAGCTCAGGGTGTCGCCGAGGCTGTGCTGGTAGTACTGCGCGGTCCACAGGCACAGCTTGAACAGCGCGGGCGGCAGCGGCGGGGTGGCGTCCAGCAGGGCCAGTGCCGGTTTGAGTTTCTCGGCCGGGACTTCGCTGCTGTCCGTGACCTCGACCAGGATGCCGATCATTTCCCGGCGACCGAACGGCACTCGCAGGCGCATGCCCGGATGCAGCTGGGTGCGCAGTACGCCGGCAGGGGCCCGGTAATCGAACAGGCGGCGCAGGGGGGAGGGCAGGGCGAGGCGCAAAATGGCGTCGGGCACGCGGGGAAATCTCATTGAACGGGCGGTGAAGAAGGCCCGGAGCCTAGCAGACGGTCGGTGCAAGGGACAGCTTGCGTGATCGCAAAGGTCTGGTAGAATCCGCGGCCTAATTACGTGCGGTATTCAACAATAGTGTTGGGTGGCGGCACGCTAGCCTGAGGAAGACACCATGAAAGCCGATATCCATCCAGAATACCCAGCAGTTGCCGTAACCTGCAGCTGCGGCAACAAGTTCGAAACTCGTTCGACCTTCGCTAAGCCGCTGGCGATCGACGTTTGCAACGAATGCCACCCGTTCTACACCGGTAAGCAGAAGACTCTGGATACCGGCGGCCGCGTTCAGAAGTTCGCCGACCGTTTCGGCGCTTTCGGCGCGAAAAAGGCCTAAGGCTGATCAGTCTGGAAAGCTGTTTCAGCTTCTCCTCGCTGATGAAAAAGGCGTCCCTTGCGGGCGCCTTTTTTGTGTCCGCGATTTGGCTCTCCAGCGCCCAGGCGTTCTGCCCGGCGCCGGTCGGGCTGGCCTCTGTGCAGGTCCAGCGGGTGGTCGATGGAGACACCTTGCGTCTCGTCGATGGCCGCAGCGTGCGCATGATCGGCCTCAATGCGCCGGAACTGGGTAAGAAAGGCCGCACCGACGAGCCCTTCGCGGTTGCCGCCCGCCAGCGCCTGCAGGCGTTGGTGAAGGCCAGCAACGGTCGGGTCGGCCTGCTTCCCGGTCGGGAAAGCAGGGATCACTATGGGCGGACCCTGGCCCATGTCTATGGTGCCGATGGCGCCAACCTTGAGGCGCAATTGCTTGCCGAAGGCCTGGGCTACCAGGTGGCGGTTGCGCCGAACGTCGATTTGTTCAGCTGCCAGCAAGCCGCCGAGCGTAGCGCCCGGCAGGCCCGGCTGGGGCTGTGGCGGCAATCGTCTGTACTGAAAGCGGATCAGATAAAGGCCTCCGGATTTGCGCTGCTCAGTGGTCGGGTGAGCAAGGTGCAACGCAATCGGGGCGGTGTCTGGATCGAATTGCAGGATTCGGTTGTATTGCGCATTGCACCCAATCTGCTTGGCCAATTCGCTGGCGTGCAGCTGGATCGCCTGCCGGGGCGGCAGATCGAGGCGCGCGGCTGGGTGCTCGATCGTTCACGCAAGGGTGGCTTGAAATCGGGTCAGGCGCGCTGGATGTTGCCGTTGACCCATCCCGGAATGTTCCAGCTGGTTCAATAAATAAAAAATTGTAGACATTTTTTATTTCGATTGTGAACAGTCTATCCCTTGTGTTCCGTGGCTCTTGGCCCAAAGTCGTAGCCTGCGGGCCTTGACAGGGGTGACTGGTCAGTCTTGTAGGGACTTTGCGACACGCGTATCCTCGGCGGTCCGTCTGTCCAACAGTAAAAAGCGGAATGCCCACATGTCTGATTTGAAAACTGCCGCTCTCGAATATCACGCCAATCCCCGTCCAGGGAAACTGAGTGTCGAGCTCACCAAGGCCACCGCTACCGCCCGCGACCTGTCGCTGGCCTACAGCCCCGGCGTAGCCGAACCAGTACGCGAAATCGCCCGCGATCCTGAGCTGGCCTACAAATACACCGGCAAGGGCAACCTGGTTGCAGTCATTTCCGATGGCACCGCGATTCTCGGCCTGGGTAACCTCGGCCCGCTGGCCTCCAAGCCGGTGATGGAAGGCAAGGGCGTGCTGTTCAAGCGCTTCGCCGGCATCGACGTATTCGACATCGAAGTCGACTCCGAAAGCCCGCAAGCCTTCATCGACACCGTCAAGCGCATCTCCATCACCTTCGGTGGCATCAACCTGGAAGACATCAAGGCGCCAGAGTGCTTCGAGATCGAGCGCGCCCTGATCGAGCAGTGCGACATTCCGGTATTCCACGATGACCAGCACGGCACCGCTATCGTGACCGCAGCCGGCATGATCAACGCCCTGGAAATCGCTGGCAAAACCCTGCCGGACGCGAAGATCGTCTGCCTGGGCGCCGGTGCCGCCGCCATCTCCTGCATGAAGCTGCTGGTGAGCATGGGCGCCCAGATCGAAAACATCTTCATGGTCGACCGTACCGGCGTGATCCACTCCGAGCGCGACGACCTGAACCAGTACAAGGCGGTCTTCGCCCACACGACCGACAAGCGCACCCTGGCTGACGCCCTCAAAGGTGCCGACGTGTTCGTTGGCCTGTCCGGCCCGAACCTGCTGAGCGCCGAAGGCCTGAGCTCCATGGCTGCCAACCCGATCGTGTTCGCCTGCTCGAACCCTGATCCGGAAATCGCCCCGGAACTGGCGCACGCCACCCGTAGCGACGTGATCATGGCCACCGGCCGTTCGGACTATCCGAACCAGGTCAACAACGTGCTGGGCTTCCCGTTCATCTTCCGTGGTGCCCTGGACGTTCGCGCCAAGCGCATCAACGAAGAAATGAAAGTGGCCGCGGCCAACGCCCTGCGCGAACTGGCCAAGCTGCCGGTGCCTCAGGAAGTGTGCGACGCCTACGGCGGCATCAAGCTGGAATTCGGTCGTGAGTACATCATTCCGAAGCCAATGGATGCCCGTCTGATCACCGTGATCTCCGATGCCGTGGCCAAGGCCGCGATCGAGACCGGCGTGGCGACCCTGCCGTATCCGAAGAACTACCCGCTCAAAAGCGTGGATGACGTGTTCAACGGCTAAGCCGAAGACGTGTTGAAAAAAAGCCCCGGCTCGCGAGAGTCGGGGCTTTTTTGTGGGTGTCGTTTTGGATCGGGGGAGATCCGTGGCGGCTTTGCCGCGGGTAGGCCTCGTTCCAGTGGAGAGGCCTGCCCGCGAGGGCGGTCAGAACAGATCGATCGGCGCCGACTCGTCCGCCGGCAGCGGGCTGCCAGGAGCGTAGCCATTGCCCAGTTCGTTGACCGAAGGCGGGGTGTCTTCGCTCTTGAACAGCTCGAAGTAGGCGTTCGGCGTGCCCGGTGTCGCGGCGCGGCCGCTGACCGGATCGACCCGCAGGCTGAGAATGCCTTCCGGTTCGGCCTGGGTATGGGCCGGCTTGTCCTTGAGGGCGGCGCCCATGTAGTTCATCCAGATCGGCAGGGCCACGGTGCCGCCGTACTCGCGGCGTCCCAGGCTTTCCGGCTGGTCGAAACCGGTCCAGACCGTGGTCACGTAGTCGGCGTTGTAGCCGGAGAACCAGGCGTCCTTGGATTCGTTGGTGGTCCCGGTCTTGCCGGCCAGGTCGGTGCGGCCCAGGGCCAGGGCGCGTCGCCCGGTGCCGAGTTTGATCACGTCTTCCAGCATGCTGTTGAGGATGTAGGTGGTGCGGCCATCGATGATGCGTTCGGCCACCGCAGGTGCCTGTACAGGGGCCTGGCTCGGGGTTTCGCCAGGAACGTTGTTCACCGTGAAGCTTTGCTCTGTCGGTGCCGCGATCCCGCTGCTGGCCGTGTCGCCAGCCGGTACGCTCGGCGGGTTGGCGGTGAACAGGGTTTCGCCGTTGCGGCTTTCGATCTTGTCGATGATGTACGGCGTGACCTTGTAGCCGCCGTTGGCGAACACGCTCCAGCCGGTGGCGATCTCCATCGGGGTCAGGGTCGCGGTGCCCAGGGCCAGCGACAGGTTGCGCGGCAGGTCCTGTTTGTTGAAGCCGAACTTGCTGATGTAGTCGATGGTGCGGTCCACGCCCAGGCTTTGCAGGAGGCGGATCGAAACCAGGTTGCGCGACTTGTACAGCGCCTCGCGCATGCGGATCGGGCCGAGGAAGGTATTGGTGTCGTTTTTCGGACGCCAGACCTTGTCCAGGTACTCGTCGACGAACACGATCGGCGCATCGTTCACCAGGCTGGCGGCGGTGTAGCCATTGTCCAGCGCGGCGCTATAGACGAACGGCTTGAAGCTGGAACCGGGTTGGCGCTTGGCCTGCAGCGCCCGGTTGTAGTTGCTCTGCTCGAAGGCGAAGCCGCCCACCAGCGAGCGAATGGCGCCGTTTTGCGGATCGAGGGACACCAGCGCGCCCTGAACGACCGGGATCTGGCGGAACTTGAGCGAGTTGTCTGCCTGGCGCTGCACGCGAATCAGGTCGCCGACCTGGGCGACATCGCTCGGCTGCTTGGGAGCGGCGCCCATGCTGTTGGTGTTCAGGAACGGGCGCGCCCATTTCATGCTGTCCCAACCTACGTGCTCTTCGCCGGTGCGGGTCAGTACCTGCAGGCCGTTCTTGTCGACCTGGGTGACGATCGCCGGTTCCAGGCCGCTGATGCTGCGTTGCTTGGTCAGTTCCTGGGCCCAGGCGGCGTGGGTCTTGCCGGGCAGGCGCGACTCGGGGCCGCGATAGCCATGGCGCTGGTCGTAGGTGATCAGGCCTTCATGGACGGCGGTGTTGGCCAGTTCTTGCAGATCGCTCGGCACCGTGGTGGTGACGCGGAAACCTTCGGTATAGGCGTCGCTGCCGTAACGACCGACCATCTCGGCGCGAGCCATTTCGGCGATGTACGGTGCGTTCACTTCCGGCGTCGGCACGTGATAGCTGGCGTTCAGCGGCTCGTTGATCGCCGCGGTGTAGTCCGCCTCGCTGATCTTGCCGAGCTTGTACATGCGCCCGAGGATCCAGTCGCGACGCTCTTTACTGCGCGCCGGGTTGGCCAGCGGGTTGAAGCGCGACGGGGCTTTCGGCAGGCCGGCGATCATCGCCATCTGCGCCAGGCTGACATCGCGAATCGACTTGCCGTAATACACCTGGGCCGCGGCCTCGATGCCGTAGGCGCGGTTACCCAGGTAGATCTTGTTGACGTACAGCTCGAGGATCTCGTCCTTGGTCAGTTGGCGCTCGATTTGCAGGGCCAGGAGGATCTCGGTGGTCTTGCGCGAGAAGCTGCGTTCGCTGCTCAGGAAGAAGTTCTTCGCCACCTGCATGGTGATGGTGCTGCCGCCGGACTGGATGTGCCCGCTCTTGACCAGCTGAGTTGCGGCACGCATCAGGCTGCTGGGGTCGACGCCGTAGTGGTTGGCGAAATTGTCGTCTTCAGCACTTAGTAACGCATTAATGAAGTTGGGGGGAATGTCGGCGAAACGGATTGGAGTGCGGCGCATTTCGCCGAATTCTGCAATCAACTTGCCGTCGCTGCTGTACACCCGCAGGGGAATCTGCAACTGGATACTTCTGAGCGCCTCTACCGACGGTAACCCAGGACTAAGATAGAGAAACGCGCCGGAGAGAGCGAGGAGCAGCCCGCAGAACACAGCGACGATGGACCACCCGAAAAACTTCAGCAGACGAATCAAGGCTTTTGGATTTCCAGAGAAAGGAATGAATTGGGCGTCAGGTATTCACAGTCAGGAATCGGCTCACGCAGCAGATAAATCGCGGAAAAATCGCTGGGCATTATAAGCATTTTTCCGCCAAGGGCGTCATTTGCCCGTCTGTCAAGACGTGGTGATTGAACGCAATGGACATTCCAGAGTCCGTAAGTCACGGATAGTCATAGGGAATTGGTAGTGCTAGGACTCTTCAGTAAAAAGGCGAGTTCCCTTCTGGGGATCGATATCAGCTCCACCTCGGTCAAGCTTCTTGAATTGAGCCGTGTCGGTGGCCGCTTTCGGGTCGAGGCCTATGGCGTGGAGCCGTTGCCGGCCAACGCCGTGGTCGAAAAAAACATCGTCGAGCCTGAAGGGGTCGGGCATGCCCTGTCTCGCCTGCTGGCCAGGGCCCGGCCGGGTGCGAAGCACGCGGCACTGGCGATGGCCGGCTCGGCGGTGATCAGCAAGGTCATCGAGATGGAGGCCGGGCTGTCCGACGACGATCGGGAAAGCCAGCTCAAGGTCGACGCCGACCAGTACATTCCCTACCCGCTGGACGAGGCCGCCATCGATTTCGACGTCCTCGGCTATTCGGCCCGCAATCCCGAACGCGTCGATGTGCTGTTGGCGGCCTGCCGCAAGGAGCACATCGAAGTTCGCGAGACGGCGCTCGAACTTGCGGGCCTGACTGCGCGGGTGGTGGACCTGGAAGTCTGCGCGCTGGAGCGCTCGTTCGCCCTGGCGGCCGGCTCGCCGCCTGCCCGGACTGTGGCGCTGGTCGATATCGGCGCCACCCTGACCACCCTGAGCGTCGTGCATGAAGGGCAGATCGTCTATTCCCGTGAGCAGTTGTTCGGCGGACACCAACTGACCGAACACATCCAGCGCCGCTACGGGCTGTCGAAAGAAGAGGCCGGCCAGGCAAAAAAGCAGGGCGGCCTGCCGGACGATTACGCCAGTGAGGTGCTGCAACCCTTTCAGGAGGCGGTTGTGCAACAGGTTTCGCGCTCGTTGCAGTTTTTCCAGGCCTCCGCCCCGCAACACCGGGTCGATTCCATCCTGTTGGCGGGTGGCAGCGCCTCGGTTCCGGGGCTTGTCCCGTTGATCGAGCAGCGCCTGGGCTTGCCTGCGCTGATCGCCAACCCCTTCGTTGGCATGAGCATCGGCGCCAGGGTCGACGCCGCGGCCCTGGCCAGCGAGGCCCCATCCTTGATGATCGCCTGCGGGCTGGCCTTGCGGAGTTTCGACTGATGGCGCGGATCAATCTTCTTCCCTGGCGCGAGGCGCGGCGCGAACAGCGGCGTCGCCACTTTTTCCTGGCCCTGGCGGCGGCTGCGGCGGTGGCCCTGGGTGTGTTGTTCGCGGGCGACAGGATCATCGACCGGGCGATCGACAGGCAACTGGCGCGCAACAATCACGTCGGCGCTCAAATCACCTTGCTCGATCAACGGATCGCCAAGATCGGTGAGCTGAAGCTGCATCGCGAGCAACTGGTGGAACGGATGAAGATCATCCAGGACCTGCAAGGCAATCGCTCCACCAGTGCGCGGGTGTTCGACCAATTGGTCCGCACCCTGCCGGACGGGGTGTATTTCACCGATGTCAGGATGAGCGGGCAGACTCTTTCCATCACCGGGGCGGCCGAATCGAACCATCGTGTTTCGGACCTGATGCGCAACCTGGACGCCTCGGACTGGTTCGATGCGCCGAGCCTGACAGAGGTCAAGGCCGCCGGGGCGGACAACGCCGATCAGGTCAATGTGTTTCAACTGACCGTTCATCAGACCCGGCCCGCCCTGGGCGAGGAAGGGCAATGAGCCTGTCCGGCGGGTGGGCGCAGATGCGCCGGATCGATCTCGGCGAGCTGGAAATGAGCAACATGGGGGCGTGGCCGACGCTGGTCAAAGGCGTGGTCGTGGCGCTGCTCATGCTGCTGGTACTGGCCCTCGGCTACAACCTGTACCTCAAGGACCTGTTGCTGCAACTCGACCAGCGCCGGGCGGACGAGGCCGTGCTGAAACAGCAGTTCGCCAGCAAGGCGCGCCTGGTGGCCAACCTCGGGCCTTATACCGAACAGATGAAGGCCATGGAAACCGCCTTTGACCTCATGCTGCGCCAGTTGCCCAGCGATACCGAGGTGCCGGGCCTGCTTGAAGACATCAGCCGCACCGGGCTTGGCAGCGGGCTGGAGTTCGAAGAGATCAAGCTGTTGCCGGAGGTGGTCCAGCCGTTTTACGTCGAATTGCCAATCCAGATCAGGGTTACCGGCGGCTATCACGCACTGGCGACTTTCGTCAGCGGCGTGGCCGGTTTGCCGCGAATCGTCACCCTGCATGATTTCGAGATCAAACCGGTCACGCCACAGGTCGGTTCGAAGCTGCGCATGAACATTCTGGCCAGGACTTACCGCTACAAGGGGCCACGCTCATGAAGCGCGTTCACGGCTTGTTGCTTGTGCTGGCATTTGTCGGGCTGGCTGGCTGTGGCAACGATGACGACTTCAATGATCTGGATGCCTACATGAACGAGGCGCGCTTGCAGTCGCCCGGCGAGATTGAACCAATGCCGGCATTCGGGTCTTACCCAACGTTCACCTATAACGCCGCACCCTTGCGCAGCCCGTTTCAGCCTGCGGTTCGGGTGGACCTGGCGGCACGTCGGGCAGGCTCGCCCGCGGTCAAGCCGGATCCGAACCGTAGCAAGCAGTATCTCGAGGGTTTCAGCATCGAACAGTTCGAGATGGTGGGCACCCTTTCCAATGCGTCCGGCTTCTTTGCGCTGTTGCGTGGTGCTGGTGGCGTGCATCGGCTGAAGGTCGGCGATTACCTGGGGCGTAACGACGGGCGGATTGTCGCGATCAGCGATTCACAGGTCGACGTGGTCGAGATTGTTCCCGATGGAGCGGGAGCGTGGCTGGAGCGACCACGGACCATTCCATTAAAAGAACACTCATAGTGGAACTCGCATCATGAACAGGATCTTTTCAGCCTTCGGTATTGCGCTATGGATGGCGTTGCTTTCACCGATGGCCATGGCGGCCAGCCTCAAGGCCCTGGATGTCGCGGCACTGCCGGGGGATCGCCTGGAGTTGAAGCTGACCTTCGATGGACCGGTGCCCGAGCCGCGCGGCTATACCACCGACCAGCCGGCGCGGATCGCCCTCGATCTGCCCGGTGTCGTCAGCCAGCTGGCAGACAAGAGCCGTGACCTGGGCAATGGCAATGCGCGCAGTGTGACGGTGGTCGAATCGGGGCAGCGTACCCGGGTTGTCGTCAATCTGGTCGCGCTGGCGCCCTACAGCACTCGGGTCGCTGGCAATCAGCTGTTTGTGGTGATTGGCCAAGGGGCGACGGCGGCGCTGAGTGCGCCGGGGCAGCCGGCTGTCGCGTCGGGGCGGGCCAAGGCCGTGGCTTCCGTGGGGCGGTCGATTCGCAGCGTGGATTTCCAGCGCGGCGAGCAGGGCGAGGGTAATGTACTGATCGACCTCTCAGACTCGGGAATGAGCCCGGACATACAGGAGCGCGACGGCAAGCTCGTCCTCACCTTCGCCAAGGCCCGCCTGCCCGAGCCCCTGCGGGTCAGGCTGGACGTCAAGGATTTCGCCACCCCCGTGCAGTTCGTCAACGCCCGGGCGGAGTCCGGCAAGGCCATCGTCACCATCGAGCCCGGTGGCACTTTCGATTACTCGACCTACCAGACGGACAACAAACTCACGGTGAGCGTCAGGCCGATGACCTCTGGCGACCTGCAGAAACGCAACGCCGAGCGCTCGGCCTACAACGGCGAAAAGCTCTCGCTGAATTTCCAGGACATCGAGGTCCGCTCGGTGCTGCAACTGATCGCCGACTTCACCAACCTCAACCTGGTGGCCAGCGATACGGTGCAGGGCGGCATTACCTTGCGCCTGCAGAATGTGCCGTGGGACCAGGCCCTCGATCTGGTGCTCAAGACCAAGGGGCTGGACAAGCGCAAGGTGGGCAACGTGTTGCTGGTGGCGCCGGCCGATGAAATCGCTGCCCGCGAACGCCAGGAACTGGAGTCGCAGAAGCAGATCGCCGACCTGGAACCATTGCGGCGCGAACTGCTGCAGGTCAACTACGCCAAGGCCGCGGAGATCGCCAAGTTGTTCCAGTCGGTCACCCGCGCCGAGGACAAGTCCGACGAACGCGGGTCGATCACTGTCGATGAGCGGACCAACAACATCATCGCCTACCAGACCCGGGAGCGCCTGGACGAGCTGCGGCGGATCGTCAGCCAGCTGGATATCCCGGTGCGCCAGGTGATGATCGAGGCGCGGATCGTCGAGGCCAACGTCGACTACGACAAAAGCCTGGGCGTGCGCTGGGGCGGTTCGATCCAGAATCAGGGCAACTGGAATGCCTCGGGGGTCAGCAACGGCACCAACGGTTCCTCCACCATAGGCACGCCGGGCAGCACCAGCAGCAACTCACCGTTCGTCGACTTGGGCACTACCGCCAATACCTCCGGCCTGGGTATCGCCTTCATCACCGACAATGTGTTGCTGGACCTTGAGCTGACAGCCATGGAAAAGACCGGTAACGGGGAAATCGTCTCCCAGCCCAAGGTCGTCACGTCCGACAAGGAGACGGCGAAGATCCTCAAGGGCACGGAAATCCCCTATCAGGAAGCCGCCTCCAGCGGGGCGACCTCGGTGTCGTTCAAGGAGGCTTCGCTGTCCCTGGAGGTGACGCCACAGATCACCCCGGATAACCGCATCATCATGGAGGTCAAGGTCACCAAGGACGAGCCGGACTACCTGAACAAAGTCCAGGACGTGCCGCCGATCAAGAAGAACGAGGTCAACGCCAAGGTCCTGATCAACGATGGAGAGACCATCGTCATCGGTGGAGTTTTCTCTAATACGCAAAGCAAGGTTGTAGATAAGGTGCCATTTCTCGGCGATGTGCCGTATCTTGGCCGCCTTTTCCGGCGTGACGTGGTGTCGGAGAAAAAATCCGAGCTGCTGGTATTTCTCACTCCGCGTATCATGAACAACCAGGCGATTGCTGTGAGTCGTTGATTCTGTGCGAAATTTGATTCTTGTTGGGCCAATGGGGGCTGGAAAAAGCACCATTGGTCGCTTGCTGGCCAAAGAGCTGCGCCTGCCATTCAAAGATTCCGATAAGGAAATTGAGTTGCGCACGGGTGCCAATATCCCGTGGATCTTCGATAAAGAAGGTGAGCCGGGCTTTCGTGATCGGGAACAGGCCATGATCGCCGAGCTGTGCTCCGCCGATGGCGTGGTCCTGGCGACCGGCGGCGGCGCGGTGATGCGCGAAGCCAACCGTCTGGCGCTGCATGCCGGGGGGCGTGTGGTCTATCTGCATGCGTCGGTGGAGCAGCAGGTCGGTCGCACTGCACGGGATCGCAATCGACCGCTGCTGCGCACGGCCGATCCGGCGAAGACCCTGCGGGACCTGTTGGCGATTCGCGATCCGCTTTATCGGGAAATCGCCGACCTGGTGGTTGAAACCGATGAACGGCCACCGCGCATGGTGGTGCTGGATATACTGGACCGCCTGCAGCAACTGCCTCCCCGTTAATGCGCAGCGTGAAATGCGCTATCCTCGGCGCCTTGCCATGATCGCTCGCGGTTGTGGCGCATGGCTATTGCGCGGCGTCATAAAGCCAGGCGATGCCAGTCGTTAATGCAAGGCAGGACACCAGCTTCCATCTTCACTGTGGGGACACATGCAGACACTTAAGGTCGATCTAGGCGAGCGCAGCTACCCGATTCATATTGGCGAAGGTTTGTTGGACCGGCCCGAGTTGCTGGCTCCGCACATCGCCGGGCGACAAGTGGCGATCGTTTCCAATGAAACCGTAGCGCCGCTGTACCTTGAGCGTCTGAAACGCAGCCTCGCCCAGTTCTCGGTGATCTCGGTGGTTCTTCCCGACGGCGAAGCGTTCAAGAACTGGGAAACCCTGCAACTGATTTTCGATGGCCTGCTGACCGCACGCCACGACCGCCGCACCACGATCATCGCCCTCGGCGGCGGGGTGATCGGCGACATGGCCGGCTTTGCCGCCGCCTGCTACCAGCGTGGCGTCGATTTCATCCAGATTCCTACCACCTTGCTGTCCCAGGTCGACTCGTCGGTCGGGGGCAAGACCGGTATCAACCATCCGCTGGGCAAGAACATGGTCGGCGCCTTCTATCAGCCGAACGTGGTGCTGATCGATACCACCTCGCTCAATACCCTGCCGCCTCGCGAGCTGTCGGCCGGCCTGGCGGAAGTCATCAAATACGGTCTGATCTGCGACGAGCCCTTCCTTACCTGGCTCGAAGACAACGTCGACCGCTTGCGAGCCCTGGACCAGCAGGCGCTGACCTATGCCATCGAACGCTCCTGCGCGGCCAAGGCGGCTGTGGTGGGCGCCGACGAGCGTGAGTCCGGCGTGCGCGCCACGCTGAACCTGGGGCATACCTTCGGCCACGCCATCGAAACCCACATGGGCTATGGTGTCTGGCTGCATGGTGAAGCGGTCGCCGCTGGCACCGTAATGGCACTGGAGATGTCCGCACGCCTTGGCTGGATCACCGCCGAGGAGCGTGACCGCGGCATTCGCCTGTTCCAGCGCGCAGGCTTGCCGGTCATTCCGCCCGAGGAAATGACCGAAGCGGATTTTCTCGAACACATGGCAATTGACAAGAAAGTGATCGATGGTCGTTTGCGTCTGGTGCTGTTGCGCCGCATGGGCGAAGCCGTAGTGACCGACGATTATCCGAAAGAGGTTTTACAGGCCACGCTGGGAGCGGATTACCGCGCCCTGGCTCAGCTTAAAGGTTAATAAGATCCCCATGACTAGTTTGCATGCCGACGAGGCTTTCCTCGGCCACTATCAATTGAGCCATGACCCTTTCGCTCCACGGGTGCCTGGCTTCAAGTTTTTCCCCGCCCAGCGCAAGCCGGTGCTGGGGCAGCTGCATCACCTGGCGCGCTACAGCCAACTGCTGCTGGTCGTGACCGGCCCGCAGGGCAGCGGCAAGACGCTGCTGCGTCAGGCGCTGGTAGCCAGCACCAACAAGCAGTCGGTACAGAGCGTGGTGGTTTCCGCCCGTGGTGCCGGCGACGCGGCGGGCGTGCTGCGGCAGGTGGCCCAGGCGCTGAACGTCGAGCAGGCCGAAATCGGCCCGATCCTGGCGCAAGTGGTGCAACTGGCCCTGACCGGCCAGGAAGTCTATCTGCTGGTGGATGACGCCGAGCAGCTCGACGAGTCGGCGCTCGAGGCACTGCTGGCGCTCGCCGCCGGCGCACCGGAAGGTCGTCCGCATGTGTTCCTGTTCGGCGAGTCGTCGCTGATTGCCGGCCTGGAGCAGCTGAGCGCGGAAGAAGAGCGCTTCCATGTCATCGAACTGCAGCCTTACACCGAAGAAGAAACCCGCGAATACCTGGCGCAGCGTCTCGAAGGCGCAGGACGGGGTATCGAACTTTTCTCCGCGGATCAGATCAGTGATATTCACGAAGGCTCCGATGGCTGGCCTGGCAACATCAACCAGGTCGCCCGGGATGCAATGATCGAAGCCATGATTGCCAGCCGCTCAGCGGTCAAGCGTCCAAGTATGGGGTTCAACATGCCGAAGAAACACGTATTGGCGATATCCGCAGTCGTAGTGGTGGCCGTTGCCGCTGCCTGGCTGATGCCGGGTCGCAGCAAGGCACCAAGTACTGCTGGTGCGCCAGCCAACGAACAGGCTCAGCTGCCGCTGGGCCAGACGCCACAACCGAACGGCAATGGCAGCCCGGCTGTCGAGTTCGCCGGTTCTTCCCAGCCAATGCCGCTGCCATTGGTCGGCCAGTCGCAACCGGTGATGCGCGGCCCTCTGGCCGAAGCCGCCGGCGGGATCACCGAGGGGGACGATGGCGTGCCGGTGGAAGGCTCCAGCGCCACGCCGCCGACCGTGACTACCATTGCACCGCCAGCCGGCGTGCCGGCCGGTCCGGCGCCGACGCCTGAAGCCCGTCCGACCCCGGCACCGACCCAGGTCGCTGCCGCCAAGCCGGCTCCGGTGGTCAAGCCTGCGCCTGCTCCGGTCAGCAAGCCGGCTGCACCGGCCGCCAAGCCAGCCGAGAAACCTGTCACCGTAGCCAAGGCCGCCACCGGCGGTAGCTGGTACGCCGGTCAGGCGCCAGGCAACTACGTCGTACAGATCCTGGGCACCAGTTCCGAAGCCGCGGCGCAGAGCTTCGTCAAGGAGCAGGGCGCTCAGTACCGTTATTTCAAGAAAGTCCTCAACGGCAAGCCGCTGTATGTGATCACTTACGGCAGCTTCAGCAGCCGTGATGCAGCCGTTACCGCTATCAAGGCCTTGCCAGCGAAGGTTCAGGCTGGTAAACCTTGGCCTCGCACTGTCGCCAGCGTCCAACAGGAACTGGCAGCAACTCGCTGAAGATTCGGCGGCCTTACCCAGGCCGCCTCTCCCAGCACCTCAAAAAAAACCGCATGCGCATGCTGCCTTCAAGGCCGCGTGCCTTGTGGTGTCTGCGTCACAGTAGCTTTTGAGTCGTCGCGGTCCGAACTAAAAAAGTTTTGACTAGCACAGCATATCGCTTTAAACCTTTCATAAATGCGACATAGATTTGCGACATTTCGTCGCCAAATTTGTGAGCGTCTGTGTCGGTGTGTACAATGACCTCCCTTTTGCCCCCGCAAAGCCGGCGTACGTTCGGCGTGGATGGTAACTGGTTGAATTGAAAAGAAATTTGTCTCGATAAGAGGCAGCCTGGTGAGAAAGTGTCTATGAAAGCAGGTCTGTACCAACCAGATGAATTCAAGGATAACTGCGGTTTCGGCCTGATAGCCCATATGCAGGGCGAACCCAGTCATACCCTTTTGCAAACGGCCATCGAGGCCCTGACCTGCATGACCCACCGCGGTGGGATCAACGCGGACGGCAAGACCGGCGACGGTTGCGGTCTGCTGATTCAGAAACCTGACGCGTTCCTGCGAGCCATTGCCCAGGAAACCTTCAGTGTCGAATTGCCCAAGCAATATGCCGTGGGCATGGTCTTCTTCAACCAGGATCCGGCCAAGGCCGAAGCCGCTCGCGAGAACATGAACCGCGAGATCCTGGCCGAAGGCCTGCAACTGATCGGCTGGCGCAAAGTGCCGATCGATACCAGCGTTCTCGGCCGTCTGGCCCTGGAGCGCCTGCCGCAGATCGAACAGGTCTACATCGGCGGCGAAGGCCTGAGCGACCAGGACATGGCGGTCAAGCTGTTCAGTGCCCGTCGTCGTTCGTCGGTAGCCAACGCCGCCGATACCGACCACTACATCTGCAGCTTTTCCCACAAGACCATCATTTATAAAGGCCTGATGATGCCGGCGGACCTCGCCGCCTTCTATCCGGACCTGGGTGACCCGCGCCTGCAAACCGCGATCTGCGTGTTCCACCAGCGCTTCTCCACCAACACCCTGCCGAAATGGCCGCTGGCGCAGCCGTTCCGCTTCCTCGCCCACAACGGCGAGATCAACACCATCACCGGCAACCGCAACTGGGCCCAGGCCCGGCGTACCAAGTTCACCAACGACCTGATGGATCTGGAAGAACTCGGCCCGCTGGTCAACCGCGTGGGTTCCGACTCCTCGAGCATGGACAACATGCTGGAGCTGATGGTCACCGGCGGCATCGACCTGTTCCGTGGCGTGCGGATGATCATTCCGCCTGCGTGGCAGAACGTCGAGACCATGGACGCCGACCTGCGTGCGTTCTATGAATACAACTCCATGCACATGGAACCGTGGGACGGCCCCGCGGGCGTGGTCATGACCGACGGCCGCTACGCCGTCTGCCTGCTCGACCGTAACGGCCTGCGCCCGGCGCGCTGGGTCACCACCAAGAACGGTTTCATCACCCTGGCTTCGGAAATCGGCGTCTGGAACTACCAGCCCGAAGACGTGATCGCCAAGGGCCGAGTCGGCCCGGGCCAGATCTTCGCCGTGGACACCGAAACCGGGCAGATCCTCGACACCGACGCTATCGACAACCGCCTGAAGTCCCGTCATCCGTACAAGCAATGGCTGCGCAAGAATGCCCTGCGCATCCAGGCGACCATGGAAGACAACGACCACGGTTCGGCGTTCTACGACGTCGACCAGCTCAAGCAGTACATGAAGATGTACCAGGTCACCTTCGAGGAGCGTGATCAGGTGCTGCGTCCCTTGGGCGAGCAAGGCTATGAGGCGGTCGGCTCCATGGGCGACGACACGCCGATGGCCGTGCTGTCCCAGCGTGTGCGCACGCCTTACGACTACTTCCGCCAGCAGTTCGCCCAGGTCACCAACCCGCCGATCGACCCGCTGCGCGAAGCCATCGTCATGTCGCTGGAGATCTGCCTCGGTGCCGAGCGCAACATCTTCCAGGAATCGCCTGAGCACGCTTCCCGCGTGATCCTCAGCTCGCCGGTGATCTCGCCGGCCAAGTGGCGCTCGCTGATGAACCTCGACCGTCCGGGCTTCGAGCGTCAGGTCATCGACCTGAACTACGAGGAAAGCCTCGGCCTGGAAGCGGCGATCCGCAACGTTGCCGACCAGGCCGAAGAAGCCGTGCGCGCCGGTCGTACCCAGATCGTCCTCAGCGACCGCCATATCGCCCCGGGCAAGTTGCCGATCCACGCGTCCCTGGCCACCGGCGCGGTGCACCACCGCCTGACCGAGAAGGGCCTGCGCTGCGACTCCAACATCCTGGTGGAAACCGCCACCGCGCGCGATCCGCACCATTTCGCGGTGCTGATCGGTTTCGGCGCCTCGGCGGTCTATCCGTTCCTGGCCTACGAAGTGCTGGGCGACCTGATCCGTACCGGTGAAGTGCTGGGCGACCTCTACGAGGTGTTCAAGAACTACCGCAAGGGCATCACCAAGGGCCTGCTGAAGATCCTGTCGAAGATGGGTATCTCGACCATCGCGTCCTACCGCGGTGCGCAGCTATTCGAGGCCATCGGCCTGTCCGAGGAAGTCTGCGAGCTGAGCTTCCGTGGCGTGCCGAGCCGCATCAAGGGCGCGCGTTTCGTCGACATCGAAGCCGAGCAGAAAGCCCTGGCTGCCGAAGCCTGGAGCCCGCGCAAGCCGATCCAGCAAGGCGGCCTGCTGAAGTTCGTCCATGGTGGCGAATACCACGCCTACAACCCGGACGTGGTCAACACCCTGCAAGCCGCCGTGCAGCAGGGCGACTACGCCAAGTTCAAGGAATACACCGCGCTGGTGGACAACCGCCCGGTGTCGATGATCCGCGACCTGTTCAAGGTGAAGACCCTGGACACGCCGATGGACATCAGCGAAGTCGAGCCGCTGGAATCGATCCTCAAGCGTTTCGACTCCGCCGGCATCTCCCTGGGCGCGCTGTCGCCGGAGGCCCACGAAGCCCTGGCCGAAGCCATGAACCGCCTGGGTGCGCGTTCCAACTCCGGTGAGGGCGGCGAAGACCCGGCGCGCTATGGCACCATCAAGAGCTCGAAGATCAAGCAGGTGGCCACCGGCCGTTTCGGCGTGACCCCGGAATACCTGGTCAATGCCGAAGTGCTGCAGATCAAGGTGGCCCAGGGCGCCAAGCCCGGCGAAGGCGGCCAGCTGCCGGGCGGCAAGGTCAACGGCCTGATCGCCAAGCTGCGTTACGCGGTACCTGGCGTGACCCTGATTTCGCCACCGCCGCATCACGACATCTATTCCATCGAAGACTTGTCGCAGTTGATCTTCGACTTGAAGCAGGTCAACCCGCAGGCGCTGGTTTCGGTGAAACTGGTGGCGGAAGCCGGCGTCGGCACCATTGCCGCTGGTGTGGCCAAGGCCTACGCCGACCTGATCACCATCTCCGGCTACGACGGTGGCACCGGCGCCTCGCCGCTGACCTCGATCAAGTACGCCGGTGCGCCGTGGGAACTGGGCCTGGCGGAAACCCACCAGACCCTGCGCGGCAACGACCTGCGCGGCAAGGTCCGGGTGCAGACCGACGGCGGCCTGAAAACCGGCCTCGACGTGATCAAGGCGGCGATCCTCGGCGCCGAAAGCTTCGGCTTCGGCACCGCGCCGATGATCGCCCTGGGTTGCAAATACCTGCGTATCTGCCACCTGAACAACTGCGCCACCGGCGTCGCCACGCAAAACGAGAAGCTGCGCAAGGACCACTACATCGGCACCGTGGAGATGGTGGTGAACTTCTTCACCTATGTCGCCGAGGAAACCCGTGAGTGGCTGGCCAAGCTGGGCGTGCGTTCGCTGGAAGAGCTGATCGGTCGTACCGATCTGCTGGAAATCCTCGAAGGCCAGACCGCCAAGCAGCATCACCTGGACCTGACCCCGCTGCTGGGCAGCGACCATATCCCGGCGGACAAGCCGCAGTTCTGCCAGGTCGATCGCAACCCGCCGTTCGACCAGGGCCTGCTGGCCGAGAAAATGGTCGCCATGGCCAAGCCTGCGATCAACGACCTCAGCGGTGCCGAGTTCGCGCTCGACATCTGCAACTGCGACCGTTCCATCGGTGCGCGGATCTCCGGCGAAATTGCCAAGGTCCACGGCAACCAGGGCATGGCCAAGGCGCCGATCACCTTCCGCTTCAAGGGCACTGCCGGTCAGAGCTTCGGGGTGTGGAACGCCGGCGGCCTGAACCTGTACCTCGAAGGCGACGCCAACGACTACGTCGGCAAGGGCATGACCGGCGGCAAGCTGGTGATCGTTCCGCCCAAAGGCAGCGCCTACAAGACTCAGGACAGCGCGATTATCGGCAACACCTGCCTGTACGGCGCTACCGGCGGCAAGCTGTTCGCCGCCGGCACCGCGGGCGAGCGTTTCGCCGTGCGCAACTCCGGTGCCCACACCGTGGTGGAAGGCACTGGCGATCACTGCTGCGAATACATGACCGGTGGTTTTGTCTGCGTGCTGGGCAAGACCGGTTACAACTTCGGCTCAGGCATGACCGGCGGTTTCGCCTACGTGCTCGACCAGGACAACACCTTCGTTGACCGGGTCAACCACGAGCTGGTGGAAATCCAGCGGATCAGCGGCGAAGCGATGGAAGCCTATCGCAGCCACCTGCAGCGCGTGCTGGACGAATACGTCGAGGAAACCGGTAGCGAGTGGGGCCGTAACCTGGCCGAGAACCTCGATGACTACCTGCGTCGCTTCTGGTTGGTCAAGCCGAAGGCTGCCAGCTTGAAATCGTTGCTTTCCAGCACCCGTGCCAACCCGCAGTGATATGCGCCTGAAGAGTTTGATGAGGTTTTAACTATGGCTGAACGTCTGAATAATGACTTCCAGTTCATCGAGGTCGGGCGCAAGGATCCGAAGAAGAAACTGTTGCGTCAACGCAAGAAAGAGTTCGTGGAGATCTACGAGCCCTTCAAACCCCAGCAGTCGGCCGACCAGGCCCACCGTTGCCTGGGTTGCGGTAACCCGTACTGCGAATGGAAGTGCCCGGTGCACAACTTCATTCCCAACTGGCTCAAGCTGGTGGCCGAGGGCAACATCCTCGCCGCCGCCGAGCTGTCGCACCAGACCAACACCCTGCCGGAAGTCTGCGGCCGGGTGTGCCCGCAGGACCGTCTGTGCGAGGGTGCCTGCACCCTCAACGACGGCTTCGGCGCGGTGACCATCGGTTCGGTGGAGAAGTACATCACCGACACCGCCTTCGCCATGGGCTGGCGCCCGGACATGTCCAAGGTCAAGCCGACCGGCAAGCGGGTCGCGGTGATCGGCGCGGGCCCGGCGGGCCTGGGCTGTGCCGACGTGCTGGTACGCGGTGGCGTGACCCCGGTGGTGTTCGACAAGAACCCGGAAATCGGTGGCCTGCTGACCTTCGGCATCCCCGAGTTCAAGCTGGAAAAGACCGTGCTGAGCAATCGTCGCGAAGTCTTCAGCGGTATGGGCATCGAGTTCCGCCTCAACACTGAGGTGGGCAAGGACGTGACCATGGAGCAACTGCTCGAAGAATACGATGCGGTATTCATGGGCATGGGCACCTACACCTACATGAAGGGCGGCTTTGCCGGTGAGGACCTGCCGGGCGTGCACGACGCGCTGGACTTCCTGATCGCCAACGTCAACCGCAACCTGGGCTTTGAAAAGTCGCCGGAAGACTTCGTCGACATGAAGGGCAAGAAGGTCGTGGTCCTCGGTGGCGGCGACACGGCGATGGACTGCAACCGCACGTCGATCCGCCAGGGCGCCAAGGCGGTGACCTGTGCCTATCGTCGTGACGAAGCGAACATGCCCGGCTCGCGCAAAGAGGTGAAGAACGCCAAGGAAGAAGGCGTGAAGTTCCTCTACAACCGCCAGCCGATCGCCATCGTCGGCGAAGACAAGGTCGAAGGCGTGAAGGTGGTCGAGACCCGTCTCGGCGAGCCGGACGCCCGTGGCCGTCGCAGCCCCGAGCCGATCCCGGGTTCCGAAGAGATCATCCCGGCCGACGCCGTGGTCATCGCCTTCGGTTTCCGCCCGAGCCCGGCGCCGTGGTTCGAGCAGTTCAGCATCCAGACCGACAGCCAGGGCCGCGTCGTGGCGCCGGAACAGGGCCAGTACAAGCACCAGACCAGCAACCCGAAGATCTTCGCCGGTGGCGACATGGTGCGCGGTTCCGACCTGGTGGTGACGGCGATCTTCGAGGGCCGCAACGCCGCCGAAGGGATCCTGGATTACCTGGGCGTCTGATGACGCCAGCGACAAGCTTCAAGCTATTAGCTGCAAGCTCAAAGCCACGGCTCTTGGGGCTTGCAGCTTGAAACTTGGCGCTGCTCTCCCTGCGACCAATTGACCCGATAGATAAAAGGCACGGCTCTCGCCGTGCCTTTTGCGTCGCGCTCTGAGAAAATGCCCGCACTTTTTTTCCGGATGCCGACATGACTGCCCTGAAGAACGACCGTTTCCTTCGTGCCCTGCTCAAGCAACCCGTAGACGTCACCCCGGTGTGGATGATGCGTCAGGCTGGGCGCTACCTGCCTGAATACCGCGCCAGCCGTGCCAACGCCGGTGACTTCATGAGCCTGTGCATGAACCCGGAGTTCGCCTGCGAAGTCACGCTGCAACCGCTGGACCGCTATCCACAACTGGATGCGGCCATCCTCTTCTCCGACATCCTGACCATCCCTGACGCCATGGGCCAGGGCCTGTACTTCGAAACCGGCGAAGGCCCGCGTTTCAAGAAGGTCGTCAGCACCCTGGCCGATATCGAGGCCCTGCCGATCCCGGATCCGCACAAGGACCTGGGCTACGTGATGGACGCGGTCAGCACCATCCGCCGCGAGCTCAACGGCCGCGTGCCGTTGATCGGCTTCTCCGGCAGCCCCTGGACCCTGGCCACATACATGGTCGAGGGCGGCTCGTCGAAAGACTTCCGCAAGACCAAGGCGATGCTCTACGACAACCCGCAAGCCATGCACCTGCTGCTGGACAAGCTGGCGCAGTCGGTCGTCAGCTACCTCAACGGCCAGATCAAGGCCGGCGCGCAAGCGGTACAAATCTTCGACACCTGGGGCGGCAACCTGTCGGCGGCGGCTTATCAGGAGTTCTCCCTGGCCTATATGCGCAAGATCGTCAGCGGCCTGATCCGCGAGCACGAAGGGCGCAAGGTGCCGGTGATCCTGTTCACCAAGAACGGCGGCCTGTGGCTGGAAAGCATCGCCGACGCGGGTGCCGACGCCTTGGGCCTGGACTGGACCTGCGACCTCGGCGAAGCGCGCCGGCGGGTCGGCAGCAAGGTCGCCCTGCAAGGCAACATGGACCCGACCGTGCTCTACGCCAAGCCGGAGGCGATCCGTGCCGAAGTCGGGCGCATCCTCGCCAGCTACGGCAAGGGCAGTGGCCATGTGTTCAACCTCGGCCATGGCATCACCCCGGAAGTCGACCCAGAACATGCCGGCGCCTTCCTGCGCGCGGTGCACGAACTGTCGGCGCAATATCACCAATGATCGCGACCCGATAACCAGGCCCGGCATTTGCCGGGCCTTTTTTTTGCGCCCGGGAAACGGCCTGGCGGATTAAGTTTCAATTCAGTCTGACTGGTTAATCTGGCGCTATCGAAACCCACATTGGATCACTGCCATGAAAACCCGTTACCTCGTTCTATTGCTCGCTCCGCTGTTCAGCACTGCTGCCCTGGCTGTCGGCTACACCGGTCCTGGCGCCCAAGCCGTCACCAGCGTCGCGGCGGCCAACGATGCCGCGGACGATACGCCGGTGGTGTTGCAGGGCCATGTGGTCAAGAAGCTGAACAATGACGACAAGTACGAATTCAAGGATGCCAGCGGCACCATCACCGTCGAGATCGACGACGAAGACCTGCCGCCAGTGGCGTTCAACGAGAAGACCCAGGTCAGGCTGACCGGTGAGGTCGAGAAGGGGCTGATGAAGCGCGAGATCGACGTCGACCTGGTGGAGATCGTCAGGTAAGCCGATCGACCGCCTCGGTTATCGCTCATGCCGGCGACCGGCCCCCGCACATGGATCGCGGGGGTTGGTCGCCGGCATGTTCGTTTGGCGACTACCGAGTGGCCAGCGGCGGCAGCTTGGCCAGCTTCAACGCCACCAGCAGCGCCACCACCAGCAGGGCGCTGATAAACAGGCCGATGCCGTTCCACCCGGCCATGTGCCAGAACACCCCGCCCGCCGTCCCGGCGATGCTCGAACCGGCGTAATAGCTGAACAGGTACAGCGATGAGGCCTGGCCTTTGGCCTTGAGGGCGCGCCGGCCGATCCAGCTGCTGGCGACCGAGTGGGCGCCGAAGAAGCCGAACGTGAAGATCAGCATGCCGATGATCACCACCGGCAACGGGCTGAGCATGGTCAGGGCGAGGCCGGCGAGCATCAGCGAGATGGTGGCCCAGAGCATTTTGCGCCGCCCCAGGCGGTCGGCCAGGGCGCCGATTTTCGCCGAGCTGTAGATCCCCGACAGGTACACCACCGACAGCAGGCCGACGAAGGCCTGATCCATGTGGTACGGCGCGGCCAGCAGGCGATAGCCGATGTAGTTGAACAGCGTGACGAACGCGCCCATCAGCACGAAGGCTTCGAGGAACAGCAGCGGCAGGCCGGCGTCGCGAAAGTGCATGACGAAGCCGTCCAGCAGGCTGCGCGGGTGCAGCGAGCGGGTGCGGAAGTTGCGCGATTCGGGGAGGATTCTCCAGAACACCGCCGCCGCGATCAGTGCCAGGCCACCGATCACCAGCATCGCCGTGTGCCAGCTGACGAAGTCGATCAGCACCCCGGTGATCAGGCGTCCACTCATGCCGCCAATGGCGTTGCCACCGATGTACAGGCCCATGGCCAGGCCGATGTGCTGCGGATGGATCTCTTCGCTCAGGTAAGTCATCGCCACCGCCGCCAGGCCGCTCAGGGACAGCCCTACCAGCGCGCGCATCAGCAGCACCCCGTGCCAGCTCGGCACCAGGGCGCTGGCAATGGTGCACAGCGCGGCGGCGAACAGGGCGGCCACCATCACCGGCTTGCGGCCGATGCAGTCGGAAATCGGCCCGGTGACCAGCAGACCGATGGCCAGCAGGCCGGTGGCGACCGAGAGGATCAGGCTGCTTTGCGCGGCGTTGATGGAAAATTCCCGGGACAGCAGCGGCATCATCGGTTGTACGCAGTAGAGCAGGGCGAAGGTGGCGAAACCGCCGCTGAACAGCGCCAGCACCGTGCGCATGAACATCGGCGTGCCTTTTTCGATGTAGACCTCGTTCAGTTGCGCGACCACCCCATCGAGGGCGGTGGGAGGGAGTTCGTGGGCGAGTGGAGCGACAGCGGTTTTCACGGGGGACCTCGGGGGGAGCGCGGCCGGTCAGGCAATGGAAAAAAGCATATAGCTGGCTAATGTTTCTTTCCAATATATTGTTCGACCTGATTGATATGTTCTACGACCTAATGAGGCGATCATGGAATTGCGTCACCTGCGTTACTTCATCGCGGTGGCCGAAGAGCTGCATTTCGGCCGCGCCGCCCAGGTCCTGGGCATCTCCCAGCCGCCCTTGAGCCAGCAGATCCAGGTGCTGGAGCAGGAGGTCGGCGCGCGTTTGTTCGAGCGTACCAATCGTCGGGTCGAGCTCAGCGAGGCCGGCAGGCTGTTCCTCGATGAGGCACGACAGGTGCTGGCCCAGGTCGACAAGGCCGCGGATGTGGCCCGCCGGGCGCAACGTGGGGAGCTGGGCGAGCTGAAGATCGGTTTCACCTCCTCGGCGCCCTTCAACTCAAGCATTCCCCAGGCGATATTCGCCTTTCGCCAGCGTTTTCCCGACGTGCACCTGAAGCTACGCGAGATGAGCAGCACCCAGGTGGCCGAGGCGCTGCTGGACGAGTCGATCCAGGTCGGGATCATGCGGCCGTTGCCGCTGCCGGATTCCCTGAGCGTGGTGGAGTTGCTGCGCGAACCGCTGGTGGCGGTGCTGGGCTCCAAGCACCCGCTGGTGGCCGGCAGCGAAGCCGGCCTGGCGCTGTCGGCCCTGGCCCACGAGCCCTTCGTGTTCTTCCCGCGCAGCTACGGCAGCGGCCTGTATGCGCAGTTGCTGACCCTGGCCCGGGATGTCGGCTTCACTCCGCACTTTGCCCAGGAAGCGGGCGAGGCCATGACCATCATCGGCCTGGTGGCGGCGGGGCTGGGTGTCTCGGTGTTGCCGGCGTCCTACCAGCGCATGCGCATCGACGGCGTGGTCTACCGACCGCTGCTCGACCCCGAGGCGGTCTCGGCGGTGTGGCTGGCGCAGCGTACCGACCAGCGTTCGCCAATGGCCAAGGCCTTTGTCGAACTGCTGACCCGCAAGGCGGAGTTGTAAGTGAAAGGGCGCCGAAAGGCGCCCTTTGTCGTTTCCGGGGGATGGAAACTGTGGATCAGGTCATGCCGATTTCATCGACAGGCGCCTTACTCCACCTTCGCCAGATCGCCGCGCAGCGCGACGCCTGCCATCAGGGCGCCCGCGTGGCATTCGTAGGTTTTCGCGTCCTTGCGCTCGTTGCTCTTGTAGAAGCTGGCGATGTCGGTCACGGCATTGGCGCCGACTTTCTTGGCTGCCTGGTGCAGGGTGATAAGCGCCGATTGCAGGACCCATTCGCAGGCCACTTCGTCGCTCTTGTTGAAGGCGTTGGTCTTCTTGTTGGTGACCGCACCGGCGCTGACCACCGTGACCTTGCCGGCTGGCTTGTTGCCGGCCAGGTAGAACTTCACGCTGCCGTCGATCTTGCCGGTGCTGATGGCTTCGGCGACGACCTTGTCGAACGGCAGGTACAGCGCGGTATCACGGGCCTGGCTGACGCCGGGCAGGGTGCAGAGCAGCAGGGTGGCGGCAGCGGCCAGGGTCTTCAGTTGCATGGTGGTCTCCTTGACGTAGAAAAGGGGGCGGCTGGCGCTCAATTAGGCGCGGCAATCGCCTGGGCCGAGCTGGACAGCTGTTGCGCGGTCCGCTCGTTCTGGTTGTCCTTCAGCTCGCGCAGGATGCCCTTGTCCAGCAGGCGCACCCAGCGGATGTAGTTCTTGTGGATCTTGCCGTCCGCGTAGTTCATGCCACGGCTGTCGCGGTAGAGGATCTTGTAGTGGGTCGGTGTGTACTGGATGTCGATTTCCACGTGGTACTGCTCGCGCACGGTGATCTCGGCCTGGATCAGCTCCGGGCTGATCCGCTGCACGGTCCACTTGCGGGCGACCAGGTTTTTCAGGATCGCCTGTTTCATTTCCTCGTGGTCGGCCTTGAGGGTGGGGGGCAGGACCCGGTCCGGGGTGTACATGCGCTTGCTGGTGCACGAGACACAGGTCAACAGGGCCAGCACGATCAGGCAGGCGCGAAGCAGGGAAGACATTCCATTTTCTCCGGGGGGTAACGTCATTGAGGCCAGCGGCGGAAAATCAGCGAAGTGTTGACGCCGCCAAAGGCAAAGTTGTTGTTCATCACGTATTCGCAGCTCATCTGCCGGAATTCGCCGCGCAGGTAATCCAGCTCGCCGCAACGCGGGTCCACCGTGTCGAGGTTGAGGGTGTGCACGTAGAGGTCGCGGTTGAGCATCTCGATGCTGAACCAGGACTCCAGCGCGCCACAGGCTCCCAGGGTGTGGCCGAGGAAACTCTTCTGCGAACTGATGGGCATCCGGCTGCCGAACAGGCTGCTGGTAGCCAGTGTTTCGGCAATGTCGCCCTGTTCTGTAGCGGTGCCGTGGCCGTTGACGTAACCGATGGCCGAAGGCTCGAGGCTGGCGTCTTCCAGGGCCAGCTCCATGGCCCGGCGCATGGTGGCCTGCTCCGGACGGGTGGTGTGCTGGCCGTCGGCGTTGCTGCCGAAGCCGACGATCTCGGCATGGATATGCGCACCACGGGCCAGGGCGTGCTCCAGCTCTTCGAGCACCAGCATGCCGCCGCCCTCGCCGATCACCAGGCCGTCGCGGTCGCTGTCGTAGGGCCGCGGGCTGGTGTGCGGGGCATCGTTTTTCAAGCTGGTGGCGTAGAGCGCGTCGAACACCATGGCTTCGGTCGGGCACAGCTCTTCGGCGCCGCCGGCGAGCATCAGCGGCAGGCGGCCGAACTTGATCGCCTCATAGGCGTAGCCGATGCCCTGGCTGCCGCTGGTGCAGGCGCTGGACGTCGGGATCAGCCGGCCGGTGAGGCCGAAGAAGATGCTGATATTGGCCGCGGTGGTGTGCGGCATCATGCGCACGTAGGAGTTGGCGTTGAGGCCTTCGGCCACCGAGTTCAGCAACATGTTGCCGAACGCCTTGATCTCGTCGGTGCTGCCGGTGGACGAACCACAGGCCACGCCCATGCGCCCATCCTTGATCGACTCGTCGCCCAGCAGGCCGGCATCGGCCAGGGCTTGCTCGGCGGCCCCCACCGCGAGCCGCGACACCCGGCCCATGCTGCGCAGCTGCTTGCGGGTCCAGTGCGCCGGTACCTTGAAGTCGTCCACGGGGCCGGCCAGGCGGGTATTGAGCTCGCTGAAGCGATCCCATTCGTCCATCCGGCGAATGCCGCTGCGGTTGGCGCCGAAGTTGGCGACGATGGTGTCCCAGTCGCTGCCCAGCGAAGTGATGCCGGCCATGCCGGTGACGACCACACGTTTCATCAGACCAGGCCTCCGTTGACCGCCAGCACCTGACGGGTGATGTAGGCGGCCTCGGCGGACATCAGGAAGTTCACCGCGCCGGCGACTTCCTCCGGGGTGCCCATGCGCTGGGCCGGGATCATCTTCAGCAACTCGTCCACCGGCACGTTCTCGTCGAGCATGGCGGTGTCGATCAAGCCTGGCGCCACGCAGTTGACGGTGATCTTGCGTTTGCCCAGCTCGATGGCCAGGGCCTTGGCGGCGCCGATCAGGCCGGCCTTGGAAGCGCTGTAGTTGACCTGGCCACGGTTGCCGACCTGCCCGGACACCGAGGCGATGCAGACGATGCGCCCGGCCGCGCGGCGCCGGATCATCGGCATGATCAGCGGGTGCAGCACGTTATAGAAACCGTCGAGGTTGGTACGCAGCACGGTGTCCCAGTCGTCTTCGCTCAGGGCCGGGAACGCGCCGTCGCGGGTCAGGCCGGCGTTGAGCACCACGCCGTAGTAGGCGCCATGGGCTTCCACGTCGGCTTCGAGAACGGCCTTGCAGCTGGCGCGGTCGGTCACATCGAATTGCAGGATGCGCGCCTGGCGTCCCAGGGCCTCGACTTCGGCCTGCACGGCCTCGGCTTCGCCGCGACCACTGCGGCAATGCAGGATCAGGTCATAGCCGGCCTGGGCCAGGCGCAGGGCGATGGCACGGCCGATACCACGGCTGGAGCCGGTGACCAATATGGATTCAGTCATGGCTGGACTCCTGTTGATAAAACGGGTGATTCGTTCAGGTAGCTGTCCGCCTGGGGCGGACAGAACACGTTGAGGCGGGCGACGGCCTGAATGCCGGGGGCACTCAGGTGGCATTCGAATACGCCCATGCCGTTGTCGTCTTGCAGGGAGCGCAAGGCGTGAATCTGCAGTTCGCTGCCGACGGGGAAGTGTTCCACATTGCATTCGAACTTGCGCGTGCCGAGCAGGAACCCCAGCTCGACGGCCTGGCCTTTCTGGCGCGCATGGCAACCGGCGTAGGCGGCGACGCTCTGGGCCATCAGTTCGATGCCGACCCAGGCTGGCAGGCTGCCGTCGGCACGGTTGAACAGGCCATCGGGCTTGACGGTGAGGCGGGTGCGGATCTGCTCTTCATCGAACCCCAGGACCTGATCGATCAGGATCATGTCGCCCGCGTGGGGCAGCAGTTCGGCGAGCGGCCAGTCAATCATGGGGCGTCTCCGATAATCAGGCTGACGTTGTTGCCGCCGAAGGCAAAGGAGTTGCTCATCAGGCAGCGCGGAGCGTTCTGCTCCAGACGTGTGGTGGCGGTGACCCAATGCAGCGGCGGCAGTTGCGGGTCGGCCTGGGCGTCCCAGACATGGGGCGGCAGGGCGTGCGCGGCGTTGTCGCTGGACAGGCTCAGCCAGCAGAACGCCGCTTCCAGGGCACCGGCGGCGCCCAGGGTATGGCCGCTCATGGGTTTGGTCGACGAGCAAGGCACGCCGGCCGGGAACAACTGGTCGACCGCCAGGCTTTCCATGGCGTCGTTGTGCTGGGTGGCCGTGCCATGCAGGTTCAGGTAGCCGATCTGTGCGGCGTGCAGGCCGGCGTTGTGCAAAGCCTTCTGCATCGCTTGCAGGGCGCCGCGGCCACTGGGTTCGGGGGCGGAAATATGGTGCGCGTCGGAGCTGGCGCCGCCGCCGAGCAAGGCGATCGGTTGCGCGCCGAGGGTTTCCTTGCTCATCAGGAACAGCACGGCGGCTTCGCCGATATTGATGCCGTCGCGGTTGACCGAGAACGGATTGCAGCGCTGCTCGGACACCGCTTCCAGGGCCGAGAAACCGTTGAGGGTCAGCTTGCACAGGCTGTCGACGCCGCCGCACAGCACCGCGTCGCACAGGCCCAGGTCAAGCAGGCGGCGGGCGCTCATCAGGGCGCGGGCGCTGGAGGTGCAGGCGGTGGAAATCACATAGGCCGGGCCGCTGAGGTCGAGCCAGTCGGCGAGAAAGTTCGCCGGCGCGCCGAGTTCCTGCTGCCGGTAGTCGTAATCGGCCGGGAAGTGCCGGTCGCGCAGGTAATGGGCGATGCCGCGGCTGGCTTCGTCGATGCCCGAGGTGCTGGTGCCGAGGACGATGCCGATGCGGCTGTGGCCGTAGCGGGCGATGGCCCGGTCGATGTCGCCACGGATCTGCAGGGCGGCCTCCAGCAGCAGCTGGTTGTTGCGGCTGCCCTGTTGCCTCAGCGGCGGCATGCTCGCCAACGGCCCCTGGACGGCGGCCACGGGCACGCTGCGTTCCGGCACCCAGCCGGCTGCGGCGCGCATGCCGGAGCAGTCGCCGGCAAACAGGCTGCGGGCCACTTGCTGCTTGTCGCGCCCAAGGGCACAGATCACCCCGAGGGCATTCAGGTAGGCCGTCATGAGGCGTTCTCGGCGGTCAGCGGGCTGATGTGGTAGTGCAAGCCACGAGGCAACTCCAGACGGAAGTCCAGAGCCTGGCGATAGCGGACCTGCCAGTGCGGGGCGAGGTCACGCTGCGCGCCGTGCTGCCGGGCGGCTGGATAATTATCTCGCAGTTCGCCCGCGGGCGTCAGGGCGAACAGCAATGCGGCGAACAGTTCGCGGGCCTCCGGGTTCGGCGGCAACAGGCCGTCGGCCTGCCAGCGACCGGCGATCAGTTGCTGGCGCGCCAGGGGAATGCCCAGCGGGTCAATCAGCGACCAACGGATGCCCGGCCCTTCGGCCTGGATCACCAGCAGCCAGTCCTGGCGCTGCCCGGCCTGTTGCCGCTCGACGTGCAGTTGCAGCGGCAGGGCCAGGCTCGGGGTTTTCTCGGGCAGCGGCGGCTGGCTGGCGCAGGCGCTCAGCAACAGCAGGCAGCCGACGAGCAGGGCACGGATCATCCAGCGGCACCTTCGTGCAGGGGTTTGCGGGCAACCACATTGACCAGGGTTTCTTCCCGTTGGCCAAAGGGTTTCGGGCGGCGCAGGCCGAAGCGTTCGAGCAGCCCGAAATCCTTGGCACGGCTCCACCACAGATAGGGATAAGACACATTGCGCGGGGTGAATGCAAAACCCTGTCGACGGATCATTTCCAGGTACTGCGCGGCGTTTTTCTGCACATGCATCGGGTGGCGGAACAGCCAGCGGATCACCCAGGTGTCGATATAGGCCTCGGTGGATTCGGCGAACAGCAGGTAACCGCCCGGCTTGAGCACGCGGTAGAACTCGGCCAGGGCTTTTTCCTGTTCCACCAGGTGGTGAAAGGTCTGGTGGCAGAACAGCAGGTCGACGCTGGCATCGGCCACGTCCAGGGTCGCGCAGTCGCTGCCGATCAGCTCGACCTGCAAGCCCTGGCGCGCCGCTTCTTCACTGCTGAGCCTGAGGCTGTGCGGGTCGGCGTCCAGGCCGATCAGGCGCCGCGGGGCGAACACCTGGCGCAGGTACTGGAACGACTTGCCCTGGCCGCAGCCGGCATCCAGCAGCACCGGGTTGCTCGGCGGCTGGTTGTCGAACAGGCGGCGCAGGTCGTTGATCGCCACCCGCAGCACATGGTGCTGCCAGGTATGGCTGCGCAGGAACCAGAAGCCGAAGCGGGTTTCCTCGACGTAGCTGGCGCTCAGGTACTGCGGCTGGGCGTCGTTCATGGAGCCTCCATGGCGCAGATTTCCGAGAGCATGCGCAGGCGGCGCTTGGGTTCGCTGACGAACGGGTTGCGTTCGTCCCAGGCATACCCGGCGAGGATCGAACTGATCATCCGGCGAATCTCCGGCGAGCTGCCGGGGTGGTAGATCACGTCCTGGAAGGTGCCGGCGTACCAGCCTTCGACGTAGCAGCGGAAGGTGTCGACGCCGCGCTTGAGAGGGATGGCGAATTCGCTTTCCCAATCCACGCTTTCGCCCTGCAACTGCCGATGCAGTACGGCGGCGGCCATGCTCGCCGAACGCATGGCGATGGTCACGCCGGAGGAGAACACCGGGTCGAGGAATTCCGCGGCGTTGCCCAGCAGCGCGAAGCCCGGGCCGTGCAGGCTCTTGACGTTGGCCGAGTAGCCGCCGATGGCCCGCGCCGGGGTGTCCCAGACGGCGTTGTGCAGGACCTTGGCCAGGCTCGGGGTTTCCTCGATGAAACCGCGCAGGCACTGGTCCAGGTCGTCGCCACGGCCGTCGAAATGCTCCTTGGCCGCCACCACGCCGACCGAGCAGCGCCCGTTGCTGAACGGGATGGTCCAGAACCACACGTCGCGTTTGCTGGGGTGAGTGGTGATGAGGATCTTTTCCCGCTCAAAGGCCGGGCTGTCGATACGGTCTTCAACATGGGTGAACACCGCCTGGCGGACCGGGAAGTTCGAGGGCGCCTCCAGGTCCAGCAGGCGTGGCAGCACGCGGCCGTAGCCACTGGCGTCGAGGACGAAGTCCGCTTCCACGCGGTACTCGCTGCCGTCTTCGCGCAGCACCTGCAGCTGTGGCCTGGCCAGGTTGAAGTCGGCGCTGACGATGGCCTCGCCATAACGCACTTCAACGCCTTGCAGGGCGGCCTGATCGGCCAGCAGCTTGTCGAAGTCGGCGCGTTGCACCTGAAAGGTGGTGGGCTTGCCTTCGCTGAAGGTGTCGCCGAAATCAAAAGCGCTGTAGCGCTCGCCCCAGGCGAACGCGGCGCCGTTCTTACGCTGGAAGCCCGCAGCCTTGACCGCCTCGAGCATGCCGGCCTCTTCGACGAAATCCAGGCAGTGGGACAGCAGGCTTTCACCGATCGAAAACCGTGGGAAATGCTGGCGCTCGACGATCAGCACGTCGTGGCCTTTGCCCTTGAGCAGCGCGGCGGCAATGGCGCCCGATGGGCCAGCGCCGATCACCACAATCTGGCGGCGTTCCATTTCAACTGTTGGCACTGGGGCTCCTTGCCGGTTCGGCGATGTTCGGGTTCAAAGGGACCAAAGGTGTTCGGTGCAGCCCGGCCAGGGCCGGCATCAGGGTGGCGATCAGGCCCATGAGCATCAGCGCGAAGTACAGCGCCGGGCTGATCAGCTGTTGTTGCAGCAGCAGGTTGAGAAAGACGATCTCGCTCAGCCCGCGAATGTTCAGCAGCAGGCTTTCCCGCCAGCGGCTGGCGCCCTTGAAGGAGGCGCCGGCCCAGCCCAGGCCGAGCCAGTTGCCGAGCAGCTTGCTGGCAATCGGCAACAGCAGCAAGGCCCCCAGCTGCACCCAGCCGAGGCTGTCCATGGCGCTGTGCACGTTGATCTGCACGATGCCGAACGTAAGGATCAGCGGGATGGCGATAAAGGTCTGCAAACGGCTCATCCAGGCTGCCTTTAACGGCAGCACCAGCGGCACCTTGAGGGCGGCCATGCACAGCAGGTAGCCGATACCGAAAATCAGCGCGTTGAGCTTGTAGTGCTCGGCCACCACCAACAGGCCGAAGAAACCCAGGCTGTGCAGCAGCGGCTGGCGCAGGCCGAGGCCGCGCAGGAGCAGCGGCAGGCAGGCTGCGGCCAGTGGTAGCAGCAGGCTGCTCAGGTGCAGGCTGCCCTGGGCGACGCCGAACAGGGTCCAGCAACTGAGGTCGATGAGGATCGCGGTCTGTACCAGGCGCCGCGTGGCCAGCGGCGGGTAGTCGATGTGCCGCAGGTACAGGTACAGCACCGGAATCGCGGTAATGGCGAACAGCAGGCCGACCGCCAGGGAGCTCAGCCAGGGTTGCGCCGGCAACAGCCAGACCGCCGTGGCCAGGCCGCAGGCGAAGGGAATGGCGAAGCTCGGCAGGGCGATCTTCAGGCTCTGGCGGTCCAGGCGCAGGTCGATCACGTCGCTGAGGATATGCCCCAGCAGCAGGGCGAAACTCAAGCCGTACAGGTTCTTCAGCCAGGTCGGCGAGACCAGTTGGGCGCCACTTAGCTGCCAGTGCGGTTCGATCCAGAACAGCATCAGCAGCGGCAGGCCGAAGGTCGCCAGCAGCAACTGGCTGACGATCGGGATCAGGCCAAAACGGCTGCCGATACGGGTGGCGAGCGCAAACAGCAGCAGCGCCATGAGCCAGAACAGGGCGGTCATCACAGGACGGGCTCCGTAACGGGCTGGCGATGGCGCTGGCGACCGGCCCAGGGCGCCAGGATAAAACTGAAGGCCAGGCCCAGGCTCACCGACAGGCCGAAGTTGCTGACCGCCGGGGTGCTGGAAATCGCCAGCAGGCCGAACGACAGCCAGGTGGTCAGCGCTGCAAGTAAGGTGCCGAGCAGGCTCACGGCGGCCCCGCCGACCTGTTCACGCATGAGGATGGCGTAGTCGACGCTGATGGCGGTCACCAGCAACAGGCCGAACAGGCTGAACAGGGTCAGCGGTTGCCCCAGCCAACCCAGGCTGGCGAGGCTGCACAGGGCTGCCAGCAGCGGCAGGGCGACGAGGCGCAGGGCGCCACCGAGGCCGAACGGCAGGATCAGCAGCACAACGATCAGCACGCAGGAAGCGAGCTTGAGCTCGGCGGCGCTGACCTGGGTGGCGGCGAACACTTGGTTCAGGTCGCCCAGGCGGTCCACCAGTTGCACCCCCGGCAGATCCTGCGCCTGTATCCGCAGCAACTGTGGGTTGTTCAGCCCCTGCAGGCTGACCATCGCCGCCACGCCGTTATCGGTGGGGCCCAGCCACAGGGTGCGGTAAGGCTCGGCCAGCGGGCCTTGCAGGGCCGCGTCGATGTCTTCGCTGGGCAGCGCGCGCAATTGCGCGAGTTCCGCGTTCAGGGCCGCCACCGGTACTCCGAGATCCAGCAGCGGCTGCCAGTGCCGCGGCAGCTCGTCCAGGGCCTGGCGCAGGCGCTGTTGCTCGCTGGGCAGGCTCACCAGCTGGTTGAGCGATAGATAGCCCTGGAGTTTCTCCAGGTTGACCAGTTGCTCCAGGCGCTCGCTCAGGGCGCCGAGGCGTTCGAGCAGCTGTGGCTGATCGGCGCCGCGCACCAGGAAGAACTGGCTGGTGGGCTGGTAGCCGGTGATCCGCGCGATGGCCTGGGCTTCGTTGAGCAGTTGTGGCGGCGCGCCGATCCACTGGCGGATATCGTTTTTGCTCTCCAGCTGCCACAGGCCGCCGGCGCAGAAGGCGATCACCAGCGCCAGCAGCCAGGGGCTGGACACGCGCTTGAGCAACTGGGTGCGCAGGTTCAGCAACCACTCGGCTACCCGCAGCGGCCATTGCGCCGGTTGCAGCTCGACGCCGCGCAGCAGCGCCGGCAACAGGCAGACCGCGCTCAGATAAGCACCCAGCAACCCGGCGGCGGAGAACACGGCGATCTGGGTCAGGGCCGGGAACGGTGTCCAGGCCAATGCCAGGTAGCCGATGCAACTGGTGGCCAGGCTCAGGCTCAGCCCCGGCAGGGTCAGGCGCAGCGCCGGCCAGCTGTGCCAGGGGCGCAGGCTCCAGCTCTTGGACAGGTAGTGCAGTGGGTAGTCGACGGCGACGCCGATCAGGCTCGAACCCAGCACCAGGGTCATCACGTGCATATGGCCGAAGAGGGCGACGCAGGCCACCGCGCCGAACAGCATGCCCACCAGCACCGGCACGAACGCCAGCAACACCCGCCAGCGCCGGAAAGCCAGCAACAGCAGCAGGAGGATGCCGACGGTAGCGCCGCCGCCGACCCAGGTGATCTCGCGGGAGGCCTGTTGCTGGCCGTTGGCGGCGTAGAGCAGGCCGCTGGCGGCCAGCAACTGGACGTCGGCCTGGGCGGCCTGTTCGCGGCTGTGCTGGAGCAGGGCCGCCACCTGCAGCGGCAGCTGCATGTCGAAGGCGTTGCCGGTGGTGCGCGCCCGCAGCAGCACCCAGTTCTTGCCATCGGCATCGGCGACCAGGGTGCCGCTGCCGATGTCCAGTTGCACCGCACCATGTTGCGGCTGGCTGTTCTGGATGCGTCCGGTCAGGCCCAGCCAGTCGTCCTGGCTCGGAACCAGGCTGAAACTGCTGAAGGGGTCGAACAGCGCCTGGACGCGTTGCTGGATAAAGGCGTCGGGGTGCTCGATCAACTGCTGGCGGTCGGCGGCGCCAAGCATTGCCAGGCGCCCTTGCAGCAATTGCGTGCGCAGCGCCGGCAGGTCGGCCTGTAGGTTCCACTGGACCTTCTCGAACAGCCCGCTGGCCTGCCATTGCTCACCCAGGCGCTGGGCCATGGCGATGGCCTGCTGGCGCTCGGCGTGGCCCACCAGCACCAGCATTTCGCGGTTCAGCGGCTCCTGCATGCGCTGCTCGGCCTTGAGCTCCAGGGCATCGGGGTCGGTGCCCGGCACCAACTCCATGAGGTTGGCCGACAGCGGCGCGCCATGACGCCATTGCCAGCCGGCCAGGGCCAGCACGGCCACCAGCAGGAGCAGGAACAGCCGTGGCCACCAGCGTTCACTCGGCAAAGTCATGTTGCTCCGCGTCGCTCAAAGGCTGGTTGCTGATGCTGTCGTGCATCTTCAGCACAGTGCTGTCGCCCTGGGTTTCCAGCAGCTCGATGCGCTGCACCAGTTCGCCACCGTCGATGTTGATCTGGTTGAATACCTGCTTGAGCAGCAGCGAACGTGGGGTCAGGGTCAGTTTCCAGGCCTTGGCGTCGCCGGCCAGGGCCAGCTCGAAGTCGCGTTGCAGGCCGCTGCTGTCGCCTTGCAGCACGGCGAGGAACAGGCGGTTCTGTTCGGCCCCGGCGCTCTTGTTCGGCAACATTTGCCAGCCGCTGCCGTCCCGGCGGGCGATGCCTTGGGCGGTGATGCGGTAGTCCTGTTGCAGCGGTGTTTTCAGCAGCCACAGCAGGCCATGGTTTTTCGCCAGGACGAAGCTGCCCTTGCTGGTCAGTGGCTGGGGCAGGGCGCGCAGGTGTTTCTCCTGGACGAAGCTGCCGTGGATCACCTCGGGCTTGGCCAGCTGGTCGCTGAGCTGTTGCAGGTCGAAAGCATTGGCCAGGCCCGGCATCCCCAACAGCACGAACACTGTAGGAGCGAGCTTGCTCGCGAAAGAACGCAGGGCGCCGCGGGGTGTCAGGTAATGTGCGTAAGGATTGACGATTTTCGCGAGCAAGCTCGCTCCTACAGGAAGCGGACGCGTCATGGCAGCGATCTCTCGACGGCATCGGTGAACACCTTGGGCGAGGCCAGTTGCATCTCGCGGCTGGCGATCTCCACCGCCACCTGCACCGAGCTGGCGCGGGTCAGGCGTTCGCCGGTTTCCAGGTCGCTGATCAGGTAGTTGATCTTCAGGCGGTTTTCCCATTCCACCAGGCTGGCGCGGACCTTGAGCTTCTGGCCGAATACCGCACCGCGCACATAGCGCAGTTGCAGGTCGATCACCGGCCAGGCGTAGCCGGATTCGAGCATCTGGTTGTAGTTGTGGCCGAGCTTGTCGAGCAGGGCGCAGCGCGCCACTTCCAGGTACTTCACGTAGTGCCCGTGCCAGACCACATGCATGGTGTCGACGTCGAAAAACGGCACCTGGATCTCGGTGTCCGCGTGCAGCACGCCCCGACTACGCATGCAGCCTCCAGTGTTGCTCGGCAATGCGTTGCAGGCACAGGCGCAGTTCGCCTTCCAGGGCGCGGTCCTCGATCACCGGTGGGAAGTCCTTGGCCAGCTCGCCGTGCATGGCCGCCAGGGCCGGCGGCAACGGCCGCGCGTCCTCGGCTCGGCCACGCAGCCAGACGCCTTGGTTGGCGGCCAGCAAGGTAGCGGCGGCGACCTGTTCGGTCAGCTCCAGCACGCGGATCGCATCGCGGGCGGCGATGGTGCCCATGCTCACCTTGTCCTGGTTGTGGCATTCGGTGGAGCGCGAGAACACGCTGGCCGGCATAGTGTTTTTCAGCGCTTCGGCGGTCCAGGCGCTGGTGCCGATCTGCACCGCCTTGAAGCCGTGGTTGATCATGGCGCGGTCCGCCGGGGCGCCGGACAGGTTGCTCGGCAGGCCGTGGTTGTAGCGCTCGTCCACCAGCAGCGCGAGCTGGCGGTCCAGCAGGTCGGCGACGTTGGCCAGCAGGTTCTTCAGGCTGTCCATGGCGAAGGCGATATGCCCGCCGTAGAAGTGCCCGCCGTGCAGCACGCGTTCGGCTTCGGCGTCGATGATCGGGTTGTCGTTGGCGCTGTTCAGCTCGGTCTCGATGAAGCCGCGCAGCCAGCCCAGGCTGTCGGCCAGCACGCCCAGCACATGGGGTGCGCAACGCAGCGAGTAGCGGTCCTGCAGGCGGTGCAACGGCGCGGTCGGCGCGTCGATGGCCAGGTCCTGGCGCAGCCAGGCGGCGACTTGCATCTGCCCCGGGTGCGGCTTGGCGGCGAACAGGCGCTCGTCGAAGTGCTCCGGGTTGCCCTGCAAGGCGACCACGTTCAGCGCGGTGATGCGCGTGGCCAGTTGCAGCAGGTAGTCGGCGCGGGCGAAGGCCAGGCAGGCCAGGCCGGTCATCACTGCGGTGCCGTTCATCAGTGCCAGGGCTTCTTTCGGCCGCAGCACCAGCGGCTCCCAGCCCAGCTCGCGGTGTACCTCGGCCGAGGTCCGGCGCTCGCCGCGGAATATCACCTCACGCTCGCCGGACAGGGTCGCGGCCACGTAGGACAACGGCGTCAGGTCGCCGCTGGCGCCCACCGAACCCTCTTCGGGGATCAGCGGCAGGATGTCGTGTTCGAGGAACGCCTGCAGGCGCTCCAGCAGTTCCACGCGCACCCCGGACACGCCATGGCACAGCGACTGCAAGCGCGCCGCCAGTACCGCGCGGGTGGCTTGCGCGTCCAGCAGCTTGCCCAGGCCACAGCCGTGGAAGGTGTACAGATGACGGGGCAGCGCCTCGACGTGCTGCAGCGGCACCGCGACCACGCAGGAGTCGCCGTAGCCGGTGGTCACGCCGTAGATCACACCTTCCTTGTCCAGCAGCGAATCGAGGAATTGCGCGCCCTTGGCGATGCGCTGGCGGAATGCGCTGTCGCCTTGCAGTCGGGTCGGCGCCTGACGGTTGGCCAGGGCCAGCACGTCTTCGATGCGCAAAGGGAGTTCGCCGAAGGTTACCGGCTCAAGCGGATGCGTCGTCATCGGTCTTCCAGAAAGGGTAAAAGTTGAACCATTGTTGGGGCGCTTCGAGGCAGTACTGGCCCAGGCGCTCGGCGTAGCGGGCAGTCCACTGGGCGATGACCTGTTCGCGGTCGCTGCGCTTCCACGCCACGGCCTCGGTGAAGGGTTCGAGGAACACTCGATAGCGGCCATTGTTTTTCAGGCACAGCAGCAGGTTGACCGGGCATTTCAGCAGGCCCGCCAGCAGCCACGGCCCTTGTGGGAAAGGGGCCGGATGGCCGAGGAAATCCACCCGCACGTTGCGCCCGCCATGCAGCGGTACACGGTCGCCGGCAATCGCCAGCCATTCGCCGCGATCCAGGCGCTGGCTCAGTTGCAGCATGACCGCCGGATCCAGCTCGCTGACCTGGACCAGCCGCAGGTTGGTGGCTCCGGCCTCGCCCAGCAGGCGATTGAAACGCTCGGCGTGCTTGGTGTGCACCAGCACGTTCATGGTGACCTTCTCGCCCAGCTCGGCCAGGGCGCGGCAGACTTCCAGGTTGCCCAGGTGCGCGCCCACCAGCATCTGTCCGCGGGTGCCGCGCAACTGGTCGCGCAGCCGGGCCGGGTCGACGATCTCGATCTGTTCCAGGCGCAGCTTGCCGTTCCACACGTCGAGCTTGTCCAGCAGGGAGTCGGCGAATGCCATGAACTGGCCGAATACCCGCCAGTGGCTGGGACGCAGTTCGGCCTTGCCGCTCCAGTCGGCCAGGCGCTGCTGGTACAACCAGGCGCTGCGGCGGGCACCGCGGCCGAACAGGAAGAAATAGAACACGATGATGTACAGCACCGGGCTCAACACCCGGCGGCCGAGCACGCGCACGCCGAAGGCGGTGAGCTTCATCAGCCAGAAGCTGCCGCGCTCTTTGTGCTCGGCCCAATGTTGCTTGTCCTGCTTGTCGTGTAGCGCCGTCATGCTTGCCACCGTCGCCAGAGGATCAGCGGCGCGCGCAGCAACATGCCGAAGAACAGCCGGGCGTGCATGCTGGAAATCAGCAGGTTGTCGTGGAACAGGCGAAAGTGCGAAAGGCCATCCGCCGGGTAACGGACCTGGGTCGGCAACCAGCGCATCGGCTGGTTGCGCCAGGCCAGGCGCACCAGGATATCGGTGTCGAAATCCATGCGCTGGCCGATCTTCACCGAGTCGATCAGCGCCAGGATGGGCGGCAGGGGGTAGACCCGGAAGCCGCACATGGAGTCGGGGATCTGCAACGACAGGGTATTGATCCAGACCCAGACGTGGGTCAGGTAGCGCGCGTAAAAACGGCCCTTGGGCACGCTGGCGTCGTACTGTGGATAACCGCAAACCAGCGCTTCGGGGTGGGTGCGGGAGGTGGCGATAAAGTTATCCACATCGCGCAGGTCGTGCTGGCCGTCGGCGTCCACTTGCAGGGCGTGGCTGAAACCCAGGCGCGAGGCTTCGCGCAGCCCGGCCATGACCGCGCCGCCCTTGCCCTGGTTGACCGCAAGCTTGACCAGGAATACCTGTTCGCGCTCGGCCAGTTGCTCCAGCACGGCGGCGCAGGCCGGGCTGCTGGCGTCGTCCACCAGCACACAGGGCAGGCCGCTGGCGAGCAGGGCCTCGACCACCGCCGGCACGGCGGCTTCATGGTTGTAGACCGGGATGACGGCGCAAGGGTTATGCATGGGCGTTGCCTCCCGGGCGTCCGCTGCGCGGCCGATCGCAGCCTTCGGCAGCGACTACAAAAAGCCGCTGGGGGCTGCGCTCGCCTGGCGCCCATAACTTATCCACAGGCGTTCTCCAGCAGGATGCGGCCGCTGGAGCAGGCGGCGGTGTCATTGCGATAGGCGAAGTAGAGTTTGCCGCGCTCATGATCGAAGCGCAGGTGCAATTGCACCTGGTCGCCGGGGCGCACCAGTTGCTGGAACTTCAGCACTTCCATGCCGGCAAAGCGCCCCGGCAGATCGAGCAACTGCTGGCCCAGCGCCAATGCCCAGTCCACCTGGACCACGCCCGGCAGCACCGGGGTCTGGGGGAAGTGGCCACTGAAGTAGGCCAGGTCCGGTGGGATCGCCAGTTGCAGGCTCCATTCGCCGTCGGCCTCGAGCTGTTCCAGCACTTCCGGCGCCCGTGGGCGCGGGGCCAGCAGCAGGGCTTCGATGTCGGCCTGGGGCAGCTTGCCCTGGCTGTTCAGGGGCAACTGGCGCAGCAGGCGCCAGCGGCGCGGCAGCGCCAGGGCCTCGCAATGCTGGCTCAGGTGCTGGCGCAGCGCTTGGGTGAGGGCCCTGCGACCCTGATTGCGCAAGGCGTGCAGGCCTTGTTCGCTGAGGACCAGCAGCGCGCCGAGGGAAGCGCGGTTTTCCCGGACCACCCCAAGGCGCGCTTCGGCGACCCAGGCATGCTCGGCCAGGGCCTGTTCCAGCATCGGCAGGGAAATGCGTTTTTCTTCCAGCTTGACGATCCGGTCCAGACGCCCGAGCAGCTCGAAACGCCCATCGGCGGCGATGCGCGCGGCATCGGCGGTGTGTTCGACATGCCCGGTCGGCAGGTAGGGCGAGGCGATCAGCAGGGCGCCGTCGCTGTCCTGGCTCAGCTCGACCCCGGCGAAGGCTTGCCACAGGCTGTCGCCCTGGCGCCAGGCGATGCCGCCGGTTTCCGAGCTACCGAGGATTTCCGTTGGCCATTGTCCAAGACGCTGGTGCAGGCCTTGCGCGGCGTCGGCAGGCAGCGCGCCGCCAGAGGAAAACACCCGGCGCACCGGGCTCAGGGCCGGCCAGTCGAGGTTGTCGCCCATGCGCTTGAGCAAGGCCGGGCTGGCGACCCAGGCAAAGGCCGGGTGTTCGCGGCTGGCGCGCTGCAGGTCTTCCGGGAACGGCAATTGCCGACGGACGAAGGTGCGCCCGGCGCAGAGCGGCCAGAGCACACGGAACAGCAGGCCGTAGATATGTTGGGTGGCGACGCTGCCGATGATGCAGGCCTGGCCCAATCCCTCGCCCCACAGTTGCTCCAGGGCCTCGACTTCGTTGGCCAGCTGGCGCAGGGATTTGTCGATGCGCTTGGGTTCGCCGCTGGAGCCGGAGGTGCACAGGCTCAGGCGGCAGCCGTCGAGATCAAGTTCGACGGCGGGCAATGGCGGCTGGTCGAAGTCGGCCAAGTGGGCATCGCCCGGCTGGTCGGTCAGCCACAGATCGACCTGGGTCGCCCAGCGTTGCCGGGTCTGCGGTTGCAGGTCGGCGGGCAGCAGTACGCTGACCCCGGCGCGCCAGGCACCGAGCAGGGCGATGGCCAGTTCGGCTGCATCTTCCAGGTGCAGGGCCAGGCGCTGTACGCCCCTGGCCTGCAAACCCGCGGCCAGGCTCAGGGCCTGGTGCCGCAGGTGGCTGTGATCGAGTGCCGGTTCGAGCGTGACGGCCCGTTCCGGCAACGACTTGAGCAGCAGTTGCTCAAGCTTTATCCAATTCATGCGCGGCCTCGTACGCGTTGTCGTAACAGCCATTCAATGGCAAACAGCAAACCCATCAACCCGTAGGAGATCAGGCCGTTGTACAACGTCCACCAGCTCAGCGGCGCCCATAGGGTCAGGGCCGCGGCGAGCAATCCGTTACAGAGGAAAAACACACTCCAGGCGACAGTCACCTGGCGGGTATAGCGAATCGCCTTTTCCGGCAGCGCAGGCTCGCTGAGGCGAGCCAGGCGTTCAGCCACCGGCGGGCCGTATTTCAGGCTCAGGCCGAACAGCGTGAGCATGAAGCCGCTGATCAGCACCGGGTACCAGCGCAGCAACAGCGGGTTATCGAATAGCGCCAGCAGCAGGCAGAAGACCAGGGCGGCGCCCGCCATCCACAGGCTGCCGGGACGCCGTTCGCCGGTCAGCGCCCGGGCCAGCCACAGGCCGCCGAGCAATAGGCCGAACTGCCAGGGAGCGAAATGCTCCATGCCGAAATACACCGCAAAGGGATACAACAGGCCCGCCAGCAGCAGGCCAAGGCCGATCAGCCGGCTCATGCGGCCGGCTGGACCAGACGGTATACCGCCTCGACCACGTCATTGACGGTACGCACCGACTTGAATTCCTCGGCGGCGATTTTCTTGCCGGTCTTGCGCTTGATGTGATCGATCAGGTCGACGGCGTCGATGCTGTCGATTTCCAGGTCCTGATACAGATTGGATTCCAGGCTTACGCGTTCCGGTTCCAGTTCGAAGAGTTCCACCAGGGCATCACGCAGGGTGTTGAAGATGTCGTCACGAGTTTGCATGGTCCGGTCTCAAGCTGCCTGTTTTGCAGTGACGAACGCCGCAAGGCTCGCCACGTTGGTGAAGTGATTGCGGGTGTCCTTGGCGTCGGCGTCGATCTTGATGCCGTAGCGTTTCTGGATCGCCAGGCCCAGCTCCAGGGCGTCGACCGAGTCCAGGCCCAGGCCTTCACCGAAGAGCGTCTGCTCGTTGCCGATGTCTTGCACGCTGATGTCTTCGAGGCCCAGGGCATCGATGATCAGCATTTTAATTTCCTGGTGCAGATCGCTCATCTTCGGCGAGCTCCTTAATGAAGTAGTGATGCAAATAATCGTTGAGCTTGCGCGAGGCCTGCGGCGCGGGGCCTTGGGCGGCAAAGGCATACGGGTCTATATCGGCTCCGACGCGAAAACTGAAGTGCACGCGGCGCATCGGGATGCGATACCAGGGTTCGGCCTTGGTCAGGGTGGTCGGGCTGACCTTGATCACCACCGGGGTGATGATTCTCGCACCCCGCAAGGCGATTGCCGCGCCCCCCCGATGAAAGGCCGGCGCCTGGCCCGGCTGGGTTCGGGTGCCCTCGGGGAAGATCACCAGGGTCTGGCCGTTGCGCAGGGCTTCGCCGGCGGCGTCGAGCATGTCCATGCTGCCGTCGTTGCTGATGTATTCGGCTTCGCGTATCGGGCCGCGAGTGAACGGGTTCTGCCACAGGCTCTGCTTGACCACGCAGTTGGCGTTGCGCACCAGGCCGATGAGAAAGACCACGTCGATCAGCGATGGGTGGTTGGCAATGATCATTTGTCCGGGGCGGCCGAGCTTTTGTGCGCCTTCGACTTCATAGGTCAGCACGCCGCTGCGGGCCATGAAACGGATGAACAGCCAGAACAGCCGGCCGATGGTACGACGCGCGCGCTGGCGATGCGCTTCGGCGTCGCCGGGCAGGCAGGCGAGCAGCGGGAAAATCACCAGGCGCAGGCACAGGCCACCGAGGCCGAACAAGGCGAAGCTTGCCGCGGTGGCGATCAGACGCCAGTAGTAGGCGTCGCGGGGCTTTGTATTTACAGGTTGCGTTGCCAGTTCCATACACGGTTCTTCCAGGCATGTTGGCAAAAGGTTTGCTCGCCGAGCAGGGTACGCAAGAGATTCAGGGCATGGGGCCACTCGGCGCGCGGCGCTCCCTCGGTGGCGGTGCCGAGCGTCAGTTGCCACTGCTGGCCGGGGGTCAGCAACAGGCCGACCGCATAGGGGAAGGGCACGTCGTCGATCCAGGTGGCATAGGCGGCGGGCGGCTGCTCTTCGGTGACCACCAGCAGCACCGCCGGGGCGCCTTCCTCAAGCAGCGCCGCGGCCTCTAGCATGCCGTGTTCGAGGCCGTCGCCGGCAGCGGCGAGGGCGGTCATTTCGCTGGTTTCGCCACGCATGATCGACCACAGGCCGATCACCGCGTTGTGCACCGAGAGGCTGAACTGGGTCGGGGACAACGGCTGGTCGGCCGCCAGGTCGCTGAGGATGTCGAAGGTGCGCGGCGTTTCGCCATGCCGGGAAATAAAGACCAACGGTAGCTGTTCCAGGCCTTCGGCCAGCGGCCAGCCCACGCTGAAGGCCATGCGCGCCAGACGGCTGAGGCGCCGGCGCTGCATGGCCGGTAGAAACGACACGTCCGGGGCCGCATCACTGCTCTGGAGCACGACCGGTTGTCGGCTCCAGGCCTGCCAATCGTCCACGCTTTCGAGCCCAGGGGCCCACGCGCGCCATTGGGCGATGTTGAAGTTGATCACTTGAAAATTCATCCCGCCCCTGCGGGCTTACTTGACGTGGTCAGGCGTTTCGATCGCAGACTCACCTGGCACGGAGCTACAGCCGAGTGGCGCGCATTATCCCGGTGTGACTGGCTTGTAGCAAACATTGGTTATGTTTTGTCCAGTGAAAGTGACAAATCTGATAGCTGGAAAATGACAAATCCGACAGATGAAAAGTGTCATTTGGCCATTATCGGAGAGTGCAGGTCGGGAGCACGGAGACTTTACAAGAAAGCCTAGGCCGATTCTGGCCGCTGGAACTGGTTTGGCGGTCTGCCGTCAGCGAGGTAGCGAAGCGGCGGTACTGGCTACTACACTCGGTGATCTTTGATGCAGGGAGGTTCTGACATGCGGCGCGTGGTGTTCAATCAGAAAGGGGGAGTCGGCAAGTCGAGCATTGCCTGCAATCTGGCGGCCGTAAGCGCCAGCGAGGGGTATCGCACGTTGCTGGTGGACCTGGATGCCCAGGCCAACTCCACTCAATACCTCACCGGCCTGACCGGCGACGACATCCCCATGGGGATCGCCGACTTCTTCAAGCAGACCCTGTCTTCCGGACCGTTCTCGAAGAAGAACCAGGTCGATATCTACGAAACGCCGTTCGACAACCTGCATGTGGTGACGGCCACCGCCGAGCTGGCGGATCTGCAGCCCAAGCTTGAGGCGAAGCACAAGATCAACAAGCTGCGCAAACTGCTGGACGAGTTGGCCGAGGACTACGACCGGATCTACCTGGACACCCCGCCAGCCTTGAATTTCTATGCGGTTTCGGCGCTGATTGCCGCCGATCGCGTATTGATTCCTTTCGACTGCGACAGCTTTTCCCGTCAGGCGCTGTACGGCCTGCTGGCGGAAATCGAAGAACTCAGGGACGACCATAACGAGGATTTGCAGGTCGAAGGCATCGTGGTCAACCAGTTCCAGGCTCGCGCCAGCCTGCCCCAGCAAATGCTCGATGAACTGATCGCCGAGGGCCTGCCGGTATTGCCGGTGTACCTGGCCAGTTCGGTGCGCATGCGCGAATCCCACCAGGCCAGCCTGCCGCTGATCCACCTCGACCCCCGGCACAAGCTGACCCAGCAGTTCGTCGACCTACACAACCTGCTGGAAAGCGCCTGACCTTCTTCCTAGGGTTCAAGGCACTTTTGAAATAGCGGTCAGATGCCCTGGCTGCGCAGCCAGCTCATCAGTTGCGGTAACGGGAAGGCGCCACTCTGGCGTGCCACTTCCCGTCCGTTCTTGAACAGAATCAGGCTCGGGATCGAGCGAATTCCCAACTGCGCCGACAATTGCTGGTTGGCCTCACTGTCGAGCTTGGCCAGCCGGCACTTGCCTGCCAATTGCGCCGCCGCCTGCTCGAACACCGGCGCGAAGGATTTGCACGGCCCGCACCAATCCGCCCAGACATCCACCAGCAACGGCAGGTCGCCCTTGATCTGGCTGGAATAGTCGCCTTGTTTCAGCTCGAAAGGCTGGTTCAGCAATACCTGGCCTTTGCAGCGTCCGCATTTGGGCTGGTCGCCCAGGCGCTCGGCGGGGATGCGGTTGAGGCCGTTGCAGTGAGGGCAGGGGATTAGCAGTGGATCGGACATGAGGGGGCTCCAGGAGAGTGGGCGATGGGCGTTATCTGGAGTCTGGCGCGGGGTTTATCAAGCGAGGGGCGGGTCTGTTGCATTCCTTCATACATCTTTGAGCTGCGTGGCGGCTGGCGAATCTAGGCTGAAACGGAGCCGCGGGTTTATGCCGTTGGTCTGTTCAGGCGCATAGCAACTTGCTATGGCGCGCTTCCGACACTACCGTCTATAGCAATATGCGATAGGGACATTGCATGCATATCATCACCGCCAAACGAATCTGGGAGGCCAAGAGCCGCTGGCCACAATCGGCCAATGCTCTGGAAACCTGGTACAGAAAAGTCAAAAGCCTCAATCCGGTCGATTTTGCAGCCATCAAGGCGGTATTTCCGGCCACCGACAAAGTGGGGGCGTTTCACGTCTTCGATATTGGTGGCAACAAGTTACGAATCATCGCCGTGGTGCGTTATGAAGTACGACGTCTCTATATCAGGCACGTGCTGGACCATCACGAATACGACAAAGGCAGGTGGAAGGAGGAAACCAGATGAACGTTCTGGTGAAGCAGGCGGCGGATCATTGGCATTTCGTGGCGCCTGTGTTGCGTAAACCCAAGACCGAAGCCGATTACGATGCATTGGTCGCGGCGCTGGATGAACTGCTGGATCTCATGGGAGAGGACGAGAACCATCCAGTGACTTCGTTGGTGGACATCATCGGCGACTGGATCGAAGCCTACGACGAAGAGCATCGACCGATGCCGATAGCCAGTGGTGTTGACGTCTTGCGCTCCCTGATGCGCGAACATGGCCTGACCCAGAGCGATCTGCCAGGCGTAGGCGCGCAGTCGGTGGTTTCCGAAGTGCTGAGCGGCAAGCGCCAGCTCAACCTGCGGCAGATCCGCTGGCTGGCCGAGCGCTTCGGTGTTTCGGCCGAGGTCTTTATCTGAGGGTCAGGACGAGCAACTGATTTCCAGGTGCTTGCCCCATTCGGGCGGTCGTTCGGCGTAGCTGTCCATGCCGGCCTGTTGTTCGAACGGCTTGCTCAGTACCGCGTGCAGGCGGCGCACCTCGGAGTAATCCCCTTGTTCGGCGGCGTCGATAGCCTTCTGTGCCAGGTAATTGCGCAGGATGTACAGCGGGTTGACGGCGTGCATGCGTTCCCGGCGCAACTCCTGACCCTGGACCGGATCACGGGCGACCCGGGCCTTGTACAGATCGGCCCAGGCATCGAAGCCCTGGCGGTCGACGAAGTCGTCGCGCAGCCGGGCCACGGCCAGTTCCGTCGACTCATCCCCCAGGTGGCGGAAGAACAGGCTGTAGTCAACACCGCTGCCCTGCATCAGTTGCAGCAGCCGTTCCACCAGCTTCTGATCCTCGTCTTCGGCGCTGGTCAGGCCGAGGCGGCGGCGCATCAGGTCCAGGTAATGGGCCTGGAACAACGGCAGGAACAGGCCGAGGGTTTCCCGCAGGGCCTCGACACTGATGAAAGGCGTCAGCGCCTGGGCCAGGGCGCTGAGGTTCCACTGGCCGATCGGCACCTGGTTGCTGAACGAGTAGCGCCCCTGGTCATCGGAATGGTTGCAGATGAAATGCGCATCGAAATCGTCGAGGAAGGCGAATGGCCCGAAGTCGAAGGTCACGCCGAGGATCGACATGTTGTCGGTGTTCATCACCCCGTGGCAGAAACCGTAGGCCTGCCATTTGGCGATCAGTTCGGCATTGCGCTCGACCACTTCGCGGAACATCGCCAGGTAAGGTTCCGGCTGCTCCAGGCACGCGGGAAAGTGCATGGCCAGCACGTGCTCGCCCAGCTGTTTCTGCTGCTCGGGGCGTTTTGTGTAATAGAAGTATTCGAAGTGGCCGAAGCGGACATGGCTGGGCGACATGCGCAGCAGCATCGCCGCGCGCTCCTGTTTCTCGCGCCAGACCGGGGTGTCGGAGCCGATCACGCACAGCGCCCGGGTGGTTGGAATACCCAGGGCGTGCAGCGCCTCGGAAGCCAGGAACTCGCGGATCGACGAACGCAGTACGGCGCGGCCATCGCCCATGCGCGAGTAGGGGGTCTGGCCGGCGCCCTTGAGGTGCAGGTCCCAGTGCTCGCCGGCGGCGTTGTACACCTCGCCCAGCAGCAAGCCGCGACCATCGCCCAACTGAGGGTTATAGGAGCCGAACTGATGCCCGGAATAAACCATCGCCCGGGGCTCCGCTTCGGCCCACAGCTTGTGCCCGCCGAACAGTTCGGCGAACACCGGGCTTTGCGCGACCTCGGGGTCCAGGTCCAGCAGCGCCATGGCCGCCGGGCTGGCCACCACCAGGCGTGGGCGGTCGATCGGCTCGGGCAGTACATGGGTTGAGAACGCATCGCCCAGGCGGGCGAAGCGATTGTCGAAGGTCAGTTCGTCGAGGGCTTTCAACGGCCATCTCCAGCAGAATGTCCGAGCATTCTGCTAGGGATAGCGTCCTTAGTCGAGCCTGCTGGGAGGCGGTTCCTGCAGCGGTTTGCCGTCGGGCAGCGGAACAATGGTCTTGGTCTCCGGCTCGATGGGCACCATCTTGTATTCCTGGCCATGGAGGTTCTTCAGGTAGACCTCCATCTGGCGGAACGAGATGTTGATGTGCTGCTTCTTGAACTCGCGGTTGATGAAGCGGTTGACCTCGTCGAGCACCGGGTTGCGGTCCCCCAGCTCGCGCACATGCATGCGCAGTTCGTGGTCCAGGGTGCTTTCGCCGAAGTTGAGGAAGTACACATGGGGCTCGGGTTCTTTCAGTACCCGCGGGTTATCGCGGGCCGCCTTGAGCAGCAGTTCCTTGACCAGGTCCAGGTCCGAGCCATAGTCGACGCCGAGCTTGAGGGTCACCCGGGTGACGGTGTCGGTCAGCGACCAGTTGATCAGTTGCCCGGTGATGAAGGTCTGGTTCGGGACGATGATGTCCTTGCGATCGAAGTCGGTGATGGTGGTGGCGCGGATGCGGATCTTGCTCACCGTGCCCGACAGGTTGCCAATGGTGATGGTGTCGCCGATGCGCACCGGCCGCTCGAACAGGATGATGATGCCGGAGATGAAGTTGGCGAAGATCGCCTGCATGCCGAAGCCCAGGCCCACCGACAGCGCAGCCACCAGCCACTGCAACTTGTCCCAGCTGACGCCGAGGGTCGACAGGGTCGAGACGAAGCCGACGCCGGCAATCACATAGGACAGCAGCGTGGTGGTCGCGTAGGCGCTGCCCTGGGCCAGGTTCAGCCTGGACAGCACCAGCACCTCCAGCAGCCCCGGCAGGTTGCGCGCCAGGGCGAAGGTGATGCCGACGATGATCAGCGCGCCGAGCATGTCGCCGATGCTGATGGGCACCATGCTCATGTTGGCGCCGGTGCCGCTGGTGTATTCGTAGAGGGTGATGTTGTCCAGGTAGGAGAACACGCTGATCAGGTCGGACCAGACCCAGTACAGCCCGGCGATGAAACCACCGAGCAGGGCCAGGCGGATCAGGCGCAGGGACTGTTCGTTGACCTTCTCGATGTCCAGGGTCGGCTCTTCGACCACCGCTTCGCCGTCGCCGCTTTCCTTGGCGGCCTGGCGTTTGGCCAGGGCACGCTGGTAGGCCAGGCGCCGGGCGGCGACGCTCAGTCCGCGGACGAAAGTGGCTTCGATCACCAGCCAGAACATCAGCAGGTACAGGGTATTGATCAGGCGGTCGCTGAGCTTCAGCGCGGTGTAGTAGTAGCCGAAGCACACCGCGATGAACAAGGCGATCGGCAGCGCGGTGAAGAGCACCGCCACCGCCTTGCGGAACAGCGAGGCGTTCTGGTGCGTCGGACTGCTCAGCAGCAGGCGGCTGAGCAGCCAGGCCATCAGGGCGTAGCAGGTCAGGACTACGGCGATGCCGAGCACGTCATCGGCCAGCGCCGCCGGTTGATGTTCGGCCACGGCGACCACGGCCACCAGGGCCATGACCACCAGCCCGAGGCGGCGGATCCAGCCCTGGAGGAACTCGACCTGGGGCTTTTCCCAGCGAAAGTGCAGTTCCGCCACGCCGCCGGGGGCGAGGATCCGGTAGGCGGTATAGAACACCAGCCAGGCCTGGGCCATCTGCAACAGCGCCGCGCCGAGGTTGGCGTTCTGTCCGCGGGCGTCGATCTGCAAGGCCAGGCCGCACAGCGCCAGGCCGAGGGCGACCGGCATCGCCAGCAGGATGTTGACCAGGATCGCCTGCGGCGTGTGCCATTGGCTGTCGCGCTTGAAGTGACCGATGTCCTTGTGAACCTTGGTCAGGCGCAGGTACAGGTTCTTGCGCCGCCACAGCAGGGCCGCGATCAGGAGCAGCAATGGCAGGAACAGCAGCGGCCGTTGCGCCAGGCCGTCGGCCAGCTCGCTCAGGCTGGACGACCAGGGCAGGGTGGTGACCTGTTTTTCCAGGCGCAGCGGTATGGTTTGCAGCCATTCGGCATCCAGCGGCTTGTTGCTGGGAATCCAGAACATCTGTTCGTCGAGGGTCGCGCGCAGGCTTTGCGAGGTGCTCAGCAGTTGCTTCTGATTGAGCTGCAGGGTGATGGATTCGTTGAGCAGGGCGCTCAGCTCGCGGCTCAGGCGTTCCAGCAGGTCGGCACGGGTGATGGCCAGGTCCAGCAGGGTTTTGCGCAGCTGCGGGGTGATTTGCTCGGACGGCTGGGTGGCCAGCAGGTTATCGACATAGCCGCTGGGGCTGCTGATCAGCTCGCGTTGCTGGTTGACCTCGAACTGATACAGGCGGATGTCGGCGATCTGGTCCGCCAGGTCGCGGTCGAGCCGCAGGTGCGGCAGCGCCTGCTTCTGTTTATAGAGGATCTTCGACAGCAGCAGGCTGCCCTTGAGCACGCTGATCTGCTCGTCCAGCGCGGCATCGCTCTGGGTCACGCTGTCGAGTTGCTGCTTGGTCTGCAGGTTCTGCTGGGTCAGCTCATTGAGGCGGTCGGTGCTTTTGAGCAGGTAGTCGGAGAGCTTCAGGTTGGCCGCGCTTTCAGTGGCCAGGAGGCTGCTGCTGCCGGCCTTTTGCGCTTCGATCGATTGCTGGGTGACGGTTTCCTGGGACTGGGCCAGGCGCTTCTGGTTGATCAGGGTCTGCAGGTCCTGGATTTCCTGCTCCAGGCGCGCGGTCTTTTCCATCAGCAGGTCGTGCTGGCTGTTGCCCAGGTCCTGCAGTTGGCTGTTGCCGGCCAGCTCCTGGCGGCGCAACGGGATCAGCGCGTTGATCGCCGCCAGTTCGGCATTGAGCTGATTGCGCTGGTCGGCGTTGATCGGCTTGCCGGAGTCCTTGCCGTTCTTGAGGATCGTATTGATCTGCTGGGTGCGGGTCTGGCTGCTGCTGATCTCGGCCTGGGCGCGTTCGGGGCGGGTCTGCGCGGTAATGGCCAGGCTGTTGGCCTCGGCCAGGGCTTTCTGCATGTCACCCTGCTGGGTGGTGCGTTCGGTCAGCAGTTGTTCGAGCTGCGACACCGGCAGGTTGGCGTAGCGCTGGGCCACCGGCACCACCTTGGTGGCTTTCAGGCGGGTCAGCTCGCGCTGGTTTTCGCTGGTCTGGCGCGGGGCATTGCTCAGCTGCTGCTTGAGGTCGTTCAGGCGCTGTTCGTAATCCTGCTTGTTCGACAGCAGGGTCAGCGTCTGTTGCAGCACCGCTTGCAGGGCCTTTTGATCGGCCTCAGGCAATTTGCGCTCGGCGATTTTATCCAGGCTCTGCTGGACGGACTCGGCACTGGGCGGCTCGGCCGCTTGCAGTGGGCCGACAGAAAGGCTCAGGCCCAGCAGGGCAATGGCGAAAAGGGTACGCAGGGTTGGCATAGAGACCGGTCAAGCTGGATGAGAAGTTAGGCAGTTTAGAGGAAGAGTCCGGGGCCCGGGCGACTTCCTTCGGGGAATCTGACGCCCACTTTGCTGATCTTGTTCCCCTCCATCACGGCAACCGTCCAGATGGTGTTGTTCCATTCCACCTGGTCACCGACCACTGGAGCACCCCCCACTTTCTGGGTGATGAAGCGGCTCAACGGCATGTCCGGATCGAGCCCTTCGAGCTTGAGCCCGTACAGCGCCGAAACCGCGCCCAGCTGGGCGTCGCCTTCGAGAACGAAGTCGCCGAAGAAGCGCAGATCGAGGCCCCGTTGCGGCGCCTGGCTGAAGAGTTTTCCAAGGGCCGGCAGGTTGTGTTCATGGCCGATGACGCAGAGCAAATCGTCGGCTTCCAGCACCGTACTACCCGACGGATGGAGCAGTTGCTGGTGACGAAACAGGGCAGCGATACGGGTGCCTTCGGGCATTTTCAGCTCGCGCAACGCCGCGCCGATGCACCATTTTTCCGCGCCGAGGCGGTAGACGAACAGCTCCCATTCGCTGGTGACATGCACCTCCAGGGCGGCGCGGGAGATCGGCGCCGGCTCCGGTGGCACCGTGACTTTCAGCAGCTTGGCGACCCACGGCAGGCTGGTGCCTTGCACCAGCAGGGACACCAGCACGATAAAGAAGGCCAGGTTGAAGTACAGCTGGGCCTCGGGCAGCCCGGCCATCAACGGGAACACCGCGAGAATGATCGGTACCGCGCCGCGCAGGCCGACCCAGGAAATAAAGGCTTTCTCACGGCCGTGGAAGGCCTTGAACGGCAACAGGCCGACCATCACCGACAGCGGGCGGGCGAACAGGATCATCCACAGCGCCAGGCCCAGCGCCGGCAGGGCGATGGGCAACAGGTCGTGGGGCGTGACCAGCAGGCCCAGCACCAGGAACATGCCGATCTGCGACAGCCAGGCCATGCCGTCGAGCATATGCAGGATGCCGTGCCGGCTGCGCACCGGGCGGTTGCCGATCACCAGGCCGCACAGGTACACCGCGAGGAACCCGCTGCCGTGCAGGGCGTTGGTCAGGGCGAAGACCACCAGGCCGCCGGCGATCACCAGGATCGGGTACAGGCCGGTGGCCAGGTTGATGCGGTTCACCAGTTGCAGCATCAGCCAGCCGCCGCTCAGGCCGATCAGGCCGCCGATGCCGAACTCGCGCAGCAGATGCCCCAGCAGGCTCCAGTGCAGGCCGGTCTGGCCGCTGGCGAGCATGTCGATCAGGGTCACGGTGAGGAACACCGCCATCGGATCGTTACTGCCCGACTCGATCTCCAGGCTGGCGGTGACCCGTTCGTTCAGGCCCTTGCCGCCCAGCAGCGAGAACACCGCCGCGGCGTCGGTGGAGCCGACGATGGCGCCGATCAGCAGGCCCTGGATCAGGTTCAGGTCGAACAGCCAGGCGGCCGCCATGCCGGTCAGGCCGGTGGTGATCATCACGCCGACGGTGGCCAGCGACAAGGCGGGCCACAAGGCCACGCGAAAGCTCGAGACCCGGGTGCGCAGGCCGCCGTCGAGAAGGATCACCGCGAGTGCGAGGTTACCCACCAGGTAAGCCGTCGGATAGTTGTTGAAGATGATGCCGCCACCGTCGACGCCGGCGGCCATGCCCACGGCCAGGATGATCACCAGGATCGGGATACCGAGGCGGGACGAAAGGGAACTCACCAGAATGCTCGCACCTACCAGCAACGCGCCGATCAAGAACAGGCTGTTGATGGTCGTCGCATTCAAAGGCAGTACTCCAGAAGCAGAAAGGCGGGCACAAACTGACCATGCAGTCTGCGTGCCAGCGATTCTAACCTGTTGAAATACGATGCTGTCAAAAAGCTTTTGCGCTTGTTTACAGGCGGCGGAAAAGCGTCGCCTGGCACCGGCCACCGACGGACTTCATGGCGTTCCGTAGTGGCTGGCGCAGGTGGCGATCAGCGCTATTGGCGGCTTATTACAGGGTGAACCGCGCCACCATGCCGTTCAGGTCCACGGCCAGGCGTGACAGCTCGTGGCTGGCATCGCTGGTCTGGTTGGCGCCGGTGGCCGATTGCACCGACAGGTCGCGGATGTTCACCAGGTTGCGGTCCACTTCGCGGGCCACCAGGGCCTGCTCCTCGGCGGCGCTGGCGATGACCAGGTTGCGCTCGTTGATTTCGTTGACCGCGGTGTTGATGGTGTCCAGGGCACCGCCGGCGCCGCGGGCGATGCTCAGGGTCGAGTCGGCGCGCTCGGTGCTGGTGCGCATCGACTCGACGGCGTGCTCGGTGCCGCTCTGGATGCTGCCGATCATGCGCTCGATTTCGCTGGTGGACTGCTGGGTGCGGTGGGCCAGGGCACGCACTTCATCGGCGACCACGGCGAACCCGCGTCCGGCATCGCCGGCCCGGGCGGCTTCTATCGCGGCGTTCAAGGCCAGCAGGTTGGTCTGGTCGGCCAGGCCGCGGATCACGTCCAGCACCTTGCCGATGTCGCGCGATTCCTCGGCCAGTTCGCTGATCCTGTTGGCCGAACTCTGCACTTCGCTGCTCATCAGCTCTATGGCGCTGACGGTCTCGCGCACCAGGTTGCGGCCTTCGCTGGCCGACTGGGTGGCGTCGTTCGAGGCCTCGGCGGTGCTCACGGCGTTGCGCGCGACTTCCTCGACGGCGCAGGTCATCTCGTTCACGGCGGTGGCGGCCTGTTCGATTTCGTTGTTCTGCTGGGTCAGGCCGCGGGCACTTTCGTCGGTGACGCTGTTCAGTTCTTCCGCGGCGGAAGCCAACTGGCTGGCGGAGCCGGAAATATGCAACAAGGTCTGGCGCAGTTTTTCCTGCATGCTCGCCATGGCCTGCAGCAGGCGTCCGGGTTCGTCGCGCCCGTTGACCCGGATGCTTTGGGTGAGGTCGCCTTCGGCGATGTGTTCCGCGGCATGCAAGGCGCTGGCGATGGGTTGGGTAATGCTGCGGGTCAGCAACCAGGCAAACACCACGGTCAGGGTGGTGGACAGAACCAGCAGGGCGACTACCAGGTTGAATGCCGAAGCGTATTCCTCGGCGGCCTGCTCGTTGGCGTCCTTGGAGCGCTGGCTGTTGATCTGTACCAGCAGGTTCAGAACCTTGTTGATCTGCTGCGAGTTCTTCATCAACTCGTTGTTCAGCACCTCTTGCAGCTCACCCAGCTGGTTGTTGCGCGACAGCTCTTTGATGCGCTCTTCGAGCTTGCGGTATTCGGCCAGCAGCTTGAGGTAGTGGTCGTAGGCCTCGCTTTCCTCCGGGCTGCTGACCAGCTTTTCATAGGTGGTGCGGATCTTTTCGATCTGCTGGTTGCCGAGTTCGAGCGACTCGCGGGTCTTGGCTTGCACCTCGGGACCGCGGTTGATCACCAGGCGATAGGACAGCACCTGCAGCCGCAGCATTTGCTGGGTGAACTCATCGATGCTCTGGATGCTAGGCATGTTGTCGGTGGAAATGGTGACGGTCGCCGCGCGAATCTTGCTCATCTGGTTCAGGGCGAAGATGCCCAGGAACAGCATCAGGCAGCCGATGAATGCAAAGCCGAGAAATGCCCTCGGTGCAATGTTCATGTTGCGAAGAGACATGGGGATCTACCTCGAGAATGCGCAATCCATGCCGCGGTGGTTGATAGGGCTCCCCAGACCTATCGCGCGGAAAAATGGATTCTTGAAGCAGGAGCGAGAGTTTCAGAAAGATCTGATGGGCGACGAAGTGTCAGGAACCAGATGGGGGAATGACAGTCTTTAAAGTTCGCAGGCAAGGTCACCTGCCAGGCAAATCAAGGCGTTGCGCCGGGAAAATCTGGCATCCGGGGTGACTTTTCTTTATCGTACGCGCCCTTTGAAAAATGCTCGGAAAATCAAAATGTTGGAAGCATCCCTAAGCCAATTGGAACAGCTTGTCAGTGACCTGGTGCAACAGAACCAGGAACTGTCGGGCACGAACGAAACCCTCAAGGCAGAACTGGCCCAGGCCAAGGATGAGAACGAAAGCCTGCAACTGAGCCTGATGGAACAGGAAGAGAAGCAAGGCGCCACCGCGGCCCGCATCCAGGCCCTGGTCGAGCGCGTCAGCGCCGGTCCTGTCAGCGCATGAGGCAGGGTGCCGACGGGGTAAAAGTCGTCTCGATTCTCGGTGAGGACTACTCGATCAAGGCGCCGGCCGGGGAAGAGCAGACCCTGCTGGACGCCGCGTTGATGTTGAAGGCCACCCTGGCCGAGACCAAGAAGAAATACCCGACGCTGATCGGTGACCGCTTGCTGGTGCTGGCGGCGATGAACCTGTGCTCCCAGCAGCTCGAGATGCAAAAGCGTCATCAGCAGGAGCTCGACCGTTACCAAGAGCAAGTCAGCGCCACGGTCGAAGTGATCTCCAAGACCATCAGCCAGAACTGATAGGTTTACCCACAACCTGCAACGCCGTTGCGGTTGTGTCGGACTGATTGTTTTCGCGAGCAGCCGGGCGGCGCTCGATTGCTCGCGATGCTTTTAGCACTTCAGAACCACTCGTCCTGCATGCCTAGGCAGGTATCGTCCCGCGCTTCCAGCAAGGCCAGCTCGTGATGACAGGCCGGCACTTCCCAGGTCAGGAAGTAACGCGCCGCCTGCAGCTTGCCCTTGTAGAAACCCACATCCGCCGGGTTGCCCCTGGCCAGGCCTTCCTGCGCGCGAATCGCCTGTTCCAGCCAGCGCCAGCCGATCACCGCATGACCGAAGGCTTTCAGGTACAGCGCCGAGTTGGCCAGGCTGCTGTTGACCTTGCCCTGGGCCAGGTCGCTGAGCAGGCCCAGGGTCACGCTTTGCAGGCGCGCCACCAGCTTTTCCAGCGGTTGGCGCAGCGCCGTCAGGGCGTCGTGGGCCTGGGCCCGCTCGCTGGTGTCGGCGATCAGGCGGATCAGTTGTTTCAGGCCCGCACCGCCGTTCTGCGCCAGCTTGCGCCCCAGGAGGTCCAGTGACTGGATGCCGTGGGTGCCTTCATGGATCGGGTTCAGGCGGTTGTCGCGGTAGTACTGTTCCACCGGGTATTCACGGGTGTAGCCGTGGCCGCCGAGGATCTGGATCGCCAGTTCGTTGGCCTTCAGGCAGAACTCCGAGGGCCAGGATTTGACGATGGGCGTCAGCAGGTCCAGCAGTTCGTGGGCCTGCTTGCGCTGGTCTTCGCTGGCCAGGGTGGTGGTGTCGTCGAACAGCCGCGCGGCGTACAGGCCGAGGTCGAAAGCGCCTTCGACATAGGCCTTCTGGGTCAGCAGCATACGCTTGACGTCGGCGTGCTGGATGATCGACACCGGCGCGGTATGCGGGTCCTTGCTGTCCGGCAGGCGACCTTGCGGGCGTTCGCGGGCGTATTCCAGGGAGTACAGGTAGCCGGCGTAGCCGAGCATCACCGCGCCCATGCCGACGCCGATCCGCGCCTCGTTCATCATCTGGAACATGTAGCTCAGGCCGTGGTGCGGCTTGCCCACCAGATAGCCGACACACTCACCGTTATCGCCGAAGTTCAGCGCCGTGGAGGTGGTGCCGCGCCAGCCCATCTTGTGGAACAGCCCGGCCAGCAGCACGTCGTTGCGCGGGCCCAAGCTGCCGTCGTCGTTGACCAGGAACTTGGGCACGATGAACAGCGAGATGCCTTTCACCCCAGCCGGCGCGTCCGGCAGCTTGGCCAGCACCATGTGCACGATGTTTTCTGACAGTGGGTGATCGCCGCCGGAGATGAAGATCTTGTTGCCCTTGAGCCGGTAGGTGCCGTCCGCCGCCGGTTCGGCGCGGGTGCGGATATCCGCCAGCGACGAGCCGGCATGGGGTTCGGTCAGGGCCATGGTGCCGAAGAAGCGCCCGTCGATCATCGGCTGCAGGAAGCGTTGCTTCTGCTCCTCAGTGCCGAAGCTTTCGATCAGGTTGGCCGCACCCATGGTCAGGAACGGGTAGGAGGTGGAGGCTGCGTTGGCCGCCTGGAAGTGTGCGAAGCAGGCTTGGGACAACAGCGTCGGCAACTGCATGCCGCCGGCCTCGAAGCTGCGCGCGGCGTTGAGGAAGCCAGCTTCGAGAAAGGCATCGACCGCGGGTTTGACTTCCGGAATCAGAATCGCCTTGCCGTCTTCATAACGCGGCTCGTTTTCGTCGCCCTTGCGGTTGTGCGGGGCAAAGAATTTCTCGGCGATGCTGCGCGCGGTGCCGAGGGCGGCGTCGAAGGTTTCCCGGTTGTGCTCGGCGAATCGCTCGCGCTGGGTCAGGCCCTCGGCATCGAGGACTTCATACAGCTCGAAAGCCAGATTGCGGGAACTGAGCAACGTCTCGGACATGGCGGCCTACCTGCTTTATAGGGAATGCGCCGAGTCTAGGCGGGTGAATAAACACTGAACAGCAAGATTGATGCGGGTGATAAAGATGCCAAACAGGCACAGCCCCTGTAGCCGCTGCCGAAGGCTGCGATCGGTCGGAACGGCCGTAGCGATTTCATTGTCGCCGAAGTCCCTGCGGGACTTATCGCAGCCTGCGGCAGCGGCTACAGGGGATTGCATCGGGCAAAAAAAAGGGCGCCGGTGAGGGCGCCCTTTTTCATGCCGCTGACTATCGGCTTCAGCCGATGGTCATCAGGCTGGCGTTACCGCCGGCCGCCGCGGTGTTGACGCTCAAGGCGCGCTCGATCACCAGGCGTTCCAGGGCAATCGAGGTTTCGCCTTGCGACAGGCCGTGAACCCCGACGATGGCGCCGGCACGCTTGGCCACTTGCTGGCAGACCGCGCGCAGCTGGTCGGAGTCGCCGTGATGCAGGACCGCATCGAACACCACGTCGTCCTTGGTCCAGTCGGCCACGCGCTGGATGCGCGCTTGCACCTCCGCAGGCAGGCGGGCGTAGAGCGCCTTGCCTGGTTCGCCTTCCGGCCAGACCGCCGAACCACCCACGGCCAGGACCGCAGCCAGTTGAGTCAGCAGGTCTCCTTCGACTTCCGCCAGGCACAGCACGTGTTCACGCGGCAGGATGGCGTAGCTGTTGCGTTCGCCGGTCGGGCCCGCCAGCACGCGGGTGACACCGCTCTGCGACTGCGCCGCGAACTGTACGCACAGGGCGCTGAGGTCCGCCAGTTTGTTGCTGTCGGCCCAGGCTTGCAGAGCGTTCAGCGGCTTGCTCATGGCATCGCGCAGGCGCACGTCCGGGGCGTTCAGGGCGTCGCCACGGGCGAACGACTGCTCGATGGCGTCGGTCGGACGGGTCGACAGCAGGCGGTACAGGTACAGCGGGCCGCCGGCTTTCGGGCCGGTGCCCGACAGGCCTTCGCCGCCGAATGGCTGCACGCCGACCACGGCACCGACGATGTTGCGGTTGACGTAGACGTTACCGGCGTTGACGTTGTCGATCACCTTGGCGATGGTCTCGTCGATGCGGGTGTGCACACCCAGGGTCAGGCCGTAGCCGGAAGCGTTGATCTGCGCGATCAGCTGGTCGATGTCCTTGCGCTTGTAGCGCACCACGTGCAGCACCGGGCCGAAGATCTCCCGTTGCAGCTCGTCGAAGCTTTCCAGCTCGATCAGGGTCGGCATCACGAAGGTGCCGCGCTTGACCTCTTCGCCATCGGCGATCGCTACCTGATACACGCTGCGGCCTTTATCGCGCATGGCCTGGATGTGTTTCTCGATGCCGGCCTTGGCTTCGGCGTCGATCACCGGGCCGATGTCCACGGACAGGCGCTCCGGGTTGCCCAGGCGACTTTCCGCCATGGCGCCCTTGAGCATTTCGATCACGCGGTCGGCGGAGTCTTCCTGCAGGCACAGCACGCGCAGGGCCGAGCAACGCTGGCCGGCGCTGTCGAAGGCCGAGGAGACGACGTCGATCACCACTTGTTCGGTCAGGGCCGAGGAGTCGACGATCATCGCGTTCTGGCCACCGGTTTCGGCGATCAGCGGGATCGGCCGGCCCTGGGCGTCCAGGCGGCCGGCGACGTTGCGTTGCAGCAGGCGCGCGACTTCGGTGGAACCGGTAAACATCACGCCCTTGACCCGATCGTCGCCGACCAGGCGGGCACCGACGGTTTCGCCACGGCCCGGCAGCAGTTGCAGCACGCCTTCCGGAATGCCGGCTTCGAGCATCAGGCGCACCGCTTGTGCGGCGACCAGTGGCGTCTGTTCGGCCGGCTTGGCCAGTACCGGGTTACCGGCGGCCAGGGCGGCGGCGACCTGGCCGCTGAAGATCGCCAGCGGGAAGTTCCACGGGCTGATGCAGACCACCGGACCCAGTGGGCGGTGCGCGTCGTTGCTGAAGTCGTTGCGCGCCTGCACCGCGTAGTAGCGCAGGAAGTCCACGGCTTCGCGCACTTCGGCGATGGCGTTGGCGAAAGTCTTGCCGGCTTCGCGGGCCAGCAGGCCCATCAACGGCTGGATCTCGCCTTCCATCAGGTCGGCGGCGCGTTCAAGGATCGCGGCGCGCTCGGCCGGCGGCGTGGCCTGCCAGATCGGCGCGGCGTTCAGCGCGCACTGGATGGCGTTGTCGACGTCTTCGACCGTGGCTTCCTGTACGTGGCCGACCACGTCGCGGTGATCGGACGGGTTCAAGACCGGCGCCGGGGTTTCGCTGCTGGAGGCGCAACCGAGCATCGGCGCGGCTTTCCAGTGGTTGTGAGCGGTGGCCAGCAGGGCGCAGGACAGCGACGCCAGACGGTGTTCGTTGGCCATGTCGATGCCGGCGGAGTTGGCGCGCTCGCTGCCGTACAGGTCGCGCGGCAATGGAATGCGTGGATGCGGCAGGCCGAAGCCGCCTTCCAGGGTCGCCATCTGCTCGATCTGGCTGACCGGGTCGGCCACCAGTTCCTGGATGGAGATCGACTGGTCGGCGATGCGGTTGACGAACGAGGTGTTGGCGCCGTTTTCCAGCAGGCGGCGTACCAGGTAGGCCAGCAGGGTTTCGTGGGTGCCGACCGGGGCGTACACGCGGCACGGACGGTTCAGCTTGCCATCGGCAACCTTGCCTACTACCTGTTCGTACAGCGGTTCGCCCATGCCGTGCAGGCACTGGAATTCGTACTGGCCCGGGTAATAGTTCTGACCGGCAATGTGGTAGATGGCCGACAGGGTGTGGGCGTTGTGGGTGGCGAACTGCGGGTAGATGACTTCCGGTACCGACAGCAGCTTGCGGGCGCAGGCGATATAGGACACGTCGGTGTACACCTTGCGGGTGTAGACCGGATAGCCTTCCAGGCCTTCGACCTGGGCGCGCTTGATCTCGCTGTCCCAGTAGGCGCCTTTCACCAGGCGGATCATCAGGCGGTGACGGCTGCGGCGCGCCAGGTCGATCACATAGTCGATCACGTACGGGCAGCGCTTCTGGTAGGCCTGGATCACGAAGCCGATGCCGTTCCAGCCGGTCAGCTGCGGTTCGAAGCACAGGCGTTCGAGCAGATCCAGCGACAGCTCCAGGCGGTCGGCTTCTTCGGCGTCGATGTTCAGGCCGATGTCGTATTGCTTGGCCAGCAGGGTCAGCGACAGCAGGCGCGGGTACAGCTCGTCCATCACGCGCTCGTACTGGGCGCGGCTGTAGCGCGGGTGCAGGGCCGAGAGCTTGATCGAGATGCCCGGGCCTTCATAGATGCCACGACCGTGGGACGCCTTGCCGATCGAATGGATGGCCTGCTCGTAGGACGCCAGGTATTTCTGCGCGTCGTGCTCGGTCAGTGCCGCTTCGCCGAGCATGTCGTAGGAGTAACGGAAGCCCTTGGCTTCGAACTTGCTCGCATTGGCCAGGGCTTCGGCGATGGTTTCGCCGGTGACGAACTGCTCGCCCATCAGGCGCATGGCCATGTCGACGCCCTTGCGGATCATCGGCTCGCCGCTCTTGCCGATGATGCGGCTCAGGGACGAGGTCAGGCCGGCTTCGTTGTGGGTGGCGACCAGCTTGCCGGTCAGCAGCAGGCCCCAGGTGGCCGCGTTGACGAACAGCGACGGGCTATTGCCCAGGTGCGGCTGCCAGTTGCCGGTGCTGATCTTGTCGCGGATCAGCGCGTCACGGGTGCCTTTGTCCGGGATGCGCAGCAGGGCTTCGGCCAGGCACATCAGGGCCACGCCTTCCTGGGACGACAGGGAGAATTCCTGCAGCAGGCCCTGGACGATACCGGCACGGCCGCCGGCGCTCTTCTGGTTGCGCAGTTTTTCGGCGATGGTCGCGGCCAGCTTGTTGGTGGCTTCGGCCATGGTGGCCGGCAGGCGCGCCTGCTCCAGCAGCATCGGCACCACTTCCGGTTCCGGGCGGCGATAAGCAGCGGTGATCGAAGCGCGCAGCACCGATTGCGGCAGGATGCTTTCGGCGAATTCGAGGAAGCACTGGTGAGCGTGGTCGGTCTGCACTTCGCCAGCGTCATCGCCGTCGGTGCGGGTCGAACCGCTCAGCTCGGTCAGGGTTGCACCACCCTCGAGTTTTTCCAGGTAATTGAAAATTGCCTGCTTGATCAGCCAGTGCGGCGTGCGATCGATCGAGGTCGCGGCAGCCTTCAGGCGTTCGCGGGTCGGGTCGTCGAGTTTGACCCCAAGGGTGGTGGTAGCCATATTTTTATCCTCATGTTTACCACGGTTGCGTGGCATCAGCTGGCGGCAAGATTAGCCGTGAGCCGAGAGAGGTGCAACCGGGTGCAACCTGTTTTTTATCGGAATAATTGGCAGCTCATCAGGAATTAATTTCCGGTCCCTGGGCGGCGCTTCTGCTTGGTGCTTTTAATTCTGTCGCGATGGGTTTTTGCTCCAAAAAGGAGCAAAAACGCGGCGTTCGCCGGAAAAATCGCTTGGGTGCAACTTATTCTCGCGAAACAGGTTGCACCTTCTTTGAGTTGTTGAATAGCATTCGCGCCCAAGGTGCAACCGGCCCTCGCGACCGGTTCATCGGCTGATGGCTTTCCTGGGGAAACATCAGTCATAAATGCGCGGAGTACCCAGCCGTCTCTCAAACGTAGCCGTTTGAAAGCGGTGGTGCTGACCGCCGCTACATAAAAACAAAGCCAGGGCGTAACTCAATGAGTGCAAGCAATCCAACCTTGATCACGTTCGTGATCTACATCGCAGCTATGGTGCTGATCGGCTTCATGGCCTATCGCTCTACCAACAACCTTTCGGACTACATCCTCGGTGGCCGCAGCCTGGGTAGCGTGGTGACCGCGCTTTCCGCCGGTGCTTCCGACATGAGCGGCTGGTTGCTGATGGGCCTGCCGGGCGCCATCTACATGTCCGGCCTGTCCGAGAGCTGGATCGCCATCGGCCTGATCGTCGGTGCCTACCTGAACTGGCTGTTCGTCGCCGGTCGTCTGCGAGTACAAACCGAACACAACGGCGATGCATTGACGCTGCCGGACTATTTCTCCAGCCGCTTCGAGGACAAGAGCGGGCTGCTGCGGATCATCTCCGCGATCGTGATCCTGGTGTTCTTCACCATTTACTGCGCTTCCGGCATCGTCGCCGGTGCCCGTCTGTTCGAAAGCACCTTCGGCATGCCTTACGAGACCGCCCTGTGGGCCGGTGCCGCGGCGACCATCGCCTACACCTTCGTTGGTGGTTTCCTGGCAGTGAGCTGGACCGACACCGTACAAGCCACTCTGATGATCTTCGCCCTGCTGCTGACGCCGATCATCGTGCTGCTGGCCACCGGTGGCGTCGACACCACCTTCCTGGCGATCGAAGCCCAGGACCCAAGCAACTTCGACATGCTGAAAAACACCACCTTCATCGGCATCATCTCGCTGATGGGCTGGGGCCTGGGCTACTTCGGCCAGCCGCACATCCTGGCGCGCTTCATGGCCGCGGATTCGGTCAAGTCGATCGCCAACGCCCGTCGCATCTCCATGACCTGGATGATCCTGTGCCTGGGCGGCACCGTGGCCGTGGGCTTCTTCGGTATCGCCTACTTCTCGGCGCACCCGGAAGTGGCCGGTCCCGTGACCGAGAACCACGAGCGTGTGTTCATCGAACTGGCCAAGCTGCTGTTCAACCCATGGATCGCCGGTGTGCTGCTGTCGGCCATCCTGGCGGCGGTGATGAGCACCCTGAGCTGCCAGTTGCTGGTGTGCTCCAGTGCCCTGACCGAAGACTTCTACAAAGCCTTCCTGCGTAAACATGCTTCCCAGCTGGAGCTGGTGTGGGTCGGTCGCGCCATGGTGCTGCTGGTTGCCCTGGTCGCCATCGCCATGGCCGCCAACCCGGAAAACCGCGTACTGGGCCTGGTCAGCTACGCCTGGGCCGGTTTCGGCGCGGCCTTCGGTCCTGTGGTGCTGATCTCGGTACTGTGGAAAGGCATGACTCGCGACGGCGCGCTGGCCGGCATCATCGTCGGCGCCGTGACCGTGATCCTGTGGAAGCACTTCAATGTGCTGGGCCTGTACGAAATCATCCCGGGCTTCATCTTCGCCAGCCTGGCCATCCTGCTGGTGAGCAAGATGAGCGCACCGAGCGCCGGCATGGTCCAGCGTTTCGAGGCGGCCGAGAAAGACTACAAGCTCAACCACTGATCGGGAGCCGTTGAGGCGCTAACCCAGCAGTGATTCGAAAAGCCCGCATTCCCTGGGATGCGGGCTTTTTTATGGGCGTGTCCGCGCCGTGGAAGCTCCCGACACGACCTGACGCCGGCCGTGGCACAGGGTAAACTTCGCCCCCTGCGCAGGAGCAACCATGAACTATCGTCACGCCTTCCACGCCGGCAACCACGCCGACGTCTTCAAACACCTGACCCTGACCCGCCTCATCGCCCTGATGTCGCGCAAGGAGCAGCCGTTCGCCTACCTCGACAGTCATGCCGGCATCGGCCTGTACGACCTCCAGGGCGATCAGGCCAACCGCACCGGCGAGTACCTGGAAGGCATCGCGCGCCTGTGGGGCGAGCAGGACTTGCCAGCGCTGACCGCCGACTACATGGCGGTGCTGCACAAGATGAACCCCGATGGCGAACTGCGTTATTACCCGGGCTCGCCCGAGCTGGCGCGGCGCCTGACCCGTTCCCAGGACCGGGTGCTGCTCAACGAGAAGCATCCGGAAGACGGGTTGCTGCTCAAGGAAAACATGAAGGGCGATCGCCGGGTGGCGGTCCACCTGGGCGAGGGCTGGCATGTGGCGCGAGCGCTGCTGCCGGTGGCCGAGAAGCGCGCGGTGATGCTGATCGACCCGCCGTTCGAACAGCTCGACGAGATGCAGCGTTGCGCCGCGTCGTTGAAAGAAGCCATCGGCCGGATGCGCCAGACCGTGGCGGCCATCTGGTACCCGGTCAAGGATCAGCGGGCGCTGCGCCGCTTCTACCAGGACCTGGCCGGTACCGGCGCGCCGAAGCTGCTGCGTGTGGAACTGCTGGTGCATCCCCTGGATACGCCCAACAGCCTGAACGGCTCGGGCCTGGCGATTGCCAACCCACCGTGGGGGCTGGAAGAGGAATTGCGCGAGCTGCTGCCGTGGCTGGCGCAGAAACTGGGCCAGACCCAGGGCGGCTGGCAGATGGATTGGCTGATCGCCGAATAATGTGAGGGTGTAGCCGCTGCCGAGGCACGAGGCTGCGATGGGCAGCGAAGCGGCCCCCGAGGGCGCTCCTGCGGACCGCATCGCAGCCTCGTACCTCGTCAGCGGCTACCGGTCAGATCGGGCAGGTCACGCCAGTGCCGCCGATTCCGCAGTAGCCTTCCGGATTCTTCGCCAGGTACTGCTGGTGGTAGGCCTCGGCGTAATAGAAGGTCGGGGCTTCTTCGATTTCCGTGGTGATGGCGCCCAGCCCGGCCTTGGTCAGCTCGGCCTGGAACACTTTTTCGCTGGCCTTGGCCTGCTCCAGCTGGGTTGGATTGGTGGCATAGATCACCGAGCGGTACTGGGTGCCGATGTCGTTGCCCTGGCGCATGCCCTGGGTCGGGTTATGCAGTTCCCAGAACATCGCCAGCAGTTCCTGGTAGCTGACTTTCTCCGGCTCGTAGACCACCAGCACCACTTCGCTATGGCCGGTCAGGCCCGAGCAGACTTCTTCGTAGGTCGGGTTCGGGGTAAAGCCGCCGGCGTAGCCCACCGACGTGCTGAACACGCCCTCGCGCTGCCAGAACTTGCGTTCCGCGCCCCAGAAGCAACCCAGGCCGAAGATGGCGAATTCCACGTTGCCCGGGAACGGGCCCAGCAGCGGGTTACCGTTGACGTAGTGTTCGGCTGGCACGGTCATCGGGGTTTCGCGGCCAGGCAGGGCTTGTTCTTTGGTAGGTAGCACGTTTTTGTTCACCAGAATTTCCGAGCGCAGAACCATGATCAGTCCTCTCAGTCAGGGTGGGATTGAGTAATTAACCAGACACGCAGTTTGCCCGAGTGTTACAGCGCTGTCAGGCGATTGGGCCGCGCGGATAACGTTTGAGCTTGTCGATCAGCTCCGAGCCGGGGATCGGCCGGTCGAACAGGTAGCCTTGGCCGACATCGCAACGGTGGCGACGCAGGAAGGACAGCTGCTCCGCGGTTTCGATGCCCTCGGCCACCACCTGGATTTTCAGGTTGTGGGCCATGGCGATCACCGCCGAGGTGATTTCCATGTCGTCCTGGTTGGCGGGGATTTCATGGATGAAGCTGCGATCGATCTTGATGATGTCGATCGGGAATTTCTTCAAGTAGCTCAGCGACGAATAGCCTGTGCCGAAGTCGTCCATGGCCAGGGTCAGGCCGAGCTTTTTCAGCTGGTCGAGTTGCTGGTGGGTGTCTTCGGTGGCTTCCAGCAGCAGGCCTTCGGTCAGTTCCAGCTCCAGCAGCGAGGCGGGCAGCTGTTCTTCCTTGAGGATGCTGGCGATGGAGGCCACCAGGTCCGGGTCGGAAAACTGCTTGGGCGACAGGTTGATCGCCACCTGCAGATTGCCCAGGCCGGCGGCGGTGAGCTGCTTGCTCATGCGACAGGCCTGGCGTGCGATCCATTTGCCGATCGGGATGATCAGGCCGGTCTCTTCGGCGACGCTGATGAACTGGTCCGGGCGGATCATGCCCTTTTCCGGATGGTTCCAGCGCAGCAGCGCCTCCAGGCCCAGCAGGCGTCCACTGCGCAGGCACAGCTTGGGCTGGTAGAACACGTCCAGCTCGTTCTGGGTCAGGGCGCGGCGCAGGTTGTTTTCCACGAACAGCTTGTAGCTGGCTTCGGCGTTCAGGGCCTCGGTAAACACCTGCACCTGATGTTTGCCGTTGGCCTTGGCCTTGTGCAGCGCCAGGCCGGCGTTGCGCATCAGGGTCTGCGGGTCGCGGCCGTGCAGCGGTGCGCAGGCCAGGCCCACGGAGCCGGTGACGCTGATGAGTTGGTTGTCGACAAACATCGGCTTGTCGAGGGTCATCAGCAACTGGCTGGCGATCTGTTGGCCGGCCTCCAGGTCGGTGTCGTCCAGCAGCACGGCGAACTCGTTACTGGCGAAACGCGCCAGGCTGCCGCTCGGGCTCAGGCTGTTGCGCAGGCGCCGGGCCAGGCTGATCAGCAGCTTGTCGCCGGTCTGGTGGCCGAGGCTGTCGTTGATCCGCTTGAAGTTGTCGATGTCCACCAGCAGCAGGCTGATAGGGCTGTCGCTGTCGCGGGCGAAGCGTTCGTCGAGGTTGCGGATGAAGGCGGGGCGGTTGCCCAGGTTGGTCAGGTTGTCGGTGTAGGCCAGGCGCTCGATGCGTTGCTGGGCGAGCTTGGTCTGGGTGATGTCTTCGTAGATGCCGATGTAGTGGGTCAGTTCGCGGTTGTCGCCATAGACCTTGGATATCGACAGCTGGCCCCAGTACGGCTCCAGGTTCTTGCGCCGGCTCTTGAACTCGCCTTGCCAACTGTTGCTCTTGGCCAGGCTGGAGGGCGCGTCGAACAGCAGTTCGCTGAGGTTCTCCAGCGCCGGCAGTTCCGCCAGCCGATGGCCGTGGACTTCCTCGGTGCTGTACTGGGTGATCGCCGTGAAGCTCGGGTTGACGTACTCCACCACGCCGTCGCAGTTGACCAGCAGAAAGGCATTGGCGCTTTGCTCGACCGCGCGCTGGAACAGGTGCAGGGCGCTGGTGGCGGTACGGCGGTTGTGGTTATTGATGACCTGGGCGAACTGGTCGGCCAGTTCGCCGGCAAAGGCGATTTCATCGGATTGCCAGGCGCGGGTGTTGCCCACTTGTTCCAGGCACAGCACGCCGACCACCTGGCCGTCGATGCGGATGCTGGCATCGAGCATGGCGTTGATGTTGCGCGGGCGCAGGCTTTCGGCCATTTCCCGGGTGCGCGGGTCGCGCATGGCATTGTGCGCATCGATGGCCCGGCTGGTGTGCAGGGCTTCGAGGTAGTCGGGGAAGTCGCTGACGTCGATCGCCTCCGGCAGGATGTATTCCTGCAGGTCGCGGTGATAGGCGCAGATGGGCACCAGCAACTGGCCTTCCAGGTTCCAGATGCTGGCACAGTCGATTTCGTAGATGTCGCAGGCGCTGCGGGTAATCAGCTCGGCGGCTTCCAGCAGGGAGTTGTTGGCGCTGTAGCGCTGGCGGGCCAGGAGCAGGATCAGGTCTTGCTGGGCGCGCACCCGTTCGAGGTGCTGGAGTTGTTCCAGCTGGGCTCGCTGGTTGAGTTCCAGGGCGATTTGCAGGCGACTGTTCTGGGTTTCCAGGTCAGGCGCGGAGAGCGGCTGATCGTTGTCGAGCAGGCCGTCGACCACCAGGAAATAACCACGCAGCAGGTGTCGATTGTGCTGTTTGTAGGCTTCGCCGAGTTCCAGCAGGCTGAGTGAGCCCTTGGCGGTGTGCAGGGTGTAGCGAATCAGGTAATGCGGGCTGTGGGTCAGTTGCTGCTGGATCGCATCGTGCAGCTGATAACGGGCTTCGGGCTCCATCAGGCTGGCATAGGGCGAGCCGACCAGGGCGCAGAGCTCGACGGCGGGCAGGCCGAATTGGCGTTCACAGTTTGGATCGAGAAACAGCAGGGCCCAGCTCGCTTCATTCAGCCGTTCGAAACGCAGCATGCCGAGCCGCGAGGGCACGGGCAACTGCGTCACTACCTCGGCCACCATACGGCTGGCGGCATCGGGTTGGCTTTTCATGGGGAAACTCGCTTGGTAAATGCTGATCGCGCCGGGCTCGCGCCCTCTTTACTGTTGCCTGCGGCAAGGTTGCATCATGCGGCACTGACTGACAAGTGAGATGAAGGCTAAGTGCTATAAGAATCTATCGGCAGAACAGAAGATTTCTGAACGCTAATCTTTCCTGGTGTTTTAGCGGGCTTTGGCGGCTGGTTACGGCGATTTTTCGGCAAAAAAAAGCCCCGCCAAATCGACGGGGTTGAGGTACGAGCGTGGCGCTCGAAAAGGGTGCAACAGCCGGCTTCCCCATGACAGGGAAGCCGGCCGAGTCTTACAGCAGGATGGTGCGGATATCCGCCAGCAGATCGCTCAGACGCTTGGTGAAGCGTGCAGCAGCGGCGCCGTTGATCACGCGGTGATCGTAGGACAGCGACAGCGGCAGCATCAGCTTCGGCTGGAAGGCTTTACCGTCCCAGACTGGCTGGATGGTGGCCTTGGAAACGCCGAGGATCGCCACTTCCGGTGCGTTGACGATCGGCGTGAAGCCGGTGCCGCCAATGTGACCGAGGCTGGAGATGGTGAAGCAGGCGCCCTGCATGTCGTCCGCCGAGAGCTTCTTGGTCCGGGCCTTTTCAGCCAGGGAAGCGGCTTCGGCAGCCAGTTGCAGCAGGCTCTTCTGATCGACGTTCTTGATCACCGGTACCAGCAGGCCATCCGGGGTGTCGACCGCGAAGCCGATGTTCACGTACTTCTTGCGGATGATCGCTTTACCGCTAGGCGCCAGCGAACTGTTGAAGTCCGGCAGTTCCTTGAGCAGGTGCGCGCAGGATTTCAGCAGCAGCGGCAGGATGGTCAGCTTGACGCCGGCCTTCTCTGCAACGGCTTTCTGGGCGATCCGGAAGGCTTCCAGCTCGGTGATATCGGCCGAGTCGAACTGGGTGACGTGGGGCACGTTCAGCCAGCTGCGATGCAGGTTCGATGCGCCAGCCTGCATCAGGCGGGTCATCGGCACTTCTTCGATCTCGCCGAAGCGGCTGAAGTCCACTACCGGAATCGGCGGGATGCCCGCGCCACCGGTTGCGCCGCCAGCAGCTGGCGCCTCCTTGGCCTTTTGCATCATCGCTTTGACGTAAACCTGCACGTCTTCCTTGAGGATGCGACCGTGCGGACCGCTGGCGCCAACAGCGCTCAGCTCGACGCCGAACTCACGGGCCAGTTGGCGCACCGCAGGACCTGCGTGAACTTTGGCGCCAGGCTTGGCAGGTGCAGCGGCCGGTGCGGCAGCAGGTGCAGCGGCAGCCGGAGCAGCAGCGGCAGGTGCCGGAGCGCTTGGCGCAGCCGCGGCAGCTGGAGCCGGGGCAGCAGCAGGTGCCGCGCCTTTGACTTTCAGCTTGAGGATCAGGTCGCCGGTACCGACTTCGTCGTCCAGCTTGATCGCAACGCTTTCCACGATGCCGGCGGCTGGCGATGGGATTTCCATGCTGGCCTTGTCGGACTCGAGGGTGATCAGCGACTGGTCGGCTTCAACGCTGTCGCCAGCCTTGACCAGCACTTCGATGATCTTGGCCTTGCCGGCCGAACCGATGTCCGGGACGTGGATGTCCTGGACGCTGTCGGCCACTGGGGCAGCCGGAGCTGCCGCAGGAGCAGGCGCAGCGGCAGGTGCCGGAGCAGCCGCCTGGGCCGGAGCGGCCGCAGCAGGGGCCGCAGCACCTGCCACTTCCAGATCCAGAATCAGGTCGCCGGTGCCGACTTCGTCGTTGAGCTTGACGCTGATGGCCTTGACCACGCCAGCGGCTGGCGAAGGGATTTCCATGCTCGCCTTGTCGGATTCCAGGGTGATCAACGATTGATCAGCCTCGACCTTGTCGCCGACCTTGACCTGGATCTCGATGATCTGGGCCTTGCCCGACGAACCGATGTCCGGCACGTGCACTTGCTGAACCGAAGCGGCAGCAGGAGCAGCTGGCGCGGCAGCTGGCGCGGCAGCAGGAGCGGCAGCCGGTTTGGCCTCGGCTTTGGCAGCCGGTGCAGCGGCAGGCGCAGGCGCCGCTTGCGCGGCACCCTCGACTTCCAGTTCCAGCAGCTCGTCGCCTTCTTTCAGGCGATCGCCCAGCTTCACTTTCAGGCTCTTGATGACGCCGGCTTTGGGTGCCGGCACTTCCATGCTCGCCTTGTCCGATTCCAGCGTCAGGATGCTCTGGTCGGCTTCGATACGGTCGCCGACCTTCACAAACAGTTCGATTACTTCACCTTCACCGCTGCCGATGTCAGGTACGCGAATGAGTTCGCTCACAAAAAATCTCCTCAGCAGTCCAGTGGGTTGCGTTTTTCCGGGTTGATGCCGAACTTGGTGATGGCCTCGGCCACGACCTTAGGTTCGATGTCACCACGGTCAGCCAAGGCTTCCAGGGCTGCCAACACCACGAAATGACGGTCGACTTCGAAGAAGTGACGCAGCTTCTTGCGGCTGTCACTGCGGCCGAAACCGTCGGTGCCCAGGACTTTGAACTCCTTGGACGGGACCCACTGACGAATCTGTTCGGCGAACAGCTTCATGTAGTCGGTAGAGGCGATGACCGGACCTTTACGGCCGCTCAGGCACTCTTCGACATAGCTCAGCTTAGGCTTCTGGCCCGGGTGCAGACGGTTGCTGCGCTCGACTGCCAGGCCATCGCGACGCAGTTCGTTGAAGCTGGTAACGCTCCAGACGTCCGCGCCCACGTTGAATTCTTCACGCAGGATCTTCGCCGCTTCACGGACTTCGCGCAGGATGGTGCCGGAGCCCATCAGCTGTACGTGGTGCGCCGCTTCGCGGGTGTCTTCCTCGAGCAGGTACATGCCCTTGATGATGCCTTCCTCTACACCGGCCGGCATGGCTGGCTGCTGGTAGGACTCGTTCATCACGGTGATGTAGTAGAAGACGTCCTGTTGCTCTTCGGTCATCTTCTTCATGCCGTCCTGGATGATCACCGCCAGCTCGTAGCCATAGGTCGGATCGAAGGTGCGGCAGTTCGGGATGGTGCCCGCCAGCATGTGGCTGTGACCGTCTTCGTGCTGCAGGCCTTCACCGTTGAGGGTGGTACGGCCGGCAGTACCGCCGATCAGGAAACCACGGGTACGGCTGTCGCCAGCGGCCCAGGCCAGGTCGCCGATACGCTGGAAGCCGAACATCGAATAGAAGATGTAGAACGGCAGCATCGGCTGGTTGTGGCTGGAGTACGAGGTACCGGCTGCAATGAAGGAGCTCATGGCGCCCGCTTCGTTGATGCCTTCCTCGAGGATCTGGCCCTTCTTGTCTTCGCGGTAGAACATCACCTGGTCTTTATCGACTGGCTCGTAGAGCTGGCCGACGGACGAGTAGATGCCCAACTGACGGAACATGCCTTCCATACCGAAGGTACGGGCTTCGTCGGGGATGATCGGCACGATGCGCTGGCCGATTTCCTTGTCCTTGACCAGCTGCGCGAGGATCCGCACGAAGGCCATGGTGGTGGAGATTTCGCGGTCGCCCGAACCGTCGAGGATGGCCTTGAGGGTATCCAGTGGCGGGGTCGGGATGTTGAAGCTCTTGGCGCGACGCTGAGGCACGAAACCGCCCAGCGCGGCACGACGCTCGCTCAGGTAACGGGCTTCGGCACTGCCTTCTTCCGGCTTGAAGAACGGCAGGTTTTCGATTTCTTCGTCCTTGACCGGAATGTCGAAGCGGTCGCGGAACAACTTCAGGCTGTCGACATCGACTTTCTTGGTGTTGTGCGCGGTGTTCTTCGCTTCGCCGGCGCCGGTGCCATAACCCTTGATGGTCTTGGCCAGGATGACGGTCGGTTGCTCTTTGTGGTTGACCGCCTCGTGGTAGGCCGCATAGACCTTGTACGGGTCGTGGCCGCCACGGTTGAGTTTCCAGATTTCGTCGTCGGACAGGTCTTCGACCATCGCCTTGAGTTCTGGCGTGTTGAAGAAGTGCTCACGCACGAAGGCGCCGTCTTTGGCCTTGTAGTTCTGGTACTCGCCGTCGATGACTTCGTCCATGCGGCGTTGCAGGATGCCGTCGGTGTCCTTGGCCAGCAGTGGGTCCCAGAAGCGGCCCCAGATGACCTTGTTCACATTCCACTGGGCGCCACGGAACACGCCTTCGAGTTCCTGGATGATCTTGCCGTTGCCGCGAACCGGGCCGTCGAGGCGCTGCAGGTTGCAGTTGATGACGAAGATCAGGTTGTCCAGCTTCTCGCGGCCAGCCAAAGAGATTGCGCCCAGGGATTCCGGCTCGTCGCACTCGCCGTCGCCCATGAAGCACCAGACTTTCTGCTTGCCTGGCTGGATGAAGCCGCGGGCTTCCAGGTACTTCATGAAGCGCGCCTGGTAGATCGCCTGGATCGGACCCAGACCCATGGAGACGGTCGGAAACTGCCAGAAGTCAGGCATCAGCCATGGGTGCGGGTAGGAGGACAGGCCGTTGCCGTCCACTTCCTGGCGGAAGTTGTTCATCTGGTCTTCGCTGATGCGGCCTTCCATGAAAGCGCGAGCGTAGACGCCAGGGGAGGCGTGGCCCTGGAAGTAGATCAGGTCGCCACCATGTTCTTCGGTTGGCGCCTGGAAGAAGTAGTTGAAGCCGATGTCATACAGCGTCGCACTGGAAGCGAAGCTGGAGATGTGACCGCCCAGGTCAGAATCTTTCAGGTTCGTACGCATGACCATGGCCAACGCGTTCCAACGTACCAGCGAGCGAATGCGGCGTTCCATGAACAGGTCGCCAGGCATGCGTGCTTCGTGGGTGACGGGAATCGTGTTGCGGTACGGCGTGGTGATGGCGTAGGGCAGTTGCGAGCCGCTGCGGGTCGCGAGTTCGCCCATACGGGTCATCAGGTAGTGAGCACGGTCTTCGCCTTCTTTGTCGAGAACCGATTCCAGGGCGTCCAGCCATTCCTGGGTTTCGACGGGATCGAGGTCTTGCATGGCTTGCTCCAGGGCGGAAAGGCTTCCAGAATCGGTTGCCTGAGTTTGCGACTGGCCTTGTGGGCAGACGATAAAATTCTTGGATTGCCGGAGGTTGATACGGCGGCGTGTAGTTTTACTACAAATCGTCGGCCATTTCAGCCTTTCGAATGTATAGACGAGTAGTAAAACTACAGAAGATTGGCTTGTGGCCTCCTGCTGCGTTGTGAGAATAATCGTTACTGTTGGTCGATTTCCAACACCAATGGGTAAGAATTTGATGCTGGCTGCCAAAATAATAAAAAATTCAGCTATTTCTAACTTTTGTTCGACAGTCCTTCAAGGGCCGCGCCCGCAGAATTTGCCCCGACCGCCCCTTTCTACGCCGATCAAGGATAGCCCATGAGCCTGCCCGCGCTTGCCGAACTCCCAGCGACTCTCCTGCCTTTTGTCAGCCGTGCGGAGCAGTCGTTCCGTAGTGCCGTGGCGACCCTGGACGACGATCACGGGCTCGCCGCCTGGACCCCCGAGCGCTGGGCCGAGTTCGCCCGGGTGAGCGCCGCCAGCGACTTTTTCATTGAACAGAGCCTTCGTGACCCTTTGATGTTGCTGGAGCTGGTGCGCGGCGGCGAACTCGACCGCGGCTTCGGCCCGGGCGAGCTGTGCGCGCAGATCGCCGCGGCGGTGCAGCAGGCCACCAGCGAAGACGAGTTGGGGCGGGTGCTGCGGCGTCAGCGCAATCGTCATCAGGTGCGGATCATCTGGCGCGACCTGACACGCCAGGCGGATCTGGTGCAGACCTGTCGCGACCTGTCGGACATGGCCGACGCCTGCATCGACCAGGCCTATCAATGGTTGTACCAGCGCCACTGCGAGCAGTTCGGTGTTCCCACCGGCCGGCGCAGCGGCGAGCCGCAGCAGATGGTCATCCTCGGCATGGGGAAGCTGGGCGCCGTCGAACTGAACCTGTCGTCGGACATCGACCTGATCTTCGCCTACCCCGAAGGCGGGGAAACTGTAGGCGTGAAGCGTGCGCTGGATAACCAGGAGTTTTTCATCCGCCTGGGGCAGCGCCTGATCAAGGCGCTGGACCCGATGACCGTCGACGGTTTCGTGTTCCGCGTCGACATGCGTCTGCGGCCCTACGGTTCGGCGGGCGCCCTGGTGCTGAGCTTCAATGCGCTGGAGCAGTACTACCAGGATCAAGGTCGCGACTGGGAGCGCTACGCGATGATCAAGGCGCGGGTGGTGGCGGGCGACCAGGTCGCCGGCGCGCAGTTGCTCGACATGCTGCGGCCTTTTGTCTATCGGCGTTACCTGGACTTCTCGGCGATCGAAGCGCTGCGCACCATGAAGCAGCTGATCCAGCAGGAAGTGCGGCGCAAGGGCATGGCCGACAATATCAAGCTGGGCTCCGGCGGGATTCGTGAAGTCGAGTTCATCGCCCAGGCTTTCCAGCTGATCCACGGCGGGCGCGACCTGAGCCTGCAGCAGCGTCCTCTATTAAAGGTGCTGACCACCCTGGAGGGGCAGGGTTACCTGCCGCCCGCGGTGATCGCCGAGCTGCGGGAAGGTTACGAATTCCTGCGTTACACCGAGCACGCGATCCAGGCGATCGCCGACCGGCAGACGCAGATGTTGCCGGACAATCCACAGGATCAGGCGCGTATTGCCTTCATGCTGGGTTTTGCCGACTGGGCGGCGTTCCATGAGCGGCTGATGTACTGGCGCGGTCGGGTGGAATGGCACTTCCGTCAGGTGATCGCCGACCCGGATGAAGACGAAGGCAGCGAATGCGAAGTGGTGGTCGGCGGTGAATGGCTGCCGCTGTGGGAAGAAGCCCAGGACGAGGAAGCTGCCTGCCGGCAGTTGCAGGAAGGCGGTTTCAATGACGCGCCCAAGGCGCTCAGGGCGCTGGCCGGCCTGCGTGGCAGCCCGCAATTGCGAGCCATGCAGCGTTTGGGGCGCGAACGCCTAGATGCCTTTATTCCGCGCCTGCTGGCCCAGGCGGTGGAGCATGCCGATCCGGATTTGGTGCTGGAGCGGGTGTTGCCGCTGGTCGAGGCGGTGGCGCGGCGTTCGGCCTATCTGGTGTTGCTCACTGAGAATCCCGGGGCCTTGCGCCGTCTGCTGACCCTGTGTGCCGCCAGCCCGTGGATCGCCGAACAGATCACCCGCTTCCCGCTGCTGCTCGATGAGTTGCTCAACGAAGGCCGGCTGTTCAAGCCGCCATTGGCGCCGGAACTGGCCGCCGAGTTGCGCGAGCGCCTGACGCGCATCCCCGAGGACGATCTGGAACAGCAGATGGAGGCGCTGCGTCACTTCAAGCTGGCCCACCGCCTGCGGGTGGCAGCCTCGGAAATCGCCGGCAGCCTGCCGTTGATGAAGGTCAGCGATTACCTGACCTGGCTGGCCGAGGCGATCCTAGAACAGGTGCTGGCCCTGGCCTGGCGCCAGACGGTGGCCAAATACGGCGCTCCGCAGCGCACCGATGGCACCTTGTGCGATCCCGGCTTCATTATTGTCGGTTATGGGAAAGTCGGCGGCCTGGAACTCGGGCATGGTTCCGACCTGGACCTGGTGTTCATCCATGACGGCGATCCGCAGGCGGAAACCGATGGCCCGAAACCGATCGACGGCGCGCAGTTCTTCACCCGCCTGGGCCAGCGGATCATTCACCTGCTGACCACCCAGACCAACTCCGGCCAGCTGTACGAAGTGGACATGCGTCTGCGGCCGTCCGGGGCGTCGGGCCTGCTGGTGAGTTCGCTGGGGGCTTTCGCCCGTTACCAGGAGAACGAAGCCTGGACCTGGGAGCATCAGGCGCTGGTGCGTGCCCGGGTGCTGGTGGGTAGCCAGGATGTCGGCCAGGCCTTCGAGAAAGTGCGGGCGGCGGTGCTGGGTCGTGCCCGTGATCTGCCCAAGTTGCAGCAGGAGGTCAGCGAGATGCGGGCCAAGATGCGCGACAACCTGGGGACCAGGGCGACGGCTGCCGGAACCGCGGCAAATGCCTTCGAGGCCACGGCGCCGTTCGACCTCAAGCAGGACGCCGGAGGTATCGTCGACATCGAATTTATGGTGCAATACGCGGCCCTGGCGTGGTCGCAAGAGCACCCGTCATTGCTGCGCTACACCGACAATATCCGCATTCTGGAAGGTCTGGAGGAAGTCGGGCTGATGCCCGCGACCGACGCCAGTCTGTTGCGCGAGGTCTATAAGGCCTACCGCTCCGCGGCTCACCGCCAGGCCTTGCAGAACGAGGCCGGGGTCATCGCCGGCGACCAGTTCGCCAGCGAGCGACGGGAGGTATTGCGGATTTGGCGCGAGCTGGGGCTAAGCTAGGCAGCGTGCGCTGCGTTGCCACAAATGTATCCGGCGAGCCCTGTTGCGGCTCGTCCACAATGAGCCGGCGGTGAATGCCGCAGGGCTGGATTCTCGAGGCGGGGAGGCGTAAGCCTCCCCGGTTCGTTTTTGGAAACCACATGAATATTCTGATCGTTGGGCCCAGTTGGGTCGGTGACATGGTGATGGCGCAGACACTCTTCCAGTGCCTGAAACAGCGCCATCCTCAATGCGAGATCGACGTGCTGGCCCCCGAGTGGAGCCGGCCGATCCTGGAGCGCATGCCGCAAGTGCGGCGGGCCTTGAGCTTCCCGCTCGGCCACGGCGTGCTGGAACTGGCGACTCGCCGGCGCATCGGCAAATCCCTGGTCGGCCAGTACGACCAGGCCATCCTGCTGCCCAACTCGTTGAAGTCGGCGCTGGTGCCGTTTTTTGCCGGCATCGCGCAACGCACCGGCTGGCGTGGCGAGTTCCGCTACGGCCTGCTCAACGACGTGCGCACGCTGGACAAAGAACGTTATCCGCTGATGATCGAGCGCTTCATGGCCCTGGCTTACGAACCGGGCGCCGAGCTGCCCAAGCCTTATCCGCGTCCCGACCTGCAGATCGATCCGGCCAGCCGCGAAGCGGCGCTGGCCAAGTTCGGCCTGACCCTGGATCGCCCGGTGCTGGCGCTGTGTCCGGGAGCCGAATTCGGCGAAGCCAAGCGCTGGCCGTCCGAGCATTACGCCAAGGTTGCCGAGCTGAAGATCCGCGAGGGCTGGCAGGTCTGGCTGTTCGGTTCGAAGAACGATCACGTGGTCGGCGAAGACATTCGCGCCCGGCTGATTCCTGGGCTGCGCGAAGAGTCGGTCAACCTCTGCGGCGGCACCTCCCTGGCCGAGGCCATCGACCTGCTGTCCTGCGCCGACTCCGTGGTGTCCAACGACTCCGGGTTGATGCACGTGGCGGCGGCGCTGAATCGCCCGCTGGTGGCGGTGTACGGCTCGACATCGCCGGGTTTCACCCCGCCCTTGGCCGACCAGGTCGAGGTCGTGCGCCTGGGCATCGAGTGCAGCCCGTGCTTCGATCGCACCTGTCGCTTTGGCCATTACAACTGCCTGCGCCAGCTGTTGCCCGACTCGGTGGACCAGGCCTTGCAGCGGTTGCAAGGCACTGCGGTCGAGGTTCGGTAAGTGCGGGTACTGTTGATCAAGACCTCTTCCCTGGGCGACGTGATTCATGCGCTGCCGGCGCTGACCGATGCGGCGCGGGCGATCCCGGGGATCAAGTTCGACTGGGTGGTGGAAGAGGGGTTCGCGGAAATCCCGACCTGGCACCCGGCTGTGGATAAAGTGATCCCGGTGGCGATTCGCCGCTGGCGCAAAAACATCTGGCAGACCATCAAGAGTGGCGAGTGGCGGCGCTTCAAGCAGAGCGTGCGTGCGACTAAATACGACTTGGTGATCGACGCCCAGGGCTTGCTGAAAAGCGCCTGGCTGACGCGCTACGTCAAGGCGCCGGTGGCCGGCCTGGACAAGCAGTCGGCACGCGAGCCCCTGGCGGCGCGTTTCTATTCGCGGCGCCTGGCCGTCGCCCGCGGCCAGCATGCCGTGGAGCGTGTGCGCCAGCTGTTCGCCGTGGCCCTGGGGTATGACTTGCCCCAAGGCCTGGGCGACTACGGCCTGAACGTCGAGAAACTGGTGGAGTTGCCGCGGCCCAAGCCGTTCGTGGTGTTCCTGCACGGCACCACCTGGGACACCAAACACTGGCCGGAAGCCTATTGGCGCGAGCTGGCCGAACGCATGGGCCAGTTGGGCGTCGAGGTCAGGCTGCCGTGGGGCAACCCGGCGGAGAAGGCCCGGGCCGAGCGTATTGCCAAGGGCCTGAGCAACGCCACGGTGCTGCCGAAGCTGAACCTGGCGGGCGTCGCCAAGGTGCTGGCGCAAGCCCGGGCCTGCGTCGCGGTGGATACCGGGCTTGGCCATCTCGCGGCGGCGCTGGATGTGCCGACCATTTCCCTGTTCGGCCCGACCAACCCGGGCCTGACCGGTGCCTATGGCAAGGCGCAGATCCATATGGCCAGCGACTTCCCCTGCGCGCCGTGCCTGCAGAAAAAATGCACCTATCAACCGACGGCTGAAGATCAGCGGCGGTTCGACCTGAAACGCGAGTGGCCGCTGTGCTTCACGCGTCTGAATCCTGAGCGTGTCGCCAGCCGGCTGAGCAGGTTGTTACTGGCTGAGGAGCTGCGCTGATGCAATTGGCTTTTGTCCTTTATAAATACTTCCCGTTCGGCGGCCTGCAACGGGACTTCATGCGCATCGCCCTGGAGTGCCAGAAACGCGGGCACCAGATTCGCGTCTATACGCTGATCTGGGAAGGCGATGTGCCGCCGGGTTTCGAGGTGCTGGTGGCGCCGGTCAAGGCGTTCTTCAACCATCGTCGTAACGAGAAGCTCAGCGCCTGGATGGAGGCCGACCTGGCCAAGCGTCCGGTGGACCGCCTGATCGGCTTCAACAAGATGCCCGGCCTGGACGTGTACTACGCCGCCGACGGCTGCTTCGAAGACAAGGCGCAGAACCTGCGCCATTCGCTGTACCGCCGCTGGGGCCGCTACCGGCACTTCGCCGAATACGAGCGCGCGGTGTTCGCACGGGACGCCAAGACCGAAGTGCTGATGATTTCCGAGGTCCAGCAGCCGCTGTTCATCAAGCATTACGACACCCCGGTGGAGCGTTTCCACCTGCTGCCGCCAGGCATCGCCCAGGACCGTCGCGCGCCGGCCAATGCGGCCGAGATCCGCGCCGAATTCCGTCGTGAGTTCGCCCTGAAAGACGATGATTTGCTGCTGGTGCAGATCGGCTCCGGGTTCAAGACCAAGGGCGTGGATCGCAGCCTCAAGGCCGTGGCCGCCTTGCCGCCGGAGCTGAAGAAACGCACCCGGCTATTTGTAATTGGCCAGGACGACCCCAAAGTATTCCAATTGCAGAGCGCGGCATTGGGCCTGGGCGAGCATGTGCAGTTCCTCAAGGGGCGCAGCGATATCCCGCGTTTCCTGCTGGGCGCCGACCTGTTGATCCACCCGGCGTACAACGAAAACACCGGCACTGTGTTGCTGGAGGCGCTGGTGGCCGGCTTGCCGGTGCTGGTCAGCGCGGTCTGCGGTTATGCCCATTACATCGCCGAGGCCGACAGCGGCCTGGTGCTGGACGAGCCGTTGGAGCAGGCGCAGCTCAATCAATACCTGAACACCATGTTGACCGACGACGCTGCACGCGCGACCTGGAGCCGTAATGGCCTGGCGTTCGCCGAGACGGCCGACCTCTATAGCATGCCGCAGCACGCTGCGGATGTGATTCTGGCGGAGCAACACTGATGAAGTTGATTCTTGCCGAACCGTTCAAGACCCTCTGGGCCGGACGCGATGCGTTCGCCGAAGTCGAGCGTCTGGACGGCCAGGTCTATCGTGAACTGGAAGCCCGCCGTACCTTGCGTACCGAGGTGGCTGGCGAAGGGTTCTTCGTAAAGATTCACCGCGGTATCGGTTGGGGCGAGATCTTCAAGAACCTGCTCACCGCCAAGCTGCCGGTGCTCGGCGCGGGCCAGGAATGGCAGGCCATCCAGCGCCTGCAGGAAGCCGGCGTGCCGACCATGACCGCCGTCGCCTATGGCGAGCGCGGCAGCAACCCGGCCAACCAGCATTCGTTCATCGTCACCGAGGAGCTGGCGCCGACCATCAGCCTCGAAGACTTCAGCATCGACTGGGTCAAGCAGCCGCCGCAGCCCAGGCTCAAGCGTGCGCTGATCGCCGAAGTGGCGCGCATGACCGGCATGATGCACCGCGCCGGGGTCAACCATCGCGACTGCTACATCTGCCACTTCCTGCTGCACACCGACAAGCCGGTGACACCCGATGATTTCAAGCTCTCGGTGATCGACCTGCACCGCGCCCAGACTCGTCCGGCCATCACCCGGCGCTGGCGCGACAAGGACCTGGCGGCGCTGTATTTCTCGGCACTGGATATCGGCCTGACCCGGCGCGACAAGCTGCGCTTCCTCAAGGGCTATTTCCAGCAGCCGTTGCGCCAGATCCTGAGCGACGAAGCGCCTCTGCTGGCCTGGCTGGAGGGCAAGGCCAGCAAGCTCTACGCACGCAAGCAGCGATACGGAGATGCGCTCTGATGGCGGGTTGGAACCTTGAACCTGGATATCGGGAGCTGGCGCAGGACTTCGGCAGTCTGGATGCGGTATTTGCCCTCGAGGGCGAACACCTGACCCGCGACCCGCTGTCGGAGGTCATCCGGGTCGAACGCAACGGCATCAACTATTACGTCAAGCGCTACACCGGCGCCGGCAAGAACCTGCGGCGCTATCTGGGCAAGCCGCGGGTCAAGTCCGAGTGGCAGAACCTCAAGCGTTTCGCCAAGTGGGGCATTCCCACTGCCGAGGTGGTGGCCTGGGGCCTGGAGCGCCGTGGCCTGGCGTACGACCGTGGGGCGATGATCACCCGCGAGTTGCCACGCACCGAAGACCTGTCGGTCCTGGCAGAGCGCAACGACCCGCTGCTGGCCGATCGGGCCTGGGTGGACCGGGTCAGCCAGCAGCTGGCGCGCTACACGCGGATCATGCATGAGCATCGCTTTACCCATAACGACTTGAAGTGGCGCAACCTGCTGATCGACGACGATGCGCGGCTGTACCTGATCGATTGTCCCAATGGCGATTTCTGGCGCGGTTTCTGGCTCAAGTACCGGATCACCAAGGACCTGGCGTGCCTGGACAAGGTGGCCAAGTATCATTTATCCGCCACCCAGCGCCTGCGCTTCTACTTGCAGTACCGCCAGCGCACCCGGCTGAATGCCGCGGACAAGTGCCGCATCCGGCACGTGCTGAGATTTTTCGAGGGACGCGAATGACCGATTTCCTGGCGGCTCAGGACCGTGCGTTGCTGGAGCGCCACGGCCTCGACAGCTTCGACGCGTTGTGGGCCAAGCAACTTGAAGCGGTGGACGAGCCCAACACCGATGGCGGGGGCTGGAGCAGCGTGTATCGCCTCGACCTGGAAGGCCACGGCTACTACCTCAAGCGCCAGAGCAACTACCTGACGCGGACCCTGCACCGGCCGTTCGGCGAGCCGAGTTTCGCCCGCGAGTTTCGCAATATCAGCCGCTACCAGCAGTTGGGCATTCCAGCGCTGCAGGCAGCTTTCTTTGGCGAGCGCAAGGTGGCTGGCGAAACCCGGGCGATCCTGCTGACCCGGGCGCTGGATGGTTGGAACGACCTGGACTCGCTGCTGCAGCAGTGGGCGCAGCTCAGCCCGGACCAGCACGCGGCAATCCTGCGGGCCTGTGGCCTGCTGGCGCGTCAGTTGCACGCGGTGCGCCAGGTGCACGGCTGCTTTTATCCCAAGCATATTTTCCTGCGGGCCACCGGCGACGGTTACCAGGCGCAATTGATCGACCTAGAAAAGACCCGTCCGCTGTTGTTCGGCCAGCGTGACCGGGTCAAGGACCTGGAGCCGCTGTTGCGTCGCGCCCCGGTCTGGAGTGAGAGCGATGTGCGCGCCTTGCTTGCGACCTATCTGGATCAGCCGCGGGACAGCTCGCTGGTCGATGCCTGGCTGAACCGCCTGAGTGCGCGCCGCAGCCACAAGGAGACTCGTTGATGCGTCTGTCCGAACTTGAGCGGGCCGGCCGCGCGCCAAGCCTGCCGTTGAGCCTGGAGCTGGCCGACGCTGCCGGACCGGCCACGCTGCAGTTGCTCAGCCTGCTGCGGGTGCTACCGGGGCAGCGCTACGTCGGCGCCGGTGTATGGCGCGGGCGTCCGGTGCTGGCCAAGTTACTGGTGGGGCCCAAGGCGGCGCGGCATTTCCAGCGCGAACGGCAGGGCGTGCGCTTGCTTGAAGAGCAGGGCATGACCACGCCATTGCTGCTGGCAGACGGCCTGAAGGAAGGCGAGGGCGGCTGGCTGCTGTTCGAGTTCCTGGAAGGCTCCGAGAGCCTGGGCGATGCCTGGAAACAAGTGGAATCGTTGCCGGCGTTGGCCGATGAGCAGCAGGCGGTACTCGCCGAGGCCCTGGCTGCCATTGCCGAACTGCATGGCAAGGGCCTGTGGCAGGAAGACCTGCATCTGGACAACTTGCTGCGTCATCAGGGCAAGCTGTACCTGATCGACGGTGCCGGGATCTGCGTGGAACAGGCGGGCAAACCGCTGTCCCGGCAGAAAGTCCTGGAAAACCTCGGGGTGTTTTTCGCCCAGTTGCCCAAGAGCCTGGAGCCCTTCACCGAAGAGCTGCTGGTGCATTACCTGCTGAACAATGCCGAGCATGCCTTGCCGCTGGAAGCCTTGCAGAAGCAGGTGGACAAGGTGCGCAGCTGGCGCTTGAAGGATTTCCTCAACAAGGTCGGTCGCGAGTGCACCCTGTTCAGCGTGCTGCGCGGGCCCTTCGCCTTGCGGGCAATTCGGCGCGAGGAAGAGGCGGCAATGCTGCCGGTGCTGGAGCAGGCCGACGCGCTGCTGGATCGGGGGCACCTGTACAAGACCGGTGGCGCCGCCAGCGTCGGCCGGGTCGAAGTGGCGGGCCGCACCCTGGTGGTCAAGCGCTACAACATCAAGGGTTTTGCCCATTGGCTCAAGCGCTTCTGGCGCCCCAGCCGGGCCTGGCATTCGTGGCAGGAGGGCAATCGCCTGGCATTCCTCGGCATTGCCACGCCCAAGCCGCTGGCCTTGCTGGAGAAGCGTTTTCTCTGGCTGCGCAGTCGGGCCTATCTGGTGACCGAATACCTGGCGGGGCCGGACATTATCGAACGCTTCGCGCCCTATATCGACAGCGGCGCGGCTCCGGAAGCGGAGTTGCAGGCGCTGGACCGGCTGTTTGCCGAGTTGATCCGCGAACGCATCAGCCATGGCGACTTCAAGGGGCACAACCTGTTCTGGCAAGAGGACCGCTGGGCGCTGATCGACCTGGACTCGATGTGCCAGCACCACAGCCTCGGCAGCTTCGCCCCGGCCTACGCCCGCGACCGTGCGCGCTTCATGCGTAACTGGCCAGAAAGCAGCGCGCTGTATCAGGTCATCGACCAGCGCCTGCCTAAAACCGCCGAATCGTCCATGGGCTGACCTGCGACTTGTAGCCGCTGCCACAGGTTGCGATCGACTCCGCAGGAGGTGCTGCTTTTGAGGCCCTCGGAAGGCCCTGCGGGCCTTATCGCAGCCTGCGGCAGCGGCTACAGGGAGTGAGGCGCTTCAGCCTTGGCGCTTGTCGCTAGAGGCTTGCCCCTTCTTTTACGTTATAATCCCGCCCTTTCGTTGTTTCTCGCCCCTTGCGAGCACACATCATTTTCAAGGCGCATCGCGCCCGCATGCAGACTAAACGAGGCTAGACCCCTGTGGCATTGACGATTCTTGGCCTGTCCGGCGCCCTTAGCCATGATCCTTCCGCAGCGCTGTACATCGACGGCAAGCTGGTGGCGGCTGCTGAAGAAGAGCGCTTCGTACGCGATAAACATGCAAAGAACCGCATGCCCTACGAATCGGCGAAGTTCTGTCTGGAACAGGCCGGCATCAAGCCTTCCGACGTTGACGTGGTGGCGATTCCGTTCGCCCCGATCAGCCTGTTCGGCAAGGCCCGCTGGCACTACGCCAAGCGTTACTGGTACGCCCCGGACCGCGCCCTCGACGCGATCCTGATGGGCAACCGTCGCTACAAGCGTTATCGCAACAAGATCGTCTGGTGCCTCGAGCAACTGGGCTTCGATCCGAAGAAGATCAAGATCGAGCCGGTCGAGCACCACCTGGCCCACGCTTCCAGCGCCTACCACTGCTCCGGCTTCAAGGAGAAAACCGCGATCCTCGGGATCGACGGCAAGGGCGAGTACGCCACGACCTTCTTCGGCTACGGCGAAAACGGCAAGATCCACAAGATCAAGGAATTCTACGACCCGGACTCCCTCGGCGGCCTGTACGGCGCGATCACCGAGTTCCTTGGCTTCGAAATGCTCGATGGCGAGTTCAAGGTCATGGGCATGGCACCGTACGGCGATGCCAGCAAGTACGATTTCTCCCGCCTGGCCAGCTTTGAAAACGGCGAACTGGTGATCAACACCGATTACGCCAACGTCATCGGCCTGCGCCGTTATAAAGAGAAGGGCAAGGGTTTCTACTTCTCGCCGAAACTGATCGAGTGGCTGGGTCCGAAGCGCGAAGGCGACATCGCCGACGAGCCGTACATCCACTACGCGGCCAGCATGCAGGCGCTGTTCGAGAAGCTGGCGCTGCAGATGATCGACCACTACCTGGGCGACATCCTCAAGGAAACCGGCAAGCTGGCCTTTGCCGGCGGCTGTGCGCTGAACGTCAAGCTGAACCAGAAGATCATCGCCCGTCCGGAAGTCAAAGAGTTGTTCGTGCAGCCGGCGTCCGGCGATGCCGGTACCGCGGTCGGTGCCGCGGCCTATGTTTCCCACGCTCGAGGCGTGCCGGTGGAGAAGATGGAACACGTCTATCTCGGCCCGTCCTACAGCAACGAAGACGTGATCGCCGCCTGTGCCCGCCACCCGAACAAGCCGGCCTGGCGCCAGATCGACAACACCCCCGAGCGTATCGCCAAGATCATGGTCGACGGCAACCCGGTGGCCTGGTTCCAGGGCCGCATGGAATTCGGTCCGCGTGCCCTGGGCGGTCGTTCGATCATCGGTTGCCCGAGCGCCACCGGCGTGGCCGACCGCATCAACGAGCAGATCAAGTTCCGCGAGCGCTGGAGGCCTTTCTGCCCGTCGATGCTCGACACCGTCGGTCCGCAGATGATCAAGGTCGATCACCCGGCGCCATTCATGACCTTCACCTTCGAAGTGGCGGAAGAGTGGAAGACCCGTGTGCCGGAAGTAGTCCATGAAGACGGCACTTCCCGGGCCCAGGTGCTCAAGCGCGAATACAACCCGCGCTACTACGACATGATGAAGGCCCTGGAAGTCCTGACCGGCAACGGCGTGTCGCTGAACACCTCGCTCAACCGCCGCGGCGAGCCGATGATCTGCTCGCCGACCGACGCCCTGAACATGTTCTTCGGCTCCGATCTGCAGTACCTGATCATGGAAGACATCCTGGTGGTCAAAGACGGCGTGGATCCTTATGACACGCTCGGCTGAGCGCCACGTCCTGCAGTTCTGCCACGGCTATGACGGGCCGTTCCTCGACTGTGCCCGGCAATACGCCAGCCTGTTCGCGGGCAGCGGCTATCGCGTGACCACGGTGTTCCTCACCGGGGTTGCCGATGCCGAGGTGGCCGATGCCTGTGCCAGCGACGAAGTGCTGTTCATGGAATACAGCTCCAAGGCCATTCGTGGCCTGAAGCTGGGGGCGATACGCGACCTGCGCAAGATCGCCGCGTCGCGCAACTTCAGCTTCTGCATCGCCCACCGTTTCAAGCCGATCTACATCGCGTTGCTGGGCACCGCGTTGCCGGTGATCGGCGTGCATCACGCGTTTGGCGATTACCAGCGCGGCAGTCGCCGCCTGTTCGCCAACCTGTTCCGCAAGCGCCTGAGCCTGCTCGGCGTGTCCGACGCGGTGCGCGATGACATGCGCAGTTGCCTGCCACAATGGCCGGCGGCGCGGATTCAAACGCTGTACAACCGGATCGACGTCGAAGCCTTGCAGGCGACCCAACTGCCCAAGGCCGAAGCGCGCCAGGAGCTGGGGCTGTCGTCTTCGGCCTGGATCGTCGGCAATGTCGGGCGTCTGCATCCGGACAAGGACCAGGCCACCCTGCTACGCGGGTTTGCCGCGGCATTGCCGGGGCTGCCTCGGGAAAGCCAGCTGGCGATTCTCGGCAGCGGGCGCCTGGAGCAGAACCTCAAGGACCTTTCCCGCGAGCTGGGCATCGCCGACCGCGTGCTGTTCCTCGGCCAGGTCCCGGAAGCCCGGCGTTATTTCCGTGCTTTCGATGCCTTTGCCCTGAGTTCCGACCACGAGCCATTCGGCATGGTGCTGTTGGAGGCCATGGCCGCTGGCGTGCCTTTGCTGGCGACGGCCTGTGGCGGTGCCAAGGAAGTGGTCGAAGGGGTCGGCATCCTGTTCCCGCTGGGCGATGCCGAGCATATGGCCCAGGGTCTGCAACACCTGGCCGGGATGGATGAGAACCAGCGCTTGCTGTGCGCCGAGTTGATGTTCGAGCGCCTGCGCGAGCGCTTCTCCGACCGTGCTGTACGCGACGCCTTCTGGCGTCTGCCGCAAGTTACCGATCTGACCGCGAGGCCCTGATGCTCAATCGATTCCAAGGCTGGCGCGAGCGTGGCTGGTCGGTCGTCGACGCCTCGACTTATGCCGCCGCCTGGCAGCGTTTTGGCGGCAGCGTCGCCACCCATCCGCTGGTGGTGGAGCGCCTGGCGAACCTGGCGGGCATCCCGGTCCGCTACCTGGCCTGGGAACACGCCGGCGAACTGCGGGCGGCGATCCCGACCTGGGGGCGCGACCTGGCGCTGTCCAAGGACGTGCTCAAGCGCCGTGGCAAGAAAGGCCTGTTCGACCTGGGCAACGCCGAGTTGATCCTGCCGGCGGCGCCTGAGACCCAGGCCCCGCTGCGTCATCGTGGCCGTTACCTGTCGGCCTTGAACCAGGGCCGGTTCAGCACCCTCAAGCTCCAGGCCGAGCAATTGGCCATGGCCCGCACGCCTGAAGAGCTGTCGAAGAAGTTTCGCTACAACCAGCGCCGCGAACTGCGCCTGCTGGAAGAGGCGGGCGGCGTGGTGCGCCCGGTCAGCGAGTTCTCCAGCCAGGAGCTGGCGGCCATCTACTGCGATCTGTTCCAGCGGCGCTGGGGGTTCCCGGCCACCGGTGCCGAGCGCATGGCCGACGTCATCGAGTTGCTGCGCGAGTTGCTGATCGGTTCGGTGATTTTCCTCAACGATGCGCCGATCGCCATTCAGCTGGTGTACCGGGTCGAAGCGCCGGAGTGGATCAGCGTCGAATACATCAACGGTGGCGTCGATCCTGAAACCCGCGAGTTCAGCCCCGGCAGCGTGTTGAGTTTCCTCAATACGCAAAGCGCCTGGGAGCAGGCACGGGCCATCGACAAGCCGCTGCGTTTCTCCTTCGGTCGCGCCGATCGCGAGTACAAGGATCGCTGGTGCAACCCCGTTCCGGTGTTCACGGTATGAATCAGCCGCCGAGTCGCAAGCAACAGTTGCTCAAACGTCATCGCCGGCAGAAGCGCCTGGGCCTGCTGATCGGCCTGCTGGTACTGGTGGCTATCGGTGTGCTGGTGGCCTGGTGGCTGCCGCTGCTGCTCGCGGTGCTGGCCTGGGTGGCCCATGAGGCCTGGTTCGCCGACCACCTGTTTTATTCGCCCCGGGACGATTATCAGTACAGCTTTCCGTTCGGCACCGAGCAGCCCAAGGTCCACCTGGACAAGCAGCGCTTGGTGCTGGACCAGGCGATCGACCTGGCGGGGGACGAAACCCTGATCCTCGCGGTAAAGGTCAGCAGCAGCTGGCTGGGGCGCTTTTTCGACCCCTCCGTCTCCTTGGCGGGGCAGGATCGGCAGACGTTCGAGCGTGGCGTGAACGGCCTGCGTTATCTCAATCTCAGTGGGCTGGCACGACCTCTGGCCAGCGGCGAGCTGCAATTGCGCGGACGTTTCTGTCGGGTGCATGGCGAACCGCTGTTGTCGGTGTTCCGCGAGCCGGACTATCGCCACCAGCGGGTGATGGTCATCGCCCCCCACGCCGACGATGCCGAACTGGCGGCCTTCGGCCTGTACAGCCAGGCTGACGAAGCCTGGATCGTCACGTTGACCGCGGGCGAGATCGAAGCCGAGCATTACCGGCAGATGGGCATGAACGCTGCGGATGCGGCGCGGATCAAGGGGCGTCTGCGGGCCTGGGACAGCATTGCGGTGCCGCGTTGGGCCGGGGTCGCCGAAGAACGTTGTGTGCAGCTGGGGTATTTCTGCCTGCAACTGCCGGCCATGCAGGCGGCGCCGAACCGGCCTGTGGCGTCCCGCGAGGCCGAACTGTCGGATATCCGCCTGTTCCGCCAGTTCAACCCGTTCCCGCTGCCGGCGGATGCCGATGGCGCGCCGACCTGGAACAATCTCTTGGCCGACCTGCGGGCGCTGCTGCTCAAGGCGCGTCCCGAGGTGATCGTGCTGCCGCATCCGACCCTCGATCCGCATCCGGACCACATCTGCGCCCAGCAGGCGGTACTGGAAGCGTTGCAGGGGCTGGACTGGCAGCCGACCACCTTGCTCGGTTATGCCAACCATTTGCATGACAACGACCGCTGGCCGATGGGCGATTCAGGGGCGGGCATTGCCCTGCCGCCGGTGTTCGACTCGGCCCAGGTGCTCAGGCCCTGCTGCTTGCAGCTATCGATCGAGCAGCAACGGGACAAGGCGATGGCCCTGGGCATGATGCACGACCTGCAGCCGCGAGCGCCGTTCAAGCGTCGTCTGCGTCGGGCCTTGCAGCGTGTATTGGCCGGTCGCGGCGGTTCGTTTTATGGCGAGAACGAGTTTTTCCGCAAGGCGGTACGCCGGCATGAGCTGTTCTGGCGTTTGTAAATTGATATTGCATGACACCCTTTTGCCTGTCGGCCAGGGTAGTTTCGCTCTTTTGTCGGGTTGCTCACGGCTGCAAGGAAGATGATGAAGGTTCTATTTCTGGTGCAGAAAGAACAGCGGGCCATTCTGGACCGCCTGTACGAAGGCGTTGCCGCCCATTGCGAATGCGACCTGCGGTGGTTGAGCAGCGACGAGCAGCGCAACCTGCGTGGCTATTTCCGCCGTGAGGTGGATGTATCGCGCTACGACCGCATCGTGTTCTTCCTGCGTTTCAAGCAGGAAATCCGCCAGGCGAGCTTCATCCGCAGCATTCCCAACCTGGTGATCCTCGAGCACGACGCCTACCAGAACTACATCCCCTGCAAGTACACCGGCAAGTTCAGCGCGCACTACCGCCGCCTGCCGTGGGCACGGGTGATCAGTTCGGGGTTCATGGTCAGCGAGCGCCTGCGCGAGGAAGGTTTCGACGCGGTATTCGTGCCCAAGGGCTACGACCAGACCCTGCTGCAGGATCAGGGCCGTGAGCGGGATATCGAACTGGCATTCGTCGGCAGCACCAACAGCGTGGCCTACAGCGGGCGCAAGGCGCTGCTCGATGAGCTCGGCCAGGTCGAACCCTTGGTGGTGACGCGGACCAAATCGGGCGAAGAGTATTGCGACACGCTCAACCGTATCCGCTTTTTCGTCAGTGCCGACGTTGGCATGGGCGAATACATGATCAAGAATTTCGAGGCCATGGCCTGCGGCTGTGTGTTGCTGGCATTCGACCAGGGCGAGGCGGAAAACCGCGCGCTGGGTTTGCAGGACCTGCACAACGTGGTCTTTTATCAGAGCATCCCGCAATTGCAGGAAAAGCTCGCCATGTTGCGCGCCGACCCGGCCCTGGCGCAGAGCATCGCGCGAAACGGACGCGATCTGGCGGTCTCTCGGTTCAGCTTCGCCCGTATCGGTCAGCGTATCGTCGAGGAACTCCAGCCCGCATTGCGGCCTCGTGCACCCTTGAGCTTTATCGAGCGCGTACGCTCGAAACTGGGTGTTTGACAGCGGTCACCGAGCCCTTAATAGTGATCGCACTTTGTCGTAGGTGAGAATCAAGTGCAGTTTAGTCAAGAGAGTGACATCACATTGGTGGTCACCAGTTGCGGTCGCCTGGACCTGCTCAAGCTCACGCTGGAGAGTTTCGATCGCTTCAACAGTGCGCCGATCCGCGAAGTCTTCATCACCGAAGATGCGGGCGACGAGCGGGTGCGCACGGCTGTGCCCGCCCACTGGAAAGATCACTGTACCTTCTTCGTCAACCGGCCGAAGCTCGGGCAGTTGGCGTCGATCGACCTGGCCTACGAGCAGGTCAAGACCCCCTATATCTTCCATTGCGAAGACGACTGGGAGTTCTACCGCCCGGGTTTCGTCGAGGATTCGAAAGCGATTCTCGAGCAACGCCAGGACATTCTGCAGGTCTGGTTGCGCAGTTATGCCCACGACCTGCGAGTCCATAGCCCTTACATCCACTTGGGGGCTCGCGAGGTGATCGGCGGTGTGCCCTGTTATCCGCTGATCTCCGACAAACCCGAGTGGCAGAGCTTTTCCCTGAACCCGGGCCTGCGCCGGATGGCGCAATATCGGCTGTGCGCGCCTTTCGCCGGGCACGGTGGCGAGAAAGCGCTGTCCAAGCGCTATGCTGAGCTGAACCTGACGGCTGTCAGCCTGGAAGGCGATGCGGTGTTGCATACAGGTTTCGGTCTGCATGTGGAGACTGCCGCCGAGCGGCAGCGTAAGGCTCGGCGCAGTCGTCGCGAGCAAATCAAGCTTGTTTTAGTCCTGTTGGCTGGAGTCGGTATTGGCTGGTTTATCCATTAGTTCTACCGGTTTCACTTTCCCGAATACCGCGAAAGGGCTGTGCGCCCAATGAGCATCCTCAACGTCATGTGGGCAGGCGGCAGTGCGTTTGCCTCCGTTCACAAGGTTCACCAGCAAATCCTCTCTCAGGCCGAGCCAGATACTGTGGTCAAGACCTGGCTGCTGCAAGGCTCGTCCACCGGATGCGTTGCCGAAGTGGGGGAGTGCCGGGAGTGGAACCTGTCGTCGGCGCGGCTGAAGGGCAAGCATTTCTGGCGCTTGCTCAAACCCTGGTTGCGGGCCAGTTTTCGCAAGGCGTTGCAGGAGAGCGACGCCCAAGTGCTGTTGCTCGATGGCCTGGGAGTGGCGCGTACCTTGTTGCCGGTCCTCAAGTCATTACCGCACATGCGTGCGGTGGTGGTGATCCACGGCTCCACGCGCTTGCACCGCGAGGATCAACAGCTGTTCCGGCAGTTCCCGGCCTCGCAGCTGACTCTCGCGGCTGTTTCGCAGACCCTGGCTTCATCCCTCGAAGACGATTTGCAGATGCCGGTGACGGCCTTGCGCAGCGCGTTCAATCCGCACGAGTTCAACGCAAGGCTGCTACCGCGTGCCGAGGCCCGGGCAACCCTTGGCCTGCCCGCGGACGATGCTCCGGTATTCGGCGCGGTCGGGCGTCTGGTGGACGATAAGGGTTTTGCTTGCCTTCTGGAGGCCTTCGCCAAAGCCCTGGCGAGCCGGCCGGAGATGCGTCTGGTGATTATCGGCGAGGGTTCGAATCGCGCAGCGCTCGAGGCCCGCATCAACCGGCTGGGCCTGCAAGACAAGGTTTCGCTGCCTGGGCATCTGAAGCATGCGGCGATGCTTTACAAGGCATTCGACTGGGTAGCCATCCCGTCGCTGGACGAGGGCCTGGGCCTGATCCTGCAGGAGGCGGTGATGTCCGGTGTACCGGTGCTGACCAGCGATTTGCCGGTCTTTCGTGAGCAGTTGGCTGAAACCGGGCGTTATGCGCCGGTGAATGACATCGACGCCTGGCAGGAGGCCATCCTTCAAGCTCTTGGCCTGCCCGCCCAGGGCATCGCGGCGGATCAGTACGCTGCTCTGGCCCCCGACCTGGCCTGGCAGCGCTTCAGTCAGGCGGCTACTACCCTGCTGTCATGCCGAAAGTAGGGCCTGTTCCAATGCTTGCAGCGGAAAGCTCCCATTCAGCTTCTCCCGGGCAATATAGCGGGCGAAGTGTTGCAGGTTGCGTTTGATCAAATGGCGCGGCAATGGCCCGCGGAAGAAGCGCATATCGGCCACGTCGATCAGGCCGAAGCGGTTATCCGGGGTGATGACGATGTTGCCCAGGTGCAGCGAGCGAAAGTAAATCCCCGAGGTATGCAGGCTACGAATCAGCTCGACCAAGGCCGGCAAGGTCTGTTGCCAGTCGAAACCTTCCTTGCTGGCGACCTGGCGCAGGGTTTCGCCTGGCAGCGGTTGGTAAAGCACCGCAGTCATGCCGGGTTGTTCCAGGCGGTAGAAGTCCAGAACCTGCAGCGTGGGAACGCCGAGTTGTTCCAGGCGTGCAGCGTTGTCGATGAAACGCTTCGAATAGGGCCGAAACAGGGCGGATGAAAAAAGACGCTTGCGCCGGAACAGTTTCAGAATATTCCCATCCTGCAACAGGTAGACTTTCGGGCCGTAACTGTCGGCCTCCAGAATTCTGGCGCCTTCAATCATCTGATTCAAAGTGGCTTGGGGAAGCCGGGAGCATTGCATCGTAGGAAGCCTTGTCGAAGTGGCGGGCACAGTGACGGGCAATGATGCCGAAAAGTTGTTGTTTTAACCATGCCGGGTTGGCTGGGTGATCCATTTAGGAGCGAGTAGATGCAGGCCACACGTTGGGCGCAAGTATGGATGACAGTCGGGTTGCTATGGTTTTTGCTAGCCATCGCACTGGCGCCCACCAATAAGATCTACCAGCAGGGGCTGGTGGCCTTCTTGTGGTTGCCGGCAATGATTCTGGCCTGGTCCGCGCGTGATCGCCTGATTGAGTGGTGGCGTGCTCAGCGCTGGCTTGGCCTGGCATTGCTGGGGCTGGCGATATGGGGGCTGATCAGCCTGACATGGACGCAAGCGGCGGACCCGTCACGCGAGGCCAAGCGCTTGCTGTACATCGCGGTGTTCCTGCTGTTCTTCCCGATTTTCGCCAATGCCCGCCCGGAGCGGGTGATTACTGTCATGCAGTGGGGCGGCATAGGGCTCGCGGTGACGGCTTTACTGTCCATTATCCAGTTCTACTGGATTCATGGAAATGTCTGGTGGGGACGCCTGGAAGGGCTGGGTGAGTTGGGTCATCCGATCCTGGGCGGTTATGTCATTGGCCTCACTGCTATCTGGTTGCTGCATTGGATGCCGCGCACTCGTTCTCTTCAAACGGTATGGCTGGTAGCGTTGGCGCTGCTCGGCGCGTTCGTCGTGTTGTGCCAGAGCCGCGGTGCTGCCCTGGCTCTGTTCCTGACCGTGTTGGCGATGCCGATCTGGTGCCGCGACCGACTCAGCCGTATGTTCGCGGCCGCGGCATTGTTGCTGGCGATGCTGGCGTTCTGGTTTCTCGAACCTTTGGTCATGGCACGTGGCGTTTCCTTCCGCCCGCAGATTCTGATGGCCAGTCTGCAGATGATCGCCGAACATCCATGGACAGGCCTCGGCCTGGGCTCGAGTTATGACGTGCTGGTCGACGGTTTGACATTCGACCATGCCCACAACCTGTTCACCCACATTGCCATTGAACTGGGTATCCCCGGGCTGTTGCTCTGGGTCGTGGCCTGGTTTGCCGTCCTGCGCGAAGCCTGGCGCGCCCGTGAAACACTGTATGGCCGGGGCGTCATCGGGATCTGGCTGTTCTCCTTCCTGGCCATGCAGTTCGATGCCGCCAGCCTGACCGGAACCCCTCGCGCCGAATGGTTCATCAGTTGGCTGCCGATCGGTCTGGCCACTGTTTTGGTCTGGGCACGGGGCGGTCACACAGGCTGTGATAAAATCCCGCGTTCCTCCTAAACAGTGAGCTCGACGATGAGTGATGCACCGCTCAAAGCGGAACAGGATTCCAGCCTGAAAATCTATTTTCGGCTCTTGGGGTATGTAAAACCCTACATAGGCATTTTCCTGCTGAGTATCGTGGGCTTCGTGATATTTGCATCCACCCAGCCGATGCTGGCGGGCATTCTCAAATATTTCGTCGACGGCTTGAGCAATCCCGAAGCGGTGCTCTTCCCCAACGTTCCCTATCTGCGCGACTTGCAACTATTGATGGCGGTGCCGCTGCTGATCATCCTGATCGCGGCGTGGCAGGGGCTCGGCTCTTTCCTCGGCAACTACTACTTGGCGAAGGTTTCCCTGGGGCTGGTGCATGACCTGCGGGTCGAGCTGTTCAACAAACTGCTGGTCCTGCCGAACCGCTATTTCGATACCCATAACTCCGGGCATCTGATTTCCCGCATCACCTTCAACGTCACCATGGTCACCGGTGCCGCCACCGACGCCATCAAGGTGGTGATTCGCGAAGGCCTGACGGTAGTGTTCCTGTTCGTCTACCTGTTGTGGATGAACTGGAAGCTGACCCTGGTGATGCTGGCGATCCTGCCGTTGATTGCGGTCATGGTTGGCAGCACCAGCAAGAAATTCCGCAAGCAGAGCAAGAAGATCCAGGTGGCGATGGGCGATGTGACCCATGTGGCCTCCGAGACCATTCAAGGCTATCGCGTGGTTCGCAGCTTCGGTGGCGAAAGCTACGAGCAGCAGCGTTTCGTCGACGCCAGCCAGAGCAACACCGACAAACAGCTGCGCATGACCAAGACCGGTGCGGTCTACACGCCGATGCTGCAGTTGGTGATCTACTCCGCCATGGCGGTGCTGATGTTCCTGGTGCTGTTCCTGCGTGGCGATGCCACCGCGGGCGACCTGGTGGCCTATATCACCGCGGCGGGCCTGCTGCCCAAGCCGATTCGCCAGCTCTCGGAAGTCAGTTCGACCATCCAGAAAGGCGTGGCGGGCGCGGAAAGCATCTTCGAACAGCTGGACGTCGAGCCTGAAGTCGATCGGGGACAGATCGAGCGTGAACGCATCGAGGGTCGCCTGGACGTGCGCAACCTGAGCTTCACCTATCCGGGCACCGACCGGGAAGTGCTGAAGGACATCAGCTTCTGCGCGGCTCCCGGGCAGATGATCGCGCTGGTCGGCCGCTCCGGCAGCGGCAAGTCGACCCTGGCCAGCCTGATTCCGCGCTTCTATCACCACGAAACGGGGCAGATTCTCCTCGATGACGTGGAGATCGAGGATTACCGCCTGCGCAACCTGCGCCGGCATGTGGCCCAGGTGACCCAGCATGTGACCCTGTTCAACGACAGCGTGGCCGCCAACATTGCCTATGGCGACCTGGCCGGGGCGCCGCGGGAAGACATCGAGAAGGCGGCGACGGATGCCTATGCCATGGACTTCATTTCGCAGTTGCCCGAAGGCCTGGACACCCAGGTCGGCGAGAACGGCGTGCTGCTCTCCGGCGGTCAGCGTCAGCGTCTGGCGATTGCCCGGGCCCTGTTGAAGAATGCGCCGTTGCTGATTCTCGACGAAGCCACCTCGGCCCTGGATACCGAGTCCGAGCGGCATATCCAGGCGGCCCTGGACAAGGTGATGAAGGGGCGCACCACCCTGGTGATCGCACACCGCCTGTCGACCATCGAGAAAGCCGACCTGATTCTGGTCATGGATCAGGGGCGGATTGTCGAGCGCGGTACTCATGTCGACCTGCTGGCGCAGAACGGCTACTACTCGCGCCTGCATGCCATGGGCCTGGACGAGCCTGCTTCCGAAGGCATTGCCTGAGCCAACGCCAGGGTGGGCACTGCCCACCCTGGAACGGCCCCGGCGTGCAATGCGCCGGCGGTCTTTGTATCCCGCCCCTTATAGTCTTGACCAAGCCTAAGTAATCCAGCACCTCGTGCTTGTTATGGTTCCAGCCTCAATCGTCGACTGAATCGAGGTCTCTATCAGGCGGCGAGCGAAGGTCATATCCGGGACTTCACCGGGCTCGACAGCCCCTATGAAGCGCCATTGGATCCTGACTGCGAGATCGATACCGAAACGGTTGGATTGGCCTGCGCGACAGACCGGCTCATGGCGCTTTTGCTCAATAAATGAACAGTTTGGGTCGATCGCGAATACTCGTGCAGCGGTAGAACTAGGCAGCGTTCACCCTGTGTTAATATCGCGCCCCTGTTCATTTTGTATGTGGGTTGCTCCATGAAGTTGTCCATGCCGCGATTCGATCAAGCCCCTGTCTTGGTGGTCGGCGATGTCATGCTCGACCGTTACTGGCATGGTGGTACCTCACGGATTTCCCCTGAGGCGCCGGTACCGGTAGTCAAGGTCGAGCAAATCGAGGACCGCCCGGGCGGTGCCGCGAACGTTGCCTTGAACATTGCCGCGCTCGGCGCACCGGCCTCGCTGGTCGGCGTCACCGGCGACGATGAGGCTGCCAACAGTCTCTCCAACAGTCTTGAGGGGGCGGGCGTACGCGCCTTGTTCCAACGCATTGCCCACCAGCCGACCATCGTCAAGCTGCGGGTCATGAGCCGGCACCAGCAACTGCTGCGTATCGATTTCGAAGAACCTTTCGCCACCGACGCCCTGGCGTTGGGCGCTGAAGTCGACCGGTTGCTGGACGGCATCAAGGTGTTGGTGTTGTCCGATTACGGCAAGGGAGCCCTGAGGAATCATCAGGCGCTGATCCAGGCCGCACGTGCCCGTGGCATCCCGGTGCTGGCGGACCCGAAAGGCAAGGACTTTTCGATTTACCGCGGCGCCAGCCTGATCACCCCGAACCTCAGCGAGTTCGAAACCATAGTCGGCGGTTGCGTCGACGAGCACGACCTGGTCAGCAAAGGCGCGAAGCTGATGCACGACCTGGAGCTGGGTGCCTTGCTGGTGACCCGTGGCGAACACGGCATGACCCTGCTGCGTCCCGATCACCCGGCGCTGCACCTCCCGGCCCGGGCCCGTGAAGTGTTCGATGTCACCGGTGCCGGCGATACCGTGATTTCCACCCTGGCGGCGGCAATCGCGGCGGGTGAAGAGCTGCCGCACGCGGTGGCCCTGGCCAACCTGGCCGCCGGCATCGTGGTCGGCAAGCTGGGTACCGCAGCCATCAGCGCACCGGAGCTGCGTCGCGCGATCCAGCGTGAAGAAGGCTCCGAGCGCGGTGTGTTGAGCCTCGACCAGCTGCTGTTGGCGATCGACGATGCGCGTGCGCACAAAGAGAAGATCGTCTTCACCAACGGCTGTTTCGACATCCTCCACGCCGGCCATGTGACCTACCTCGAGCAGGCGCGGGCGCAAGGCGATCGCCTGATCGTGGCGATCAACGACGATGCCTCGGTCAGCCGCCTGAAAGGGCCTGGCCGTCCGATCAACAGCGTCGACCGGCGCATGGCGGTACTGGCCGGCCTGGGCGCGGTGGATTGGGTCATCAGTTTCCCCGAGGGTACTCCGGAAAACCTGCTGGCCCAGGTCAAGCCGGACGTGTTGGTCAAAGGCGGGGATTACTCGGTCGACCAGGTGGTCGGTGCCGATATCGTCAAGGCTTATGGCGGTGTGGTGAAGGTGCTGGGCCTGGTGGAGAACAGTTCCACCACGGCCATAGTCGAGAAGATCCGCAAGACCGAGTAAGGCTTGCCGCCAACCCGCCCGCTCCCGCGAAAGCTGGAGTGGGCGGTGAGGCGCTCAACGTTGCCGGCTGGTCTTGGTCGGTACCATCTTGCGCAATATCTGCCGTGCCTTGCCGGTAAGGCGCTGGAGTTTGGAGTCCTTCTCCGGCGCGCTCAATCCCTGCTGCTTCAGCCAGTCCTTCCAGCGAATCCGCTCGTCACGCACCAGCCAGCCTTGCTGCCGGGCGAAGCTTTCGGCCAGATACAGGCCGCGGGTGCTCGCCGGGTGCAACTGATCCTTCTTCAACGTATAGAGCTCGGCGCAGGGCTGACCGTCCTTGAGTGGCATCAGGTACAGGTCCGGGCGCTTGCGATCCAGGCGCGCCACCAGTTGGTCGCCTTCCAGGCGTTCGTCGACATGGAACAGGCTCAGGGACTTGGCCTCTTTCGGCACGTCCAGGCGCAGGTCATAGATCAGTTGCAGTGAAGCGGTGGGCAGGTGCACATAGGCCCGCGGCCGTTCCAGCAATTGCAGGTTGGCGCAGCGCACCGGGCGTGCCGCGCCCGACAGCGGCGTCAGGCGAAAGGGCAGGGCCTCGCGATAATGTAGGGCCGCCGAGTAGGGCGCGGGCAGCCAGGTGTCGTTGAAGCGCCCGCCAAGCCAGCCTTCCGGGGTTTCCAGCAGGCATTCTTCGGCGATTTCCTGGATGGCGGTATGCAGCGGCAGGTTCAGCTCGTGGGCCGGGACGTAGCCGGAAATCAGCTTGAGCACCACGTCGCCGCGGTCCTGCCGGCGCTGGCGCACCAGCACCCAATAGTCGCGGTTCTGCCAATGCAGGGTCAGGCGTACCGAGACGCCGAGGTTGGCCAGCTCCAGGGCGAAGCGCTCGGTGTCGGCCACCGCGACCGGGCGCCGGCGCTGCAGGGTCTGGGCAAAGTTCAGCGGCATGCCGACGCTCTGGTAGCTGAGGCCTTCGGGCGTCGCTTCGACGAACAGCGGCAGGGTCTTGAAGTTGCTGGGGTTCTTTCTTATGAGCGTACGCGGCATGTCGGCTCCTTCTTGCGTCGGGGTCGGCCGCGTGGGCGGCATCAGTTCTTGCGCAACACCTGCGCGACAGTGGCGACATTATGGGCCAGGTGCAACGGATTGATGGTCCCGACAATAGCACTGGCGACGCCCGGTTGATCGAACAGCAGTTCGAAGCTGGCGCGCACCGGGTCGACACCGGGGCTCAGGCACACATGGCCGCTGGCCAGGGCTTTTTTCACCAGAATGCCCTTGCCGTGGGCTGCGGCGTAATCGATGACGGCTCGCTCGTTCTGTTCGTTCAGATTGTAGGTGACCATGGCACAGTCGCCTTGTTCCAGGGCCTTGAGGCCACCCTCGACGGTTTTCCCGGAGAAGCCGAAGCCACGGATCTTGCCTTCCTGCTTGAGCTCGGCCAGCGTCTGGTAGACCTCGCACTGCTCGAGGATGTGCAGGTCATTGCCGTCGGAATGCACCAGCACCAGGTCGATGAAGTCGGTTTCCAGGCGCTGCAGGCTGCGTTCCACCGACAAGCGGGTATGCGCGGCGCTGAAATCATGGCGCGACAGGCCGTTTTCGAACTCTTCGCCCACCTTGCTGACAATCACCCAGTCCTGGCGTTGCCCGCGCAGCAGCGGGCCCAGGCGCTCCTCGCTGCGGCCATAGGCCGGCGCGGTGTCGATCAGGTTGATGCCCAGGTCGCGGGTCAGCTTGAGCAGCATGCGGGCTTCAGCGTCATCCGGAATCTGGAAGCCGTTGGGGTACTTCACCCCTTGGTCGCGCCCGAGCTTCACAGTGCCCAGGCCCAGTGGGGAGACCAGCAGCCCGGTGCTGCCGAAGGGGCGATGCAGGTCGTGCAGGGTTGCTTGGCTCATGGCAGCAGTTGCTCCCACGCCGGTTGCGCGATGGCGGGTTTCGGCAGCGTCGGCAACGGAGTCGCGGGGCCCGGCTTGATACCGTCGCGCTCGAGGGCGGCGAACACCCGGTCGGCGAAGTCCGGGGCCAGGGCCAGCTTGGTCGGCCAGCCGACCAGCAGGCGGTCCTGTTCGGCGAGAAAGGCATTGTCCGGACGGGTCAGGCCCGACTGCGCGGGCTCGGCGCGGTCCACCCGCAGGGTGGCCCATTGCGCCTGGCTGAGATCGACCCATGGCAACAGGTTGCCGAGTTCTTTCTGGGCGGCCGCGATCTGCGCCGCCGGCTCGCGCGCCACGCCTTCGGCTTCGGCGATGTCGCCGCCGAGGTACCAGACCCACTGGCCGTCGGCCGCCGGGTGGGTGGTCACGGTGATCCGTGGCTTCGGCCCGCCGCCCAGGCAGTGGGCGTACAGCGGTTTCAGGCTCGGGCCCTTGACGATCACCATGTGCAACGGCCGGCGTTGCATGGCCGGCTGGCTCAGGCCGAGGCTGCTCAGCAACTCGGCATTGCCGGCGCCGGCGCTGAGCACGATGCGTTGCGCGCGGATTTCCCGCTCATCGACCCGCAGGCCCAGCAATTGCCCGTTTTCCAGCAGGGGTTCGATCTTCTGCCCGGCCAGCAGGCTATCGCCGCCCAGCTCGGCCAGGCGCCCGATCAGGCTCGGCACGTCCACCACCAGCTCGGCCAGGCGATACACCTTGCCCTTGAAGCGGCGGTCCTGCAGGGCCGGCGGCAACTGGTCGCCCTTGACCTGATCGACACGGCCCCGCACAGCCTTGCTGGCGAAAAAGCTGGTGAGGTTGCCGGCCAGGGTGCCGGGGGACCACAGGTAATGGGCCTCGGACAGCAGGCGCACACCGGACAGGTCCAGCTCGCCGTTGCCGGCCAGGGCCTCGCGCCAGCGGCGCGGCATGTCGGCGATGGCTTCCGAGGCGCCGGTCAGGGCGCCGTGCAGGGCATATTTGGCGCCGCCGTGAATGATTCCCTGAGACTTGACGCTTTGTCCGCCGCCGAGGCTGGCGCTCTCCACCAGCACGGTGGAAAAGCCCTGGCGACGCAGGCGGGCGTTCAGCCAGAGGCCGGCGACTCCGGCGCCGACAATCAGCACGTCGGTGGAAATAACGGATGGCATGCAGCGACCTCAGTGTTCAAGACTAGGGGCGCAGTATACAGGCTCGAGCCGCACAGGCTTTGTTGGCGATCAAACTGGCAGGGGCGCGCTTGGCGAAGCGCTTTGTGTAGCCGCTGCCGAAGGCTGCGATCGAGCGCGAAGCGGTCGCGCTCTTGAAGGGCCTGCGGCAGCGGTCATGGATCAGTGCCCGGCGGTCTTGGAAAACAGCTGGATCACCACCACGCCCAGGACGATCAGGGCCATGCCGAGCATTGCCGGGATATCCAGCTTCTGCCCGTAGAGGAACAGCGCGGCCACGCTGACCATGACAATGCCCATGCCGGCCCAGACCGCGTAAGCCACGCCCACCGGCACGGTGCGCACCACCAGGGTCAGCATCCAGAAGGCCACGCCGTAACCGACGATGATCAACAGCAGCGGCAGTGGAGTGCTCAGGCCTTTGACCGCTTTCATCGAAACAGTGGCGATCACTTCGGCGCAGATGGCGATGGCCAGGTAGGTGTAAGCGTTCATGGGAGAGTCCTCGTGTTTGGGCTTGCTTGATGAGGTCGGCATTCTAGAGATTGTGCAGATGGGGTAAAGTCATTACCTATCTGTTTTGAAGATGGGTTGCCCTATGAATGTGCAGTGGAATCTGGAGCAGATGCGGCTGTTCGTCAGCGTCGCCGAGCAACGTTCGTTTTCCGCGGTGGCCCGTGACCAGCACAAGGCGCAATCGGCGGTCAGCAGCGCGATTGCGCTGCTCGAGGCCGATCTCGGCGTGCTCTTGTTCGAGCGCAGCAGCGGTCGCCAACCGAAACTCACCGAGGCGGGTCGTGCCTTGCTTGCAGAGGCGCGGGAAGTGCTGCGCCAATGCGAGCGCTTGAACGGGCGGGCGCTGGCGTTGATGCGGGGTGAGGAGGCGCGCTTGCGGCTGGCCCTGGACGAGGCGATGCCTTTCCAGCCGGTGCTCGATAGCCTTGAGGCGTTGTCCGAGCGTTTCCCCAGTCTTGAGGTTCAACTGGCCAGCAGCGCCCAGGGTGATGTGGCGCGCAAGCTGCTGGAGCGTCGGGCCGACCTCGGTTTGCTGTTTCACCATGAACAGATGTCCGAGGCCCTTGAGCGACGGGCCCTGGGCAGCGTCGAGATGGTCACGGTGTGCGCGGTCGGGCACCCGTTGGCCGGCGAGAAACAGGTGGATCGCCAGCAACTGGGGCGGCATCGACAGTTGTTGATTTCCCCGCAGTTGAGCACTTACCCCAGTGGCGAGCAGGTCAGCCCGCAAGTCTGGCGCGCCGACAGTTTCTACGCGATGGCCGAGCTGCTGATGCGCGGCCTGGGCTGGGCCTGGCTGCCGCGGCATGTGGTGCAGTACCCGGCCTATCAGAACCAGATGGTCGAGTTGGCCAGTGAGTGGACGCCGCCGGCACTGGTGGTGGAACTGGTCTGGCGCCGCGATGAACCCCTGGGGCCGGCGGCGCATTGGCTGGCGGAGCGTTTTGCCGTGCACTTGCGGGCGATTGGCTGAAAAAGCCGATAAACTCCGCCGCCATGAATAGAACTCTCTACACCGCGCTGTTTTACCTGGGGCTGCCATTGGTGGCGATTCGTCTGTGGCTGCGGGCGCGCAAGGCGCCGGCCTATGCCAGGCGGATTGGCGAACGTTTTTCCTGGGGGCTGCCGGCGATGCAGCCGGGCGGAATCTGGGTGCACGCGGTGTCGGTGGGCGAGAGCATCGCCGCCGCGCCGATGATCCGTGCCTTGCTGGCGCGTTATCCACAGCTGCCGATCACGGTCACCTGCATGACCCCCACGGGCTCGGAACGTATCCAGGCGCTGTTCGCCAACGAGCCGCGCATCCAGCACTGCTACCTGCCTTACGACTTGCCTTGCGCCGCCGCGCGTTTTCTCGATCGGGTCCGGCCGAAGCTGGCGGTGATCATGGAAACCGAGCTGTGGCCCAACCACATTCACCAGTGCGCCAAGCGCGGGATTCCGGTAGCGCTGGCCAATGGGCGGTTGTCGGAGCGCTCGGCCCGGGGTTATGGGCGTTTTGCCAAGCTGACCGCACCGATGCTCGCTGAAATGAGCCTGTTCGCGGTGCAGACCGAGGCCGAGGCCGAGCGTTTTCGCCAGTTGGGCGCGCGCTCGGAAACAGTCGAGGTGACGGGCTCGATCAAGTTCGACCTGAGCATCGACCCACAACTGCTGGTGCGCGCCAGCGAGCTGCGCGAGCAATGGCAAGCCGGTGAGCGCCCGGTGTGGATCGCCGCCAGTACCCATGAAGGCGAAGACACCGTGGTGCTGGATGCCCATCGCCAACTGCTGGCCAACCACCCGGATGCCTTGCTGATCCTGGTGCCGCGTCATCCGGAGCGCTTCAATCCGGTGTTCGAGCTGTGCCGGCAGCAGGGCTTTGAGACCATTCGCCGCTCGAGCGCCGAGCCGGTCACCGCCAGCACCTCGGTGCTGCTGGGCGACACCATGGGCGAGCTGCTGTTTCTCTATGCCCTGGCGGACAGCGCCTTTGTCGGTGGCAGCCTGGTGCCCAATGGCGGGCACAACCTGCTGGAGCCGGCGGCCCTGGCCAAGCCGGTGCTGAGCGGGCCGCACCTGTTCAACTTCCTGGAGATTGCGGCGATGCTGCGCGAGGCGGGCGCCCTGCAGGAAGTGGACGATGCCCATGGCCTGGCGGTGGCGGTGCAGCGCCTGTTCGAGTTGCCTCGGGATGCGCAGAAGATGGCCGATGCCGGACTGCGGGTGATGCGTAGCAATCAGGGCGCCCTGCAGCGCCTGCTCGACGGGTTGGATCGCTTGCTGTAGCCGCTGCCGCAGGCTGCGATCGACCGGAACGGTCGTAAAAAAGGCCACCGCCATTCAATTGAATCGCGGTGGCCTTTTTGCGTGTCCTGCGGACAGGATCACAGCCTGCGGCAGCGGCTACAGGTTACTGCCCCGGCCGGGCCTTGAGCTGTTCCGCCGCGGCCTTGGCCAGGTCCGGCGGGAGGAAGTCGCGGTCCGGGTTGTAGTCGGCTTTCAGGTAGCGCGACAGGTCCTGCAGATCGCCCGGATTGAGGGTGCCGGCGGCTTGCTTGAGGCGCAGGTTGTCGAGGATGTAGTCGTAGCGGCTGTTGTTGTAGTTGCGCACCGAGGTGTACAGCTGGCGCTGGGCATCGAGCACGTCGACGATATTGCGCGTGCCGACCTGGTAGCCGATTTCCGTGGCTTCCACGGCGCTCTGGTTGGAGATGATCGACTGGCGCCGGGCCTGGACCTGCTCGACATCGGTGTTCACCGCGCGGTGCAGGTTGCGGGTGTTTTCCACCACCTGGCGGCGCAGGGCTTCACGGCGCTGCTCGCTCTGGGTCAGGCGCGAGTAGGACTCGCGGACCTGGGAGCTGGTCAGGCCGCCGCTGTAGATCGGAATGCTCAGTTGCAGGCCGATGCTGCGTTGTTCGACGTCACTGCCGTAACGCTGGCCCAGTGGTGCCGGGTTGCTGAAGCCGAGGGCGTCGTTGTCGCCTTTCTTGTATTGCGCCACGGCGTCGAGGGTCGGGGCGTGGCCGGCCTTGCGCTGCTTGAGGGTTTCCTCGGCGGCGCTGACTGCGTAGTTGCTGGCCAGCAGGTTGAGGTTCTGCTTGGCCGCGGTATCGACCCAGGCCTTGGCATCATTCGGGGCCGGCGCCAGCACCGGCAGGCTGTGGACGATGCCCTGGATCGCGTTGTACTGACGGTTGGTCAGGGTGATCAGGGCTTCGAAGGCGTCATCGACCTGGCGCTGGGCGAGGATCCGGTTGGCCCGCGCGGTGTCGTAGCTGGCCTGGGATTGCAGGACGTCGGTCTTGTCCGACAGGCCGACGTCGAAGCGTTCGTTGGACTGGTCGAGCTGACGCTTGAAGGCGGCCTCTTCGGCCTTGGTCGAGGCCAGGTTGTCCTGGGCGCGCAGGACCGAGAAGTAGCTCTCGGCGCTTTGCAGGATCAGGTTCTGCTCGGTGGCCGAGAGTTCCAGCGCGGCTTGTTCGTTGACGTCCTTGGCCGCCTGCAGCTGGAACCAGCGGTCGGCGCGGAAAATCGGCTGGGCCAGGGTCGCCTGGTACACGGTGCCGCTGCGGGTGGCGGTCATCGACGGCTCGTCGAACTTGGTCCGGGTGTTGTTCAGGTCGGCACCGGCCGAGAGGTTGGGCAAGAGCCCGGCGCGAGCCTGCGGCACCACTTCCTTGCGTGCGTCGTAATCGGCGCGGGCGGCGGCGAGGTCGGCGTTGTTGTCTACCGCCTCCTGGTAGACGCTGACCAGGTCGGTTTTGGTGGTCAGGGGCGCTTCTACTGCCCAGGCCATTCCATTGGACGCACAAGACACGGCGATGGCCAGTGAGAGTTTGCGCAGCATTCGGCGATCCCTAGAGTTGATATTACGAGGATAATTCTGGCGCCAAGGCTAAGTCTCGGCCTGTGCAGCGTCAAGGTTCGACGCAACCTGAGCGAGTGTAGATGCGCCTGCGAAGGGCAACAATCCTGCATTTACGCCATTCATCACGCTGTTTGCCGTGGGGTTGGCGTTCTGCACCGGCTTTGTCTAGACTGGCCGGGTTCTTGTCGGGGTGCCTTGCTATGAGGCTGAGATCGGATAATCCGGATCCCGTTGAACCTGATCAGGTTAGCGCCTGCGTAGGGAACAAGATTTCTCGTCACCCGGCGAGTCCTCTTGTGCTTCGTCCGGGATGTTGTTCGACAATCGAACACCCCTCGAGCACCAAGCACTGCACCAGCTGGTTTTCGCCTCTGGCTCCAGCCATGGTTGCGTCCGTTCGTTACAGGTTCGCTCCGACAAAAATCCACTGCCTGGATGCTGTCTGGAGAGCCCGTGATGACTACAAAATTAAAAAACGCTACCCACCTTAGTGAATCGGCCAAGGTCGATGAGCAGTCGGTTCAGCCCTTTACCCGCTCGCAAAAAATCTATGTCCAGGGTTCGCGCCCGGACATTCGCGTGCCGATGCGCGAAATCAGCCTCGACGTGACCCCGACCGACTTCGGCGGCGAGATCAACGCGCCAGTCACCGTCTATGACACCTCCGGCCCGTACACCGACCCCAACGTGGTGATCGACGTGCGCAAAGGCCTGGGCGATGTACGCTCGGCCTGGATCGACGACCGTGGCGACACCGAGCGCCTGCCCGGCCTGAGCTCCAACTTCGGCCAGGAGCGCCTCGCCGATCCCGAGCTGACCAAGCTGCGCTTCGCCCACGTCAATAACCCGCGCCGGGCCAAGGCCGGGGCCAACGTCAGCCAGATGCATTACGCGCGCAAGGGCATCATCACCGCCGAGATGGAATACGTCGCCATCCGCGAAAACATGAAGCTGCAAGAGGCTCGCGCCGCGGGCCTGCTCGATCAGCAGCACGCCGGCCACAGCTTCGGCGCCAGCATCCCGAAAGAAATCACCCCCGAGTTCGTCCGTGAGGAAATCGCCCGCGGTCGCGCGATCATTCCGGCCAACATCAACCACGTCGAACTGGAACCGATGATCATCGGCCGCAACTTCCTGGTGAAGATCAACGGCAACATCGGCAACAGCGCCCTGGGCTCGTCCATCGAAGAAGAAGTGGCGAAACTGACCTGGGGCATCCGCTGGGGTTCGGACACGGTCATGGACCTGTCCACTGGCAAGCACATCCACGAAACCCGCGAGTGGATCATCCGCAACTCGCCAGTGCCGATCGGTACCGTGCCGATCTACCAGGCGCTGGAGAAGGTCAACGGCGTGGCCGAAGACCTGACCTGGGAGCTGTTCCGCGACACCCTGATCGAGCAGGCGGAGCAGGGCGTCGACTACTTCACCATCCACGCCGGCGTGCTGCTGCGCTATGTGCCGCTGACCGCCAAGCGCGTGACCGGCATCGTCTCCCGCGGCGGTTCGATCATGGCCAAGTGGTGCCTGGCGCATCACAAGGAAAACTTCCTCTACACCCATTTCGACGAAATCTGCGAAATCATGAAGGCCTACGACGTCAGCTTCTCGCTGGGCGACGGCCTGCGTCCGGGCTCGATCGCCGACGCCAACGACGAAGCGCAGTTCGGCGAGCTGGAAACCCTCGGCGAACTGACCAAGATCGCCTGGAAGCATGACGTGCAGTGCATGATCGAAGGCCCCGGCCACGTGCCGATGCAACTGATCAAAGAGAACATGGACAAGCAGTTGGAGTGCTGCGACGAGGCGCCGTTCTACACCCTCGGTCCGCTGACCACCGACATCGCCCCGGGCTACGACCACATCACTTCCGGTATCGGCGCGGCGATGATCGGCTGGTTCGGCTGCGCCATGCTCTGCTACGTGACACCGAAGGAACACCTGGGCCTGCCGAACAAGGATGACGTGAAGACCGGGATCATCACCTACAAGATCGCCGCCCATGCTGCGGATCTCGCAAAAGGCCACCCGGGCGCACAGATCCGTGACAACGCACTGTCCAAGGCGCGCTTCGAGTTCCGCTGGGAAGACCAGTTCAACCTCGGCCTTGACCCGGACACCGCGCGCGCCTACCACGACGAGACCCTGCCCAAGGATTCGGCCAAGGTCGCGCACTTCTGCTCCATGTGCGGGCCGAAGTTCTGCTCGATGAAAATCACCCAGGAGGTCCGTGAGTACGCGGCTAACCAGCGCATCGAAGCGGTGGACGTGGATGTCGCCAAGGGGCTGGCGGAGCAGGCCGAGCGCTTCAAGCAGGAAGGTAGCCAGCTGTACAAGAAGGTTTAAGCGACAAGTTGCAAGCTGCAAGTTAAAGGCAAAAGTGCTCCTGCTTTTTCTTGCAGCTTGGGGCTTGCAGCTAACGCGCCCTTTTCTTGCCCCGAGATAACCGTCTTGAACACTTATTCACCAGACACTGCGGTCCCCGCCGACAGGCGCGTATTCGGCGCGCGCGATCTGTTTTCCCTGTGGTTTTCCCTCGGCATCGGCCTGATGGTGTTGCAGACCGGCGCGCTGCTGGCGCCAGGCCTGGGCCTGTCCGGTGCCTTGCTGGCGATCTTTCTCGGTACGGCGGTCGGTGTCTTGCTGCTTGCGGCGGTCGGGGTGATCGGCAGCGATACTGGCCTGTCGTCCATGGCGGCGCTCAAGCTCAGCCTCGGTACGTACGGCGCGAGCCTGCCGGCGTTGCTCAACCTGTTGCAACTGGTGGGCTGGGGCTCGTTCGAGATCATCGTGATGCGCGATGCCGCCAGCCTATTGGGTACTCGTGCGTTCAGCGAGGGCAGCCTGCTGGCCAGCCCTTTGCTCTGGACCCTGTTTTTCGGCGCGCTGGCGACTTTGCTCGCGGTCAGCGGGCCGCTGACCTTCGTGCGCAAGATCCTGCGCAGGTGGGGCATCTGGCTGCTGTTGGCGGCCTGCCTGTGGCTGACCTGGAACCTGTTCGCCAAGGCCGATCTTGCCGCGCTCTGGGCCCAGGCCGGCGACGGCTCCATGCCGCTCGGCGTGGGCTTCGATATCGCGATCGCCATGCCGCTGTCGTGGCTGCCGCTGATCGCCGACTACTCAAGGTTCGGCAAGCGTGCGCGCAATGTCTTTGGCGGTACGGCGCTGGGCTTCTTTATCGGCAATTTGTGGCTGATGAGCCTGGGCGTGGCCTACACCCTGGCCTTTGCGCCGAATGGTGAAGTCAATGCTCTGTTGTTGGCCCTGGCTGGCGCGGGCCTGGGGATTCCGCTGTTGCTGATCTTGCTGGACGAGTCGGAAAACGCCTTTGCCGATATCCATTCGGCCGCAGTCTCCAGCGGCATTCTGCTGCGCCTGAAAGTCGAGCACCTGGCTTTGGCCATTGGCGTGTTCTGCACCCTGATCGCCTGCCTGGCGCCATTGGCTCAGTATCAGAACTTCCTGCTGCTGATCGGCTCGGTGTTCGCGCCGCTGTTTGGCGTGGTCCTGGTGGATCACTTCATCCTGCGCAAGCGCAGTGCCCAGGTGCCGTCCGTGGGCTTGCGCTGGCCGGCGTTGCTGGCTTGGCTGGGCGGGGTCAGCACCTATCACCTGCTGGCCAACTTCTATTCGGATGTTGGCGCAACCCTGCCGTCACTGGTGCTGGCAGGGCTGCTGCAAGGGCTGCTGGGACGAGCCTTCAGTTACGGCCAGGAAACAGCTCGGGTTTGAGAATGCCGTTCAGGCGGTTGTAAGGGATCTTCAGTTCGATGTGGCCCAGCGCGTAAGGCGCGATCACCGACACGTTGTACTTGAGGATCACGCCGCCGTAGGTCAGCGCCACGTTCGGGGTTTTCTGGAACGGCCAGCTCTTGATGAACTCCGGCTCCTGGTCCAGCTTGGTGCTGATCAGCCAGCTGTTGTGAGCCACCTGGGCGGCCTTCCAGAACGCGGCTTCCTGGCCCGGGCGCAGCATGTCGGACAGGGTCAGCTCCTTGTGCAGCTCACGGGAGTAGTTGATGAAGCCGCGACCGGGCGTGCCGTGGGCGCCGCCGGTGTCCAGGTAGCTGGCCAGTTCGATGATCACCAGGCCGTCATGCTGTTCGCGTACCTTGGCTTGCAGGTACATGCTGTTGCGGCTGTCGGCCTCGCGCAGGAACTTCTCCCGATAGGCGCTCAGCGTCGCTGGCACGGCCTGGTCCGCGGTGGTGCGGGTCATCTGTAGCAGGCGCTTTTCAATCAGCGCATCCAGCTGCGGCTCGTCGGCGAAGTGCACGGTGTCGATGTTCACCAGCGGGCAATCCTGATTGCTGCAGCCAGGCTTGATCTGTTCCGACTTGTCGCTGGTGCTTTGCAGGGGCTTTTGATAGCTGGGTTGGAACAGGCTTTGGCAGGCGCCCAGGGTCAGGGCCAGGCAAGCCACGGAGGCGATTTTAAGAAGCGACATGTGCGTCCTTGATAAACCAGAGGTAGGCAAAAGTTACCGGCTTCGACTGCCTGCGGGGCAATCAGTTCGCCACTAAGCTCAATAGAGGCAATTAGATTAGGTTTGCCCCCTTGCCGTCTATCCCGCTGATGGCAAAGGGGCTGCATCATCGGTCAGCAGCGCGTTAGGATGGCGCGATATCGAGGGGGAGCCTCGAATCGGACAGCAGGATACGAGGATTGCTATGACGGACTTTGCCAACACCACGCCGACCACTGTCGATATCGTTCGGCGCGAGAAATGCTTCCAGGGTTTTTATCAGCTCGACCGTGTGCACCTGCGCCACGAACTGTTTGCCGGTGGCATGGGGCGCGAGATCAGTCGTGAAATCTTTGTCCGTCATGATGCTGTCTGCGTGCTGCCGTACGATCCGCAACGCGATGAAGTGGTGTTGATCGAGCAGTTTCGCGTCGGCGCCATGGGAAAAACCGCGACTCCCTGGTTGATCGAGCTGGTCGCCGGTCTGATCGACAAGGACGAGCAGCCGGAAGAAGTTGCTCACCGCGAGGCGCAGGAGGAAGCTGGACTGACATTCTCCGCGCTGTGGCCGATGATCCAGTATTTCCCGTCGCCGGGGGGCAGCACCGAGTTCGTGCATCTGTACCTGGGGCGCTGCGACAGCAGCGGTGCCGGTGGCCTGCACGGACTGGAGGAAGAGGCGGAGGATATCCGTGTGTCGGTCTGGGCTTTCGAAGACGCACTGCAGGCGGTAAGGGATGGGCGGATTTCCAACGCGGCGAGCATTATTGCCTTGCAATGGCTGGCTTTGAACCGCGTTGAAGTGAGGGGGTTATGGTCGTAAACAAAGTACGCGATCGCTATCGGGTCGATCTCGTGGGGCTGCAAGCGTCCTGCGAGGCGAACTATGCCCGGCTGATGCGCCTGTTGCCCGACATGCGCAACCAGCCGGTGGCGCGGCGGATCGCGGTGACCCAGGGCGACCAGATGCTGGGCGTTCTGGCGCTGGAAGTGCTGCTGGCCTGCCCCTATACCACCACCCTGCAGGTGCGTCAGGAGCACAGCCTGCCCTGGCTGCCGGTGCCGCAGCTGGAGGTCCAGGTCTACCACGACGCGCGCATGGCCGAGGTCGTCAGTGCCGAGCACGCTCGGCGCTTTCGTGGCATCTATCCGTATCCGAATGCCTTCATGCACCAGCCGGACGAGAAGGCCCAGCTCAATGTGTTTCTCGGTGAATGGCTGAGCCACTGCCTGGCTTGCGGTCATGAGTTCGAGGCCGTGCGGTAGATGTGAACTGCGTCCGGTTCGCCGGTTTCCTCTTTTGAATTTCCCCCAGCATAATTGCTCCCATTCCTCACTTCCCGTGACACGCCCTGGGAGGCCGCCTTGCCGAGCGTATCCACTCTGACCACCGACGATCCCGTGTTGCTGGTGCAGTTGTCCGACAGTCATCTGTTCGCCGAAGCGGACGGCACGCTGTTGGGCATGAATACCCGCGACAGCCTGCAGCGGGTGATCGACCTGGTGCTGGAACAGCAACCGCGGATCGACCTGATGCTGGCGACGGGCGACTTGTCCCAGGACGGTACGCTGCAGTCCTATCAGCTGTTTCGTGACATGACCCGGCAGATTCCGGCGCCGGCGCGCTGGATTCCCGGCAACCACGACGAGCCACAAATCATGGCGCAGGCGGCGACCCAGAGTTCGTTGCTGGCACCGGTGGTGGACATCGGCAACTGGCGGATCACCCTGCTCGACTCGGCCGTACCCGGTTCGGTGCCGGGCTATCTGCAGGACGATCAATTGCAGCTGCTCGCCAGTGCTCTGAGCGAAGCCCCCGAACGCCATCACCTGGTATGCCTGCACCATCATCCGGTCTCCATCGGGTGCGCCTGGATGGAGCCCATCGGGCTGCGCAATCCGCACGCGTTGTTCGCCGTGCTGGAGCGTTTTCCGCAGGCGCGCGCGGTGCTCTGGGGTCATGTGCATCAGGAAATCGACCGCCAGCAAGGGCCTTTGCGCCTGCTGGCGTCGCCCTCGACCTGCATCCAGTTCGAGCCTGGCAGCGAGGATTTCAAGGTCGGCGAGACCGCGCCGGGTTATCGCTGGCTGCGCCTGCTGCCCGACGGGCGCCTGGAAACCGGTGTCGAGCGGGTCACCGGCTTCGACTTCGAGGTCGATTACGGCAGCGACGGCTACTGATTCCGGCCCGGAGCCGCAGTCTGCGGCAGCAGGACAAAGGGATACACCTGAACACAAGTCAAGCGGCGATACACCCTGTAAACTGCGCCTTTTTGCACGATGCAAAGGGAGTGCGCATGTCCGGTTCGATCCTGTATATCCAAGGCTTCAACAGCGCGCCGGCGTCGAAGAAAGCCAGCCAGCTGATCGCTGTCATGGAGGCGATTGGCCGCGGTGAGCAGCTGCGGGTGCCGGCCTTGCATCATCATCCACGCGAGGCCATTGGCCAGTTGGAGCAGGCGATTGCCGAACTCGGACGGCCGCTGCTGGTCGGCAGCTCTCTCGGCGGCTACTATGCGACTCACCTTGCCGAGCGTCACGGCCTGAAAGCCCTGCTGATCAACCCCGCGGTCAGTCCGCACCGGATGTTCGACGGCTTTCTGGGCACGCAGACCAACCTCTATACCGGGGAAACCTGGGAATTGACCCACGACCACGTGACGGCCCTGGCCGAGCTGGAAGTGCCGGCGCCCCAGGACCCGCAGCGGTTCCAGGTCTGGCTGCAGACAGGTGACGAGACGCTGGACTATCGCAGCGCCCAGCTGTATTACCGAGCCTGTGCCTTGCGCATCCAGGCCGGCGGCGACCATAGTTTCCAGGGTTTTGCCGGACAATTGCCGGCGTTGTTGAATTTTGCCGGCATCGGCCCGGATCAGTACCAGGCGATCGATTTCACCTCGCTGTGAACCCTCGCTTCTATTTCATTGAACGACTAACGACGAGACCCCATGGCCACTCCCAGCGCTAGCTCTTATAACGCAGACGCCATCGAAGTCCTCTCGGGCCTCGACCCGGTGCGCAAACGCCCGGGCATGTACACCGATACCACCCGGCCGAACCACCTCGCCCAGGAAGTCATCGACAACAGTGTCGACGAAGCCCTGGCGGGGCACGCGAAGTCGATCCAGGTCATCCTGCATGCCGACCATTCCCTGGAAGTGTCCGATGACGGTCGCGGCATGCCAGTGGACATTCACCCCGAAGAGGGCGTGTCCGGCGTCGAGCTGATCCTCACCAAGCTCCATGCGGGCGGCAAGTTCTCCAACAAGAACTACCAGTTCTCCGGCGGTCTGCACGGGGTGGGTATTTCCGTGGTCAACGCCTTGTCGACCCAGGTGCGGGTGCGGGTCAAGCGTGATGGCAACGAATACCAGATGACTTTCGCCGACGGCTTCAAGGCCACTGAACTGGAAGTGGTCGGCAGCGTCGGCAAGCGCAATACCGGGACCAGCGTGTATTTCGCCCCGGATCCGAAATACTTCGATTCGCCGAAATTCTCCGTCAGCCGCCTCAAGCATGTGCTCAAGGCCAAGGCCGTGTTGTGCCCGGGGTTGCTGGTCAGCTTCGAAGACAAAGGCACCGGCGAGAAGGTCGAGTGGCATTACGAAGACGGCCTGCGCTCCTATCTGGTGGACGCGGTCAGCGAATTCGAACGCCTGCCGGCCGAACCTTTCTGCGGCAGCCTGGCCGGTAACAAGGAAGCGGTGGACTGGGCCCTGCTGTGGTTGCCGGAAGGCGGCGACAGCGTGCAGGAAAGCTACGTCAACCTGATCCCGACCGCCCAGGGCGGTACCCACGTCAACGGTCTGCGCCAGGGCCTGCTGGACGCCATGCGCGAGTTCTGCGAATTCCGCAACCTGCTGCCGCGTGGCCTGAAGCTGGCACCGGAAGATGTCTGGGAGCGCATTGCCTTCGTTCTGTCGATGAAGATGCAGGACGCGCAGTTCTCCGGCCAGACCAAGGAACGCCTGTCGTCCCGCGAGGCGGCCGCCTTCGTTTCGGGCGTGGTCAAGGACGCGTTCAGCCTGTGGCTCAACGCCAACCCTGAGCTGGGCATGCAACTGGCGGAGCTGGCCATCAGCAACGCCGGCCGTCGCCTCAAGGCCAGCAAGAAGGTCGAGCGCAAGCGCATTACCCAGGGCCCGGCATTGCCAGGCAAGCTGGCGGATTGCGCCGGCCAGGACCCGATGCGTTCCGAGCTGTTCCTGGTGGAAGGTGATTCCGCCGGTGGTTCGGCCAAGCAGGCGCGGGACAAGGAATTCCAGGCGATCCTGCCGCTGCGCGGCAAGATCCTCAACACCTGGGAAGTCGACGGCAGCGAAGTCCTGGCCAGCCAGGAAGTGCACAACATCGCCGTGGCCATCGGGGTCGACCCGGGCGCCGAGGACATGAGCCAGCTGCGCTACGGAAAGATCTGCATCCTCGCCGACGCCGACTCCGACGGCTTGCACATCGCGACGCTGCTCTGCGCGCTGTTCGTCCAGCATTTCCGCCCGCTGGTGGATGCCGGTCACGTCTACGTGGCGATGCCGCCGCTGTACCGCATCGACCTGGGCAAGGAGATCTATTACGCCCTCGACGAAGCCGAGCGCGATGGCATTCTCGATCGCCTGGTGGCCGAGAAGAAGCGTGGCAAGCCGCAGGTCACCCGATTCAAAGGCCTGGGTGAAATGAACCCGCCGCAACTGCGCGAAACCACCATGGACCCGAACACCCGGCGCCTGGTGCAGTTGACCCTCGGTGAAGACTTCGCCGCGACCTCGGAAATGATGGACATGCTGCTGGCGAAGAAACGCGCCGGCGATCGCAAGAGCTGGCTGGAGTCCAAGGGCAACCTGGCCGAGGTTCTGGCCTGATGCGCAGAGGCTTTGCCCTGGCATTACTGCTATTGGCAACCTCGGCGATGGCCGACCCTTTGCCCGAGTTGAGGCTGCTGGCCGAGCATCCGGTGGACGGCATGCGTGGCGGCAACCTGTCGGGGCTGGCGTTGTGCGGCAAGGAGCTGTGGACGGTCTCCGACCGCGACGATGACCAGATCTATCGGCTCGATACCAGCGACCGCGTCTGGCAGGCCGAAACCGTGCGCATCGACGTACCGCCGGTGCCGGACAGCGGTTTGCCCTGGGGCTTGAGCTCGCGCACCTGGGTCGCATCGTTCGTGCGCGGCGGCGACCTGGATTTCGAGGGTATTGCTTGCGACAGCGCCGGCAACAAGTATGTGGTCAGCGAGTCCCACGCGGCGGTGTTGCAGCTGCCGCCGACGGGGTCGGCCGCCTGGCTGAAGATTTCGCCGATCATGGTGCGCGAGGCGCGGGCCAGCGGTATGTTGCTGCACTTCAATGCCTTGTTCGAAGGCCTGGCGGTCAACCCGGCCGGCGACCGGATCTGGCTGGCCGCCGAGCGCGAGCGCCGCGGGCTGCTGTTGATCAAGCGCCAGCAGAGTGTCTGGGACTGCGACGGTGGCTGTGTGCTGCTCAGCGAGGCCGGGCTGGAAATGCAGCCGCCGCAGATGCCCAAGGCCAAGGCGGTGTCCCGGGATTTCGCCGACCTGTCGCTGTTCGAGGGCAAGTTGTTCACCCTCGAGCGCAATGCGTTCCAGGTCTGTCGTCGTGATGCGTCGACGGCCAAGGTCGAGCGTTGCTGGTCGTTTGCCGCCGAGGCGTTGCAGGAAAGCCGGCGTTATCCACAGGCCTATGGCCTGACCGAGGCCCTGGTGGTGGATGCCGACGGCGCCTGGATCGGTGTGGATAACAACACCGGAGCCCGTGCCGACGGTGAAAAACGCCCGATCGTCTGGCGCTTCGCCGCGCCCGAGGGCGGTTGGAGTGCCAAGTCGTGAGCCAGCAGCCACCGGGTAAACGTGCCGGGCGCGTGCTGCTGGTGCTGGCCTGGGGCGCCGGGCTGTTCCTGGCGACACGGTTTTTTGGCGAGTGGGAACAGCGTCAGGAGAACCCCAATGCTGTCGTCACTTCGCAACAACATGAGGGTTACATCGAAGTGAAACTGGTCGGCAACGGCCAGGGGCATTTCGTCGCCAGCGGCCAGATCAACGGCCAGCCGGTGAATTTCATGCTCGATACCGGAGCGACCGATGTGTCGATCCCGTCCGGGCTGGCCGAGCGTCTTGGCCTGGAGAAGGGCGCACCGGTGACCCTGAGTACCGCCAACGGTCGTAGCGAGGGTTATCGAACCCGCCTCGACCGCCTGCAACTGGGCGATATCGTCCTGCGCGATGTCCGTGCGCTGGTCGCGCCGGGCCTGGGTGGCGAGCAGGTGTTGCTGGGCATGAGCGCTTTGAAAAAACTTGAATTTACCCAGCGCGGCGGCACTTTGCTGCTGCGCCAGACAACGAACTGATGAGGCCCGCATGAGCGACTCCCTGGATCTCAGCCTGGATGGCGTAGAACGCCGATCGCTGGCTGACTTCACCGAAAATGCCTACCTCAACTACTCCATGTACGTGATCATGGACCGTGCTTTGCCGCATATCGGCGACGGCCTGAAACCGGTACAGCGGCGTATCGTCTACGCCATGAGTGAGCTGGGGCTGGATGCCGATTCCAAGCACAAGAAGTCCGCCCGTACGGTCGGTGACGTGCTGGGTAAGTTCCACCCCCACGGCGACTCGGCCTGCTACGAAGCCATGGTGCTGATGGCGCAGCCTTTCAGCTATCGCTACACGCTGGTGGACGGCCAGGGTAACTGGGGTGCGCCGGACGATCCCAAGTCCTTCGCCGCCATGCGTTATACCGAAGCGCGCCTGTCGCGTTACTCCGAAGTGCTGCTCAGCGAGCTGGGCCAGGGCACTGCGGACTGGGGGCCGAACTTCGACGGTACCCTGCAGGAGCCCCTGGTATTGCCGGCACGTTTGCCGAACATCCTGCTCAATGGCACCACCGGTATCGCCGTGGGCATGGCCACTGACGTGCCGCCGCACAACCTGCGCGAAGTCGCCACCGCTTGCGTGCGCCTGCTGGATGAGCCCAAGGCCACAGTCGAACAGCTTTGCGAGCACATTCAGGGCCCGGACTATCCGACCGAAGCGGAAATCATCACGCCGCGCGCCGACCTGCTGAAAATCTATGAAACCGGTCGCGGTTCGGTGCGCATGCGTGCCGTCTATCGCATCGAGGATGGCGACATCATCGTCACCGCGCTGCCGCACCAGGTGTCCGGCGCCAAGGTGCTGGAACAGATCGCCGCGCAGATGCAGGCCAAGAAGCTGCCGATGGTTGCCGACCTGCGCGACGAGTCGGACCACGAGCACCCATGCCGGATCGTGATCATTCCGCGTTCCAACCGGGTCGATCCCGACGAGCTGATGCAGCATCTGTTTGCGACCACCGAGCTGGAATCCAGCTACCGGGTCAACGTCAACATCATCGGCCTGGACGGCAAGCCGCAACTGAAGAACCTGCGCGCCCTGCTGGTGGAATGGCTGGAGTTCCGCGTACTGACGGTGCGCCGCCGCCTGCAGTTCCGCCTGGACAAGGTCGAGCGCCGCCTGCACCTGTTGGACGGCTTGCTGATCGCCTACCTCAACTTGGATGAAGTGATCCACATCATTCGTACCGAGGACCAGCCGCGAGCCAAATTAATCGAGCGTTTCGCCCTGAGCGAAGTGCAGGCCGACTACATCCTCGATACCCGCCTGCGTCAGTTGGCGCGGCTGGAAGAGATGAAGCTGCGCGCCGAGCAGGACGAACTGCTCAAGGAGCAGGCCAAGCTGCAAGCCTTGCTCAACAGCGAAGCCAAGCTGAAGAAGCTGGTGCGCACCGAATTGCTGCAGGACGCCGAAACCTACGGCGACGACCGTCGTTCGCCGATCGTCGAGCGCGCCGAGGCCAAGGCTCTGTCGGAAAACGAGCTGATGCCGACCGAGCCGGTCACCATCGTTCTGTCGGAAAAAGGTTGGGTACGCTGCGCCAAAGGGCATGATATCGACGCCACGGGGCTGTCCTACAAGGCTGGCGACGGCTTCAAGACCTCGGCCATCGGGCGCTCCAACCAGTTCGCGGTGTTTATCGACTCCACCGGGCGCAGTTATTCGGTGGCGGCGCATACGCTGCCATCGGCCCGTGGCCAGGGCGAGCCGCTGACCGGACGCCTGACGCCGCCGCCTGGGGCCAGTTTCGAATGCGTACTGCTGCCGGACGACGAGGCGCTGTACGTGATCGCCTCCGACGCGGGTTACGGCTTCGTGGTCAAGGGCGAGGATCTGCAAGCCAAGAACAAGGCCGGCAAGGCGTTGTTGAGCCTGCCGAACAACGCCAAGGTGCTGTTGCCGCGGCCAGTGAGCGATCGTGAACAGAACTGGCTGGCTTCGGTGACCACCGAAGGGCGTTTGCTGGTGTTCAAGATCAGCGACCTGCCGCAGTTGGGCAAAGGCAAGGGCAACAAGATCATCGGGATTCCGGGTGAGCGAGTGGCCAGCCGCGAGGAGTACGTGACCGATATCGCGGTACTGCCGGAAGGCGCGACACTGGTGCTGCAGGCCGGAAAACGTACCCTGTCGCTCAAGGCCGATGACCTCGAACATTACAAGGGCGAGCGCGGTCGCCGGGGGAACAAACTGCCACGGGGCTTCCAGCGAGTGGATGCGTTGTTGGTAGAAACTCTCAATTGATGCGGGTTAGAGCGTTCGATCTGCGATTTAACCGGTAGATCGGCGCTACAACACTGGAGTCATGGCGCATATTCACGGATGATATGCGCTTTCAAGCGCCGGCGTGGCTGAGCGTTATTCAGGGTTATTTTGAGTATTTACACTGTGGCTAGCCTTGTGGCCGCCACCTGGATGGGATGATGACTGCTCTGCGCCTTCCTCTTGTTTTCTTGCTCGCTGGCGTTCTTGGCCTGGCGGGTTGCAGCGTACACCAGCCGGTGTCGCTGTATCAGCTGGACAGCGGAAGTCCAGCTCAACCGGCACAAAGCGCCGGTATGGCCGTATTGCTGGGGCCGGTACTGGTTGCCGACTACCTGCAACGTGAAACCTTGCTGCAACGTCAGAACGACGGCAGCCTGCAGGCTTCGACCGACGGTCGCTGGGCCGGCAGTCTGTCTTCCGATATCGATCAGTTGCTGTTGCGTCAGGTCGCCGGCCAGCTGGACAGCCAGCGTGTAGTGCTGGCGCCGGCGAGCACCGGTTTCACTCCGGATGTGCAGGTGTTGCTGTCGATCACTCGCCTGGATTCGGGCGCCTCGCAACCGGCGGTTCTCGATGCGCAATGGCGCCTGATCGATCGCCGTGGGCAGGTTCGCGACAACCGTATCGTTCATCTGCAGGAGCAGCATGCGGGTACCACCGCGTCCCAGGTCCAGGCCCAGGGCGTATTGCTGCAACGCCTGGCCGAGCAGCTCTCGGGTGCCCTCAAGCCGCTGGCCAACCAGCCTACGGTAGCCGAGGTACCCCGCAAGGCGGCGCCTGCGCCGGCGGCAAAGCCGGCCGAGCAGGAGAAGCAGCCGAAGATTCCAATGGCCACGCCTATCCGCACGGATATGGAAGTGTTCCGCTTCTGAGTGTTGCGGTTCCAGGACAAAGCCCGCTGATCAGCGGGCTTTGTCGTTTCTGGGGGGGCAGGTTGAGCCTGAGGTAATGGTGCGCCCTTGATGGAGTATCGCGAGCAAGCTCGCTCCTACAGAGAGGCGACTGGCTTGCTCGCGACGACTGTGCCGCAGCCACAAAAAAGCCCGCATCGCTGCGGGCTTTTTGTTGGGCGGCTGGCTTACAGCTTGGCGCGAGTCTCGTGCATCCGCGCCAGTTGCCGTTCCAGCATCGATGGGTAGGGCTCCATCAGGCGTTCGACGCAGCAGGCGCCTTCCGGGCTGGCGATCGGACGGATGCGCGCGCGCTGACGAATCAGGGCGTCATCGTTGATCTTGCGCTCGACCAGCAGCAGGTTGCGGCTGTGCTGGGACAGCGCCAGGGCGTCCTGGGCGGTCTCGGTCAACAGCAGGTCGATCTGGCTCAGGCCGAACAGCTCTTCGCCAAGGGTCAGGCCCAGTTGCAGCTGCAGGGTGATGCCGCTGTCGGCCACTTCGATTTGCAGGGCATGCCCCAGGGCACGCAGCAACTCGCCACAGCAGATGGCGTTGGTCAGGTAGTCGTCGCCGCTGTCTTCGCTGTGGAACAGCATCAGCGTGCTGCCGTCGTTCAGGGTATGCAGTTCGCTCTGGTACAGCGAGGCGGCCTGGTCGAGGCAGTCGCGATAACGTTCCAGCAATTCCGTCAGGCGGGCGCGGGGCAGGCGGCGCAGTTGCTCCTGGGCGCCCAGTTGCACGGCCAGGACCGCGCTGTGCTGCGGCTGTGCCGGTACCGTGGGTTTCACGATCGGCTTGGCAGCGGTCGCGGTGGACGAGCTGTCGCGAAGGTCGGCGAACGGGTCTTCATCGTCGGCCAGGTCTTCTTCGGCATTGATCACGTGCCGTGGCGCGGGCTTGAGGCCGGCCACCGGAGCACTTTCATCGAAGCTCGGGTCACGCAGGTTGCGCACCTCGAAGGTCGGTTCCGCGTCTTCGCTGTCGTCGTAGTCGGTATCGTCGATCTCGGCTTCCGGTTCGGGTTCCGGCTCGACCTTCTCTGGCGCGAAGCTGGCGTGCAGCTGGCGAGCCAGGTCGCCGATCTCGTCCTGGCGCTGGGTGGCCGGGGTGTTCTCGTCGATATCCCGCAGCCAGACCCGCAGTTGCATCAGCGGTGTGGAGATGTGCCGTCCCAGGCGCAGGCTCAAGGCCAGGGCCAAAGCCAGCAGGATTGCGCTGAGAATGCCCATGCTCTGCAGGCTGATGGTCATCGGCTGCTGGAATTGTTCCATGTCCAGGCTGATGCGCAGGTTGCCCGCGGTCACGTCCTGGAAGGTGATCTTGGTCTGGTAGACGCCTTCGGTTTCACCCAGCAGGCTGCTTTTCGGGCGCTGACCGGCTTCGGCGAGGATGCGGTTGTCCACGCTGTAGATCGCCGCATGGGCAACCAGCGGGTTCTTGGTCAGGTTGTTCAGCAGCACGTTGAGGCTGAGGATGTCGTTGGACACCAACAGCTCGGTGGCCGAGGTCGCAGTCTGGGTAGTCAGGCTCTGACCCAGGGCGTCGGCTTGTTCGTGCATGGCCTGCTTGAACTGCAGGCCCATCACGCAGGCATAGATCACCAGGGCCAGGGCGACCAGGATCACGTTATGGCTGGCAATGCGCAATGCAATCGGTACACGGCGGTGACGCAGTGCACGGAAGATCAGCAGGAAGAAGTTATCGGTTTTAACTGGCGTGGGCCGGTTCACTGAGCTCGGCTCTTTTGTCCGTGAAGTTGAGGCGCAGTATAGCGACAGGCCCTAGACCGGCAAAGCGCTGGCTGTGCCCGATGGTCACTGAAAGTGGGTAGAATGCGGTTTTTTTCCACCTGCGGGGGTGCGCCTTGCGCGAAATCGTCCTGATAAACATCACTGGTGAGGACCGTCCGGGTCTCACTGCGGCCATTACCGGCGTTCTGGCCCAGGGTGGTGTGAACATTCTCGACATCGGTCAGGCGGTGATTCACGACACTCTGTCGTTCGGCATCCTGGTTGAAATTCCGGACAACGAGCAGAGTTCGTCAGTGCTCAAGGACATTCTGTTCACCGCCTATGAGCTGGACCAGCAGGTCCGTTTCACGCCGGTTTCCGAAGAGGATTACCAGCAGTGGGTCGGCGGCCAGGGCAAGAAGCGCCATATCGTCACCTTGCTGACCCGCAAGGTCACGGCCGAGCAGTTGCAGCGCGTCAGTTCGATCACCGCCAAGTACGGCTTGAACATCGACCACATCGATCGCCTCTCCGGGCGCATGCCGCTGGACACCCCGGCCGACAAGGGCAAGGGTTGCATCGAGTTCTCCGTGCGGGGCGAAGCGGCCGATCCGCAGGCATTGCGTGCCGAGTTCCTCAGCGTCGCCCAGGAGCTGAACGTCGATATCGCCTTCCAGGAAGACTCGCTGTTCCGTCGCAACCGCCGCCTGGCGGTGTTCGACATGGACTCGACGCTGATCGAGGCGGAAGTCATCGACGAACTGGCCAAGGCGGCCGGCGTGGGTGACCGCGTGGCGGAAATCACCGAGCGGGCCATGGCCGGCGAGCTGGATTTCCGTGCCAGCTTCAAGGAGCGCCTGGCCTTGCTCCAGGGCCTGGATATCAAGGTGCTGGACTCCATCGGCGCATCGCTGCGCCTGACCGAAGGGGCCGAGACCCTGTTCGCCGAACTCAAGCGCCTGGGCTACAAGACCGCGATCCTCTCGGGTGGCTTCACCTACTTCGCCAAGCAGCTGCAGGCCAAGCTGGGGATCGACTATGTATTCGCCAACGAGCTGGAAGTGGTCGACGGCAAGGTGACCGGTGTCGCGGTCGAGCCGATTGTCGACGCCCAGCGCAAGGCCGATCTGCTGCGCGAGCTGGCCGCCAAAGAAGGTTTGCGCCTGGAGCAGACCATCGCGGTCGGCGACGGCGCCAACGACTTGCCGATGCTGGCGATTGCCGGCCTGGGCGTGGCCTTCCGCGCCAAGCCGTTGGTCAAGCAGTCGGCCAAGCAGGCGATTTCCACCCTGGGCCTGGATGGTGTGCTTTATCTGCTGGGCTTCCGCGATCGCGACGGCCAGCTCTGAGCTGAATCCAGGGCAAAAAAAACGCCGCGATCCGCGGCGTTTTTTTATGTCCGGCTTTTTATGCCCAAGGCTCAGGCCTTGGCCAGGCCGATGCCCTGGCCCATCTGCACCGGCGAGCCGGCCGCCAGTTCTTCGGCCCACTGCACTTGCTCCGGCCCGAACAGCACGATCGCGGTGGAACCCAGCTTGAAACGGCCCAATTCGGCGCCTTTTTTCAGGTGGATCGGCGCGCGGGCGGCTTCGTCGTAGCGCACGGTCTTCAGTTCGCGCTTGGGCGGAGTCACCAGGCCGACCCAGACGGTTTCGATCGAGGCCACGATCATCGCGCCCACCAATACCACGGCCATCGGGCCGCGCTCGGTATCGAAAACGCATACCACGCGCTCATTGCGGGCGAACAGTTCCGGCACGTTTTCCGCGGTGGTCTGGTTGACCGAGAAGATCCGCCCCGGTACGTAGACCATTTCCCGCAGGGTGCCGGCCAGCGGCATGTGCACGCGGTGGTAGTCCTTCGGCGACAGGTAGATGGTGGCGAAATCGCCGCCCATGAACGGGGCTGCCAGGGCCGAGTCGCCACCCAACAGTTCCAGCACGCTGAAGCTGTGGCCCTTGGCCTGGAATACCCGACCGTGCTCGATCGGGCCAAGTTGGCTGACCGCGCCGTCGGCTGGGCTGAGGATCGCTCCCGGGGTCTGGTCCAGCGGGCGGGCGCCGTCTTTCAACGCGCGGGTGAAGAAGGCGTTGAAGTGCTCATAGGCGGTCAGGTCTTCCACCAGCGCTTGAGACATGTCCACCTGATAACGCTTGGCGAACCAGGCGGTGAAGGCATTCTTGAACCAGCGCACGCGGCACTCGGCAATGCAGCCGGCCAGGCGCGACAGCAGGTGGTGAGGCAGCAGGTACTGGCTGAGGATAAACAAACGCTTTTTCATTAACTGTCCTTAAAATCTTAAATCTCTACGGGCGTGTCAGGGTGGTTGCCCCATTCGCCCCAGGAACCGGCATAGCCTTTGACTCGCGGATAACCGAGCGCCTTGGCCACCAGATAGGTGAAGCCAGAGCGATGGTGAGTCTGGCAGTGGGTGATCACTTCTTTGTCTTTGCTGATGCCGAGCTGTTCGAGGATCTGCGGCATGTCGCTGCGGATCCGCAGGTTGCGCGCCGGGTCCATGCCTGCCGTCCACTCGAAGTTGATCGCGCCGGGAATGTGCCCACCCTTGGCGGCGAGGACTTTCTCCCCCGAGTACTCCAGGGGGCCGCGGGCATCCCAGATCGCCAGGTCGGCCGCGCCAAGACGGCTTTGCAGGTATTCGCGGGTGGCGGTCGGCTCGTCGTGCAGGGTCAGGGCGACAGGGCCGCCGACGGCCGCCGGGACTTCGTTCGAGACCGGCAGGCCGTCTGCCAGCCAGGCCAGCAGCCCGCCGTCCAGGTAGTGGTAACGGGAGTGGCCGATGACATCCAGCAGCCAGATGAAGCGCCCGGCCCAGCCGCCGCCTTCGTCGTCATAGACCACGTAGACCGCGTCCGGGTTATGTCCCAGTTCGCCGAACAGGGCCTCAAGGGCTGCCTGTGGCGGCATCAGCCCTGGCGCCGGTGCCTGACCGAGCTGGGTACGCTTGGGGTCGACGAAGTGCGCGCCGGGGATATGGCCCGCGGCATAGCGGGCGGCGCTGGTCAGGTCCACCAGAATCAGTTCGCGGGCGTCGAGGCGAGGGAGCAGGTCGCTCGGCTCGATCACCAGCGGCAAGCCAGAGAAGTCAGGCATGTGAGGTCTCCAGGGCACAAAGGGAGGGATTGTAGCGCAAGCGTCAGCGGCTGCGGTTGGTAAAGCTGTGCAGGGCCTTTTCGATGCACTGCGCGGTTTTGCCGAACGCCTGTACGGAGATTTCCGAGAAGGGTTGGCCGCCCTGGTCGGCGACGATCAGCATGATCACCCGGCCATTGCTGGGCACCGAGCGCATCAGCAGGTGCTCGCCACGAAACAGCGTGCGCAGGCTGGCGGGCAGGCGGGCGGAGAACTGGGCGTTGTTGGTCGGCGTCAGGCGCACTTGCGCCGGAGCGTCCAGCAGCCTTTGCAATACGCTGCTCTGGTTGACCGTCAATGCCAGGTTCATGGCGGGCGCAGGCAGCCCGGCGATCTGATGCACGCGCAACTGGGTCCGCGTGCGGTCGACCATCAGCAGCATTACCCGGCGCATGCCGCACGCCACCAGGGCGTCGCGGGCAAAGGTGGTCAGGTGCATGGCATTGCTGAAGCGGCTGGGCTCCACCAGCAATTCGCTGCATTGCTTGCGCCACTTGGCCAGGTCTTCTGCGGTTGGTGCGGGAACCGGGAGCTCGCCGCGATGCACGCGCCGGGCCTCCCAGGGCCAGAGCAGCGCTTCGGCCGGATGCCACAGGTCGGGCATGCGGTGATGCCGGGCACTCTGCGCGGCTTGCTGGTGCAACTGTTGTTGCAGTTCGTCCATCGGCATCTGCAAATACAGGCTGGTCAGATATTGCCAGCGCATGCAGTGCGGGCCGGTCCAGGACTCTTGCGCCGACAGGGCCAGGGCGTTGGCCAGCAGCACGCTGTTGGCCGGCTGGTTCAGCCAGCGCTGCAGGGCCGGATCGGCATCCAGGCATTGTCGCTGGTGCAGCGGATGGGCGTTGTCCCGGGCGATATGCAGTGCCTTGACCAATTGATCCTGCTCGTCGATCAGCAGGCGGTAGCCTTGCTGTACCCAGATCGGCAAGTGCCAGACCTCGACCAGGGCCTGGCCCAACTGAAGCAGGCCGACGCCGAACAGTTCCTGCTCGACCTCCTGGGCCGGTTCGGCTTTATGGACGACACGCAGCTCCCACTCTTCGAGCAGTTTTGGATAGGCCAGCGCCAAGGGCCACAGCGGCGAGAGAAACAGCAGGCTGCCCCAGTGAATGTCCTGCCAGAGCCTGGCCAGGCGCCCGGCGAAAAAGCCGTTGGCCTGTTGGGTCGCGTGCTGGCTGATCAGTTGCAACTGGCGCAGCCCGACCGGGATCTCCTCCTCGGGCTGGGCGGGCAGGCGGGCGAGCAACTCTTCGGTACGCGCCAGGCCCAGGCGGTTGAGGGCGACCTCAAGGTTCTCGGCCGGCTCGCTCATGCTGCCGTGGGTGTGGCGATTGGCTTCGCGAATCACGCTCAAGGCCAGCGCGGGGCTGTCCTGCATCAGGTCGGCAATGTCGCGCAATGAGCTGCGATTGTCCCTGATGGCTTTGCAGACCCGGTCGTGGCTGGCCTGCGGCACCGGCAGGCGGACCGCATCAAGCAGCTTTATCCAGGATTCGAGGGAGTGGGGGGCGGTAGTTGGGACTGTCGTTTCATTAGACATGGCTGGGCGCAATCATCGTCTGCTGTAAACACGCCCAGAGCGGGCCAAACTGGCTTTTCGCCTTAACGGCCTATAGTCTGGCGCAGTTTTGCCGATAAGTAGAAGAAGAGTTTTAAGAACTTCCGAATATGACCTTGAACCCGACTCAGTAAGTACCTTCCTACCTATGGCTAAAATTATCGGCATCATCGTCGTGTTCGCGAGCGTGCTCGGCGGATACGTGCTTTCTCACGGCAAGATTGCCGCCCTGATCCAGCCTTTCGAGGTCTTGATTATCGGCGGCGCCGCGCTGGGGGCGTTCCTGCAGGCGAACCCCGGCTACATGACCATGCACGTGCTCAAGAAGTCCTTGGGGATGTTCGGTTCGCGTTTTTCCCAGACTTTCTACCTGGAAGTGCTGGGCCTGATCTACGAGATCCTCAACAAGAGCCGCCGCGAAGGCATGATGGCGATCGAGGGCGATATTGAAGACGCCGCCGCCAGCCCGATTTTCGCCAAGTACCCATCCGTGCTCAAAGACGAGCGCATGACCGCGTTCATCTGTGACTACCTGCGCATCATGTCCTCCGGCAACATGGCTCCCCACGAGCTGGAAGGCCTGTTCGACATGGAGCTGTTCAGCCTCAAGGAAGACCTCGAGCATCCGTCCCATGCGGTCAACGGCATCGCCGACGGCATGCCGGGTTTCGGTATCGTCGCGGCGGTACTGGGTATCGTGGTGACTATGGCATCCCTGGGCGATGGCGACCAGAAGTCCATCGGCCTGCACGTAGGTGCGGCGCTGGTCGGTACCTTCTTCGGTATTCTCGCGGCCTATGGATTCTTCGGCCCGCTGGCCCACTCCCTGGCCCACGACGCCAAGGAAGAGCTGAACGTCTACGAAGCCATCAAGGCCTCCCTGGTGGCCTCGGCTTCCGGCATGCCGCCCTCGCTGGCCGTGGAGTTCGGGCGCAAGGTCCTGTACCCGGCGCACCGTCCGAGCTTCGCCGAGCTGGAACAAGCGGTTCGCGGTCGCTAAGCCATGGAAAACAATCAGCCGATTATCATCAAGCGCGTCAAGCGCTTTGCCGGCGGGCATCACGGTGGGGCGTGGAAGATCGCCTTCGCCGACTTTGCCACGGCAATGATGGCGTTCTTCCTGGTGCTGTGGCTGTTGTCCACCGCCACCCCGGAACAGAAGATCGCCATCGCCGGTTACTTCAAGGACCCGATCGGCTTCTCGGAAAGCGGCACGCCCTACATTATCGACCTGGGCGGTTCTCCCGAGCTGGCGCCGGAAAACACGCTCAACCCGGAGATCAAGTCGCAGCCACAGCCGGACAAGGTCACGGTCGACACCGATCAGGTCGAGAGCATGGCCGAGCAGGTGGAAAGAGAGCGTCTGGAACTGTTGCTTCAAGAGCTGCAGAACAAGGTCGAAGAAAACCCGCAATTGCAGAAGTTCAAGGACCAGATCCTGTTCGAGATCACTCCGGACGGCCTGCGTATCCAGATCATCGATTCGGAAAACCGGCCGATGTTCGACTCCGGCAGTGCGCGCCTGAAGCCATACTTCGAGGACATCCTGCTGGCCATGGCCGACACCATCAAAGCGGTGCCGAACAAGATCAGCATCAGCGGTCACACCGATGCCAAGCCTTACTCGGGCACCGGCGATTTCGGCAACTGGGAGCTTTCGGCCAACCGTGCCAACGCCGCGCGTCGGGCGCTGGTGGCGGGCAGCTATCCGGACGGCCAGGTGGCTCGCGTGGTGGGGTATGCCTCGTCGTCGCTGTTCGATCGCAAGGACCCGTTCAACCCGATCAACCGGCGTATCGACATCGTGGTGCTGACCAAAAAGGCCCAGCGCGCGATCGAAGGCGAAGTCGCTCCCGAGGCCCCGGCACCGACCCAGGGCCAGGGCGCCCCGGGCGAAGTGCCGGTCGATCCGAATGCCTTGCCGCCAGAGCAGGAGCCGCTGCCAGCCCATGAACTGCGCGAGCGCCTGAATATCTTCGACGACGCCGCACCGAAGACCGAAGGCGCGGCTGCACCCGCAGCTACGCCTCCAGCCGCGCGGTGATGAGTAACAGCAGGCTCTGTTAAAGAGTGCTCGATAAAAAAGGCCGCGATCATCGCGGCCTTTTTTGTTTCAGCGTGGTGCTACCTATTAATAGCTGCTGTCCGGCAGGCTGGCGATGATCGAGCGATAGCTGTTCATCCGCTGCTGCTGGATCCGGCCGTCTTCCAGGGCCTTGAGCAGGGCGCAGCCCGGTTCGCGGTCGTGCTTGCAGTCGCGGAAACGGCAGGTGCCCAGCAGGTCGTTGAACTCGATGAAGCCCGCTTCGACATCGGCGCGGCTGACGTGGCCCAGGCCGAATTCGCGAATCCCCGGGGAGTCGATCAGTTCGCCGCCGCCCGGGAAGTGGAACAGGCGCGCGGTGGTGGTGGTGTGGGTGCCCTGGCCGGACAGTTCCGACAAAGGCCCGACGCGGGTTTCGACTTCCGGCAGCAGGCTGTTCACCAGCGACGACTTGCCCACACCCGACTGGCCGACGAACACGCTGATCCGTCCGTCCAGCTGCGCTTGCAGCTGTTCCATGCCGTCGCCGTGGTGCGCCGAGACTTCCAGCACCGGGTAGCCCAGCTGACGATAGACCGCCAGCAAGGCATTCAGGGCGGGGGCATTCTGCTCGTCGATCAGGTCGAACTTGTTGAGCAGCAGCAGCGGACGGATGCCGGCATGTTCGGCGGCTACCAGGTAGCGGTCGATCAGGTTGGCATGGGGCTCGGGCAGCGGGGCGAAGACGATCACGATCATGTCGACGTTGGCGGCCACCGGCTTGAGCTGGCCGCGGCTGTCGGGACGGCACAGCTCGGTGTGGCGCGGCAGTTGCGCGACGATCACGCCAATACCCTGGTTGCCCGGACGCCAGACCACCTGATCGCCGGTCACCAGCGCCGGCAGGTTGGCCCGCAAGTGGCAGCGGAACACCTGGCCGGCCAGTTCGCCCTCGCGCGCCTCGACCTCGACCTGCACACCGAAGTGGGCGATCACCAGGCCGGTCTGTTCGGGGCCGAGATCGCCGCCTTCCAGTGCTTCCACGGCAGAGGATTCACGTTTGGCGGCGCGGGCAGCGCGTTCGCCTTGAATCTTTTCGATGCGCCAGTTTTGGCGACGATTGAGCTGGCGTTTGGCCATTGGTGTTCCGTGTCGATAATGCGGCGGTTAGGTAAAACGGCCGCGAGTTTAGCACGCCGGCAGGTCCCTCTAGGCTAAACTGCGCAACTACGCCGAGGAGCCCACACATGCAAAACCCGCAGAATCTGATCTGGATCGATCTGGAAATGACCGGTCTGAACCCTGATACCGACGTCATCATCGAGATGGCGACCATCGTCACCGATAGCAATCTCAATACCTTGGCTGAAGGTCCGGTCATCGCCATCCACCAGAGCGATGAAGTTCTCGCCGGCATGGATGAGTGGAACACCCGCCAGCACGGCGGTTCGGGGCTGACCCAGCGCGTGCGTGAAAGCCGCATCAGCATGGCTGAAGCGGAAGCGCAGACCATCGCCTTCCTGGAGCAGTGGGTGCCCAAGGGCAAGTCGCCGATCTGTGGCAACAGCATCTGCCAGGATCGCCGCTTCCTGTACCGCCATATGAAGGCACTGGAAAGCTACTTCCACTACCGCAACCTCGACGTTTCCACCCTCAAGGAACTGGCGGCCCGCTGGGCGCCGGACGTGCGCGACAGCTTCAAGAAAGGCAGTACCCACCTGGCCCTGGACGACATCCGCGAGTCGATCGCCGAGTTGCAGCATTACCGCAAGCACTTCATCAAGCTCTGATGGTGCGCTGGCATCTGTCTGACGCCATCGCGGGCAAGCCTCGCTCCTACAGGTTCGCGCAAGGCTTGCTCGCGATAGATCGCTCCAGGGGCTCCAGCAATTCCAGGCGGTGCCCCCTTTTGGTGCCGACAGCAACTGAGTAGACTGCGCGCCTTCCTGTAAGGACCGCCATCATGCTGCTGATGCTTTACCTGATTGCCATTACCGCCGAAGCCATGACTGGCGCCTTGTCCGCCGGTCGTCGCGGCATGGATTGGTTCGGGGTGGTGTTGATCGCCTGCGTCACGGCCCTGGGTGGCGGTTCGGTGCGTGACGTGCTGCTGGGGCATTACCCGCTGACCTGGGTCAAGCACCCGGAGTACCTGGTGTTGACCTCGGTTGCGGCCCTGGTGACGATCTTCATCGCGCCCTTGATGCGCCACTTGCGTTCGCTGTTCCTGGTGCTCGACGCCGTGGGGCTGGTGGCGTTCACCCTGATCGGTTGCATGACCGCCCTGGAAATGGGCCACGGCATGGTGGTGGCTTCGGTCAGCGGGGTGATTACCGGGGTGTTCGGCGGCATCCTGCGGGACATCTTCTGCAACGATATTCCGCTGATCTTCCGTCGTGAGTTGTATGCCAGCGTCTCGTTCGCCGCGGCCTGGTGCTACATGCTCTGCATCTATCTGCAATTGCCCGGCGAGCAGTCGATCCTCATCACCCTGTTCGGCGGTTTCCTACTGCGCCTGCTGGCGATCCGTTTTCACTGGGAAATGCCCAAGTTCGTCTACAACGACGAGCAATGACGGCTGGCGTGCTGCTTCAGCGCCCATTCCACGTGTTCGCGCACCAGCTCTGACGGGTAATCCCGCCGGGCTTTCAGGGCTTCCAGCACCGGAATGCTCGACGGCGCGTTACCCAGCCCCACCGCCAGGTTGCGCAGCCAGCGCTCATAGCCGGCGCGGCGCAGCGGCGAGCCTTCGGTGCTGCTGAGAAACTTGTCCTCGTCCCACATGAACAGTTCGGCCAGCTCGGCATTGTCGAGGTTGTGGCGTGGCTTGAAATCGCCTTCGCCGGAAGGGCGGGCGAAGCGGTTCCACGGGCAGACGATCTGGCAATCGTCGCAGCCGAACACCCGGTTGCCGATCAGCGGGCGCAGATCCTCGGGAATGGCGTTTTTCAGTTCGATGGTCAGGTACGAAATGCAGCGCCGGGCGTCCAGTACATAAGGGCCGACGAAGGCCTTGGTCGGGCAGATGTCCAGGCATGCCGTGCAGCGGCCGCAATGCTCGGTGGCGTGTGGCTCGTCCACCGGCAAGGGCAGGTCGACGAACAGTTCGCTGAGGAAAAAATAGCTGCCGGCCTTGCGGTTGAGTACCAGGGTGTTCTTGCCGATCCAGCCGAGCCCGGCTTGTTCGGCGATGGCTTTTTCCAGCACTGGGGCGCTGTCGACGAAGGCGCGATAGCCGAACGGACCGATTTCCTTCTGGATGCGCTCGGCCAGTTGCTGCACGCGCTTGCGGATCAGCTTGTGATAGTCGCGGCCCAGGGCGTAGCGCGAGACATAGGCCTTTTCCGGCTGGGCCAGGCGCTGCGCCATCTGGGTGTCGCCGGGCAGGTAATCCATGCGCAGGGACACCACGCGCAGGGTGCCGGGCACCAGTTCGTCCGGATGGGAGCGTTTGCTGCCGTGGGCGCCCATGTAGTCCATTTCGCCGTGGTAGCCGGCCTCGAGCCAGCGTTCCAGGTGCTGCTCATGCTCGGCCAGGTCCAGGCCGCTGATGCCGACTTGTTGAAAGCCCAGCTCGCGGCCCCAATCCTTGATCGATTGGGCGAGGGCGGGCAGATCGGTGGTAATGGCAGGCATGAGGCGAGAGAAACCGGGGCTGAGGTGCGTATAATTCTGCCAGACATCGGAGCCCGAAGACGCATGCCGCAGACAAAACACCCTTTACCCGACATTCAGCCGTTGACGGCCGACACGCTGCCGCGGCTGGCTGCCCGTTCGCCAAGCGCCCATAAAGGCCAGTTCGGGCACCTGTTGCTGATCGGCGGCGATCGCGGTTTTGGCGGTGCGGCGCTGCTCTGCGCCGAGAGCGCCCTGCGCAGCGGTGCCGGGATGGTTTCTCTGGCGACCCGCAGCGAGCACGTTGCAGCCGCTCTGGCGCGGGTTCCGGAGGTCATGGCCCTGGGCACCGATTCGGCCAACCAGCTGATGGGCATGCTGGAGCAGGCGTCGGTCATCGTGGCGGGCCCCGGGCTGGGGCAGGCGGCCTGGGGGCGTAGCCTTTTATCTGCCGCCGCCAATGCACCGCGGCCCCAGGTCTGGGATGCCGATGCGCTCAATCTGCTGGCCAAGGGCGGTTTGACCTTGCCGTCGGGCAGCGTGATCACCCCGCACCCGGGGGAGGCCGCCCGGCTGCTGGGGATTTCCACCGCGCAGGTGCAGGCGGATCGCCCAGCCGCCGTACGGGCACTGAGCAAAAAATACACAGCTGTCGCCATCCTGAAGGGCGCCGGAAGTCTGGTGGCCAGCCCTGATGGCCACCTGGCCCGTTGCGACCGGGGGCATCCGGCCATGGCCACGGCGGGACTGGGGGATGTGCTGGCCGGTCTGGTCGGGGCGCTGCTGGCCCAGGGGATGCCGGCGTTCGATAGCGCTTGCCTGGCGGTCTGGCTGCATGCCGTCGCGGGCGAGCATCAAGGTAAATTGGGCCGGGGGCTGGCGGCCAGCGATCTGATCCCGGTCATTCGTCAGTTGCTGGAGGAGCAATCACCGTGTCTGAAATAACCCTGTATCTGGCAGACGAAGACGCCATGATCGCCTTTGGCGCGCGCCTGGCGCAGGTCACTCAAGGGGTGGGTGTGATCTTTCTGGAAGGCGATCTGGGGGCGGGGAAAACCACATTGTCCCGGGGCCTTATCCGTGGCCTGGGACATGCCGGCGCGGTGAAAAGCCCGACCTTTACCCTGGTCGAGCCTTACGAGATTGGCGATGTGCGGGCCTTCCACTTCGATCTTTATCGCCTGGTCGATCCGGAAGAGCTGGAGTTTCTCGGCATCCGCGATTATCTCGAGGGCGATGCACTGTGTCTGATCGAGTGGCCCCAGCGTGGTGCGGGCTTTTTGCCAAAGCCGGACCTGACCATTACCATTAGCCCGCATAACAGCGGGCGCTCCCTGCATTTGTTGTCGCAAGGCTCGCGTGGCGAGGCCTGGTGTGCCGCTTTGGCGTTGGAATTCAAATAATTGATGGGGTTAGGTATGCGCATTCGCGCGTTGGTTGCTGTCGTAGGACTGTTGCTTACGGCATTGGCCGTCGACGCTCTGGCCGCTACACAGGTCCGCAGCGTTCGCCTGTGGCGGGCACCGGATAACACTCGACTGGTATTTGACCTGTCAGGGCCGGTCCAGCACAGCGTCTTCACCCTGACGGCCCCTGATCGTCTGGTGATCGATATCAACGGTGCGACCCTCGGCGGGCCGCTGAATGTCTCCACGGCGAATACGCCGATTACCGCCATGCGTTCGGCCCAGCGCACGCCTACCGACCTGCGGGTGGTCATCGACCTGAAAAAGGCCGTCACCCCCAAGAGTTTTACCCTGACGCCCAATGCCCAGTACGGCAATCGCCTGGTGGTCGATCTGTTCGACAACCCGGCCGATGCCGCGCCGACTCCGCCACCCGCGCCGAATGTCGCGACTGTGCCGGCGGTCCCGGTAACGCCGACCAAGCCTGAGATCAAGCTGCCACCGGCCCCGGCCGGCAAGCGCGATATTGTCGTGGTCATCGATGCCGGTCACGGTGGCGAGGACCCGGGTGCCTCCGGCTCGCGCGGCCAGCATGAGAAAGACGTGGTGCTGGCCATCGCCCGTGAACTGCAGCGCCAGATCAATGGCCTCAAGGGCTTCCGTGCCGAGCTGACCCGTACTGGCGACTACTTCATCCCGCTGCGCGGCCGCACCGAGATCGCCCGCAAGAAAGGCGCCGACCTGTTCGTCTCGATCCACGCCGACGCGGCACCGTCCCGCGCGGCCTTCGGGGCCTCGGTGTTCGCGCTCTCCGACCGTGGCGCCACGTCCGAGACGGCCCGCTGGCTGGCGGACAGCGAAAACCGTTCCGACCTGATCGGCGGGGCCGGCAACGTCAGCCTCGATGACAAGGACCGGATGCTCGCCGGCGTATTGCTGGACTTGTCCATGACGGCCTCGCTGACTTCCAGCCTCAACGTCGGCCAGAAAGTGCTCAGCAACATCGGCCGGGTCACCCCGCTGCACAAGCAGCGCGTCGAACAAGCCGGGTTCATGGTGCTCAAGTCTCCGGACATTCCGTCGATCCTGGTGGAAACCGGCTTTATCTCCAATGCCAACGAAGCCTCCAAGCTGGCCACTGTCAGCCACCAGCAGGCATTGGCGCGCTCCATCAGCAGCGGCGTGCGGCAGTTCTTCCAGCAGAATCCACCGCCGGGCACCTACATCGCCTGGCTGCGTGATTCCGGGAAGATTGCCCAGGGACCTCGCGACCACCGCGTGAGCCCGGGCGAAACCCTGGCGATGATCGCCGTGCGTTATCAGGTTTCCGCCGCCACTCTGCGCAGCGCCAACAACCTGAGCAGCGATGAGCTGAAAATCGGTCAGACCCTCACCATCCCGGGTACAGAACTGGCGGCCAAGGAATGAATGACGCAGTCATCAGCAGCGCCCGCATCGAGCTGCTCAGCCCGCGACTGGCGAACCAGATTGCCGCCGGTGAGGTGGTCGAGCGTCCGGCCTCGGTGATCAAGGAGTTGCTGGAAAACAGCCTCGACTCTGGAGCCAAGCGTATCGATGTGGATGTCGAGCAGGCGGGTGTCAAGCTGCTGCGGGTGCGCGACGACGGCAGCGGCATCTCCGCGGACGATCTGCCGCTGGCCCTGGCGCGCCACGCCACCAGCAAGATTCGCAATCTCGAGGACCTGGAACAGGTCATGAGCCTGGGCTTTCGTGGAGAGGCACTGGCTTCCATCAGCTCGGTTGCGCGCTTGACCCTGACTTCCCGCACCCGCGATGCCGATCAGGCCTGGCAGGTGGAAACCGAAGGCCGCGACATGGCCCCGCGTGTGCAGCCGGCGGCCCATCCGGTCGGTACCTCGGTGGAAGTCCGCGACCTGTTCTTCAACACCCCGGCCCGGCGCAAGTTTCTCAAGGCCGAGAAAACCGAGTTCGATCACCTGCAGGAAGTGATCAAACGCCTGGCCCTGGCGCGTTTCGACGTGGCCTTTCACCTGCGCCATAACGGCAAAAGCGTCCTCAGCCTGCATGAAGCCAACGATGATGTGGCGCGCGCGCGGCGAGTGGCGGCAGTGTGCGGTTCGGGTTTTCTCGAGCAGGCGCTGCCGATCGAGGTTGAACGTAATGGCCTGCATCTCTGGGGCTGGGTAGGTCTGCCGACCTTTTCCCGCAGCCAGGCGGATCTGCAGTATTTCTACGTCAACGGTCGCGCGGTGCGCGACAAGCTGGTGGCCCACGCGGTGCGCCAGGCTTACCGTGACGTGCTGTTCAATGGTCGGCATCCGACCTTTGTGCTGTTCTTCGAAGTCGACCCGGCGGTGGTCGACGTCAACGTGCACCCGACCAAGCACGAAGTGCGCTTCCGCGACGGACGCATGGTCCACGACTTCCTGTATGGCACCCTGCACCGCGCCTTGGGCGATGTCCGGCCGGAAGACCATCTGGCGGCGCCGGCCGCGGTCGCCGGCATCGTGCGGCCGAGCGGGATCGAGGCTGGCGAGTTCGGCCCCCAGGGCGAAATGCGCCTGGCGGCGAACATGACGCTGGAGCAGCCGCAGGCCCAGCCGGCGTTCAATCCGCCGGGGTCTGGCTCGGGCGCGGGTTATCAGTATCAGTACACGCCGCGCCCGCAGCCAGTGCTGCCGGCGGCCGAGGCGCAAAGCGCCTATCGTGAGTTCTTCGCGCCACTGCCGGAATCTGGCGCAGCGTCCTTGCCGGATGCTCAGGGCGATATCCCGCCGCTGGGCTATGCGCTGGCGCAGCTCAAAGGCATCTATATCCTCGCGGAAAACGCCCAGGGCCTGGTGCTGGTGGACATGCACGCGGCCCACGAGCGGATCATGTACGAGCGTCTGAAAGTGGCGATGGCCAGCGAAGGCTTGAGTGGTCAGCCACTGCTGGTGCCGGAATCGATCGCTGTCAGCCAGCGCGAAGCCGACTGTGCCGAGGAGCATGTCAGCTGGTTCCAGCGCCTGGGCTTCGAGTTGCAGCGCCTGGGCCCGGAATCGCTGGCGATCCGGCAGATTCCGGCCCTGCTCAAGCAGGCGGAAGCCAACCGCCTGGTGCATGACGTTCTGGCCGACCTGATGGAATACGGCACCAGCGACCGTATCCAGGCGCACCTCAACGAGTTGCTGGGCACTATGGCCTGCCACGGTGCGATCCGTGCCAATCGCCGCCTGGCCCTGCCGGAAATGAACGGCTTGTTGCGCGATATGGAAAACACCGAGCGCAGCGGTCAATGCAACCATGGCCGACCGACCTGGACCCAGCTGGGCCTGGACGATCTGGACAAACTCTTCTTGCGCGGTCGTTGATGAGCCAGCTTCCTCCAGCGATCTTCCTGATGGGCCCGACTGCCGCTGGCAAGACCGACCTGGCCATCGAACTCACCAAGGTTCTGCCTTGCGAACTGATCAGCGTCGATTCGGCGCTGGTCTACCGTGGCATGGACATAGGCACCGCCAAGCCGTCCAAGGAAATCCTGGCCGAGTTTCCACACCGTCTGATCGATATCCTTGACCCGGCCGAGAGCTATTCGGCGGCGGATTTTCGCACCGATGCGCTGGCCGCCATGGCCGATATCACCGCGCGCGGCAAGATTCCGCTGCTGGTGGGCGGTACGATGCTCTATTACAAGGCTTTGCTCGAAGGCCTGGCAGACATGCCGCCAGCCGACCCACAGGTTCGCGCGGAGCTGGAAGAAGAGGCCGCACGCCTTGGCTGGCAAGCCTTGCATGACCAACTGGCGATAATCGACCCCGAATCGGCGGCGCGGATTCATCCCAATGATCCGCAGCGCCTGACCCGGGCGCTGGAAGTCTATCGGGTCAGCGGCCTGAGCATGACCGCCCACAGACTGCGACAATCTGCGCAAAGTACTGAAGCAGCCGCTTCGGGACGGGGACAATTGCCCTATACTGTCGCGAACTTGGCCATTGCCCCGGCAAACCGTCAGGTACTGCATGAGCGTATTGCACAAAGATTCACAATTATGTTGGAACAGGGATTCGTCGACGAGGTCGTAGCTCTGCGTTCTAGAAGTGACCTGCATGCCGGGTTGCCGTCTATACGTGCTGTAGGCTACCGACAGGTCTGGGATCATCTGGATGGCAAGCTGACATTCGCCGAGATGCAGGAGCGCGGCATCATTGCCACGCGCCAATTGGCGAAGCGCCAGTTCACCTGGTTACGCAGCTGGGCTGATTTACACTGGCTGGACAGCCTGGATTGCGACAATCTGCCACGCGCCTTGAAATACCTGGGAACGGTCTCCATATTGAGCTGAGTCCTTGCAATTGCCGTCTATCCTTGGGGGTGGGGCGGTTTTAGCCATCTGTTTTCCGATTTTTTATTATTGATCCTTAAAGGAGTGCGGCACATGTCAAAAGGGCATTCGCTACAAGACCCTTACTTGAATACTTTACGTAAAGAGAAAGTTGGGGTTTCCATCTATCTGGTCAACGGGATCAAGCTGCAAGGTACGATCGAGTCTTTCGACCAGTTCGTCATCCTGCTGAAGAACACCGTCAGCCAAATGGTTTACAAGCACGCTATCTCGACAGTGGTGCCGGTTCGTCCAATTCGCCTGCCTAGCGCATCCGAATCCGAACAGGGTGACGCTGAGCCAGGTAACGCCTGATAGGAGTCTCCTTTGTTCTTTGAGCGCCACGGTGGTGGTGAACGTGCCATTCTCGTTCACTTGGATGGTCAGGACCCTGAGGCGCGCGAAGATCCGCAGGAGTTTCAGGAGTTGGCAATATCGGCCGGCGCCGAGACCGTCGCGTTTGTTAACGTGCCGCGTCATCGGCCAACCGCCAAGTACCTGGTTGGCAGCGGCAAGGTCGAAGAATTACGCGACCTGGTCAAAGCCGAACAGGTCGACCTGGTGATTTTCAATCACATCCTCACACCCAGTCAGGAACGTAACCTCGAACGTGCTTTCGAGTGTCGCGTGATTGACCGCACGGGTCTGATTCTCGATATTTTCGCCCAGCGCGCCCGCACTCACGAAGGCAAGCTCCAGGTAGAACTGGCCCAGCTTGAATATATGAGTACCCGTCTGGTTCGCGGCTGGACTCACCTTGAACGGCAGAAGGGCGGTATCGGCCTGCGTGGTCCGGGTGAAACCCAGCTCGAGACCGACCGGCGTCTTCTGCGGGTTCGCCTGCGGCAGATCAAGGCCCGGCTGGAGAAGGTCCGCAGTCAGCGCGAGCAGGCTCGTCGTGGGCGCAAGCGTGCCGACATTCCTTCGGTATCGTTGGTGGGCTACACCAACGCCGGCAAGTCCACCTTGTTCAACTCCGTGACCGAGTCCGATGTGTTTGCGGCCAACCAACTGTTCGCCACCCTCGATCCGACCTTGCGCCGGCTTGAGCTGGACGATCTTGGTCCGGTCGTGTTGGCCGACACCGTGGGGTTCATTCGTCATCTGCCGCACAAACTGGTCGAGGCGTTTCGGGCTACGCTCGAAGAGTCGAGCAACTCCGACCTGCTGCTGCATGTGATCGATGCTCATGAGCCGGAGCGCATGGCCCAGATCGAACAGGTCATGGTGGTGCTCGGCGAGATCGGGGCCCAGGACTTGCCGATACTGGAGGTCTATAACAAACTCGATTTGCTCGAGGGGGTCGACCCGCAGATCCAGCGCGATGCCGATGGCAAGCCGCAGCGGGTCTGGTTGTCGGCTCGTGAAGGGCAAGGGCTGGACCTGCTCAAGCAGGCCATTGCCGAGTTGCTCGGCGAGGATTTGTTTGTAGGTACCTTGCGCTTGCCGCAGCGTTTTGCTCGACTGCGAGCGCAGTTCTTCGAGTTGGGCGCAGTGCAGAAAGAAGATCACGACGAGGAAGGTGTCAGCCTGCTGGCTGTCCGCTTGCCGCGAGTCGAGCTGAATCGACTGGTAAGCCGCGAAGGCATGCAGCCGCTGGAGTTCATCGAGCAACACACTTTGCAATAAAAGCCTGAGAAAGCGGTTGTGCCGCTGTAGCAGGCATTCTGTAGCATTGGTCGGCGCGCCGTGGGTGCGTCTTTGCTTTATCAGATGGAGAGCGCTATGGCTTGGAATGAGCCGGGTGGCAACTCGAATAATCAGGATCCTTGGGGTGGTAAGCGCCGCAACAATGGCGACCGCAAGGGGCCACCGGATCTCGACGAGGCCTTCCGCAAGCTGCAGGAAAGCCTGAATGGGTTGTTCGGTGGTGGCAAGAAACGTGGTGACGATGGTGGCAGTTCCGGCAAGGGCGGCGGTCTCGGCCTGCTCGGTATCGGTCTGGTCGTGCTGGCGGCCGTGTGGCTGTACAGCGCGGTGTATGTCGTGGACGAGCAGGAGCAGGCCGTGGTGCTGCGCTTCGGCAAGTACTACGAAACCGTCGGCCCGGGCCTGAACATCTACTTCCCGCCGATCGATCGCAAGTACATGGAAAACGTCACGCGCGAGCGTGCCTATACCAAGCAGGGTCAAATGCTGACTGAAGACGAGAATATCGTCGAAGTGCCGCTGACCGTGCAGTACAAGATCAGCAACCTGCAGGACTTCGTGCTGAACGTCGATCAGCCGGAAATCAGCCTGCAGCACGCCACCGACAGTGCGCTGCGCCACGTAGTGGGTTCCACCGCGATGGACCAGGTGCTGACCGAAGGTCGTGAGTTGATGGCCAGCGAAATCAAGGAGCGTCTGCAACGTTTCCTCGATACCTATCGCACCGGTATCACCGTTACCCAGGTGAACGTACAGAGCGCAGCGGCACCGCGTGAAGTGCAGGAGGCCTTCGATGACGTGATCCGCGCCCGTGAAGACGAGCAGCGTTCGCGCAACCAGGCTGAAACCTACGCCAACGGCGTCGTGCCGGAAGCCCGTGGTCAGGCCCAGCGCATCATCGAGGATGCCAACGGTTACCGTGGCGAAGTGGTTTCCCGCGCCAAGGGTGAGGCCGATCGCTTCACCAAACTGGTGGCCGAATACCGCAAGGCGCCTGAAGTGACCCGTGAGCGTCTGTACCTGGACACCATGCAGGAAGTCTTCAGCAATACCAGCAAGGTTCTCGTGACCGGCAACAAGAACGGCCAGAGCAATCTGCTGTACCTGCCGCTGGACAAAATGGTCGAAAGTGGCCGCAGCACCAGTGCTCCGGTGACCGGCGCAGCAGCCAGCAGCAACGAAGCGAATGCGCGTGCGGCAGCTGATCTGCAGCAACAGCAAGCGCGTACCAGGGAGAGTCGCTGATGAGCAATAAATCGCTGATCGCCCTTATCGTTGGCGTCGTCGTGGCGATCGCTGCCTGGAACTGCTTCTACATCGTCGCTCAGACCGAGCGCGCGGTGTTGCTGCAGTTCGGTCGTGTGGTCCAGGCTGACGTTCAGCCGGGCCTGCATGTGAAAGTGCCCTATGTGAACCAGGTGCGTAAGTTCGACGCTCGCCTGATGACCCTGGATGCACCGACCCAGCGTTTCCTGACGCTGGAAAAGAAAGCCGTGATGGTCGATGCCTATGCCAAATGGCGCGTGAAGGATGCGGAGCGTTTCTATACCGCGACTTCCGGCCTCAAGCAGATCGCCGACGAGCGTCTTTCCCGTCGTCTGGAGTCGGGCCTGCGTGACCAGTTCGGCAAGCGCACCCTGCACGAAGTGGTTTCCGGTGAGCGTGATGCGCTGATGGCGGACATCACGGCTTCGCTCAACAAGATGGCCGAGAAAGAGCTGGGCATCGAAGTGGTCGATGTCCGGGTCAAGACCATCGACTTGCCGAAGGAAGTGAACCGCAGCGTCTTCGAGCGTATGAGCACCGAGCGTGAGCGTGAAGCGCGTGAGCATCGCGCCAAGGGTAACGAGCTGGCGGAAGGTATTCGTGCCGACGCCGATCGTCAGCGCCGCGTACTGCTGGCCGAAGCCTATCGTGAGTCGGAAGAGATTCGCGGTGATGGCGACGCCCAGGCTGCGGCCATCTACTCCAAGGCCTACGGTCAGGATCAGGAGTTCTACGGTTTCTACCGTAGCCTGCGTGCCTATCGTGAAAGCTTCGCGAACAAATCCGACGTCATGGTCCTGGACCCAAGCAGCGACTTTTTCCGTTACCTGGAAAAGGCCAAGCCTTGATGCGACGTTGACCTGAATCGCCCCGCCCGGCGGCTAAAGTGTCTGGCGGGGTGATCCTTTGGGAAAACGAGTGTATGATGCGGCAGCCGGGAAATTCCCGGCTTTTTTGCGTCTGCACGTTTGATTGTGGTTGTTGGTGCAAGACGGCGAGTTGAACGACTCGACAGTTTTTTTCGAGGAAAGTGAGTGGCGAAGCCGGTTTCAGGCTTTTCGCCCCGTCGCCCATGCGCGTGGTTTGCACATGGGCCGATCATTTTCTGCTTCACTCAAGGCCCGCCCATAGGCTGGCCGCCTGGATCACAGGGGAATGGCGTAATGGCAACGGTAGACCGCTGGCTGCTGCCAGATGGCATCGAAGAAGTACTGCCACCTGAGGCTGCGCGCATTGAAGTTGCGCGTCGCCAGGTGTTGGATCTGTTCCAGAGCTGGGGTTACGAGTTCGTCGTGACCCCTCATATCGAGTACCTGGAATCCTTGCTGACTGGCGCGGGCCAGGACCTCGATCTGCGTACCTTCAAGGTCATCGACCCGCAATCGGGTCGGCAGATGGGTTTCCGCGCCGACATTACGCCGCAGGTGGCCCGTATCGATGCGCATACCCTGCGTCGCGAAGGCCCGAGCCGCCTGTGTTACGCCGGTAGCGTGCTGCATGCGCAGCCGCGTGCCTTGTCGTCCTCGCGCAGCCCGATCCAGCTGGGTGCCGAGTTGTATGGCGATGCGAGCCCGAGCAGCGACGTGGAAGTCATCAGCCTGATGCTGGCGATGCTGCAACTGGCCGATGTGCCGGATGTGCACATGGATCTGGGGCATGTCGGTATCTACCGTGGCCTGGCCCGCGCGGCCGGCCTCTCCGGCGAAGTGGAACAGCAACTGTTCGATGCCCTGCAACGCAAGGCCATCGACGAAGTCATTACCTTGACCGAAGGCCTGCCGGCCGACCTGTCCGGCATGCTGCGGGCGCTGGTCGACCTGTGCGGCGGCCGTGAAGTGCTGGCTGCAGCCCGCGAACGCCTGGCCAATGCGCCGGCGCCGGTGCTGGCGGCCCTGGACGACCTGCTGGCGATTGCCGAGCGTCTTTCCGTGCGTTTCCCTGAATTGCCGCTGTACTTCGACCTGGGCGAGTTGCGTGGCTACCACTACCACACCGGTGTGGTATTCGCTGTGTTCGTGCCGGGTGTTGGCCAGTCCATTGCCCAGGGCGGTCGTTACGACGACATCGGCGCCGACTTCGGTCGTGCCCGTCCGGCAACCGGCTTCTCTACCGATTTGAAAACCCTGGTGACCCTGGGGCGTGCTGAGATCGAGCTACCGTCTGGCGGTATCTGGATGCCGGACAGTACGGATGCAGCCCTCTGGCAGCAGGTTTGCCAGTTGCGCAGTGAGGGTCAGCGCGTGGTTCAGGCCTTGCCTGGACAACCATTGGCCGCCGCCCGTGAAGCGGACTGCGACCGGCAATTGATTCAGCAGAACGGGCTTTGGCAAGTATTGCCGCTGGCTTCTTGAGTTTTCCCGCCGGCCGTTGCCGGCACCAAGTTTGCGCGAATGAGGACAAGTGTTATGGGTAAGAATGTCGTAGTCCTGGGCACCCAGTGGGGTGATGAGGGCAAAGGCAAGATCGTTGATCTGCTGACCGAACATGCTGCCGCCGTAGTGCGCTACCAAGGTGGCCACAACGCTGGCCACACCCTGGTGATCGACGGCGAGAAAACCGTCTTGCACCTGATCCCTTCGGGTGTGCTGCGCGAAGGCGTCCAGTGCCTGATCGGCAACGGCGTGGTGGTTGCGCCGGACGCCTTGCTGCGTGAAATCGTCAAGCTGGAAGAGAAAGGCGTACCGGTGCGTGAGCGCCTGCGTATCAGCCCATCCTGCCCGCTGATCCTGTCCTACCACGTAGCGCTGGACCAGGCGCGTGAAAAGGCCCGCGGCGAGCAGAAGATCGGTACCACCGGTCGCGGCATCGGCCCCGCCTACGAAGACAAGGTCGCTCGTCGCGGCCTGCGCATCGGCGACCTGTTCCACCGCGAGCGTTTCGCCGCGAAGCTGGGCGAGTTGCTGGACTACCACAACTTCGTACTGGTCAATTACTACAAAGAGCCGGCCATCGACTTCCAGAAGACGCTCGACGAGTGCATGGAATACGCCGAGCTGCTCAAGCCGATGATGCTGGACGTGACCGCCGAGCTGCACCAGCTGCGTCGCGCGGGCAAGGACATCATGTTCGAAGGCGCCCAGGGCTCGCTGCTGGACATCGACCACGGTACCTATCCGTACGTCACCAGCTCCAACACCACTGCCGGCGGCATCGCCACCGGTTCGGGTGTTGGCCCGATGTACCTGGACTACATCCTCGGTATCACCAAGGCTTACACCACTCGTGTAGGTTCGGGTCCGTTCCCGACCGAACTGTTCGATGACGTGGGCGCTTTCCTGGCCAAGCGTGGACATGAGTTCGGTGCAACCACCGGCCGTGCCCGCCGTTGCGGCTGGTTCGATGCCGTCATCCTGCGTCGCGCCATCGACGTCAACAGCATCTCGGGCCTGTGCCTGACCAAGCTGGACGTACTGGACGGCCTGGAAACCATCAACATCTGCGTGGGCTACAAAAACCAGGATGGCGCAGTCATCGACGCGCCAACCGACGCTGACAGCTACATCGGCCTGGAGCCGGTATACGAGCAGATGCCAGGCTGGAGCGAGTCGACCCTGGGGGCCAAGACTCTGGAAGAGCTGCCGGCCGCTGCCCGTGCCTACATCAAGCGTATCGAAGAGCTGGTCGGCGCGCCGATCGACATTATTTCGACAGGCCCGGACCGCAACGAGACCATCGTTCTGCGTCACCCGTTTGCTTGATAAGTCGTTGATGTAAAAAACAAAGGCCCCTCCTCAGGGGCCTTTGTCGTTTCTGCCTGCCAGGCGGCACGACCCTTGCTGTGATTTTTCCTTCCAGAGTGCCATCAATTTGATGGCGTTGAAGTAGAGGGATTTCCTGTGTCGGCCGTTCTCTCACTGTTACAAAGCCGTTTGTTGCGGCCTGTGTTCGTTACCCTTGGTATCGCTCTTTTGGTGCAGGTTCTGGTTGCCGTTGCCCTGACCCGGAGCACGGTGACGGCGCTGGAGGCGGATCTGGCCGTTCGTCTGGGCGTCGATAGCCAGAAGTTGTCCGGCGAACTGGAGCAGGCGGCTCGCGAGGTCACTTCGAGCCTGGAAAGCCTTTCCAGCAGCACCCGGCAACGCTTGACCGCCGGGCTCTCCTCGCGCTTGGAAGAGGAGCAGGCGCAATTGCGCACGACGCTGGAGAAGGATCTCAAGGATTCAGCCAATGATATGGCCCAGCTGCTCGCTTCGGTGGCCCCACGCGCCATGTGGGACAGCGACGTTCCGACCCTCTCCGAGTTCGCCCGGCGCGCCCAGCGCAATCCCAACGTGCTGTTCGTGGTGTACGACGACGCCAATGGCGAGCACCTGACCCGCTATCTGAACCGGGAAAACCCGATCAACAAGGCGCTACTGGAAAAGGGCAAGGGCGACCGAGCCCTGGACAAGGTGCTAGACGCGGCCAAGAACGATCCATCGGTCTACTACCTGGAAGCCTCCATCAGTCCTAACGGCGTGGAGATCGGCAAGGTGCTGATGGGGGTTTCCACGGCGTCGGTCGAGGCGGATGTGGCGGCGCTGGACAAGCGTTTCGAGGCCTTGATCGCCAATAGCGACCAGCTGGTCGGCGATAGCCTCAAGGGCGCTTCGGCGGACAGTTCTGCGGCCATGCGTGCGCGCCTGCAGTCGGCGCAGACCAGCGCTTCGGACATGCAGGCCAACACCGCGGGTACCGTGCAGGACGCGGCGGCCACCCTGCGCTGGCGCATCGGCATGGGCCTGGCGCTGGTCGGCTGCGGGGTCTTGCTGTTGCTGGCGGTGGTGCTGGGGCGGCGAGTGGTCAGCAAGCTGCATCTGCTGATCGCCGCGCTAAACGATCTGGCGGCCGGTGAGGGCGATCTGACCAAGCGGGTCCAGCTCAACAGCAATGACGAGATCGGCGACATGGCCTCGGCGGTCAATCGCTTTGTCGACAAGTTGCAGCCGATCGTGCGTGAGGCCGGCGATGTGGCGCAGCGTACTGGCGTCGAAATCGGCGCGATGAGCCTGCGTAATGCCGGAGCGGATGCCGCGGCCGAGGCTCAGCGTGACGAGGTGGCGGAGAGTTTGCGGGCCCTGTCGCAGATGGCTGACGAAGCCCAGGCGGAAAGCCAGGCAATGCAGGCGGCCTTGCAGCAGGTGGTGGAGATCCGTCAGGCGACCGATGAAAACACCCGGACCTCGGCCCAGGTGGGCGGCCTGATCGAGGCACTGGCGGGGCAGGTCGACACGGGGGCCAAGGTCATCGAACGCCTGGCGCAGCAGAGCGAACAGATCGAGGTGGTGTTGACGGTGATTCATGGGATTGCCGAGCAGACCAACCTGCTGGCCTTGAATGCGGCCATCGAGGCGGCGCGGGCCGGGGAAACCGGGCGCGGCTTTGCGGTGGTGGCCGATGAGGTCAGGGCGCTGGCGAGCAAGACGCAAAGCTCTACCGGCGATATCCAGGCGCATATCGGTGCGCTGCAGCAGGGCGCGCGCGAGGCGGTGGCGGCGATCGGCCAGGCTGGAAGGCAGGCTAGCGAAGGATTGCTGGTGTTGCGCGACAGTGCGCGGCTGCAACAATCGGTGCAGTCGTCGGTGGAGCAGGTGCACGCGGCGATTGGCCTGGCGACCCAGGCGGCCGCCCATCAGGCTCAGGGCGCGCAAGCGGTGCGCGGTCGGGTCGAGACCATCCATGCCCAGGCCGAGCGGGCAGCTCAGGCTGTGGTGGAGACCACGGCCAGCGGCAAGGTACTAGATAGCCTGGCAGCCCAATTGAAGGCCAGTCTGGGGCAGTTCCGGGCTTGAGGTTCTGCGTGGCTGAATGCTTGGGACGGGGGACTCCTACAGAAGATTTTCTGTAGGAGTAGGCTCAGCGGCTCAGATATATCCGTGTCGTCAGCAGATAGACCGGTAGTCCCGATACCAGAATCAACAGCGCCGCATAAGGCGCTGCGGCGGCAAACTCCACATTCGCCGTGTGCGCCCAGACTTCCGTTGCCAGTGTATTCAGTCCGGTCGGGCTGAGCAGCAGGGTAGCCGTCAGTTCCTTCATGGCATCCAGGAATACCAGGGCAAAGGCGGCACCCAATGCCGGGAAAATGATCGGCAGGGTCACGCGGCAGAAGGCCGTGAATGAGGAGGCGCCCAGGGTGCGGGCGGCTTCCTCGAGTTGCGGCGCCGCCTTGTTCAGGGCGGTGCGGATCGGTGCCTGCGCCAGGGGCAGGAACAGCAGGGCGTAGGCGATCAGTAACAGGGCCGAGGTCTGATACAGCGCCGGCACGTAGTGCAGGGCAAAGAACACCAGCGTCAGGGCGATCACCAGGCCTGGCAGGGCGTGCAGCAGGTAAGGCAGGCGCTCGGCCCAGAGTGCCAGACGACCTTTGTGGCGCACTACCAGCAGTCCGACCGGTACCGCCAGCACCAGGCACAGCGCCGCGCCACCCAACGATAGCGCCAGGGAGGAGAGCAGGGCTTCGCTGATGGCGGCCACCGGGAAAGCGGCTGATGAACCGACGGCCAGCCAGTACGCCAGCATGCCTAGCGGAATGCCGCTGCCGATCAGGGTCAGTAGCGCGCAGTACAGTTGCCCGCCAATCGCCCACTTGCCGAGGCGCACCTGCTCGGCATGTCGCGCCGCGCCTTGGCCGGTTCGTACATGGCGGCCTTTGCCGCGAACCCGCAACTCCAGCCACAGCAGGGCCAGGCACAGCGCTAGCAGCACGGCGGAAAGCATCGCCGCGTTGGCATTGCTGAACTCCAGTTCGAACTGCTGATAGATCGCGGTGGTGAAGGTTTGCAGGCCGATAATCGACAGTGCGCCGAACTCCACCAGCATGTGCAGGGCGATCAGTAGCGAGCCGGCCAGCAGCGACGGCCAGAGCAGGGGCAGGGTGATCCGGAAGAACACGCCCCAGCGATTCTGCCCGAGGGTGCGGGCCGATTCCTCCAGGGAGGGATCGAGATTGCGCAAGGTGGCCGCGACGGGCAGGAATACCAGCGGGTACTTGGACAGGCTCATGACCAGGATGGCCCCGCCCAGGCCTTCGAAGCTGGCGCTGAGGGAGACCCAGGTGAAGCTGCTGACAAAGGCCGGTACGGCAAAGGGCAGGCACAGGATCACGCCCCAGAGGCGTCGCCCCGGCAAGTCGCTGCGTTCCAGCAGCCAGGCCAGGGACAGGCCGACGATGGCGCAGGTAACGGTCACGCCAATGAGCAGTAGCAGGGTGTTGCGCAGCAGGCCGAATACATAGGGTCGCCACAGCAGGTGCAGGGCTTCGGCCCAGCCGGCCTGCCAGGCCTTGAGCCCGACATAGAGCAATGGCAGCAGGCTGAGCCCGACCAGCAACAGGACCGGTAGCAGCAGCCAGATCGATGGCCCCTTGCGCCTCGGTATGTAGTTCGTGCGCGAGGCGGGGGCGGGCAGTGATGCGTTCATCAGTTCAGGCCGACTTCGCGTTCCAGTTCCAGGGCTTCTTCGGCGTTGCCGAGGTCGGCCGGGGTGACTTTCGGCGCTTGCAGCTCACTGAACGGCTTGAGGCCTCGATCCGACTCCAGGCCTTTGCGCAGCGGGTATTCTGCGGTGGTCTGGGTGATGACGCGCTGGCCTTCTTCGCTGGCCATATAAGCGAGGAATTGCTGGGCTTCTTTGGGGTGTTTGCTGGACTTGAGTACCGCGGCGCTGGATACGGTGATCAATCCGCCGGCATCGCCGCCGGTGAAATAGTGCAGCTTCGAGTCCAGTTGGCCTTTTTCACGTTGCAGGGCGAACCAGTAGTAGTTGTTCACCAGCACGGTGGCGACTTCGCCGTTTTCCACGGCCTTCAAGGCCACCATATTATTGCTGTAGGTCTTGCCGAAAGCGCGCAGGCCGGTCAGCCATTCTTCGGCGGCGTCCATCCCGTGCAGCTTGATGATTGCCACGGCCTGTTCCTGGAATGCGCCGCTGGTAGGAACGAAGCCTACCTTGCCTTGCCATTGTGGCTGGGAGAACTCCATCACCGATGCAGGCAGGTCTTTTTCGTCGATCAGCTTCGGGTTGAACGCCACCACGCGAACTCGGGCGGTAATGCCAATCCAGGTGCCGTTGCCGGCGACATAGTCCTTGGGCAGGACTTCAAGGGTCGCCGCATCGGTCTTGGCCAGCAAGCCTTGCTCGCCGAGTTTGTTCAAGGGTGGCGATTCTTCGGTATAAATCACATCGGCGGGGGAGCGCTCGCCTTCTTCCGCGATCTGGCTGGCGAGCTGGTTGCTGCTACCTTTACGCACATTGACGTGAATCCCAGTCTTGGCCTCGAAAGCCTTGGCGATGGCGTCGCCGACTTCCTTGTGCTGGCCGTTGTACAGCGTCAGGGAAACCGGATCGGCTGCTTGAGTGAATGGAGATGCCAGGGCCAGGCCCAGCAAAGTGATGGTCAAGCCACGCAGAAGGGATGTTGGAAGGGAGGTGTTTCTAAACATCATTCGCAGGGTTCCTCACTGTGGTGCCGCAAAAACTTGTAACAATCATAAACGATATTGTTTCTCATGTGCGGCTTGGCGGGCTGGATAGCCCTGGAGGAGGGGGCGTTTTGGCGGGGGGAATGATTGTTGTGGGCCAGAAACGCAAAAACCCGCTTTCGCGGGTTTTTGTGAGACTTCACAGCTATGCTGTGAAACTTGAATGTGGTGCCCAGAAGAAGACTCGAACTTCCACGGCCTTGCGGCCACCAGCACCTGAAGCTGGCGTGTCTACCAATTTCACCATCTGGGCAGTATCAGCAGCGTTGCCGCTGTTGATGGGGCGAACTATACGGAGCGCCTTTGAATCTGTAAAGCCCTGTTTTGACTTAGATTCAATAAATCAAACACTTAGAATGCAAAAACCCGCTTTCGCGGGTTTTTGGAGGAGTCTGAAGATTCAAACAATCTGCAGCTCTGAATTGGTGCCCAGAAGAAGACTCGAACTTCCACGGCCTTGCGGCCACCAGCACCTGAAGCTGGCGTGTCTACCAATTTCACCATCTGGGCAGTATCGACAGCGTCTCCGTCGTCGATGGCGCGCACTATACGGACCACCTTTTGGGCTGTAAACCCCTGATCTTGAAAATATTGAAAAAAATTCGCCGACGGCTTTTACAGGATGGTTCTGAAGCCACTAAAGGACTTTTCGGAGCCTGTCTTAGCCTGAAATTTCCCGTTTCAATACGCGTATGCCAAACTAACCCGCATATAGACAAGGTGAAATTTATCTAATGGCCGATTGGCAGTCCCTCGATCCCGAGGCCGCTCGTGAAGCGGAAAAATATGAAAACCCTATCCCTAGCCGCGAACTGATCCTTCAGCACCTTGCTGATCGGGGTTCGCCTGCTAACCGCGAACAGTTGGTCGAAGAGTTTGGTCTGACCACAGAAGACCAGATCGAAGCCCTGCGCCGCCGCCTGCGCGCCATGGAGCGCGATGCCCAACTGATCTACACCCGCCGCGGCACATATGCGCCGGTGGACAAGCTCGACCTGATCCTCGGCCGCATCAGCGGTCACCGTGACGGCTTCGGCTTCCTGGTTCCCGATGATGGCAGCGATGACCTGTTCATGAGCCCGGCGCAGATGCGCCTGGTGTTCGATGGCGACCGTGCACTGGCCCGGGTTTCCGGTCTGGATCGCCGCGGTCGCCGCGAAGGCATGATCGTCGAAGTAGTGTCCCGTGCCCACGAGAGCATCGTCGGCCGTTACTTCGAAGAAGGCGGAATCGGTTTTGTGGTGGCGGACAACCCGAAGATCCAGCAGGAAGTGCTGGTGACCCCGGGTCGCAATGCCGGCGCCAAGATCGGCCAGTTCGTCGAGGTGAAGATCACCCACTGGCCGACTCCGCGCTTCCAGCCGCAAGGCGACGTGGTCGAGGTCGTGGGCAACTACATGGCCCCCGGCATGGAAATCGATGTTGCCTTGCGCACCTACGATATTCCTCACGTCTGGCCCGAGGCGGTGCTGAAGGAAGCCGGCAAGCTCAAGCCGGAAGTCGAGGATAAGGACAAAGAGAAGCGCATCGACCTGCGCGATCTGCCGTTCGTCACCATCGACGGCGAAGACGCTCGCGACTTCGACGACGCGGTCTATTGCGAAGCCAAGCCCGGCAAGCTGCGCCTGTTCGGCGGTGGCTGGAAGCTGTACGTGGCGATCGCCGACGTTTCCAGTTACGTGAAGATCGGTTCGGCGCTGGATAACGAGGCGCAGGTGCGTGGCAACTCGGTGTACTTCCCCGAGCGCGTGGTGCCAATGCTGCCGGAGCAGTTGTCCAATGGCCTGTGCTCGCTGAACCCGAAAGTCGATCGTCTGGCCATGGTGTGCGAGATGACCATCTCCAAATCCGGCGAGATGACCGATTACCAGTTCTACGAAGCGGTGATCCACTCCAAGGCGCGCCTGACCTACAACAAGGTCAGCACTATCCTCGAACAGCCGAAAACCAGCGAGGCCAAGCAACTGCGTGGCGAATACGCCGATGTCGTGCCGCACCTCAAGCAGCTTTATGCGCTGTACAAGGTTCTGCTCGGTGCCCGTCATACCCGTGGCGCCATCGACTTCGAGACCCAGGAAACCCGGATCATCTTCGGTTCCGAGCGCAAGATTGCGGAAATTCGTCCGACTACCCGTAATGATGCGCACAAGCTGATCGAGGAATGCATGCTGGCGGCCAACGTGGCCACCGCCGAATTCCTCAAGAAGCACGAAATCCCCGCGCTCTATCGCGTTCACGACGGCCCGCCGCCAGAGCGCCTGGAAAAACTGCGCGCCTTCCTCGGCGAACTCGGCCTGTCCCTGCATAAAGGCAAGGACGGCCCGACGCCGAAGGACTACCAGGCCTTGCTGGAAAGCATCAAGGATCGTCCGGACTTCCATCTGATCCAGACCGTGATGCTGCGCTCCTTGAGCCAGGCGGTGTACAGCGCTGACAATCAGGGCCACTTTGGCCTGAACTACGAAGCCTATACCCACTTCACCTCGCCGATTCGCCGTTACCCGGACCTGCTGACGCACCGGGCGATTCGCAGTGTCATCCACTCCAAGCAGAACACGCCTCACGTGCGTCGTGCCGGTGCGATGACCATTCCGAAGGCGCGCATCTATCCCTACGACGAGGCGATTCTCGAGCAGCTTGGCGAGCAGTGCTCGATGAGCGAGCGGCGTGCCGACGAAGCGACCCGCGACGTGGTGAACTGGCTCAAGTGCGAATACATGAAAGACCGCGTGGGCGAGGCGTTCCCGGGCGTGATCACTGCGGTGACCGGTTTTGGCCTGTTCGTCGAACTGACCGATATCTATGTCGAAGGTCTGGTGCATGTCACGGCTCTGCCGGGCGACTACTACCACTTCGATCCCGTGCATCACCGCCTCGCCGGTGAGCGCACCGGCCGCAGCTTCCGCCTGGGTGACAGCGTGGAAGTGCGGGTCATGCGCGTCGATCTGGACGAACGCAAGATCGACTTCGAGATGGCGGAAAAAACCATCAGTGCGCCGATCGGTCGCAAAAAGCGTGGCGCTGTCGATGTGCCTCCGGCCAAGACGGCTGCCGAGCCTGCCCCAGCCAAGGCCGGGCGTCGTGGCCCGGCCAAGGAGAAACCGGTCGAGGCCTACCGCTCCAGCGATGCGGCGGCGAAAAACGCCGAAGTGCGCAAGAGCCGTGAAATGAAGCAGGCGCTGTTGGCTGAAGCCAAGAGCGGCGGTAAAGCGGCGTCTGGGGGAAAGTCCGGCAAGCCGGCTTCCAGCAAGCCGAGCAAACATCGTAAAGGTCCGCCGAAAGCGGGCGCAGGTCCTGCGGCGAAAAGCGGCGGGGCGCGTAAACCCAAGGCCAAGTCATGAGTCAGTTGGAAAAGATCTACGGCGTGCACGCTGTAGAAGCATTGCTGCGTCACCACCCCAAGCGCGTCAAGCAGATCTGGCTGGCCGAAGGCCGCAGCGATCCGCGCGTGCAGGTGCTGGTGGACCTGGCCGGGCAGAATCGCGTGGCGGTCGGTCAGGCCGAGCGTCGCGAAATGGACGCCTGGGTCGAAGGCGTTCACCAGGGCGTCGTGGCTGAAGTGAGCCCAAGCCAGGTCTGGGGCGAAGCGATGCTCGATGAGTTGCTCGACCGTACCGAAGGCGCGCCGCTGCTTCTCGTGCTGGACGGCGTGACCGACCCACATAACCTTGGCGCCTGCCTGCGCACTGCCGATGCGGCCGGTGCGCTGGCGGTGCTGGTGCCGAAAGACAAATCGGCGACCCTGACCCCGACCGTGCGTAAAGTGGCGTGCGGCGCCGCGGAAGTGATTCCGCTGGTGGCCGTGACCAACCTCGCGCGCACCCTGGAAAAGCTTCAGCAGCGCGGCCTGTGGGTCGTCGGCACGGCTGGCGAAGCCGAGCAGGAACTGTATGACCAGGACCTGACCGGGCCGACCATCCTGATCATGGGCGCCGAAGGCAAGGGTATGCGTCGCCTCACCCGCGAGCATTGCGATTTCCTGGTGCGCCTGCCGATGGCCGGTAGCGTCAGCAGTCTCAACGTTTCGGTGGCTACCGGTGTGTGCCTGTTCGAGGCCACGCGCCAGCGTGCGGCCAAAGCCAAGAGCGCAGCCAAGAAGGCCTGAGTTTCCTCCCTTCATGCAGGCGCAAGCTTGCTCGCGATAGCGGCCCGACCGAGGTGCTGCAATCGTGAGCGGGCCTGCTTGGCAGGTTTGGCGCGCCCTGGCGCCCAGTTGTTCAAATAATCACCAATTGCCTTGCGCCGCTGTTCCCCCTTCTCTACAATTGCGCCCCTTGCCGTTGCGGCAGGCGCATATGTGCCTATCTCTGAGGCAAGACACACAAGTGTCATTCACTCCTTGTCTGACCGCTTTTGAGCGGCAGGCTACAACCCGTAAGGAGCATTCATGCGTCATTACGAAATCATCTTTCTGGTCCACCCTGACCAGAGCGAGCAAGTCGGCGGCATGGTTGAGCGTTACACCAAGCTGATCGAAGAAGACGGCGGCAAAATCCACCGTCTGGAAGACTGGGGCCGTCGTCAACTGGCCTACGCAATCAACAATGTTCACAAGGCTCACTACGTGATGCTGAACGTTGAGTGCACCGGTAAAGCCCTGGCTGAGCTGGAAGACAACTTCCGTTACAACGATGCTGTGATCCGTAACCTGGTCATCCGTCGCGAAGAAGCCATCACTGGCCAATCCGAGATGCTCAAGGCTGAAGAGAACCGCAGTGAGCGCCGTGAGCGTCGTGACCGTCCTGAGCATTCTGACAGCGCCGATGGCGATGACAGCGATAACAGCGACGCCAGCGATAACGCTGACGAGTAATCCACGGACCTTTTGAGGAGCCAATTACATGGCACGTTTCTTCCGTCGTCGTAAATTCTGCCGCTTCACCGCTGAAGACGTGAAAGAGATCGATTACAAAGATCTCAACACTCTGAAAGCCTACGTATCCGAGACCGGCAAAATCGTTCCAAGCCGTATCACCGGTACCAAAGCTCGTTATCAGCGTCAGCTGGCCACCGCTATCAAGCGCGCCCGCTTCCTGGCCCTGCTGGCCTACACCGACAGCCACGGCCGCTGAGACCGGGCAGTCGACAAGTAGTAAGGGATTGAATGCATGCGCGCCTTAGCTGAGTTCATCATGCGCGGCCGTATGCAGGCCACTCTGGTAGTGGCCGGATGTGCGGCATTGCCGTTGTTGTATTGGTTGGGTGCTGCTGCGGGAAGCCTGGTGCTCCTGCGGCGCGGTTTGAGCGACGCCCTTGGTGTCCTCGCCCTGGGATTGCTGCCGGCATTGTTCTGGTGGCTGTACTCCGACGATCCACGCGCACTCATGGTGTTGCTCGGGTCTTCGGGCCTTGCGTTGGTTTTGCGCGCAAGCGAATCCTGGAACCGTGTGCTGCTGGTCAGCATAGCGCTGGGCCTGGTGTTTGCTGGAGTGCTGGGTGTGGCTTACCGCCCCCAGATCGAGATGCTCTCGCAGGAGTTGGTAAAAATCCTGCCGTTGGCCCTCGGTGATCTCTACCAGCAGCTGTCGGTTGAAGAGCGGGCTCGTCTCGCCTCACTGATTGCACCGGTCCTGACCGGCCTGATTGCGGCTTTGTTGCAGGTCGTCAGTGTGCTGAGCCTGATTGTCGGGCGCTACTGGCAGGCGTTGTTGTACAACCCGGGTGGTTTTGGGCGCGAGTTTCGCGCGATCAAGCTCCCGCTGGGACTGGCGATGTTGCTGCTGGCCTGCATGCTGCTGGGACCGAACCTCGGTCCACAGATGGCGATGCTGACGCCGTTGTGCAGCGTACCGCTGGTGTTCGCCGGGCTGGCCCTGATTCACGGGCTGGTGGCGCAAGGGCGACTGGCCAGGTTCTGGCTGGTGGGGTTGTACGTAACGCTGTTGCTGTTTATGCAGCTGATCTATCCGTTGCTCGTGGTGTTGGCCATAGTCGACAGCCTGATTGATTTTCGCGGTCGTTCGGCGCCGAAAGACGCCGATAACGGTCCTGCGAACGGTGAAGGTTAAAAGTTAAGAGGTTATTACCAAATGGAACTGATCCTGCTGGAAAAAATCGCCAACCTGGGCAACCTGGGCGATAAGGTAAACGTTAAGGCTGGTTACGGCCGTAACTACCTGCTGCCTTTCGGCAAAGCCACCGCTGCTACCGCTGCCAACCTGGCTGCGTTCGAAGCGCGTCGTGCCGAGCTGGAAAAACTGGCTGCAGAGAAAAAGGCTTCTGCCGAAACTCGCGCTGCCCAACTGGCTGAGCTGGAAGTGACTATCACTGCCACCGCTGGTGACGAAGGCAAGCTGTTCGGTTCGATCGGCACCCACGACATCGCTGATGCACTGACCGCCTCCGGCGTTGAAGTTGCAAAAAGCGAAGTTCGTCTGCCGAACGGCACCATCCGCAACGTAGGTGAATTCGACGTAGCCGTGCACCTGCACGCTGAAGTTGAAGCCACCGTACGCGTTGTCGTGGTAGCAGCTTAAGCAGTACTTGTCGGCTGGCACCCTCGGGAGCTAGCCGGTAACATCGGGCACGATCCTGTTTACAGGTCGTGCCCTTTGTCTTTCTGTACCCTCAGTTTTTCAACCCCCTGCTTTTCCTAAAAAACCAAGTGGCCATGAACGATATCTCCGCTCCCGAGCAATACGATCTGCAAACCGCTGCCCTGAAGGTGCCGCCACATTCCATCGAGGCCGAACAGGCCGTGCTCGGTGGTCTGATGCTGGACAACAACGCCTGGGAGCGGGTGCTCGATCAAGTCTCCGACGGCGATTTCTATCGACATGACCACCGCCTGATCTTCCGTGCGATCGCCAAGCTGGCCGATCAGAACATGCCGATCGACGTCGTGACCCTGTCCGAACAGCTGGACAAGGAAGGCCAGACGTCCCAGGTCGGCGGCCTGGGTTACCTGGGCGAACTGGCGAAGAACACGCCGTCGGTGGCCAACATCAAGGCCTATGCGCAGATCGTTCGCCAGCGCGCCACCCTGCGCCAGCTGATCGGCATCAGTACCGAGATCGCCGACAGCGCCTTCAACCCCGAAGGCCGCACCGCCGAAGAGATTCTCGACGAAGCCGAACGGCAGATCTTCCAGATCGCCGAAGCGCGTCCGAAGACCGGCGGGCCAGTAGGCGTCAACGAGTTGCTGACCAAGGCCATCGACCGCATCGACACCCTGTTCAACACCGACAACGCCATCACAGGCCTGTCCACCGGCTACACCGACCTCGACGAGAAGACCAGCGGCCTGCAGCCCGCCGACCTGATCATCGTCGCCGGTCGTCCGTCCATGGGTAAGACCACCTTTGCCATGAACCTGGTGGAAAACGCCGTACTGCGCAGCGACAAGGCAGTGCTGGTGTACTCCCTCGAGATGCCAGGCGAATCGCTGATCATGCGTATGCTGTCGTCCCTCGGCCGTATCGACCAGACCAAGGTGCGTTCCGGCCAGCTGGAAGACGACGACTGGCCGCGCCTGACCTCGGCGGTCAACCTGCTCAACGATCGCAAGCTGTTCATCGACGACACCGCCGGTATCAGCCCTTCGGAAATGCGCGCGCGGACCCGCCGCCTGGTGCGTGAGCACGGCGACATCGCCCTGATCATGATCGACTACCTGCAGCTGATGCAGATCCCGGGTTCCAGCGGCGACAACCGGACCAACGAGATTTCCGAGATCTCCCGTTCCCTCAAGGCCCTGGCCAAGGAATTCAACTGCCCGGTAGTGGCCCTGTCCCAGCTCAACCGCTCCCTCGAGCAGCGCCCGAACAAGCGCCCGGTAAACTCCGACTTGCGCGAATCCGGAGCGATCGAGCAGGACGCCGACGTCATCATGTTCGTGTACCGGGACGAGGTGTATCACCCCGAGACCGAGCACAAGGGCATTGCCGAGATCATCATCGGCAAGCAGCGGAACGGCCCCATCGGCTTTATCCGCCTGGCGTTCATCGGCAAGTACACCCGCTTCGAGAACCTCGCGCCGGGCAGCTACAACTTCGACGACGACGAATAAACAGCCGTAGCCGCTGCCGCAGGCTGCGATAAGGGCCGCAGGAGCTTCGTTCGATGGGTAAGCGTTGCGTCTGCCGCGCAGCCGATCGCAGTCTGCGACAGCGACTACAGGCCACCGATTTCCGACCATAGTCGTCGGAATTGGTCATTTTTTGTGCTATATTCCGCGCCCGCGAATTTCTCTGTAAATAAACGCGCCCTCATCTACACCTATACCGGTCATCGACATGCAAGCAGCCAAGCCGTTATTTGACTATCCCAAGTACTGGGCCGAATGTTTCGGACCGGCGCCGTTCCTGCCGATGAGCAGGGCGGAGATGGATCAGCTCGGCTGGGATTCCTGCGACATCATCATCGTCACCGGCGATGCCTACGTCGATCATCCGTCGTTCGGCATGGCGATCATCGGCCGGCTGCTGGAGTCCCAGGGCTTTCGCGTCGGGATCATCGCCCAGCCGAACTGGCAGTCCAAAGACGACTTCATGAAGCTCGGCGAGCCGAACCTGTTCTTCGGCGTCGCAGCCGGCAACATGGACTCGATGATCAACCGCTACACCGCGGACAAGAAAATCCGCTCCGACGACGCCTACACCCCGGGTGGCCTGGCGGGCAAGCGTCCGGACCGCGCCAGCCTGGTCTACAGCCAGCGCTGCAAGGAAGCCTACAAGCACGTGCCGATCGTCCTGGGCGGCATCGAAGCCTCCCTGCGCCGCATCGCCCACTACGACTACTGGCAGGACCGGGTGCGCAACTCGATCCTGATCGACGCCAGCGCCGACATCCTGCTCTACGGCAACGCCGAGCGGGCGATTGTCGAAGTCGCCCAGCGCCTGTCCTACGGGCACAAGATCGAAGACATCACCGACGTGCGCGGCACCGCGTTCATTCGCCGTGACACGCCGCAGGGCTGGTACGAAGTGGACTCCACGCGTATCGACCGTCCGGGCAAGATCGACAAGATCATCAACCCGTACGTCAACACCCAGGACACCCAGGCCTGCGCCATCGAGCAGGAAAAAGGCCCGGTCGAAGATCCCCAGGAAGCCAAGGTCGTGCAGATCCTGGCCAGCCCGAAGATGACCCGGGACAAGACCGTGATCCGCCTGCCGTCCATGGAAAAGGTGCGTAACGATCCAGTGCTCTACGCTCACGCCAATCGGGTGCTGCACCTGGAAACCAACCCGGGCAACGCCCGTGCGCTGGTGCAGAAACATGGCGAGATCGACGTCTGGTTCAACCCGCCACCCATCCCGATGACCACCGAAGAGATGGACTACGTGTTCGGCATGCCGTATCAGCGCATCCCGCACCCGGCATACGGCAAGGAGAAGATCCCGGCCTACGACATGATCCGGTTCTCGGTGAACATCATGCGTGGCTGCTTCGGCGGCTGCACCTTCTGCTCGATCACCGAGCACGAAGGGCGGATCATCCAGAACCGTTCCGAAGAGTCGATCATTCGCGAGATCGAAGAGATTCGCGACAAGGTTCCGGGTTTTACCGGCGTCATCTCCGACCTCGGCGGCCCGACCGCGAACATGTACCGCATCGCCTGCAAGAGCCCGGAAATCGAATCCGCGTGCCGCAAGCCGTCCTGCGTATTCCCTGGCATCTGCCCGAACCTGAACACCGACCACTCGTCGCTGATCCAGTTGTATCGCAGCGCCCGTGCGTTGCCAGGGGTGAAGAAGATCCTGATCGCTTCCGGCCTGCGCTACGACCTCGCGGTCGAGTCGCCGGAGTACGTCAAGGAACTGGTGACCCACCACGTTGGTGGCTACCTGAAGATCGCCCCGGAACACACCGAGGAAGGTCCGCTCAACCAGATGATGAAACCGGGCATCGGTAGCTACGACCGGTTCAAGCGGATGTTCGAGAAGTACTCCAAGGAAGCGGGCAAAGAGCAGTACCTGATTCCGTACTTCATCGCCGCGCACCCGGGCACCACCGACGAAGACATGATGAACCTGGCCCTGTGGCTCAAGGGCAACGGTTTCCGCGCCGACCAGGTGCAGGCGTTCTACCCGTCGCCGATGGCCACCGCCACCGCGATGTACCACTCGGGCAAGAACCCGCTGCGCAAGGTCACCTACAAGAGTGACGGGGTGACCATCGTCAAGAGCGAGGAGCAGCGTCGCCTGCACAAGGCGTTCCTGCGTTACCACGACCCGAAAGGCTGGCCGATGCTGCGTGAAGCGCTGACCCGCATGGGCCGCGCCGACCTGATCGGGCCGGGCAAGAACCAGTTGATTCCTTTGCATCAGCCGTCGACCGACAGCTACCAGAGCGCCCGTCGCAAGAACTCGACGCCGGCTGGCAGCCACAAAGTGGCCAAGGAAACCACCAGGATCCTCACCCAGCACACCGGCCTGCCTCCACGCGGCAGCGACGGTAGCAACCCGTGGGACAAGCGCGAACAGGCCAAGGCCGCCGCGATGGCCCGCAACAAGCAGGCCGCCAAGGAGCGCACGGATGCGGCCAAGGGCAAAGGCAAGAAGCCGGCCCGCAAACCGGTCGTGCCCCGCTAAGGCCACTGCTGTACGGACACAACGCCAACCCCAGGGTTGGCGTTGTGCATTTCGGCGTTCGGGTTTGTTAAGGTGCGCCTCCAGGATTGGCATCAACTCAAGGAAGCGCCGCGTGTTACGTCGCCGCAAAACCCCGCAACAACGGCAGGTCGAAGACCGGCTGCTACGCCTCAAGACCGCCGAATGGCTCGCCTGGCAGCCCTATGTGCGGCGTTTCGGGGTGATTCATATCGCGGTGATGATGACGACGGTCTTCAGCATCTCGCTGACCGCCGCGCAGGTGCCCCATCTGTATTTCCCCCGTGACTTCCAGGTCGCCAACTACGCCGCGATGGCCATGCTGGGCGCTGGCCTGCTGATGAGCCTGTGTTTCCTGCTGGTGATCCGCGGCTACCCGCGTGGCGCCTGGGCCTTGTTCGGCGCGCTGGTGTTCTGCCTGGCATGCGCGCTGCTGGTCTCGCTGGACTCCCGCCAGCGACTGTTCCCGGCCTTTGTCCTGTGCATTCCCCTGGCCGGGCTGTACCTGATGAGCACCCGGCGCTACCAGCGCGGGCTCAAGGTGCTGCAAGTGGCGGCGCGCAAACGCCGGCGCCTGCAGCGACTGGAAGCCGGCCTGAAGCGCGTGCGCTGACCGCCGGTTACATCCTGTCGCCACATTTATGTGCAACCCTGCGCACGCCGAAGCACGCACCGCTCGCTTTTGGTGCTGTACTGCCCACAGCCGTTGGGGAAAGCCCCGGGACTGGTGCTCTGGCATAAGTCTTGCGCGCTTTCGTGTACGTTCAGGTCCGCAGGAGGCACGCCGTGTCGATCCATGTCGCATTGCACCATGTCACGCATTACCGCTACGACCGCGCGGTCGAACTCGGCCCACAGATCGTTCGCCTGCGTCCGGCGGCCCATAGCCGCACGCGGATTCTCTCCTATGCGCTGAAGGTTCAGCCCGAGCAGCACTTCATCAACTGGCAGCAGGATCCCCAGGGCAACTACCTGGCGCGCCTGGTCTTCCCGGAGAAGACCGACGAGCTGCGGATCGAAGTCGATCTGCTGGCGGAGATGGCGGTGTTCAATCCGTTCGATTTCTTCCTTGAGCCCTACGCCGAGAAAATCCCCTTCGCCTATGCCGCCGACGAGCAGCGCGAGCTGGCGCCTTACCTGGAAACCCTGCCACTGACGCCGAAGTTCAAGGCTTACCTCGAGGGCATCGACCGCACGCCGATACCGGCGGTGGATTTCCTGGTGGCCCTGAACCAGCGCCTGAGCGAAGACATCGGCTACCTGATCCGCATGGAGCCCGGCGTGCAGACGCCGGAGCAGACCCTGGACAAGGCTTCCGGCTCCTGCCGCGACTCCGCCTGGCTGCTGGTGCAGCTGCTGCGCAACCTGGGGCTGGCCGCGCGCTTTGTTTCCGGCTACCTGATCCAGCTGACCGCCGACGTCAAATCCCTCGACGGCCCGTCCGGCACCGAGGTCGACTTCACCGACCTGCACGCCTGGTGCGAGGTGTACTTGCCCGGCGCCGGCTGGATCGGCCTGGACGCCACTTCCGGGCTGTTTGCCGGGGAAGGCCATATCCCGTTGGCCTGCAGCCCCGATCCGTCCTCGGCGGCACCGATCAGCGGCCTGGTGGAGCCTTGTGAATGCGAGTTCGGCCACGAGATGTCGGTGGAGCGGGTCTGGGAAGCGCCGCGGGTCACCAAGCCCTACACCGAGGAGCAATGGCTGGCGATCCAGGCCCTGGGCCGGCAGATCGATGCCGATCTGCTGGCAGGCGACGTGCGCCTGACCATGGGCGGCGAGCCGACCTTCGTCTCGATCGACGACCCGGATGGCGCCGAATGGAACACCGCGGCCCTCGGGCCGAACAAGCGCCGGCTGTCCGCCGAGCTGTTCCAGCGCATGCGCAACCACTACGCGCCCAAGGGCCTGGTGCATTTCGGCCAGGGCAAGTGGTACCCGGGCGAGCAATTGCCGCGCTGGTCGCTGAACTGCTACTGGCGCCGCGACGGTGTGCCGATCTGGCACAACGCCGCGCTGATTGCCGACGAGCATGAAGACTATGGCGCCGACAGCGAGCTGGCCGGGCGTTTCCTCGCCAGCGTCGCCGAACGCTTGAAGCTGCCCGCGCGCTTTGTATTCCCGGCCTATGAAGACAACTTCTACTACCTGTGGCGCGAAGGCACCTTGCCGCAGAACGTCAGCGCCGAGGATTCGCGGCTGGCGGACGAGCTGGAGCGGGCGCGCCTGCGCAAGGTCTTTAGCCAGGGCCTGGACAAGGTCATCGGCCAGGTCCTGCCGCTGGCCCGTACCGCCAGGGGCGACCAGTGGCAGAGCGGCCGCTGGTACCTGCGCGACACCCATTGCCGGTTGATCCCGGGGGATTCGCCCCTGGGTTATCGCCTGCCGCTGGCGTCCCAGCCCTGGGTGACGGCGGCGGAGTACCCCTATGTGCACCCCACCGACCCGAACCAGGAGCTGCCCGAGCTGCCGGACAGCGCGCAACTGCGCGAACACGGCGAAGCGGCCGCAGCCGATGAGCGGGTGCCGCAGATCGACCAGTCCGCCGACTGGCTGACCCGCACCGCCTTCTGCGCCGAAGCGCGGGGCGGGCGCTTGTACCTGTTCATGCCGCCCCTGGAGCGCCTGGAGGATTACCTGGAGTTGGTCAGCGCCATCGAGGCCACCGCCGAGGAGTTGCATTGCCCGGTACTGCTGGAGGGCTACGAGCCGCCGAGCGATCCGCGCCTGAGCAACTTCCGCGTCACCCCCGATCCGGGCGTGATCGAGGTCAACGTGCAGCCGTCCGCCAGTTGGGACGAGCTGGTGGAGCGCACCGAATTCCTCTACGAGGAGGCCCGGCAGACCCGCCTGACCACCGAGAAATTCATGATCGACGGGCGCCACACCGGCACCGGCGGCGGCAATCATTTCGTGCTGGGTGGCGCGACGCCGGCGGATTCGCCGTTCCTGCGCCGGCCGGACCTGTTGCGCAGCCTGATCAGCTACTGGCACAACCACCCGTCGTTGTCCTATCTGTTCTCCGGGTTGTTCATCGGCCCCACCTCCCAGGCACCGCGGGTCGACGAGGCGCGCAACGATGCGTTGTACGAGCTGGAAATCGCCTTCGCGCAGATACCCGAACCGGGCGAGGAGTGCCCGCCATGGCTGGTCGACCGGCTGCTGCGTAACCTGTTGATCGATGTCACCGGCAACACCCATCGCGCCGAGTTCTGCATCGACAAGCTGTACTCGCCGGATGGCGCTACAGGCCGCCTGGGTCTGCTGGAACTGCGCGCCTTTGAAATGCCGCCCCATGCACGCATGAGCCTGGCCCAGCAACTGTTGCTGCGGGCCTTGGTCGCGCGCTTCTGGCGCGAGCCCTACGCACCGGCCAAGCTGGCGCGCTGGGGCACCGAGCTGCACGACCGCTTCCTGTTGCCGCACTTCATCGAGCAGGACTTCGCCGATGTCATTGTCGAGCTCAATGCCGCCGGCTACCCGGTGCGGGCCGAGTGGTTCGCCGCGCACCTGGAGTTCCGTTTCCCCAAGGTCGGCGATTACGCGGTCGGCGGTGTCGAGCTGGAGCTGCGCCAGGCCCTGGAGCCTTGGCACGTGTTGGGGGAGGAGGGCTCCGCTGGCGGCACGGTGCGTTATGTCGACTCGTCGCTGGAGCGCCTGCAGGTCAAGCTCACCGGGTTGGCGCCGCAGCGCTACCTGTTGACCTGCAACGGTGTCGCGGTGCCGCTGCAGCCCACCGGGCGAGTCGGGGAGTTCGTCGCCGGCGTGCGCTATCGGGCCTGGCAGCCGTTCAACTGCCTGCAACCGACCATCCCGGTACACGCGCCGCTGGTGTTCGACCTGCTCGATACCTGGATGCAGCGTTCCCTGGGCGGCTGCCAGTACCATGTGGCCCATCCGGGCGGGCGCAACTACGACAGCCTGCCGGTGAATGCCAACGAGGCCGAGAGCCGGCGCATGGCGCGCTTCTTCCGCCTGGGGCATAGCCCCGGCACCTTGTCGGTGCCGAGCCTGACGATCAACGACGAGTTGCCGATGACACTCGATTTGCGACGTTTCTAAAGCAGACGCGACGCCCGGATGTTTCGCATATCCGGGCGTCATGTGTCTGCGTTAATCTGACTTACCTTGCCGTCTGCCGAGCTTTCCATGCCTGACCTGCTTGACCACTACCCGCTGACGGCGGGTACCTACCACGAACTGCTCGACGCCAGTGGCGCGGTGCGCCCGCACTGGCGCCGGCTGTTCGACCAGTTGCAGCGCAGCACGCCGGCGCAGTTGATGCAGCGCCAGGCGCTGCTGACCCGGCAGATCCAGGAAAACGGCGTCACCTACAACGTCTATGCCGACCCCAAGGGTGCCGACCGGCCGTGGGAACTGGACCTGTTGCCCCATGTGATCGCCGCCGATGAATGGCAGCAGCTGTCCGCCGGGATCGCGCAGCGGGCGCGTTTGCTCAATGCGGTACTGGCCGACCTGTACGGCCCCCAGCGGCTGATCCGCGAGGGCCTGCTGCCGGCCGAGCTGGTCTTCGGCCATAACAACTTTCTCTGGCCGTGCCAAGGCATCCAGCCGCCGGATGGCGCCTTCCTGCACCTGTACGCGGTCGACCTGGCGCGCACCCCGGACGGGCGCTGGTGGGTCACCGCCGACCGTACCCAGGCGCCGTCCGGTGCCGGCTACGCCCTGGAAAACCGCATGATCGTGTCCCGGGCCTTTCCGGACCTGTACCGCGATCTGCAGGTGCAGCACCTGGCCGGGTTCTTCCGCACCCTGCAGGAAACCCTGGCCCGCCAGGCGCCCCGGGACGACGAAGCGCCACTGATCGTGCTGCTGACCCCGGGACGTTTCAACGAGAGCTATTTCGAACACCTGTACCTGGCGCGCCAGCTCGGTTATCCGTTGGTAGAGGGCGGCGACCTGACGGTGCGCGACGCCACGGTCTACCTCAAGACCCTGAGCGGCCTGCGGCGGGTCCACGCGATCATGCGCCGGCTCGATGACGACTTCTGCGACCCGCTGGAACTGCGTACCGACTCGGCCCTCGGCGTGCCGGGGCTGCTGGAGGCGGTGCGGCGGGGGCGGGTGCTGGTGGCCAATGCCCTGGGCAGCGGCGTGCTGGAGTCGCCAGGCTTGCTGGGTTTCCTGCCGAAGATCAGCGAGCACCTGTTCGGCGAAGAACTGATTCTGCCGTCCGTCGCCACCTGGTGGTGCGGCGAGGCGCCGGTGCTGGCCCAGGCCCTGGAGAAACTCCCGGAGTTGCTGATCAAGCCGGCGTTCCCGTCCCAGAGCTTTGCCCCATTGTTCGGTCGCGACCTTTGCGAGAAAGAGCGCCAGGCTCTGGCCGAGCGCATGCGGGCGCGACCTTATGCCTATGTCGCCCAGGAACTGGCGCAACTGTCCCAGGCGCCGGTCTGGCAGGCCGAGGACGGCCAACTGCAACCGCGGGCCATTGGCATGCGGGTGTATGCCGTGGCCAGCCGCGATGGTTACAGGGTACTGCCGGGCGGCTTGACCCGGGTGGCCGCCGAGGCCGATGCCGAGGTGGTATCGATGCAGCGCGGCGGCGCCAGCAAGGACACCTGGGTGCTGGGCGAGCGTGCGCCCAGCGGCGAACAGTGGAAAGGCCAGCGGACCATCGGCGTGCATGAACTGGTGCGGCGCGATCCGTACCTGCCGTCGCGGGTGGTGGAAAACCTGTTCTGGTTCGGCCGTTACTGCGAGCGTTGCGATGGCAGTGCGCGGCTGTTGCGGATCATGCTGGCGCGCTATGTTGACGGCGATGACCCGCAGGCCTTGCAGGCGGCGGTCGAGCTGGGCGAAAGCCTGATGCTGCTGCCGGACGAAGGCGAACTGCCCGAGCGTTTGTTGGCGGCCCTGCAGGGGGACGACTGGTCCTTCAGCCTGCGTTCCAACCTGCAGCGCCTGCAGTGGGCGGCGTCCCAGGTGCGCGGCAAGCTTTCGCGGGAGAATTGGCAGGCGCTGGTGGAATTGCAGCGCGAAGCCTTGGCGCTGGAAGCCCGCGAGCCGGACTTCGGCGAGCTGCTGGACTTCCTCAACCGCCTGGTGATGTCCCTGGCGGCGCTGTCGGGCTTCGCCCTGGACGACATGACTCGCGACGAAGGCTGGCGTTTTTTGATGATTGGCCGGCGCATCGAGCGCCTGCAGTTTCTCAGCAGCAGCCTGGCGGCCTTCCTGCGCAGCGCCACCGCGTTCGACCAGGCCGGGCTGGAGTGGCTGCTGGAACTGGGCAACAGCAGCATCACCTACCGTTCCCGCTACCTGGCGGTGGCGCAGTTGATCCCGGTGCTCGACCTGTTGCTGCTCGACGAACAGAACCCCCATGCGGTGCTGTTCCAGCTGAAGCTGGTGACCCGGACCCTCAATCGCTTGAACGACGAGTTCGGCGTACCGCGCGAGGCCGGTTTGCCCAAGCTGGTGGGGCGTCTGGGGCGCTTCGACCTGGGCTGTCTGGAAAACCCGCTGTTCGGTGAGGCCAGCGTGCGGGCGGCACTCGAAGGCCTGGCCGACCTGCTGCAGGAAATCGCCGATGCCAGCGGGCAGGTCTCCGACCGCCTGGCGCTGCGGCATTTCGCCCATGTCGACGATGTCAGCCAACGAACGGTATCCGTCTGATGAGCGCTCATTACCAGATATTCCACGATACCCATTACCACTACGACAGTCCGGTTTCCCTGGCCCAGCAGCTGGCGCACCTGTGGCCGCGCGCCTGCGCCTGGCAGCATTGCAGCCAGCAGGAGCTGCTGATCAGCCCCGGCCCTACCAGCCGTCGCGACGAGCTGGACGTGTTCGGCAACCCGCTGACCCGGCTGGCGTTCGAGCGGCCCCATGACGAGCTGCTGGTCAATGCGCAGCTGACGGTGGAGGTGCTGGCCAGGCCCGCGCTGGATTTCACCCGTTCATTGCCCTGGGACGCCACCCGCAGTGCGCTGACCTACAGCAGCCGGCCGTTGTCCGTGGCCTTGATGGAGGCGTGTCGTTACCGCTTCGAGTCGCCTTATGTGCACTTGAAGAAAAGCTTCGTCGAGTTCTCCGAAAGCTGTTTCCCCGCCGGGCGTCCGTTGTTGCTGGGGGTGCAAGCGTTGATGGAAAAGATCTTCAGCGAGTTCACCTTCGATGCCGAAGCCACCCAGGTGGCGACGCCGCTGGTGGAAGTGCTGGAGCGGCGGCGCGGGGTCTGCCAGGACTTCGCCCATCTGATGCTGGCGTGTTTGCGTTCCCGCGGCCTGGCGGCGCGTTATGTCAGCGGCTACCTGCTGACCCAGCCGCCACCGGGGCAGCCACGCCTGATCGGCGCGGATGCCTCCCATGCCTGGGTCTCGGTGTTCTGCCCGGTGCTCGGCTGGGTGGATTTCGACCCGACCAACAACGTGCAGCCGGCGCTGGAGCACATCACCCTGGCCTGGGGCCGGGATTTTTCCGATGTCTCGCCGTTGCGCGGGGTGATTCTCGGCGGCGGCAGCCACGACCCGGAAGTGCGGGTGACGGTGATGCCGCTGAATGAACGGATCTCTCTGTAGCCGCTGCAGCAGGCTGCGATAAGGTTCGCAGAACCTTCCAGCGGTCTAAAAAACACGGCCGCTACGCGCCCGAGCGCAGCCTTCGGCAGCGGCTACAGGCTTTACAGGAGTTACTTATGTTCCCGGTATCGATCAAGGGCGTGCTGCAATCCCCCGAGGGGTTGGTGGTGCTGATGCTCAACGAGCGTGACGAGTGGGAGCTGCCCGGCGGGCGTATCGAGCTGGGGGAGACGGCGCCGCAATGTCTGGCGCGGGAGATCGAGGAAGAGCTGGATGTGCGGGTGGCGGTGGGCGAGCCGCTGGATTCGTACCTGTTCGAAGTCATCCCCGGCAAGCAGGTCTTTATCTCGACCTATCGCTGCCGGCTCCTGGGCGGTTTTGTCCCGACCATCAGCCACGAGCACAAGGAAATCGGCCTGTTCGCGCCGGACCAGCTACCGGCCAACTTGCCACAGGGTTATCGCGATTCGATTGTCAAAGCGTTGGGTATCCGAGGGTCGGCAACGAATGGCCGCCCCCAGATCCCGAGGGCCTGATGGAAGTATCGGGCCTGGCGGGTCTCAGGCCTTGGGGGCCTGATCGTCTACTGCATCGACGTCGTCGACGGCCACGTCGTCTTCTGTATCCGGGCTTGGTGCGCCGGCTTCTTCAGCGGCCGCTTTCTTGCGTTGCAGCTTTTCCTCTTTCTTCTGCTCCTTTGCCAGGTCTCGCTGACGTTTGGCGAAGGAGTAATTGGGTTTAGCCATGGGCGATCCTCTGGGGTCGAAGGTGAGGTTTGAGCGGCGCGTATTCTGCCCTGTATCGGGGCCCGGCGGTTAATCGGGTTTCTGCTCGGCCCATTTGGGGGCTACCGTCGGTTGCCAGGCCTCCAGCGCCTCCAGCAGTTTGCGCGGCGATTCGCTCACTTGCAGCATGTCACGGTGCGGGGTGCGAACGAAGCCTTCGCCGACGATATGATCGAGAAAACCCGTGAGCTTCTCGTAGAAACCATTCACTTCCAGCAGCCCCAAGGGCTTGGCGTGATAGCCCAATTGCCCCCAGGTCCAGACTTCGAACAACTCCTCCAGGGTACCCAGGCCGCCAGGCAGCGCGATAAAGGCGTCGCTCAGCTCGGCCATGCGTGCCTTGCGGGCGTGCATGCCGTCGACCACCTCCAGGCGCGTCAGGCCCGGATGGCCGATTTCCTTGTCCTTGAGGCTCTGGGGAATGATGCCGATGACTTCGCCGCCAGCCGCCAGGGCCGCGTCGGCGACTATGCCCATCAGGCCGACGGCGCCACCGCCATAGACCAGGGTCAGCTTGCGTTCGGCCAGTTGGCGCCCGAGGGCTTCGGCGGCCTCGCGGTAGGCCGGGTTGGTGCCGGTGCTGGCACCGCAGAACACGCATACAGACGCTAAAGACATGCCTTACTCCATGGTCGGTGAGGGCCACAGAGTAATGGCTGGCCGGCCGCGCTCCAAGGGTCAATCCTCGCAGCGGGGGCTTTCATAGGTGCCGCTGGCACCACAGGCATAGGCGGCGAGCAGGCTGCGGAACAGGCTGTTGAGGTGCATGGCGGACACTCCGATAGTGATGTGCGCCGAGCATAGGCCCGGGGCCGCCAGCTGGCTGTTTGATTCTCTCGATCAGGCCGATAGCGCAAAGTTGTATACAATTTCTTGATGTAAATCATAGGAACTTGTGAAAAACTCAGGCAGTCTTCACCTTCATGGATTCAGATGGATTTTGTTAACCCTGCCTTGGAGATTCACCATGTTTGCCAAACTCGTTGCGGTATCCCTGTTGACACTGGCCAGCAGCCAGCTGATGGCCGCCGAATGTAAGGTCGATGTCGACTCCACCGACCAGATGTCCTTCAACACGAAGGAAATCACCATCGACAAGAGCTGCAAGACCTTCACCGTGAACCTGACCCACTCCGGCAGCCTGCCGAAGAACGTCATGGGCCATAACTGGGTATTGAGCAAAAGCGCGGACATGGCCGGTATCGCTACCGACGGCATGGCCGCCGGCATCGACAAGAACTACCTGAAAGAAGGCGACAGCCGCGTCATCGCCCACACCAAGATCATCGGCTCCGGCGAAAAAGACTCGGTGACCTTCGACGTGTCGAAGCTGACCGCTGGCGAAAGCTACGAGTTCTTCTGCTCGTTCCCGGGCCACAACTCGATGATGAAAGGCGCCGTGGTGCTGAAGTGATCGGTTGATTCCGTGTGATGAAAAAAGCGCCCTGCGGGGCGCTTTTTTTGTGCCTGGAACTGCGTATACAGACTTGTAGCCGCTGCCGAGCCTGCGAGGCTACGAGGACGCATTCCTCGCAAAACCTGCCCACGCGGTCCATCGAACCTACCGCGGCGCCTGGTTTGGCGACCGCTCTGCGGCCGTGCGCAGCCTCGCAGCCTCGGCAGCGGCTACGGGCTGTTTATGGCGCGAACGGCATCACGCGTTTGTGATGGGTCTTGTTGTAGGTGTTGCAGATGATCTTGAACGCCTCTTCGCGCACCGGCTGGCCATGGAGGAAGGCGTCGATCTCGGCGTAGGTCACGCCGTGGGACGCTTCGTCCGGCTTGCCGGGAGACAGGTCTTCCAGGTCGGCGGTAGGGATCTTCTCCACCAGCGACTCCGGCGCGCCGAAATGCCGGGCAATGGCCCGCACCTGGTTCTTCACCAGCCCGCTCAGCGGGGCCAGGTCGCAGGCGCCGTCGCCGAACTTGGTGAAGAAACCCATCACCGCTTCGGCGGCGTGGTCGGTGCCGATCACCAGGCCATGGGCGGCGCCGGCGATGGTGTACTGCGCGACCATGCGCATGCGTGCCTTGGTGTTGCCAAGGACGAAGTCCCGGCTTACCGCCTGATGGCCTTCGAAGGCCGCCACTTCATTGGCCAGGGACTTGACCGCCGGCCCGATGTTCACGGTGTGGCGCTCGTCGGGTTCGATGAAGTCCACCGAGGCCTGGGCATCGTGTTCGTCGAACTGCACGTCGTACGGCAGGCGCACGGCGATGAAACGATAGCCCTGGTCGCCACTGCTGGCGCGCAGTTCGCGTATCGCCCGCTGGGCCAGCAGGCCCGCGGTCAGGGAGTCGACGCCACCGCTGATGCCCAGCACCAGGGCCTTGAGCCCGGAATTGAGCAGGCATTGCTGGATGAACGCGACCCGCCGGGCGACTTCTGCCTCGAGATCGGCCTGGTCCTTGAAAGGGGGTTGGACCTTGAGCTGTTCAGCAATCTCACGCTGTACGGCTTGCATGATTCACTCCTTGCTTGATGTGCCAGAAAGGGCGGCAGGTACTTGGAAAACGTGGCGCAGATAAGCGACGAAGTTGGGATCCTTGCAATGGGTCTTGCCCGCTTCGTCGGAGATCTTGGCGACGGGCTGGCCATTGCAGGCGGCCATTTTAAGCACGATGCTCATCGGCTCGACACCGGGAATATCGCACGTCAGGTTGGTGCCGATACCGAAGCTGACATTGATCCGACCGCGCAACGCACGAAAAATCTCCAGGGACTTGGGCAGCGTCAGGCTGTCGGAGAACACCAGGGTCTTGCTCATCGGCTCGATACCCAGTTTCAGGTAATGGGCGATGGCTTTTTCCGCCCAGACGATCGGATCGCCCGAGTCGTGGCGCAAACCGTCGAACAGCTTGGCGAAGTACAGATCGAAATCGTTGAGGAAGGCGTCGGTGGTGATGCAGTCGGTCAGGGCGATCCCCAGCAGGCCGCGGTACTCGCGGACCCAGCAGTCGAGGGCGGCGATCTGGCTGTCGATCAGCCGCGGCCCCAGTTGCTGGTGGGCCATGATCCACTCATGGGCCATGGTGCCCAGGGGTTTCATGTCCAGCTCGCGGGACAGGTGCACGTTGCTGGTGCCGACGAAACGCCCGGGGAAGTCGTGCTTGAGCACGTTCACCACTTCTTCCTGGACCCGGTACGAGAAGCGCCGGCGGGTGCCGAAGTCGGCCACCTGCAGGTGCGACAGTTCATCGGCGCTGGCGTTGGCGCTCAGCCAGTCGAACTTGCGATACAGCTGTTCGCGCGCCTGTTCCAGGACGACTTCGCGGTAGCGATAGCGGTTACGCACCTCGCTGACGATCGCCAGCATCGGCACTTCGAACAGGATCACATGCAGCCAGGGCCCGCGCAGGCGGATGAACAGCTCGCCGTTCTCGATACCGGTATGCACATACCGCAGGTTGAAGCGGAACAGCCCGAGAAAACGCAGGAAGTCCGGTTTCAGGAAGCTGATGCGCTCGAGAAAACTCAACTGGTCGGCGCTCAGGCTCAGGTCGGCCAGGCGCTCGAACTGATAGCGGATCTCCGCCAGATAGGGGCGCAGGTCCTCGCTGTTGCGGCAGCGGAATTCCCATTCGACTTCCACATTGGGGTAGTTGTGCAGCACCGCCTGCATCATGGTCAGTTTGTAGAAGTCGGTGTCGAGCAGGTTCTGCACGATGCGATCGGCAAACACACTCTCGCTCATAACGGGAATCTCCATGCTGGCCGCGATGAAGGGCGCGGCTTTCCAGCTTTTTCAATGAAGGCAGTAGTGGCGCATATCCGCCGTGGGTTTTGCCAGTGTTTTTTGCTTGGGGACGATGTCGAGGCTGATGGCCTCATCGCGGGCAAGCTCGTTCCTACAGGTACGGCGCTGCTCTTGTAGGAGCGAGCTTGCTCGCGATGGCGTCCATTCGTCTGGCCTCCATCCCGGATCAGGCCGGCGTCGGGCTGTCGATCTGTTCCAGCATCCAGCGTACGAAGTCCCGCACCTTGGGCACTTCGGCCGCATGTTCGGGGTAGGCCAGGTAATAGGCGTCGTGGCTGGGCATGGCGTAGTCCCAGGCCAGCACCAGCTTGCCCTCGGCCAGCTCTTCTTCCACCAGGAACCGCGGCAGCAGGGCCACGCCGCAGCCGACCTGGGCGGCCCGGATGCACATGTAGAAGGTTTCGAAGCGCGGGCCGTGATAGCTGTGCTCGGTGTGGTAACCCTGGCTGTCGAACCAGTCATGCCAGGCCTGCGGCCGCGAGGCCAGTTGCAGCAGCACCAGCTCGGCCAGCTGCGTCGGGTCGGTGAACGGCTTCTGCGGCAGGCTGCCCGGGGCGCAGACCGCCACCAGCTCTTCGCCGAACAGCTTCAGGCACTCGGTGCCCGGGCGCGAACCCTGGCCGAAGTAGAACGCCATGTCGCTGCGGCCCTGCAGCAGGTCGTCGGCTTCCTGCTCGTTGCACAGGTCCAGGTGGATCTGCGGGTGGCGCAGGCGCCAGCCCTTGAGGCGCGGCACCAGCCAGCGCGCACCGAAGGTCGATGGGGTGGACACCCGCAGGACTTCGGTTTCGCCGCCGTAGGAGCGCAGGTAATGGGTCGACATCTCGATCTGCGAGAGGATCTTGCGCACCTCCACCAGGTACAGGTCGCCGGCCGGGGTCAGTTGCAGGCGCCGACGTACCCGGCGAAACAGCAGGTGTTGTAGGAGTTCTTCCAGCTGCGCGACCTGCTTGCTGACCGCGCTCTGGGTCAGGTTCAGCTCCTCGGCGGCGCGGGTGAAGCTCAGGTGCCGGGTGACGGCCTCGAAACACTGCAGGGCGGTGATCGAGGGCAGGTAGCGTTTGTTCAGCATCGAGGGTTCCTTGTTCGTGTCCCGGCTGCGCAGCATGAATAAACGGAATGATATCTCGCCTAATCGTCGTTTGTTGGCAAGTCTCGGGCCGGCTACAACTACAGTCCTGAATAGCTGTGTCAACGGCTACGACTTTTTGCTTTCCATTTGTAAGGAGTGACCCATGGTTGCCGCATTGCTTGATCGTCTTGGTGTGAACCCGGCCCTGTATCAATCGGGCAAGCAGCCCGTGCATTCGCCGATCGACGGCAGCCGCATCGCCTCGGTGAACTGGCAGGGCGCGGCCGAGGTGGAGCAGCAGGTCAGTCGCGCGGAGCATGCGTTCGAGTTGTGGCGCAAGGTGCCGGCGCCGCGGCGTGGCGAGCTGGTGCGCCAGTTCGGCGAAGTGCTGCGCGAATACAAGGCCGACCTCGGTGAGCTGGTGTCCTGGGAAGCCGGCAAGATCACCCAGGAAGGCCTGGGCGAAGTGCAGGAAATGATCGACATCTGCGACTTCGCGGTCGGCCTGTCGCGCCAGCTGTACGGCCTGACTATCGCCTCCGAGCGCCCGGGCCACCACATGCGCGAAACCTGGCACCCACTGGGCATCGTCGGGGTGATCAGCGCGTTCAACTTCCCGGTCGCGGTCTGGGCCTGGAACACCACCCTGGCGCTGGTCTGCGGCAACCCGGTGATCTGGAAACCCTCGGAAAAGACCCCGTTGACCGCCCTGGCCTGCCAGGCGCTGTTCGAACGCGTGCTGAAGAACTTCAGCGATGCCCCCGAGTACCTGAGCCAGGTGGTCATCGGCGGGCGTGACGCCGGCGAAGCGCTGGTGGACGACCCGCGCGTGGCCCTGATCAGCGCCACCGGCAGCACCCGCATGGGCCGCGAAGTGGCGCCGAAAGTCGCCGCGCGTTTCGCCCGCAGCATCCTCGAGCTGGGCGGCAACAACGCGATGATCCTGGGGCCGAACGCCGATCTGGACATGGCCGTGCGCGCCATCCTGTTCAGCGCCGTCGGCACCGCCGGCCAGCGCTGCACGACGTTGCGCCGGCTGATTGCCCATGAATCGGTGAAGGAAGAAATCGTCACCCGCCTCAAGGCCGCCTATTCCAAGGTGCGCATCGGCCATCCGCTGCAAGGCAACCTGGTCGGCCCGCTGATCGACAAGCACAGCTTCGACAACATGCAGGATGCGCTGGAGCAGGCCCTGAGCGAGGGTGGCCGGGTGTTCGGCGGCAAGCGCCAGCTGGAAGAGCAGTTCCCCAACGCCTATTACGTGTCGCCGGCGATCGTCGAAATGCCGGAGCAGAGCGACGTGGTGTGCAGCGAAACCTTCGCGCCGATCCTCTACGTGGTGGGCTACAGCGATTTCGCCGAAGCGCTGCGCCTGAACAACGCCGTGCCGCAAGGCCTGTCGTCCTGCATCTTCACCACCGATGTGCGTGAGGCCGAGCAGTTCATGTCGGCGGTGGGCAGCGACTGCGGCATCGCCAACGTCAACATCGGCCCGAGCGGCGCGGAAATCGGCGGCGCCTTCGGTGGCGAGAAAGAAACCGGCGGCGGCCGCGAGTCCGGCTCCGATGCCTGGCGCGCCTATATGCGCCGGCAGACCAACACCGTGAACTACTCACTGGAGTTGCCATTGGCGCAGGGTATTACCTTCGACTGATCGACCCCGATCGCGCCCGCCTGCCGGGCGCTGTAGCCGCTGCCGAAGGCTGCGATAAGCTCCGAAGGCGCTTGGTTCCCGATCTCCTGTCGGGCCTGCGGCGGCCTTCAGTTCGCCGCGACCGTACCGGTCGATCGCAGCCTGCGGCAGCGGCTACAGGGGAGGTGCTGGTTCATGGTCTGTGGTTCGTTGATTTCGGAGTCTGGCAATGCCGTTACGCGAAGAATGCCTGTGGGAAAAACTGACGCCGCAAAGGCCTGACAATGCCGCCCTCAAGGGCGAGGTCAGGGTGGATGTCTGCGTGATCGGCGCGGGTTTTACCGGCCTGTCGGCCGCCGTGCACCTGCTGGAGCAGGGCAAAAGGGTTTGTGTACTGGAAGCCCACCGCACCGGTCACGGTGGTTCGGGACGCAACGTGGGGCTGGTGAACGCCGGGATGTGGATCCCGCCGGACGAGATCGAGGCCGGTTTCGGCGAGGCGGTCGGCAGCCAGCTCAACCGCATGCTGGGGGCGGCGCCGGCCCTGGTGTTCAGCCTGATCGACAAATACCGCATCGATTGCCAGCTGCGCCGCGAAGGCACCTTGCACATGGCGCACAACGCCCGGGGCGAAGCCGACCTGCGCAGCCGGGAAGCCCAGTGGAAACGTCGTGGCGCGCCGGTCGAGCTGTTGACCGGCGCGGCCTGTGAAACCGCCACCGGCACCAGGAAGATCGCCGCCGCCTTGCTCGATCGCCGGGCCGGTACGGTCAATCCGATGGCCTATGTCAGTGGCCTGGCCAAGGCCGCGGTCGACCTGGGTGGCCAACTGTTCGACCATTCGCCGGTGACCCGTCTCGAACGCCAGGGCCAGCGCTGGTCGGTGCAGACCGCCCAGGGCTCGGTGCTGGCCGAGCAGGTGGTGATTGCCTCCAATGCCTACACCGAGGGCGACTGGACCGAATTGCGGCGCAATTTTTTCCCCGGTTACTACTATCAGGTCGCCTCCAGGCCGCTGACCGAGGAAGCCGCGCAGCGGATCCTGCCGGGTGGCCAGGGTTCCTGGGATACCCGCCAGGTGCTCAGCAGCATTCGCCGGGACGCCGACGGTCGCCTGTTGCTGGGCAGCCTGGGCAATGGCAACCAGAAGCCGGCCTGGTTCCTCAAGGCCTGGGCCGACCGGGTACAGCAGCACTATTTCCCTTACCTGAAAACGGTGGAGTGGGAGTGCACCTGGACCGGTTGCATCGCCTTTACCCCCGATCACCTGATGCGTCTGTTCGAGCCGGCGCCCGGTCTGGTGGCGGTCACCGGCTACAACGGCCGGGGCGTGACCACCGGCACCGTGGTCGGCAAGGCGTTCGCCGATTACCTGTGTAACGGAAATCCTCAGGCCTTGCCGATTCCCTTCGCCCCCATGCAGCCCCTGGCCGGCGTGGGCTTGCGCAGTTGCCTGTACGAGGCCGGGTTCTCCCTGTATCACGCGGGCCAGTGCCTGCGGATCGTTATCTGACAAAGGAAATATGTTGCCGGGTGCGGCGCTTTTCGGCGCAGCGACTAGCCTGTAGTGGTGCGGGGCGTAGCAGTCCTGCACCAGTAGTGTGCAGTTCGGTTACGCAGGCTGTTACAGGCTGGTTGCACGTTGATTTGCGCTGCGGTTGCAATGATGGCGCAGGCGGGTTGCGCCTGATGTTTTGTAAGGTTTCACCTTCCGCGGTTTAGACGGTTGCACGCCCAATAAAAAAGGGCTCGAAACAGTCGAAATAACAATAAAAGAGCGACTTTTTTCAGAATAAAAAACCAATGGCACGGCCCTTGCTCTGAGCATTCGGTGAAGTCGCAGTGCCAACTAAAAAAACCTTGGAGCACCACCTCATGTCCCAGACGTTTTACAAGAAAGGCTTTCTGGCCCTCGCAGTGGCAGCTGCGTTGGGTGTTTCTGCGTTTGCTCAGGCCGACCTCAAGATCGGCGTAGCGGGTCCCATGACAGGCGCCAACGCGGCATTTGGCGAGCAGTACATGAAGGGTGCACAGGCAGCGGCTGACGAGATCAACGCCAAGGGCGGCGTCAACGGCGAGAAGATCGTCCTGGTCAAGGGCGATGACGCCTGCGAACCGAAACAGGCCGTGGCCGTGGCCAACCGCCTGGTGGACCAGGACAAGGTGGCCGGTGTGGTCGGTCACTTCTGCTCGTCGTCGACCATTCCGGCTTCCGAGGTTTACAGCGATGCGGGCGTGATCGCCATCACCCCGGGCTCCACCAACCCGCAGGTCACCGAGCGCGGCCTCTCCGCCATGTTCCGCATGTGCGGGCGTGACGACCAGCAGGGCATCGTCGCCGGCGACTACATCGTCGACGTGCTCAAGGGCAAGAAAGTCGTGGTCCTGCACGACAAGGACACCTACGGCCAGGGCCTGGCGGATGCCACCAAGGCCCAGTTGAGCAAGCGCGGCGTGACGCCCGTGCTGTACGAAGGCCTGACCCGCGGCGAGAAAGACTTCAGCGCCGTGGTCACCAAGATCCGCGCCGCCGGTGCCGATGTCGTCTACTTTGGCGGCCTGCACCCGGAAGCCGGTCCGCTGGTACGCCAGATGCGCGAGCAGGGCCTCAAAGACGTCAAGTTCATGTCCGACGACGGTATCGTCACCGATGAACTAGTGACCACCGCCGGCGGTCCGCAATACGTCGATGGCGTGTACATGACCTTCGGCGCCGACCCGCGCCTGCTGCCGGACAGCAAGACCGTGGTCGACGCTTTCCGCAAGGCCGGCACCGAGCCTGAAGGCTACACCCTGTACGCCTACGCGTCGGTCCAGGCACTGGCTGCCGGCTTCGGCGGGGCCAAGTCCAACAAGGGCGAGGACGCCGCCAAGTGGCTCAAGGCCAACCCGGTGAAAACCGTGATGGGCGAGAAGACCTGGGACGCCAAGGGCGACCTGAAAGTCTCCGACTACGTGGTTTACCAGTGGGACAAGGACGGCAAATACCACCAGCTGGAAAAACAGAAGTGACATGAGCGTCTGGGCAGGCCGGCCCTTCCTCCAGGGGAGGGCGCAGGCCTGCTGCATGCGTGTCCGTGCAGTACCTGTCTTTTCTCGTAGAGCTGCACAACTGTCGTGTTGCGCGGGTGGGTGAACCCCAAGGCCGTCGTATCCGCTGTGTGCAGTCTCTCAAATGCGTGAGATTGCGTTATGGATGGTATTTTCCTGCAGCAACTGATCAATGGACTGACCCTCGGGTCCGTCTATGGTCTGATCGCCATCGGCTACACAATGGTCTATGGCATCATCGGCATGATCAACTTCGCCCACGGCGAGGTTTACATGATTTCCGCTTACCTCGCGGCAATCAGTCTGGCTCTGCTGGCCTACTTCGGCATCGAATCCTTCCCGCTACTCATTCTCGGTACCCTGGTCTTCACCGTCGTCGTGACGGGGATCTATGGCTGGGTCATCGAGCGCGTCGCCTACAAACCCCTGCGTAACTCCACCCGCCTGGCGCCGCTGATCAGCGCCATCGGTATCTCGCTGATCCTGCAGAACTACGCGCAGATCAGCCAGGGCGCCAAGCAACAAGGTGTACCGACGCTGCTGGCCGGCGCCTGGAAGGTCGACATCGGCACCGGTTTCGTCCAGCTCACCTACACCAAGATCTTCATCCTGGTGGCGGCATTCGCCGGCATGGCGGTGCTCACCTACATCATCAAGTACACCAAGCTCGGCCGCATGTGCCGCGCCACCCAGCAAGACCGCAAGATGGCCTCGATCCTCGGGATCAACACCGACCGGGTGATTTCCTACGTGTTCATCATCGGCGCCGCCATGGCGGCGCTGGCGGGCGTACTGATCACCATGAACTACGGCACGTTCGACTTCTATGCCGGCTTCATCATCGGCATCAAGGCGTTCACCGCGGCGGTACTCGGCGGCATCGGCTCGCTGCCGGGCGCGATGCTCGGCGGGATCATCCTCGGGATCTCCGAGTCGCTGTTCTCCGGTCTGATCAACTCCGACTACAAAGACGTGTTCAGTTTCTCGCTGCTGGTGCTGATTCTGATCTTCCGTCCCCAAGGCCTGCTGGGTCGCCCACTCGTGGCGAAGGTATAAGTATGTCTGCTGCCAATAAACCGATTGATATCAAAAAGAGCCTTATCGACGCCGTACTGGCCGGGCTGATCTCGCTGATCGTGTTCGGTCCTATCGTGGGCGTGGTACTCGAGGGCTACAGCTTCAACCTGCAACCGGCCCGCGTCGGCTGGCTGGTGGCGATCGTGATGATCGGTCGTTTCGCCTTGAGCCTGTTCCTGCAGACGCCCAAGGGGTTGAAGATCCTCCAGGGTTTCGAAAGCACCGGTTCCGGTGTGCATGTGCTGGCGCCGGACTACAAGTCGCGGCTGCGCTGGATCATCCCGGCGCTGATCGTGATCGCCATCGTCTTCCCGTTCTTCGCCAACAAGTACCTGCTGACCGTGGTCATCCTCGGCCTGATCTACGTGCTGCTCGGCCTGGGGCTGAACATCGTGGTCGGCCTGGCCGGGCTGCTCGACCTGGGGTATGTGGCGTTCTACGCCATCGGTGCCTACGGCCTGGCGCTGGGCTACCAGTACCTCGGCCTGGGTTTCTGGACCGTGCTGCCCCTGGCGGCCCTCGCCGCGGCGCTAGCGGGATGCATACTCGGCTTCCCGGTGTTGCGCATGCACGGTGACTACCTGGCCATCGTGACCCTGGGCTTCGGCGAGATCATCCGCCTGGTTCTCAACAACTGGCTGTCCTTCACCGGCGGCCCGAACGGCATGCCGGTTCCGTCGCCGAGCATTTTCGGTCTGGAATTCACTCGGCGGGCGAAGGATGGCGGGGTGCCGTTCCACGAGTTCTTCGGCCTGGAATACAACCCCAACCTGAAGTTCCTGTTCATCTACATCGTGCTGTTCATCGTGGTGCTGCTGGTGCTCTACATCAAGCATCGCCTGACCCGCATGCCGGTCGGCCGGGCCTGGGAAGCGCTGCGTGAAGACGAGATCGCCTGCCGCGCCATGGGCCTGAACCACGTGCTGGTGAAACTCTCGGCCTTCACCATCGGTGCCTCCACCGCGGGCCTGGCCGGGGTGTTCTTCGCCAGCTACCAGGGCTTTGTGAATCCCTCGTCCTTCACCTTCTTCGAGTCGGCGCTGATCCTGGCCATCGTGGTCCTGGGCGGCATGGGGTCGACCGTGGGCGTGGTGATCGCAGCGTTCGTCCTCACCGTGGCGCCGGAGCTGCTGCGCAGCTTCTCCGAGTACCGGGTGCTGCTGTTCGGCATTCTCATGGTGTTAATGATGATCTGGCGGCCGCGAGGCCTGATTCGTATCAGCCGTACCGGGGTAACCCCGCGTAAAGGTGCCTTGGTCGAGAGGAGCGCGCCATGAGCGATGAAGTCATTCTCAAGGTAGAGAACCTGATGATGCACTTCGGTGGCATCAAGGCCCTGAGCGACGTCAGCCTGGAGGTCAAGCGCAACTCCATCTTCGCCCTGATCGGCCCCAACGGCGCGGGCAAGACCACGGTGTTCAACTGCCTGACCGGTTTCTACAAGGCCACGGGCGGGCACATCGCCCTCAATACCCGGGGCAAGCCGACCAACGTCATCAAGCTGCTGGGCGAGCCGTTTCGCGCGACCGACTTCGTGTCGCCCAGGCGCTTTGCCAGCCGGCTGTTCTACAAGATGTTCGGTGGTACCCACCTGGTGAACCGGGCGGGCCTGGCGCGGACCTTCCAGAACATTCGCCTGTTCAGGGAAATGTCGGTGCTGGAGAACCTGCTGGTGGCCCAGCACATGTGGGTCAACCGCAACCTGGTGTCCGGCATCCTCAACACCAAGGGTTACCAGAAGGCTGAAAGCGACGCCCTGGACCACGCCTTCTACTGGCTGGAGGTGGTGGACCTGGTGGACTGCGCCAACCGCCTGGCCGGCGAGTTGTCCTACGGCCAGCAACGCCGCCTGGAAATCGCCCGCGCCATGTGCACCCGGCCGCAGATCATCTGCCTCGACGAACCGGCCGCCGGCCTCAACCCCCAGGAAACCGAAGCGCTCAGCGCGATGATCCGGCTGCTGCGCGACGAGCACGACCTGACCGTGGTGCTGATCGAACATGACATGGGCATGGTGATGAGTATTTCCGACCATATCGTGGTGCTCGACCACGGCAACGTGATCGCCGAGGGCGGGCCCGAAGCGATTCGCAACGACCCGAAAGTGATCGCCGCCTACCTGGGTGCGGACGAAGAGGAACTGGTATGACGACTGCGCCTATCCTCGAACTCAAGGACCTGGACGTGTACTACGGGCCGATCCAGGCCCTGAAGAAAGTCTCGCTGCACATCAACGAAGGTGAAACCGTGAGCCTGATCGGCTCCAACGGTGCCGGCAAGTCCACGCTGCTGATGTCGATTTTCGGCCAGCCGCGGGCCGAGTCCGGGCAGATCATCTATCGCGGTGTGGACATCACCCACAAGTCCTCGCACTACATCGCCTCCAACGGCATCGCCCAGTCGCCGGAGGGGCGCCGGGTGTTTCCGGACATGACGGTGGAAGAGAACCTGCTGATGGGCACCATCCCCATCGGCGACAAGTACGCCAGCGAAGACATGCAGCGCATGTTCGAACTGTTCCCGCGGCTCAAGGAACGTCGGACCCAGCGGGCCATGACCATGTCCGGCGGCGAGCAGCAGATGCTCGCCATCGCCCGCGCGCTGATGAGCCGTCCCAAGCTGCTGTTGCTGGACGAACCGAGCCTGGGGCTGGCGCCGATCGTGGTGAAGCAGATCTTCGCCACCCTGCGCGAGCTGGCCTCCACCGGCATGACCATCTTCCTGGTCGAGCAGAACGCCAACCACGCGCTGAAGCTGTCGGACCGCGCCTATGTGATGGTCAACGGCGAGATCCGCCTGAGCGGCACCGGCCAGGAACTGCTGGTCAACGAGGAGGTGCGTAACGCGTATCTGGGCGGTCACTGAGCCTGAGTACCGTGGATAAGACATGCCCCGCCGGTTCGCACCGCCGGGGCATTTTTTATCCCCTTGATCTTGTAGGAGCGAGCTTGCTCGCGATGCTCGTCAACGGTGACGCTGGCTGTCTGGATATACGCGTCGTTCTCGGGTTCTTCGCGAGTAAGCTCGCTCCTACAGAGGCTGGATGACCTTGTCCACAGCAGAAAACGCAAATTGTGGAAAACATTCTGCGCAAGCTGGCAAAGCGCGGCATAAAGACGCTGCAAATAGTTGTTTTGTCACGGTTTTGACTTGTCCCCGTTTGCTGTGGAACTGGCTGTGGGTAACGTGGGAGTAGCTGGCTGGACGCCTTGAATGGCGTGGCCTGCAGGCTGGCGATCGTTTTTTGATCAGGCGTTTTTGCCGGACCTTGAGCGGCCGTTGTCAACCTTTTTATTGTCGCAGGCAAAGGGCGGAAACCCCCTGGACAAGCCTGTGGATAAGTCTGTGATTAAACTCTGGAAAGACTCGCCGAGGCAGCGTCGTTACTGGCTTGAAGCCATCCCTTGCTTGACCGTCCGGTCGCCTGTATCGGCCGGGGCTGCATGGACGCCATGCTCAGGTCAAGCAAAAAACTTTCTAAAATCGCCTGCAGCCCCTGTGGATAGGGGCTTGCGGACTTTTGCACTTGCCCCCAAAGACTGTGGAGCGTCCTGTGGATAAGGTGCGTGCATGTGGCTGCGGGCCACGATTTGCCTGGCTTGGCGGTGGTTGGTTGTTTTTTGTACAGTTGCGTCTCTGTAGCCGCTGCCGAAGGCTGCGATAAGGCCCGGAGGGCCTTTCAACGATCTTGAAGAGCACGCCCTCTTCGAACGGAATGCCGCCCAGACCGATCGCAGCCTTCGGCAGCGGCTACAGGGGAGGCTGATAGCCTGGCTCGCACAACCTCCGGTTGCCGCTGCGATTCAGGCCGGGCATGCTGCGAAACGATTTTTCATTTCCACGGCGGTTCGACGCCCAGCAAGGAGAACACCATGACTTCCACCCTGTTTATTACCGGCGCAACCTCCGGTTTTGGCGAAGCCTGTGCCCGTCGTTTTGCCGAGGCCGGCTGGTCGCTGGTGCTGACCGGTCGCCGCGAAGAGCGTCTCAACGCCCTGTGCGCCGAGCTGTCGAAGCAGACCGAGGTGCACGGCCTGGTGCTCGATGTGCGGGACCGCAAGGCCATGGAAGAAGCGATCGCCAACCTGCCGCCGTCCTTCGCCAAGCTGCGTGGGCTGATCAACAACGCCGGCCTGGCCCTGGGGGTCGACCCGGCGCCCAAGTGCGACCTGGACGACTGGGACACCATGGTCGACACCAACATCAAGGGCCTGATGTACAGCACCCGCCTGCTGCTGCCACGGCTGATCGCCCATGGCCGCGGCGCCGGCATCGTCAACCTCGGCTCCATCGCCGGTAACTACCCGTATCCGGGTAGCCACGTGTATGGCGCGAGCAAGGCGTTCGTCAAACAGTTCTCCCTGAACCTGCGTTGCGACCTGCAAGGCACCGGTGTGCGGGTGACCAATATCGAGCCGGGCCTGTGCGAAAGCGAGTTCTCCCTGGTGCGCTTCAAAGGCGACCAGGAGCGTTACAACGCCACCTACGCCGGTGCCGAGCCGATCCAGCCGCAGGACATCGCCGACACCATCTTCTGGGTGCTCAACACCCCGGCCCACGTCAATATCAACAGCCTGGAGCTGATGCCGGTGAGCCAGACCTGGGCCGGTTTCGCCATCGAGCGCAACGCCAAGGGCTGAATGCTCCGCCTGTAGCCGCTGCCGTAGGCTGCGATGGTCCGGGCCACGTTGGTCGCAGGACCTTCAGCGATCTTGAGTCCTGCGACCGGTTCCCGGTCGATCGCGGCCCGCGGCAGCGGCTACACTCCGCGTGCCGATGCGTTTGGCAACACAGCCGTTCAGGCCTGAATCAGCCCGCACAAGGTAGACTCCCGCTCCGCAACCCACCGCAGCCTTGCATCAAGGCCGCGAATTCAAAGGTTCTCGAGGAGGAAATGTGAGTAACCGAGGTGAGCAGGTACTGCTCAAACAATCGACCGTCCTGATGTTCGCCGTGGCGATCGCCGCTATCGTCACGGGGTTTTTTTCCGGTTCCCAATCGATTCTGTTCGATGGTTTTTTTTCGCTGATCGCGACCGTCATCAAGGTCTTGATGCTGATCACCGCCAAGCTGATCGCCAAGGAAAGTAACCAGCGCTTTCAGTTCGGCTTCTGGCACCTGGAACCGATGGTGCTGCTGATCGAAGGCAGCTTTTTGTTGCTGATTGCGATCTACGCCTTTCTCAGCGGTATGTTCGGCATCATCAACGGTGGCCGCGAGATCGAACTGGGCCTGGTGATCCCTTTTGCGATGGTGCTTAGCGTCGTCTGCTTCGCCTATTTCTTCTACGTCCGTTATCGCAATCGCACGTTGAAATCCTCGTTGATCCAGTTCGACAACATCAGCTGGCTGGTGGACGCGATGCTCTCGGTCGGCTTGCTGGTGAGCTTTCTCATCGCGTTGCTGCTCAAGACCCAGGGTTATGGCCAGTGGGCCGCTTACGTCGACCCGTCAATCCTGATCCTGCTGGCCCTGAGCATGCTCGCGCCGGCCTTCAATATTCTCAAGCCAGCGTTACGCGATGTACTGGGGATTGTCCCGGACCAACTGGATGACAAAGTTCGCCAAGTGATGGACGAGGCGAAAGTCGAACACGGCTTTGCCGACTATGTCTCGTATGTGCAGAAGCACGGACGGGCGCGGTTTATTGAGATTCACATCGTGCTGCCGCAGGACTATCCATTGCAGGGTGTGGCGACGCTGGACAAGCTGCGCGAGGAGATATCCACACAGCTCGGCAAGGCGGATGCGGCGCGCTGGCTGACCATCAGCTTTACCGGCGATCGCAAGTGGATTGCCTGAGGCCTTCCTGAGCGCAGGCGCGCAATCGCGAGCTTCGCTCCTACAGAGGCATGCTCGTTTTTCTGTAGGAGCGAAGCTTGCTCGCGATAGCGATGTAAAGATCAGCCGAAGTATTCAGCCAGGCCGAGATAACAGGTCGCCAGGTGATAAGGCGTGGTCGACGGCATGTCCCGGCGGCTGAGTCCGCCATGGGCGTCCAGGCATTCGTTCCAGCCCTTGGCATGCAGGAAGTGTTGTTGCAGCGCCAGCAACTGGTGCTGCAGGCGTTCGGCGCTGTCCTGGCACAAGGTCAGGGCGCGCAGGTATTCGGCCTGGGCCCAGATGCGCTGGGTCGGGTCGAGCACATCGCCATCGATGCTCAGCATCCCACTCACCGCGCCGCTGGAGTTATCCACGCCAACCTGCTCGGCATAGGCGAAGGCCCGCTCCAGCGAGGCGTGCAGCGGGCAGCCACGCAGCAGAGGCGAGGATTGCAGCAGGAAGAACCATTCGAACTGGTGCCCCGGCTCGAACCAGTTATCCACAGCCCCCAGCGGTTTCTCCATCATCAGCCCATGCCGTGGCTCGATGAAGCGCTGCTGCATGGCCGTGCACAGGGCCAGCAGCGCGCTTTGCACGGCGGCGTCGTCACGCACGGCCAGGGTGGCGAGGAAGGCTTCGGCCAGGTGCATCAGCGGGTTCTGCAAGGGGCCGCAAGCCTGGGACGACCAGTCCTCCGCGAGGACCGCTTCGTACAGGCCATCGCCGTTGGCAAAACGCTCGGCCACCACTTTCAGCGCGGCATTGAGCACCGATTCCACCAGCGGCTCGCGGACCCTGGCCCAGTAATGGGCGCAGGCAAAGACGATGAAGGCGTGGGTGTAGAGGTCCTTGCGCCTGTCCAGCGGCGCGCCCTGGGCATCGATGCTGTAGAACCAGCCACCGTGCTCGGCGTCGTGGAAGTGCCGTTGCAGGGAACGGAACAGCGCCGCGGCGCGCTCTTCAGCAAGCGGCGTACGGCCATCGCCGATCAGGCTGGAAAACAGGTACAGCTGCCGGGCGCAGGCCATGGCCCGATAACGCTGAGGTGGCAGCGGGGCATGCTCGGCGTCTAGCGCCTCGAAGGGCAGCGCCAGTTCCGGATTCCAGCCCGGCCCCTGCCAGAGCGGCACGATCACGCTGTGGAAATGCTGTTGCACGGCCGTAAACAGGGCGGTCGATTCAGACGGGGAAGTGGGGCTGGAAACATCGGGCATTGGCTGGCGTCGTCACGGCAGGGTGGAATGCGCGACATGGTAGCAGAGAAGGCCCTGGGGATCGTGGTTGGGCCGGAGCCCTTAATCGCGAGCAAGCTCGTTCCTACAGTGGCGGCGTTGTTCCTGTAGGAGCGAGCTTGCTCGCGAAAAAAAGCCTCAAACGACGCGCATCAGCCGGCCAGCAACCACACGCCAGTCGCGGCGGACGCCGCGCCCGCCAGGCGCACCAGCAGCGCAGCGGCCTGTGGCAGGACCCGGACCACGGCGTAACCGGCCGCGTGCAGTGCCGCGGTGGCGGCGACGAAGCCTGCGGCATAGGTCCAGGGGCTGGACATGTCCGGCAGTTCCAGGCCGTGGGCCACACCGTGGAACAGGGCGAACAGCGCGGTGGCGGCCACCGCCAGGCTCAACGGCGGACGCACCGCCAGGGCCACGGCCAGGCCGAGGGCCAGGACCGAGGCGGCGATCCCGCTTTCCAGGGCCGGCAGGTTCAGCCCTGCAAAACCCAGCACGCCGCCGATCAGCATGGTGCCGACGAAGGTGCAGGGCAGTGCCCAGCGCGCCGCGCCTTGCTGCTGCGCGGCCCACAGGCCGACCGCAACCATCGCCAGCAAGTGGTCGAGGCCACCGATCGGGTGGCTGATGCCGGCTATCAGGCCGTTGTCGCCGTGACCCGGGTGAGCGAAGGCCAAAGCTGGAGTCAGCAGCAGGGCGAGGGTGCCGAGAATGCGTTTGAGTGTCATGGACAGGCTTCCTTGTTGAGCTTTTTGAAAAGAGCGATCAGGCCGCGATCAGCAGTCCCTGGCGTTCGATAAAGGCGATGATTTCCTCCAGGCCCTGGCCGGTCTTCTGATTGCTGAAGACGAACGGCTTGCCACCGCGCATGCGCTGGGTATCGCCGTCCATCATCTCCAGCGAAGCGCCGACCAGGGGCGCCAGGTCGATCTTGTTGATCACCAGCAGGTCGGACTTGCAGATGCCCGGGCCACCCTTGCGCGGCAGCTTGTCGCCCGCCGACACGTCGATCACGTAGATGGTCAGGTCGGACAGCTCGGGGCTGAAGGTCGCCGACAGGTTGTCGCCGCCGGACTCCACCAGAATCAGGTCGAGGCCGGGAAAACGCCGGTTCAGCTGATCCACCGCTTCGAGATTGATCGAGGCGTCTTCGCGAATCGCCGTGTGCGGGCAGCCGCCGGTTTCCACGCCGATGATGCGCTCGGGCGCCAGGGCCTGGTTGCGTACCAGGAAGTCGGCGTCTTCGCGGGTGTAGATATCGTTGGTCACCACCGCCAGGTTGTAGCGTTCGCGCAGGGCCAGGCACAGGGCCAGGGTCAGGGCGGTCTTGCCGGAGCCCACCGGGCCGCCGATGCCGACGCGCAGAGGTTGTGCGTTCATGTGACTCTCCACAATAAAAGGCACCAAGTAAAAGGCGCCAAACTAAAAGGACCTAGGCTCTGTACGAAAAGTGGCTGCGCGCTGGGCGCCTTCGGCGCTACGCGGGCCATGCTGCGTTAAAAACAGGCTCGGGATGCTCATTTAGGCCCCTAAAGTCGAACGCGACCCCGGCCGTTCCTCGCCTGTTTTTGCCTTGCCTGACCTTCGCTCGCCGACTTTTCGTACAGACCCCTAGGAACGGAACAGGCGGCTGTACTGGCGCTCATGGGCCATGCACGCCAGGGACAGGCCGAAGGCGGCGCTGCCGTAATGTTCGGGGTCGAGGTTCGAGGCATTGCGCTGGGCCTCTTGCAGCAACGGCAACAGTTCGCTGGTCAGGCGCTGAGCAGCCTGCTGGCCCAGGGGCAGGGTTTTCATCAGCACCGCCAGCTGGTTTTCCAGCCAGCTCCACAGCCAGGCGGCCAGGGCGTCCTGCGGGCTGATCCGCCAGGCCCGCGCGGCCAGGGCCCAGCCCAGGGCCAGATGCGGCTCGGCGATCTGCGCGAGAAAGGCGCGGGCCGGCGGATCCAGCTCCGGCAGGCCGTTCAACAGCTGTTGCAGGGAATAGCCCATTTGCCGGCTTTCCTGGTGCAGCTCGCGGGTTTCGCGGCTGGCGCGATGTTCCTGGCACAGCTGCAGCAATTGCGCCCAGTCCTCGTCCGCGGCCGCCTGACAATGGGCCAGCAACAGCGGTGCTTCGAAGCGCGCGAGGTTGAGCAGCAACTGGTCGCCGATCCAGCGTCGGGCGCTGTGCGGATCGTTGACCGTGGCCTGTTCCACGGCCATTTCCAGGCCCTGGGAATAGCTGTAGCCGCCAATCGGCAGCTGTGGGCTGGCCAAGCGCAGCAGGGCCCAGGCCGGGTTCATGGGCGCACGCCAAACTGGTGCAGCCGCGGCGCGTAGTTGAAGTCCTCGTCGCCGTGGCGGGAATGATGATGGCCGCCGCCGTAGGCGCCGTGTTCCGGCTGGAACGGCGCCTCGATGGTTTCGGTATTGGCGCCGAGCTGTTCGAGCATGGCCTTGAGCACATAGTCGTCGAGCAGGCGCAGCCAGCCATCGCCGACTTGCAGGGCGACGTGGCGGTTGCCCAGGTGGTAGGCGGCGCGGGTCAGTTCGAAGGCATTGCGGCAGGTGACATGCAACAGGGTTTCCGGACGCGCGCAGACCCGCACGATCCGGCCGTCTTCGGCTTGCAGGCATTCGCCGTCGTGCAGCGGCGGCTGGCCACGCTCCAGAAACAGCCCGACGTCCTCGCCGTCGGCACTAAAACAGCGCAAGCGGCTTTTGCTGCGGGCTTCGAAGGTCAGGTGCAACTCGGCGGACCAGTCGGGTTGCGGCGCGATTCTGCGATGAATCACCAGCATTGGAAGGCTTCCAGCTATGAGCGATGCAGGGTGTAGAGCAAGTGCCTTGCCAATCGCCCGGTCTGATCGGAAACGGGTGGAAAGCGCCTGAAAATGGGGCGGGCTTATGTTTTATTTTGTTACAAATTCAGGGTGTGCGCTGATTTATAGCACTGACTTGGTGCGTTGTGCTGTTTTTTGATGCGCGGCGAAGCGCCGCTCTGGCGCGAGCCATGGCGGGCAGATGAGGCGGTGGAGGAGGTGGTGCGGTTGAGCGCAGCGGCGGGGGGTTATTCGGTGCTGCCCAGCCCTTGCCAGTGCTTGAGGCCGATAAAGATGAAGCGCAGCTGCTGGGTGATTTTCGCCTGGGGCGTGAGGTGCTCGGGCAGGGCTTGCGCGGGCGGGTCGATGATGTCCGGCAAGGTGGCGAACACACTTTTGACGATCAGGTCGGCCATCACCGTCAGGTCGGCGATGTTCAGGTGTTGCAGCTTGGGCATCAGGGTCAGGTCGGCCGCCAGGTCGGCGCTGATGTTTTCCCGCAGGCTGGCGATCGCTTGGCGCACCGGCAGCGAACCGCCGTACTGCTCGCGGGCGAGGAACAGGAACTGCGAGCGGTTGGCTGCCACTACATCGAGGAAGATCCGCACCGAGGCATCGATGATGCCGCCCATGACAAATTCGTTATGGCGCACCAGGCGGATGGTTTCACGGAAGGTCTGGCCGACTTCGCTGACCAGTACCAGGCCAAGCTGGTCCATATCGTCGAAATGCCGGTAGAAACCGGTCGGCACTATGCCGGCGGTTTTCGCCACTTCGCGCAGGCTCAGGCTGCCGAATCCGCGGCCGCATTCCATCAGGTGGCGGGCAGCGTCCATCAGAGCGTTGCGAGTCTGTTGTTTCTGTTCGGCGCGGGGCAGCATCGGCGGGCTGGTTTTCTGATCAAGAGAGCGGCGCACTCTAGCAAATCAACTTTGCCGGCGTCGAACCTGGTGGGGGCGGTGAGCTGAAGGCGAGACCTGGATCGGAGCGGTGGACGCAGAAAAAAACGGCGCGGCTCAGGAAAAAACAAAGCCCGATCCAGGGACCGGGCTTTTCTGTAGAGGCATCATAGGCTTGACTCACAGCTGGGTTGCGTTAGGCCAAACGGTCGTTGCCGTCTTAAACCAGACCTTTCTCTTCCAGGCGATCACGGCCGCCTTCGGCTACAGCCTGGCCCAGGGGAGTGCGATCGAAGCCGTCTTCAGCCAGGGTCTGACCTTGTGGGGTACGGTCGCCGCCATCGGAAGCCAGGGTTTGGCCTTGTGGGGTGCGGTCGCCGCCATCGGAAGCCAGGGTCTGACCTTGTGGGGTACGGTCGCTACCGTCGGAAGCCAGGGTCTGGCCTTGTGGGGTGCGGTCGCCGCCATCGGAAGCCAGGGTTTGGCCTTGTGGGGTGCGGTCGCTACCGTCGGAAGCCAGGGTCTGGCCTTGTGGAGTGCGGTCGCCACCGTCGGAAGCCAGAGTCTGGGTGAATACCGAGGTGCTGGCCTTGACTTGTGGGGTAGCCTGTTCAGCGGCTGGCAGGGCGAAAGCGTTGGCTGCCAGGATCGAGAGGGTCAGGCTAAGCAGTAATTGGCGTTTCATGATGGGTTGCTCCTTGGGAGGGCGATAAAGTGGGTACGGAGCCAATGTTACGCGCGCAAAATCGATATAAAAGTTCATAAAGACAATGGTAATAATCAACAGAATTGATTGTTCTGCCCGAGGGCTCTAGAACGGGCGTTTCCGAAGAGAGGTTTTGCACCGGGGTGGGTATTTTCGACCCATCTGCGCCTCGCAAAAGTGCGGCGGCGGTAACGCCAAGCTGGCGCTTCGGTCAGGAAAAACCGTGCTTTTGTGTCTGATTCGCGGCTTTGGGTTAAACCTGCGGGCCGTTTGTCAGTCCTAGTTTTCATGACCGGTGGATTTCAACCCCGGCCGTTCACCGGGGCGTCGTTATCCCGGCGCCCTTCAGTAGTCAGGAGCCCTGTGCATGACGCGCACTCGTAAAATTCTCGCCTGGACAGTCGGTAGCCTTTTCCTGCTGCTGGCCGTGCTGGTACTGATCATCGCGTTCTTCGATTGGAACCGGATCAAGCCGCCACTCAATGCCAAAGTCTCCGAAGAACTGCATCGCCCCTTCGCCATCAACGGCAACCTGGCGGTGATCTGGCAGCGCGAGCCCGACGAAGGCGGCTGGCGGGCCTGGGTGCCGTGGCCGCATGTGGTGGCCGAAGACCTGACCCTGGGCAACCCCGACTGGTCCAAGGCGCCGCAGATGGTCAGCCTCAAGCGCGTCGAGTTGCGCATTTCGCCCCTGGCATTGCTGGCGCAGCGCGTGCGCATTCCGCGTATCGACCTCACCGAGCCGAACGCCGCTCTCGAACGCCTGGCCGACGGCCGCGCCAACTGGACCTTTCAGTTCGACCCGAAAGACCCGAACGCCGAACCCTCCAACTGGGTGGTGGACATCGGCGCCATCGGCTTCGACAAAGGCCATGTCATCCTCAATGACCAAAGCCTGAAAACCCGCCTCGACCTGCTGATCGACCCGTTGGGCAAGCCGATTCCGTTCAGCGACATCGTCGGCGACAAGGCAGCGAAGAAAGCCGAGGAGAAAGGCGCAGCTCCCCAGTCCTACGCCTTTGCCTTCAAGGCCAAGGGGCAATATCACGGCCAGGCGCTCACCGGCTCCGGCAAGATCGGCGGCTTGCTGGCGCTGCAGGACGCGAGCAAGCCGTTCCCGCTGCAAGTCCAGGCAACGATCGGCGATACCCGCGTCGAACTGGCCGGCACCCTGACCGACCCGCTCAACCTTGGCGCGCTGGATCTGCGCATGAAGCTCGCCGGCACCAGCCTGGGCAACCTGTACCCGCTGACTGGCGTGACCCTGCCGGACTCGCCGGCCTATGCCACCGATGGCCACCTGAGCGCGCAGTTGCGCGACCCGGCCGGGGCGAAGTTCCAGTACCAGGATTTCAACGGCAAGATCGGCGACAGCGACATTCACGGCAACCTGACCTACGTCGCCAGCCAGCCGCGGCCCAAGCTGACCGGTGCGCTGGTGTCCAATCAGTTGCTGTTCAGCGACCTGGCGCCGCTGATCGGCGCCGACTCCAACGCCGAGCAGAAGGCCCGTGGCGGCGACAGCAAGCAGCCGGCGGACAAGGTGCTGCCGGTGGAAGAGTTCCGCACCGAGCGCTGGCGCGACATGGACGCCGATGTCGAGTTCACCGGCAAGCGCATCGTCCACAGCGCCGATTTGCCCTTCACCGACCTGTACACCCACCTGGTGCTCGACGACGGGCGCCTGAGCCTGGAGCCGCTGCGTTTCGGCGTGGCCGGCGGCAAGCTGGATGCGCAGATTCGCCTCAACGGCCAGGCCACGCCGCTGGAAGGCCGGGCCAAGTTGACCGCGCGCAACTTCAAGCTCAAGCAGCTGTTCCCGACCTTCGAGCCGATGAAAACCAGCTTCGGCGAACTCAATGGCGATGCCGATATCGCCGGGCGCGGCAACTCGGTGGCGGCCCTGCTCGGCAGCGCCAACGGCGAGCTGAAGATGCTGATCAACGACGGCGCCATCAGCCGCAGCCTGATGGAGATCGCCGGGCTCAACGTCGGCAACTATGTGATCGGCAAGATGTTTGGCGACAAGGAAGTGAAGATCAATTGCGCCGCCGCCGACTTCGGCATCAAGACCGGCCTGGCCACCACTCGCCTGTTCGTGTTCGATACCGAGAACGCGATCGTCTACATCGACGGCACCGCGAACATGGCCAGCGAGCAACTGGACCTGACCATCACCCCGGAATCCAAGGGCTTGCGCCTGTTCTCCCTGCGCTCGCCGCTCTATGTGCGAGGCAAGTTCATCAAGCCGGAGGCCGGGGTCGAGGCCGTACCGCTGATGTTGCGCGGTGCGGGCATGGTGGCGCTGGGGGTGATCGCCGGGCCGGCGGCCGGGTTGCTGGCGCTGGTGGCACCGAGCGGCGGCGAGCCGAACCAGTGCGCGCCGCTACTCGAGCAGATGCGTTCGGGCAAGGCGCCGGTGGCGGTCAAACCGACGCATTGAGAGCAAACGGAGTTTTCCTGTAGGAGCGAGCTTGCTCGCGATAGCCGCGAAGCGGCGACCTGTCTGCCAAAACTGGTCATCCTTGGCGATCTTTTCGTGAGCAAGCTCGCTCCTGCCTGGTCCCTGGGGCATTAGCCAGCGGCGAGCATCGGATGCCCGGCCGCCTGGGCCTCTTCGCGCAGCCACTGGAAAAACGCCCGCACCGGCGGATGCCGTTCGCGCCCGGGCACGCACAAGGCGCTGTAGCCCGCGCCGTCGACATGGATCTCCGGGCGATACGGCAGCAGCAGGCCGCTGGCCACGCTTTCCGACACCAGGATATTGCTGGCCAGCACCAGGCCCTGGCCGGCAATGGCCGCCTGCAGGGCGTAGTGTTCCTCGTCGTATTCACGAATCACCGGACGGCCCTGCATCCAGCTTTCCTGCGCCTTGTCGCACCAGGCCTCCCAGCCATGGGCGTAGAGCTTGGAATTGTGCCAGCGCACGCTGATCAGTGTCGGCGTTTGCTCGCGGGCCAGGGCCACCTGTTCCGGCGAGCCGTAGACCGCGAAGCATTCGTCGAACAGGCACAGCCCATAGAGATTCGGGTAGTCGTCCAGGCTGTAGCGGATCACCAGGTCGACGCTGGCATCCTGCTGCAGGTCGATGACCTCGCAGTTAGTGTCCAGGCGCAGGTTGATGTTCGGGTGCCGGGCATAAAAACGCCCCAGGCGCGGCACCAGCCACAGCGCGGCGAAGGCCGGCGTGGTGGAGATCATCAGGTTCGCGCCGCTGCGTTGCGGGCGCAGGCTGTCGACGCTCTGTGCCACTTCCAGCAAGGCGCCGTGCAGGCTGTGGAACAGCCGTTCGCCGCATTCGGTCAGGCGCACCTGGCGCGGCAGGCGCTGGAACAGCGGCACGCCCAGCCAGCTTTCCAAGGAGCGGATCTGGTGGGAAATCGCCGTGGGTGTAACCGACAGTTCCTCGGCGGCGGCCTTGAAACTCAGGAGCCGGGACGCCGATTCGAAGGCGCGCAGGGCGGTCAGCGGCAGGTTGGCAAACATACTGGGTCACCTTATGGGTGAAATGGATTCATCCTGATCAACTATTGCTCATTTGTTCCAGGGGGCCTGCATCAATAGCTTTATTCCTCGCCCAGGAAGGCTTTTACGGTCTTCCAGAATGATCCGGGATGAGGAATGACAGATGAGCAGAATTCTAGCAGTACATGGCAGCCCCCGTGGCGAACGCTCCCATTCGCGGCGGCTGACGGAGCGTTTTCTCCAGGCCTGGCTCGAGGCCCATCCCCAGGGCCGGTTGACCCGCCGGGAAGTCGGCCGTGCCTCGCTGCCCCATGTCAGCGAGGCCTTCGTCGCCGCGGCGTTTTATCCCGAGCCCCAGGCGCGGCCCTTGTCGATGCAGGCCGACCTGGCCCTGAGCGACGAGCTGGTGACGGAGTTGCTGGGACATGAGCTGCTGGTGATCTCTGCGCCGATGTACAACTTCAGCGTGCCCAGCGGCCTCAAGGCCTGGGTCGACCAGATCGTGCGCCTGGGCCTGACCTTCAATACCGTCCAGGACAACGGCATCGCCCAGTACGAGCCGCTGGTGCGGGGCAAGAAAGCGCTGATCGTCACCAGTCGCGGCGGCTTCGGCTTCGGCCCGGGCGGCGAACTGGAGGCCATGAACCATGCCGATCCATGGTTGCGCACCGCGCTGGGCTTTATCGGGATCGAGGACGTCACGGTGGTCGCGGCCGAAGGCGAGGAGTCGGCCGAGCGCACGTTCCAGGTGTCCTGCGCCGAAGCCGAGCAGCGCCTGCTGGCACTGGCGCGGACCTTCTGAGGAGGCGACATGGCCTGGCTGTTCTTGCTGATCGCCGCCGCCTTCGAAGTCACCTTCGCCATGGGCATGAAGTACGCCGAGGGGTTCACCCGGCTCTGGCCGTCGCTGCTGACGGTGGTGGCCGCGCTGGGTGGCATCTATTTCCTGACCCTGGCGATGCGTGAACTGCCGGTGAGCATCGCCTACCCGATCTGGACCGCCATCGGCTCCCTGGGCACGGTGTTCCTCGGTTTCGCCTTGCTGGGGGAGAGCCTGACGCTGGTCAAGCTGCTGTCGGTGGGGCTGATCGTGGCCGGGGTGGTGGGGTTGAAGTAGAAGGGATGGAACCCGGGGGAATGTCATACAGTGGTCGTGAAGCTGTCATCTTGGCTGTCGATGCTCTTGGCTGCTGTCTGCATCCAGCCTCGGGCGCCGCGGTCCCTGATACAAGTCCGATCACAAGGATGTTCCCATGTCCCAAGAGCTTGCCACGCGTTACCCGTTGGTCCTGGTCCCCGGCATGCTGGGGTTTATCCGGCTGGTGCTGTACTCCTACTGGTTCGGCATCGAGTCGGCGTTGCGCCGCGGCGGGGCCACGGTGATTGCCGTGCAGGTCTCGCCGCTGCACTCCACGGAGGTGCGCGGCGAGCAATTGCTGGCGCGGATCGAGGAGATCCGCCGCGAAACCGGCGCCGACAAGGTCAACCTGATCGGCCACAGCCAGGGCTCGCTCACCGCCCGCTATGCCGCGGCCAAACGGCCGGAATGGGTGGCCTCGGTGACTTCGGTGGCCGGGCCCAATCATGGCTCGGAGCTGGCCGACTACATCGAACGCCACCATTCCATCGACACCCTGCGCGGGCGCGTGCTGAGTTTTATCCTGCGGGTGATTGCCGTGCTGATGAGTTGGCTCGACACCGGCTATCGTGGGCCGAAGCTGCCGGCGGATATCCATGCTTCGCACCGCTCGCTGACCAGCGAGGGCGTGGCGCTGTTCAACCGGCAGTATCCCCAGGGCCTGCCGGACACCTGGGGCGGGCAGGGGCCGGAAGAGGTCAACGGGGTGCGCTACTACTCCTGGTCCGGCACCTTGCAGCCGGGCAAGACCAATCGCGGGCGCAACCTGTTCGACGGCACCAACCGCACCTGCCGGCTGTTCGCCAGGACCTTTGTCCGCGAGGCCGGGCAATGCGATGGCATGGTCGGCCGCTACAGCTCGCACCTGGGCACGGTGATTGGCGACGATTACCCCCTGGACCACTTCGATATCGTCAACCAGTCGCTGGGGCTGGTGGGCAAGGGCGCCGAGCCGATCCGGCTGTTCGTCGAGCATGCGCAGCGGTTGAAGGCGGCGGGGGTATAGCCAGAGAGGGATGTGGCGGTCTTGAGATTTATCGCGAGCAAGCTCGCTCCTACAGGTAGGGCGCTGTCTGTGTAGGAGCGAGCTTGCTCGCGATTGCGATGGGTCAGGCAACGCCAACCTTGCGCCCCAGCGCGGTGGTCCAGCGTTCCGACAGAATCACCCCGCCCAGGGTCAGCACCCCACCCACCAGGTGATACAGCGCCAGCTGTTCATGCAGCACCACGGCGGCAATCAGCGCGGTGATCAGCGGCAGCAGGTTGAAGAACAGTGTGGTGCGGCTCGGTCCCAGGCGTACCACCGCCTGCATCCAGGCCAGCGGCGCGAGCATCGAGGCCAGCAGGCAGGCATAGAGCACCAGGGGAATGTTGTGCAGGGTCAGGCCGGTTTTCGGCGAGGCCAAAAACAGCGGAAACAGCACCACCACGGCCACCAGCACCTGCAGATACAGCAGTACCAACGGCGGCAGGCGCAGCTGCCATTTTTTCAGCAGGGTGCTGTAGATCGCGTAGGCCAGGGTGGCGATCAGCATCATCGCGTCGCCCAGGTTCACCCCCTGTTCCAGCAGCACCTCGAGGCTGCCGGACGACACCACCACCAGCACCCCGGCAAACGACAACACGGCACCGGCCAGGGCGCCGGCCGTCAGGCGCTGGCCGAGGCTGGCGATGGCCATGGCCAGCGACATCAGCGGCATCAGCGAGAGGATGATGCCCATGTTGGTGGCCGAGGTCAGGGTCGCGGCGAAGTAGGCCAGGCTCTGGTACACCGCCATGCCCAGCACGCCGAGGATGAAGATCTTGCCCAGGTTCGGGCGGATCACCGCCCAATGGGCGACCACTGCCTTGAGCATGAAGGGCGTGAACAACAGGCCGGCCAGCAGCCAGCGATAGAAACCGATCTCCGCGGGAAAGATCGCCCCGACCGCCAGTTTGTTGATGACGGTATTGCCGGCCCAGATAAAGACGGCCAGTAACGGATAAGCGTATTGCATGAGGAAAACCAGAACGTTGATGAAGGGTGATTATCCCTCTGTCTGGATCCAGGCCTATACTTCGATCCAGACAACCCGCCCCTGAATCCGGACAGCATGAGCAAAAAACACATCGACCTGCTGCCCTTCAGCGGTCTGCCGGCCCCGGTGTACTTCCGCTACGCCGATTTCGACGCCCACAGCCATGCGCTGGAACATCGCCACCCCTGGGGCTGCCTGGAATATTCGGCCCATGGCGTGATGCACATGGAAATCGCCGGCCAGCGCTTTATGTCGCCGCCGCAGTACGCCATCTGGATTCCGCCGGGCACCGAGCATAGTTTCTACAGCCCGCAGCCGATCGTGTACCGCGCCGTGTGCCTGGCCCCGGAGTTGTGCCAGGCGCTGCCGCAGCAGGCCTGCACCCTGGCCATCAGCGATATCCTCAAGGCGATCCTCAAGGACTTCGCCGCGCGCGATGTGCAGATCCCCGAGCAGGAAGCGGACAGCCGCCTGGCCCAGGTGATGCTCGACCAGTTGCAACAGGCGCCGGTGCATGACGGTTACCTGCCGTATGCCAGCAGCCCGGCCTTGCTCGGTGTGCTGGAAGCGTTGCAGGCCGCCCCGGGGGATAACCGCGCGCTGGCCGATTGGGCGCGGCAGATCCACGTCAGCGAACGCACCCTGGCCCGGCAATTCGTGCGCGAGCTGGGCATGAGTTTCGGCGAGTGGCGCCAGCGCCTGCGCTTCCTGGCGTCCATCGAGGCGCTGGACAGCGCGCGCAGTGTCCAGGAAGTGGCGTTCGACATGGGCTACAGCAGCGCCTCGGCATTTATCGCGATGTTCCAGCGCCAGGCCGGTTGCACCCCCGAGCAGTACCGGCGCACCAGCCTACAGAACAGGTGAACCTGTAACAGGGTTTGTCTACACTGCGCTGGAGGCCGCGCCCGTCGGTGCGGTAACAAGGAGAAAACTCCATGAAGATGCTGCGTATCCCTTTGTTGATGGTTGGTCTGCTGCTCTGTTCCCAAGGATTTGCCGCCACCGCCCAGCAGAACAAGATGACCACTTGCAACGCCGACGCCACCGCGAAAGCCCTCAAGGGCGATGAGCGCAAAGCCTTTATGAGCACCTGCCTGAAAGCCACCCCGGCTGCCGCGGCAACCCCGCAGGAACGGATGAAGACCTGCAACGCCGACGCCACTGCCAAAGCCCTCAAGGGCGATGAGCGCAAGACCTTCATGAGCACGTGCCTGAAGAAGCAATAACCTTCTCCCTTGCAGGCGCGAGCTTGTTCACGATCCGGTCGCGGCGGTTTGCCTGACACACCCTGTATCGTTGATCGCCAGCAAACCCGCGCCTGTCGGCCTCGCATCGCCAGTGCAACGCTGGCAGACTGCCAATCCTTTCACGCTGTTTGTTTGAGGCTGTATGCCAACGTTTTCTCAGCGTCATCTGTTGTTGTTCAGTTGGGTGATTATCTTCGGCGGCCTGTTGCTGGTAATCCCGTTGCGGCTATTACCGAGCCTGCTGGCGGGCCTGCTGGTGTTCGAACTGGTCAACATGCTCACCCCGCAACTGCAACGGCTGATCGAAGGTCGGCGGGCGCGCTGGTTGGCGGTGGCCCTGCTCGGCACCCTGGTGGTCAGCGTGCTGACGCTGCTGTTCGCCGGCGCCATCAGCTTCCTGCTGCACGAAGCGGAGAACCCGGGGGCTTCCCTGGACAAATTCATGACGGTGGTGGACAAGGCGCGCGGCCAGCTGCCGCCGTTCCTCGACTCCTATCTGCCGGCCAGCGCGGCGGAGTTCCAGGTGGCCATCGGCGCCTGGGCCAGCAAGCACCTGAGCGAGCTGCAACTGGTAGGCAAGGACGCAGCGCACATGTTCGTGACCTTGCTGATCGGCATGGTGCTGGGGGCGATCATCGCCTTGCAGCGCGTACCCGACCTGACCAAGCGCAAGCCACTGGCGGCCGCGCTGTTCGACCGCCTGCACCTGCTGGTCCAGGCCTTTCGCAACATCGTGTTCGCGCAGATCAAGATTTCCCTGCTCAACACCTTCTTCACCGGGATCTTCCTCGCGCTGATCCTGCCGATGTTTGGGGTCAAGCTGCCGCTGACCAAGACCCTGATCGTGCTGACCTTCCTGCTGGGGCTGTTGCCGGTGATCGGCAACCTGATCTCCAACACCCTGATCACCATCGTCGGCATGTCGCTGTCGATCTGGGTGGCCGTGGCGGCGCTGGGCTACCTGATCTTTATCCACAAGCTGGAATACTTCCTCAACGCGCGGATCGTCGGCGGGCAGATCAGTGCCAAGTCCTGGGAGTTGCTGTTGGCGATGCTGGTGTTCGAGGCGGCGTTCGGCCTGCCGGGGGTGGTGGCCGGGCCGATTTATTACGCCTACCTGAAGAGTGAATTGAAGCAGGCGGGGTTGGTTTGACCTGACGCTATCCCTGTAGCCGCTGCCGCAGGCTGCGATCGGCCGAAGGCCGTAGCGATCTCAAAATCGCTGAAGGTCCTGCGGACCTTATCGCAGCCTGCGGCAGCGGCTACAGGCGATGCCTTTTTAGCCGTAGCGCTTCTTCGCTTCGATCGCCAGGCCGCTGCCGATGCTGCCGAAGATGTTGCCTTCGACGTGGCGGGCGTTGGGCAGCATGTCCGCGACGCTCTGGCGCAGGGCCGGAATGCCGCTGGAACCGCCGGTGAAGAACACCGTATCGACCTGGCCGACGCCGACATTGGCATCGCCCAGCAGTTGCGTGACGCTGCCGCGGATGCGTTCCAGCAGGCTGTCGATGGACGACTCGAACAGCGCCCGGCTCAGGTCCACGCTCAGGCCGGCCTCGATACGGTCCAGGGGCACCACGCGGTTGTCGGCGTGGGTCAACTGGATCTTGGTTTCTTCCACTTCCATGGCCAGCCAGTGCCCGGCGCGCTGCTCGATCAGTTTGAACAGACGGTCGATGCCGCCGGTGTCCTCGATGTCGTAGCGCATGCTGCCCAGGGCCAGCTGGGACTTCTGCGAATACACCGAGTTGATGGTGTGCCAGGTCGCCAGGTTCATGTGGGTGCTGGTGGGCATGTAGGCGCCGCTCTTCATCCGGCTGCCGTAGCCGAACAGCGGCATCAGCCCTTGCAGGCTCAACTGCTTGTCGAAGTCGGTGCCGCCGATGTGCACGCCGCCGGTGGCGAGGATGTCCTCGTGGCGGTTGTCCAGACCACGGCGCTCGGGCGACAGGCGCACCAGGGAGAAGTCAGAGGTACCACCGCCGATGTCGACGATCAGCACCAGCTCTTCGCGCTCGATGGTCGACTCGTAGTCGAAGGCCGCGGCGATCGGCTCGTACTGGAAGGAGACTTCCTTGAAGCCCAGCTTGCGCGCCACTTCCACCAGGGTGTCCTGGGCCTCCTGGTCGGCGGCGGCGTCGTCATCGACGAAAAACACCGGACGACCCAGCACCACTTCCTCGAACTCCCGGCCGGCGGCGGCTTCGGCGCGGCTCTTGAGCTGGCCGATGAACAGGCCCAGCAGGTCCTTGAACGGCATCGCCGTGCCCAGCACGCTGGTGTCGTGCTTGATCAGCTTGGAGCCCAGCAGGCTTTTCAGCGAGCGCATCAGCCGGCCTTCGTAGCCTTCCAGGTATTCGTGCAGCGCCAGGCGGCCATACACCGGACGGCGTTCTTCGATGTTGAAGAAGACCACCGACGGCAGGGTGATCTTGTCGTCTTCCAGCGCAATCAGCGTTTCCATGCCGGGGCGCAGCCAGCCGACCGTGGAGTTGGACGTGCCGAAGTCGATACCGCAGGCACGGGCCGCAGATGCGTTTTTCATGTCTTTCGAGTTCCGGTTGGAAAAAACGGCCGCGCAGTGTATGCCAGTCGTTCGCAGAATCGAAGGCCGACTATCCGCTAAATCGTAACCCGCAAGCCTTGAAAGACTATTCTTCACCCCAAACTTGCAGGCATGGGCCGGGCAGCCATCGGGCGGTCGCAAGAACCGCCGCCAGCTGCCGATAAACTTCTGCTGCGCCGCGTGAGTCACAGTATTGAGATCGATCAGCCTTGACGCTGTTCAAGAGTGCATGCTGTACATCCCGCCGCGCCACATTGATAACGGATGGTGATCCTTAGATGGACTTCAAAGACTATTACAAGATTCTCGGGGTGGAGCCGACGGCGGACGACAAGGCGATCAAGGCCGCCTATCGCAAGCTGGCGCGCAAATATCACCCGGATGTCAGCAAGGAAAAAGACGCCGAAGCCAAGTTCAAGGACGCGTCGGAAGCCTACGAAGCGCTGAAAAGCGCGGACAAGCGGGCCGAATACGACGACCTGCGGCGTTATGGCCAGCACGGCCAGCCGTTCCAGGGCCCACCGGGCTGGAAGGGCCACGCGGATGCCGGCGGTTTCGGCGATGGCGGGGATTTTTCGGACTTCTTCAGTTCGATCTTCGGCAACCGCGGGCCGGGTTTCGGCGGTGGACAATCGCGCAGCGCCGGGCGCAGGGGGCAAGACGTGGAAATGGAGTTACCGATCTTTCTGGAAGAGACCCTGTCGGCCGAGTCGAAAAAGGTCAGCTTCAAGGTGCCGCAGTACAACGCTGCCGGCCAGCACGTCAGCAACACCAGCAAGAGCCTGAACGTGAAGATCCCGGCCGGCGTCACCGACGGCGAGCGCATCCGCCTCAAGGGCCAGGGCGCGCCGGGTGTCGGCGGCGGGGCCAATGGCGACCTGTACCTGACCATTCGTTTCGCGCCCCATCCGAAGTTCGATATCGAGGGCGAGAACCTGATCATCACCTTGCCGCTGGCCCCTTGGGAGCTGGCGCTGGGGACCGAGGTCGCGGTGCCGACCCTGACCGGCAAGATCAACCTCAAGGTGCCGGCCGGCAGCCAGAACGGCCAACGCATGCGCGCCAAGGGCCATGGCCTGCTGAACAAGGCCGGGCATCGCGGTTATCTGTTCGTGCAGCTCAAGGCCGTGATGCCCAAGGCCTCCGGCGACGACGTCAAGGCGCTGTGGCAGGAGCTGGCGAAAAAGGCCGCCTTCAATCCGCGGGAGCATTTCTGATCTGCAACCCATTCTGATCTGAAACAAGGAGTCGCTAACCATGAGCACCCTGATCGTTCAGCTGGATATGGAAGAGTTCTGCGAGGTGGCCGATCTGCCGGCCGCCTATGTGATGGAAATCGTCGAGCACGGGATCCTCGATCCCCATGGCTCGGCGCCACGGGACTGGCGTTTCACCGATTACGAACTGGCGGTCGCCAAGCGCGCCGCCAAGTTGCGGCGTGATCTGGAACTGGAGTGGGAAGGCGTCGCCCTGGCGCTGGAGCTGCTCGACGAAGTCCGTGAATTGCGCACGGAAAACCAGATGCTCAAGCAGCGCCTGGGGCGTCTGCTCAGCGACTGACGAGCGTCTGTAGCCGCTGACGAATTCGCGAGCTGCGTTCGAGGACGCAGTCCTCGCAAAACCTGCATTAGCGGTTTACCTGAAGGAAAGCAGTGCCCGGTTTACGACCGCTTCGCGGTCGAGCGCAGCCTCGCAGGCTCGGCAGCGGCTACAGGGATGTCGGCAATTTGCTCTCTACGACTATTCGGCGTGGGACACCCGCGGCAGGGTCACGGTGAAGGTGGTGCCATCGGCCTCGCTGGAGCTGACCTCGATGCTGCCCTGGTGGGCGGTGACCACTTCCTTGACGATGAACAGGCCCAGGCCGAGGCTGGTGGAGGGGCTGCCGAGTTCTTCGTTGGCGCTGCGCACCAGCGGATCGAAGAGGCTACTCAAGGCTTCCTTGGGTATCGGCGGGCCGTAGTTGTGGATGGTCAGCAGCACCTGTTCGGCGCCACCCGTGAGGGTAACGGTCACGGTGCGGTTGCCGTTGCCGTGCTGCAGGGCATTGCCGATCAGGTTCTGCAGCATCTGCTCGATGCGTCCGCGATCCCAGATGCCGTGGCTGTCGCCATGGAAGTTCAGCGCCGGCGTGCAGTCCGGCTGGCCGGCGCAGGCTTCGTCCATGGCTGCCTTGATGGCACTGGCCATGTCCATGGGCGCCGGCTCGATGGGCAGGCTGCTGCCCAGGCGGCTGCGGACGAACTCCAGCAGGTCGCCGACCATCGCCGCCATGTGCCTGGCGCCACTCTTGATCCGCGACACATAGGCCAGCGCATCGGCATCCAGCGCGACTTTGCGCGCCAGCATCTCGGTGGACATGCTCACCGCCTGCAAGGGGGTACGCAGGTCGTGTCCGAGAATCGCCAGGAAGATATCCCGCGAACGGTTGACCTGTTCGGCATAGGCCGCGGTGGACTCGGCCAATGCTTCGTCGATGGCTTCGTTGAAACGGATCATGTCCTGGAAATAGGCCAGTTCCGGCGACTCCAGGCTGGCGACCCAGAGGCGGATCACGCAGGCGCGCAGGTGGCGGAATTCCGAGGTCATCTGCACCAGGTCGAAGCCCACGTTGTGGCGCAACTCGCCATGGCTGGCGGCGGCTTCGTCGAGGCTTGGGCTGTTCTCCGGGCCTTCGCCCCTGGCCTTGGCCGCCTGTTCGCTGGCGGTCTGGGCGGTGCGCATGTCGCGAGCGGCGGCCAGCAGGATGGACTTGGCGTGGTCACGCAGTTGCAGGCGGGTCAGGGAGTCGGTTTCGGGGGCGATGGATCGGGCGAATTGCTCCCACTCATCAACGATTCGATCAACGTGTTGCACGATGAAGTCGGGTAGACGCATGGCCGGGAACCTTGTCAGGCAGCAAGAGTGAGGACGGCCTGTCGAATTCTAGCCGCGATTGAGCCGTTCAACACAGCAAGACGTCCGGCTTTGCTGACCGTTGGGCGGCCCGGATGGGCGCCCGTTGGATCCAGGTTTCTAGGCTCTGTACGAAAAGTGGCTGCACGCTGGGCGCCTTCGGCGCTACGCGGGCCATGCTGCGCTAAAAACAGGCTCGTGCGCGAGTCCGATCGGAATGCTCATTTAGGCCCCTGAAGTCGAACGCGACCCCGGCCGTTCCTCGCCTGTTTTGATTCGCTGCGCTCACCCTTCGGGCCAGCCCTTGGCTGTTACTCCCGTTGGTCGTTGCGCCTTGCCTGACCTTCGCTCGCCGACTTTTCGTACAGACCCTAGAACAGGAAGTAGCGCTGCGCCATCGGCAACACGTCCGCCGGTTCGCACCAGAGCAGCACGCCGTCGGCCTTGACCTGATAGGTCTGCGGGTCGACCTCGATATCCGGCAGGTAGTCGTTGTGGATCAGGTCGCTCTTTTGCACGTTCCGGCAACCCTTGACCACCGCGATCTGCTTTTTCAGCCCCAGTTGCTGCGGCACCCCGGCCGCCAGCGCGGCCTGGCTGATAAAGGTCAGGCTGGTGGCGTGCCGGCTGCCGCCGTAGCTGGCGAACATCGGCCGGTAATGCACCGGTTGCGGGGTCGGGATCGAGGCGTTGGCATCGCCCATCAGGCTGGCGGCGATGGCTCCGCCCTTGAGGATCAGCGTCGGCTTGACCCCGAAGAACGCCGGCCGCCAGAGCACCAGGTCGGCCCATTTGCCGATTTCGATGGAGCCCACTTCGTGGCTGATGCCGTGGGTGATCGCCGGGTTGATGGTGTATTTGGCGATGTAGCGCTTGACCCGGAAGTTGCTGTTGCCGGCGCCGTCGCCCGGCAGCGGGCCGCGCTGGCGGTGCATCTTGTCGGCGGTCTGCCAGGTGCGGGTGATGACCTCGCCGACCCGGCCCATGGCCTGGCTGTCGGAGCTGATCATCGAGAAGGCGCCCAGGTCGTGGAGGATGTCTTCGGCGGCGATGGTTTCGCGGCGGATGCGGCTTTCGGCGAAGGCCACGTCCTCGGCGATGCTCGGGTCGAGGTGGTGGCAGACCATCAACATGTCCAGGTGTTCGTCGATGGTGTTGCGGGTGAACGGCCGGGTCGGGTTGGTCGAGCTCGGCAGCACGTTGGGCAAACCGCAGGCCTTGATGATGTCCGGGGCGTGGCCGCCGCCGGCGCCTTCGGTGTGATAGGTGTGGATGGTGCGGCCCTTGAAGGCGCCGAGGGTGGTTTCGACGAAGCCCGACTCGTTGAGGGTGTCGGTGTGGATCGCCACCTGTACGTCGTACTGGTCGGCGACGTTCAGGCAGTTGTCGATGCTGGCCGGGGTGGTGCCCCAGTCTTCGTGGAGCTTGAGGCCGATGGCCCCGGCCTTGACCTGCTCGATCAAGGGTTCCGGCAGGCTGGCGTTGCCCTTGCCGGTGAAGCCGATGTTCATCGGGAACGCGTCCGCCGCCTGGAGCATGCGCGCCATGTGCCAGGGCCCCGAGGTACAGGTGGTGGCGTTGGTGCCGGTGGCCGGCCCGGTGCCGCCGCCGATCATGGTGGTGACGCCGCTCATCAGCGCCTCTTCGATCTGCTGCGGGCAGATGAAGTGGATATGGGTGTCGATGCCACCGGCGGTGAGGATCATACCCTCGCCGGCAATGACTTCGGTGCTGGCGCCGACGGCGATGGTCACGTCGGGCTGGATGTCCGGGTTGCCGGCCTTGCCGATGGCGGCAATGCGTCCGTCCTTGAGGCCGACGTCGGCCTTGACGATGCCCCAGTGATCGATAATCAGCGCGTTGGTGATCAGGGTGTCGACCACCTCGGCCGCCAGCAGCTGGCCCTGGCCCATGCCGTCGCGGATCACCTTGCCGCCGCCGAACTTCACTTCTTCGCCGTAGGTGGTGAAGTCCTTCTCGACTTCGATCCACAGCTCGGTGTCGGCCAGGCGCACCTTGTCACCGACGGTGGGGCCGAACATGTCGGCGTAGGCTTGGCGGGAAATCTTCATTGCACCTTCCTAAGAATTGAGTCGGGCACCTGTAGCCGCTGCCGAAGGCTGCGCTAAGGGCCGAAGGACCTTCGTTCGCTTTGAAATGCTGGGGCCGCTGCGCAGCCATCGCAGCCTGCGGCAGCGGCTACCGGGATTGCATTAGTCCAGGTCGCCCATGACCCGCCCGGCAAACCCGAACACCCGGCGATGCCCTGCCAGGTCCACCAGTTCCACCTCGCGGGTCTGCCCCGGCTCGAAGCGCACGGCGGTGCCGGCCGGGATGTTCAGGCGCATGCCACGGCTGGCGGCGCGGTCGAAGGTCAGGGCGTCGTTGGTTTCGAAAAAGTGATAGTGCGAGCCCACCTGGATCGGCCGGTCGCCGCTGTTGGCGACGCTCAGGCTGAGGGTGCGGCGGCCGGCGTTGAGTTCGATGTCGCCGGGCTGGATCTGGTATTGGCCTGGAATCATACGGGTTGCCCCAGAGTCTTGAAGTAAATGGCGGTCGGGCTGTAGGTGCCGTCCGGGCTTTGGCAGTAGTTCGGCAGTTCGCCGACGCGGGTGTAGCCCAGGGCGCTGTAGAAGGCTTCGGCGTCCGAACCGGCCTGGGTGTCCAGGTACAGCAGGCCGCGCTTGTGCTGGCGCGCCGCCTGCTCCACGGCGTGCATCAACTGCTGGCCCAGGCCACGGCGGCGAGCGTCATGGCGCACCTGGAGCTTTTGTACCTCGGCGCGATTGAGGCCGTTGGGCTTCTGGCACAGCGCCAGTTGCACGCTGGCCAGGACCCGCTCGTCCTGCACCACCACCCACAGCAGCAGGCTGCCGTCGGCCACGCTGGCCTGGACGCTGTTGACGTAGGCGCGGGCCTGTTCCTCGTCGAGGTCGGCCATGAACCCGACCGAGGCGCCGTGGCCCACGGCGTCGAACAACAGATCAATCAACCCCTGGCGATAGTGGGCAAAGCTCTCCGTATGGACTCGACGCAGTTGGGCGGCGTTCATCGGGTATCACTCCTTGTGGATGGTGGGCGGTGGCGCCCCCGGATCGAGGGTCAGCTGCATGAACGTCAGGTCCAGCCAGCGCCCGAACTTGGTGCCCACTTGCGGCATCTGTCCGGTGGTGACGAAGCCCAGGCGTTCGTGCAGGCGGATCGAGGCGGCATTGCCGCTTTCGATGGCCGCGACCATCACGTGCTTGTCGCAGGTTTTGGCGCGTTCGATCAGCGCTTGCATCAGGCGCGGGCCGAGGCCGTTGCCGCGCTGGTCGTTGCGCACATAGACCGAGTGCTCGACGGTATGGCGGAAGCCGTCGAAGGGCCGCCAGTCGCCGAACGAGGCATAACCGAGCACGCTTTCGTCGGCGTCGACCGCCACCAGGATCGGATAACCCTGGGCCTGGCGGGCGCTGAACCAGGCCTGGCGATTGCCCAGGTCCACGGCCTGTTCGTTCCAGATCGCCGTGGTGTTGAGTACGGCGTCGTTATAGATATCGCGGATCGCCGGCAGGTCGGCATGCACCGCATCGCGGATGGAATACGTCATGGGCGGCCTCAGGCGATCGGTTGGTGGACGGTGACCAGCTTGGTGCCGTCGGGGAAAGTCGCTTCCACCTGGATTTCCGGAATCATCTCCGGGATGCCTTCCATTACCTGTTCGCGGGTCAGCAGGGTGGTGCCGTAGTGCATCAGCTCGGCCACGGTCTGGCCGTCGCGGGCGCCTTCGAGCAGCGCCGCGGAAATGTAGGCCATGGCTTCCGGGTAATTGAGCTTCACGCCACGGGCCAGGCGCCGTTCGGCCACCAGGCCGGCGGTGAAGATCAGCAGTTTGTCTTTTTCGCGTGGGGTCAGGTCCATCGTTCAAAATCCGTTGTTGTAGGAGCGAGCTTGCTCGCGAAAAGTCTTGACGATAATGCGTACTGCCTGAAGGAATGCGGTGACTTGGCGTTTTTCGCGAGCAAGCTCGCTCCTACAGGGGCGTGGATATTCATGTGTTCCAGATCCTCGGCGGCAGCGCCTCGCGCCCCAGCAGGGCCGGGCGCAACAGGCGCCACAGGTCGATCAGCCAGGCGCGGGCCAGCAGCGCTTCGCTGGCCAGGCAGCGGGCCACCAGCAGGCCGGGCAGTTGCGTCAGGTCGCCGCGCACGGCATGAGGCAGCGAACGGCAACGCTCCAGCAACTGGCTGTCGATTTCGCCGGTGGCCAGCAGGGTGGCGAAGACCGGCTGGCCGTTCAGGCCGATCGGTGAGTCGAGCAAGCCGTCGCCGCCGCCGATGCGCTGGCGTTCGTGCCAGAGCAACTGGCCGTCGCGGCGGATGTCCAGGTGCGACTGGAAATGCCCGAGGTCGAAGCGCTCGTCGCTGGCCGGGCGGCCGAGCGCCACCACGTCCCAGTAGAACAGCCGGGCGTCGCCTTGCAGCTCGATACGGGTGCTCAGTTCGGCCTGGGCGGCGCTGAACACGATGGTTTCCTGGGGCAGCCATTCCAGGGTGGCGCCGGCGGCGACGTTCAATTCCAGGGTCTGATAGGCGGGCCCGTTGGCGCGATACCACTTGGCGGCGCCGGGGCTGGTCAGCTGCGCCCAGGCATCGCGGTCGACGCTGGCGCGGATCTGCAGGCGGTCGCCGCCGGCAATTCCGCCGGGCGGATGCACGATGATGTGCTGGCAGACCTCGGGGCCTTCTGCATACAGGTGCTTCTGCACCCGCAGCGGGCCCTTGTGCCGGCGCTGCACCGGGCGCGTGCTGTCGCCAAAGCGGGCGTAGCCGAGTTCCAGCTCGGCGTGCCAGCTGGGGGTGAACAGGGCGGTGTGGGCTGGCAGGTTCATGGTTTGTGCTTAGTGTCTGGACGTTACAGGCTAGATCGTAACTTAGATGGTAACCAGGCCGCGTACACCCTCGGCTTGCATATTTTCACCGCGGCCCTGCTGGACGATTTCGCCCCGGGACATCACCAGGTACTGGTCGGCCAGTTCGGCGGCGAAGTCGTAGAACTGCTCCACCAACAGGATCGCCATATCGCCGCGGGCCGCGAGTTTCTTGATCACCGCGCCGATTTCCTTGATCACCGACGGCTGGATGCCTTCGGTGGGCTCGTCGAGGATCAACAGCCGTGGCCGGCTGGCCAGGGCCCGGCCGATGGCCAGCTGCTGTTGCTGGCCGCCGGACAGGTCGCCGCCGCGCCGCTGTTTCATTTGCAGCAGCACCGGGAACAGCTCGTAGATGAAGGCCGGCACTTCCTTGGCCTCTTTCGCGCCAAAACGGGAAAGCCCCATCAACAGGTTTTCTTCCACGGTCAGGCGGCCGAAGATCTCCCGGCCCTGGGGCACGTAGGCGATGCCGGCATGCACCCGTTGATGGGGCTTGTAGGCGGTGATGGCCTGGCCTTCCCAGTTCACCGTGCCTTCCTTGGCCGGCAGCAGGCCCATCAGGCATTTGAGCAAGGTGGTCTTGCCCACCCCGTTGCGCCCGAGCAGGCAGGTGACTTCGCCGACCTTTGCCTCGAAGCTCAGGCCGCGCAGGATGTGGCTACCGCCGTAGTACTGGTGCAGCTTGTCGACTTGCAGCATGTCTGGTTTTTCCTTCAATTCTTTTTGTAGGAGCGAGCTTGCTCGCGAAGAGCCTGAGAACGGCGCGCTCATCCAGGTAGCGCGCGTTATCGTTGACCTCCATCGCGAGCAAGCTCGCTCCTACAAGGAGCTGTCAGCGGCCGAGATAGACCTCGATCACCCGTTCGTTTTCCTGCACCTGTTCCAGCGACCCTTCGGCCAGCACGCTGCCCTGGTGCAGCACGGTGACGTGGTCGGCGATCGAGCCGACGAAGCCCATGTCGTGCTCCACCACCATCAGCGAATGCTTGCCCGCCAGGCGCTTGAACAGCTCGGCGGTGAACTCGGTTTCGGCATCGGTCATGCCCGCCACCGGCTCGTCGAGCAGCAGCAACTGCGGGTCCTGCATCAGCAGCATGCCGATTTCCAGGAACTGCTTCTGGCCGTGGGACAGCAGGCCGGCCTGGCGTTCCACCGAGGCCGTCAGGCGAATGGTTTCCAGCACTTCGTCGATGCGGTCTTTCTGCTCGCCGGAGAGTTTCGCCCGCAGGCTGGCCCACACCGACTTGTCGGTGTTCTGCGCCAGCTCCAGGTTTTCGAACACGCTCAGGGCTTCGAACACCGTGGGTTTCTGGAACTTGCGGCCGATGCCGGCCTGGGCGATCTGCACCTCGCTCATCTGCGTCAGGTCCAGGGTTTCGCCGAACCAGGCCTTGCCGTGGGTGGGCCGGGTCTTGCCGGTGATCACGTCCATCAGGGTGGTCTTGCCCGCGCCGTTGGGGCCGATGATGCAGCGCAGCTCGCCGACGCCGATGTACAGGTTCAGGTCGTTGAGCGCCTTGAAGCCATCGAAGCTGACACTGATGTCTTCCAGGGTCAGGATGGTGCCGTGGCGGGTGTTCAGGCCCTTGCCGGCGGCCTGGCCGAGGCCGATGGCGTCGCGGCTGCTGCCGGCGTCTTTGTTGGGCTCAAGGATAGGTTCGAGCATGAATTCGGCCGTCGCTGTGATTCTCATGATTCGCCCCTTTTCTTCAGCAAGCCGATGATGCCTTTGGGCAAATACAGGGTGACGATGATGAAGAGCGCCCCAAGGAAGAACAGCCAGTATTCCGGGAAAGCCACGGTGAACCAGCTCTTCATGCCGTTGACCACGCCGGCGCCGAGCAGTGGGCCGATCAGCGTGCCGCGACCGCCCAGGGCGACCCACACGGCGGCCTCGATGGAGTTGGTCGGCGACATTTCGCTGGGGTTGATGATGCCCACTTGCGGTACATACAACGCCCCCGCCAGGCCGCAGAGCACCGCGCTCAGCACCCAGACGAACAGCTTGAAGCCGCGTGGGTCGTAGCCGCAGAACATCAGGCGGTTTTCCGCGTCCCGCAGCGCGGTCAGTACCCGGCCGAACTTGCTCCGGGCCAGGCGCCAACCGATATACAGGCTGGCCACCAGCAACAGCACGGTGGCCAGGAACAGCACCGCGCGGGTCCCTGGCTCGGTGATGCCGAAGCCGAGGATGGTGCGGAAGTTGGTGAAGCCGTTGTTGCCGCCAAACCCGGTTTCGTTGCGAAAGAACAGGAGCATGCCGGCGAAGGTCAGGGCCTGGGTCATGATCGAGAAATACACGCCCTTGATCCGCGAGCGGAAGGCGAAGAAACCGAACACCAGCGCCAGCAAGCCCGGCGCCAGCACCACCAGGCACAGGGCCCAGAGGAAGCTGCCGGTGCCGCTCCAGTACCAGGGCAACTCGGTCCACGAGAGAAAGGTCATGAACGCCGGCAGGCTGTCCCCCGCGGCCTGGCGCATCAGGTACATGCCCATGGCGTAGCCGCCGAGGGCGAAGAACAGGCCATGGCCCAGGGACAGCAGCCCGGCATACCCCCAGACCAGGTCCAAGGCCAGGGCGACGATGGCGTAGCAGAGGATCTTGCCCACCAGGGTCAGGGTGTAGGCCGAGACGTGCAGCGGGTTGTCCGGCGCCAGCAGCGAGAGCAGCGGCAGGGCCAGCAGCACCACCAGGATCAGCGCGCCGACGGCGCCGGAAACCTTGGGCCCGGCCTTCTGGCTGGCGGTAATGAGCAATGGTTGATTCATCAGTCGATCACCCGTCCTTTCAATGCGAAGAGGCCTTGCGGACGTTTCTGGATAAACAGAATGATCAGCGCGAGGATCAGGATCTTGCCGAGCACGGCGCCGATCTGCGGCTCCAGAATCTTGTTGGCTATCCCCAGGCCGAACGCGGCGAACACGCTACCGGCCAGTTGGCCGACACCGCCGAGCACCACCACCAGGAACGAGTCGATGATGTAGCTCTGGCCCAGGTCCGGGCCGACGTTGCCGATCTGGCTCAGGGCCACGCCACCGAGGCCGGCGATGCCGGAACCGAGGCCGAAGGCGAGCATGTCGACCCGTCCTGTCGGTACGCCGCAGCAGGCGGCCATGTTGCGGTTCTGGGTGACCGCGCGCACGTTCAGGCCCAGGCGGGTCTTGTTCAGCAGCAGCCAAGTGAGTACGACGACAAACAACGCGAAGGCGATGATCACGATGCGGTTGTAGGGCAGCACCAGGTTGGGCAGCACCTGGATCCCGCCCGACAGCCAGGCCGGGTTCGACACCTCGACGTTCTGCGCGCCGAACACCAGGCGCACCAGCTGGATCAGCATCAGGCTGATGCCCCAGGTGGCGAGCAGGGTTTCCAGCGGCCGGCCGTAGAGATGGCGGATCACCGTGCGTTCCAGGGCCATGCCGATGCCGGCGGTGACGAAGAACGCCACCGGCAGGGCGATCAGCGGGTAGAACTCGATGGCCTGCGGGGCGTAGCGCTGGAACAGCAGCTGCACCATGTAGGTGGAGTAGGCGCCGAGCATCAGCATCTCGCCGTGGGCCATGTTGATCACCCCGAGCAGGCCGAAGGTGATCGCCAGGCCCAGGGCCGCCAGCAGCAGGATCGAGCCCAGGGACATGCCGCTGAAGGCCTGGCCGAGCACCTCGCCCACCAGCAGCTTGCGCTTGACCTGGGCCAGGCTGGTTTCGGCGGCGGTGCGCACCCCGGCATCGGCTTCCACGCCGGGTTCGAGCAGGCCCTCGAGGCGGGTGCGGGCCAGCGGGTCGCCGGTTTCACCCAGCAGGCGCACCGCGGCCAGGCGCACGGCCGGGTCGCTGTCCACCAGTTGCAGGTTGGCCAGGGCCAGGCTCAGGGCGTCGTGTACGGCCTGGTCCTGTTCGGCGGCCAGGCTGGCATCGAGGAATTTCAGCTGCGCCGGCTTGGCGCTTTTCTGCAACTGCTGCGCGGCGGCCAGACGGATCTTTGCGTCGGCGGCGAGCAGTTGATGGCTGGCCATGGCGGTGTCGATCAGACCCCGCAGGCGATTGTTCAGGCGCAAGGTCTTGGCTTGCCCATCGACGGTCAGCTGGCCTTGCTGCAAGGCGCCGAGCAGTTCGAGGCGAGCCGGGTCGGGCTGCGCGGCCCAGCTTTCCAGCAGCCTGGCCTGTTGCGTGGCGTTGGCCGCGACGAAGTCTTCGGCGTCGCCGGCCCTGGCGGCCAATGGCAGCAACAGCAGGCAGGCGAGGATGAAACGGTAGAGGGCAGTGGGCATATCAATGGCCTTGCGCGGAGCGTGGGTCTGTAGCCGCTGCTACAGGCTGCGATCGGCCTCGCAGAGGACGTGCTCTCGAGGGCCTCAAGGTCCTGCGGACCTGTCGCAGCCTGCGGCAGCGGCTACAGAGGTTGTGCCGGACGCGGGAGCGGCGGCCGGCATCCATCCGTTGCTTAGTTGCTCTTCACCGCGTAGTCCGGCTTCTTGTCGTTGCCCGGGATGAACGGGCTCCACGGCTGGGCGCGGATCGGGCCTTCGGTCTGCCAGACCACGTTGAACTGACCGTCCGGCTGGATCTCGCCGATCATCACCGGCTTGTGCAGGTGGTGGTTGGTCTTGTCCATGGTCAGGGTGTAGCCCGATGGTGCGGCGAAGGTCTGGCCGGCCAGGGCCTCGCGGACCTTGTCGACGTCGGTGGACTTGGCTTTCTCCACCGCCTGGGCCCACATGTGGATGCCGACGTAGGTGGCTTCCATCGGGTCGTTGGTCACGGCTTTATCCGCGCCCGGCAGCTTCTTGGCCTTGGCGTAGGCTTTCCAGTCGGCGACGAACTTCTGGTTCACCGGGTTCTCCACGGACTCGAAGTAGTTCCAGGCCGCGAGGTTGCCCACCAGCGGCTTGGTGTCGATGCCGCGCAGTTCTTCCTCGCCCACGGAGAAGGCCACCACCGGTACGTCGGTGGCTTTCAGGCCCTGGTTGGCCAGCTCCTTGTAGAACGGCACGTTGGAGTCGCCGTTGACCGTGGAGATGACCGCGGTCTTGCCGCCGGCGGAGAACTTCTTGATGTTGGCGACGATGGTCTGGTAGTCGCTGTGGCCGAACGGGGTGTAGACCTCTTCGATGTCCTTGTCGGCCACGCCCTTGGAATGCAGGAACGAGCGCAGGATCTTGTTGGTGGTGCGCGGGTAGACATAGTCGGTGCCGAGCAGGAAGAAGCGCTTGGCGCTGCCGCCGTCTTCGCTCATCAGGTATTCCACCGCCGGGATCGCCTGCTGGTTAGGCGCCGCGCCGGTGTAGAACACGTTCGGCGACATCTCTTCGCCTTCGTATTGCACCGGGTAGAACAGCAGGCCGTTGAGTTCCTCGAACACCGGCAGCACCGATTTGCGCGATACCGAGGTCCAGCAGCCGAACACCACGGCGACCTTGTCCTGGGTCAGCAGCTGGCGGCCTTTCTCGGCGAACAGCGGCCAGTTCGACGCCGGGTCGACCACCACCGCCTCGAGCTGCTTGCCGTTGACGCCACCCTTGGCGTTGATCTCGTCAATGGTCATCAGCGCCATGTCCTTGAGCGAGGTTTCGGAGATCGCCATGGTCCCCGACAGCGAATGCAGGATGCCGACCTTGATGGTCTCGGCGGCCTGGACGGTCCAGGTCATGCCCATCGCGGCAATGCTTGCCGTGAGTGTGAAAGCCTTGATCAAGCTGCGACGCTTCATTGTGCGATCTCCATGAACTTATGAGTTTTCTTGGTTGGCAGATGCGGACTACTGAAGGGCTGTTTTGCAAGGGGTGTGCCTAGTCGGCACAGGGCATGAAAACGTCGCTTTTACGGAGCAGGGGAGAGGGCTGACGCACCAATGCGGGGCCATCAGGCGTCTTTGGTGCGCACGAATGCGCCGCGCTGGTGCCCGTGATGACCTGTAGCCGCTGCCGCAGGCTGCGATCGCGACCGAAGGGCGCGCAAGGCCTCAAGATCGCCGAAGGCCTCCGGCCTTATCGCAGCCTGCGGCAGCGGCTACAGGGTGTTGTCCGTGAAACTGAGCACGTTGCTCTTCTGTAGGAGCGAGCGGGCGGCGATCCGACTTGCCCGCGATGGCGGCGCATCAGGCACACCGCTTTTTCAGCGGCGGCGCATCAGGCCGATAAAGAACAGCCCGCCAATGGCCGCGGTGGCCACGCCTATGGGCAGGTCTTCGGGGGCGATCAGGGTGCGGGCGGCGACATCGACCCAGACCAGGAACACACTGCCCAGCAGCACGCACACCGGCAACAGCCGCCGATGCTCGGCGCCCACCAGACGCCGGGCAATGTGCGGCACCATCAGCCCGACGAAGCCGATGGAGCCGCTGATGGACACCAGCACCCCGGTCATCAGCGAGGCGATCAAGAACACCCGCAGCCGCACGTTGCGGGCATTCAGGCCGAGGGTCACCGCGGTCTGCTCGCCGGCCATCAGCGCGTTCAACGGCCGTGCCATGCCCAGCAGCAGGACCAGCCCGAGCAGCACGCTGGCCGCCGGTACCGCGAGCAGTTCCCAGCGCGCCAGGCCCAGCCCGCCGAGCATCCAGAACATCACCGCCGAGCTGGCGCGGTGGTCGCCCATGAACAGCAGCAGGTTGGCCACCGCCATCATCACGAAGGACACCGCCACCCCGCACAACAGCAGGCGGTCGCTGTCGAGCCGGCCGTGGCGCGCGGCGATGCCGAGCACCAGCAGCATGCTCGCCAACGCGCCGATAAAGGCGGCGATGGGCAGGGTCAGCAGGCCGACGATTTCACCCACATGCAGCACCACGATCACCGCGCCCAGGGTGGCGCCGGAGGTCACGCCGAGCAGGTGCGGGTCGGCCAGCGGATTGCGCGTCACTGCTTGCAGCACCGCGCCGATCAAGGCCAGCCCGGCACCGACCAGGGCCCCGAGCAGCATGCGCGGCACGCGGATCAGCCAGACGATATGCTCCTGCCCGGCGCTCCAGTCCGCCTCGCCCAGGCCGAGGGTCTTGTGCAGCAGGATGCGCCAGACCACGTCCACCGGCACCCGCGCCGAGCCGAAACCCAGGGACAATACGCAGGACGCCAGCAGCAACGCGCCGAGGGCAGTCAGCAACAAGGCATAACGACGATCGATCATGCGCCGTGGAAACCCTTGGCGAGGGTTTGCACCGCTTCGACGTTATCGATGCCCGGCGTGGCCTGCACGTAGGGAATCACGATGAAGCGCTGGTTGCGGATCGCATCCACCGATTGCAGGGTCTTGTTGTTGAGCAGGAACTGCTGTTTCTGTTCGGCAGTGACTTCGCTGTAGTCGACGATCACGATCACCTGCGGGTTGCGTTCGACCACGGTTTCCCAGTTGACCCGGGTCCAGCTGGCCTCGACGTCGTCGAGGATGTTGCGCCCGCCGGCGGCGTCGATCAGCGCCTGGGGCATGCCCAGGCGGCCGGAGGTCATGGCGCGGTCTTCGCCGCTGTCGTAGAGGAACACCCGCGGTTTTTCCGTGGGCAGGTCCTGTTGGATCGCGTCGACCTGTTGCTGCATCTCGGCGATCAACTGGTTGGCACGGTCCTGCACATCGAAGATCCGTCCCAGGTTGCGCAGGTCGTTGTAGGTGTCGTCGAGGCTGGCGGCCGGGCGCTTCATCACGAAGGCGCAGGACTCGGTCAGCTCCAGCACATTGATGCCCAGCGGCATCAGGGTCTGTGGGGTCAGGTCGCCGCCGACGCGCATGCCGTAGTCCCAGCCGGCGAAGAAGAAATCGACATTGGCGTCGAGCAGGGTTTCCACCGACGGGTACTTGGCCGCCAGCTCCGGCAGGCCGTCGAGGATGGCCTGCATCTCGGGCGTCACCGCCTTCCAGCCGCTGATGCCGCTGTAGCCGACCATGCGCGACTTGAGGCCCAGGGCGAGCATCATCTGGGTCATGTTGATGTCGTGGCTCAGGGCGTGCTTGGGTGCTTCCTTGAAGGTCACCTCGCGGTTGCAACTGTGGACGGTCAGCGGGTAACGGGTGGCTTCGGCGCAGGCCTGGCCGGCGAGCAGCGACAGGGCCAGGCCGGCAGGGATCAGGCAGTTGAGAGAGACGCGCGGGGTCATGGTTGGGTTATCCAGGTGATTCGTGGGTAGCCGGACAGCGGGTGTCGGTCGACCAGGGCGTCGACGCCGAACACCTCGCGCAGCAGCGTGACCGTCAGCACTTGCTCGGGCGTGCCGCTGGCGACGATGCGTCCGTGATCGATCACGTACAGGCGATCGCAGAAGGCGGCGGCCAGGTTCAGGTCGTGGATGCTGGCGAGGGTGCCGATGCCCAGGCGCTTGACCCGTTGCAGCAGCTCCAACTGGTAGCGCGGGTCGAGGTGGTTGGTCGGTTCGTCGAGGATCAGCAGTTGCGGTTGCTGGGCCAGGGCGCGGGCCAGGATCACCCGCTGCTTTTCCCCGCCGGACAAGGTGGCGAAGGCATGCGCCTCGAAACCCAGCAGGCCCACCGACTCCAGCGCCTGGCGGGCGATGGTGCGGTCTGCGGTGCTGTCGCCGTCGAACAGGCCCTTGTGCGGGGTGCGGCCCATGGCGACCACTTCTGCGACGGTCAGGCCGAAGGCCTCGGGGAACTCCTGCAACACCACGGCGATGCGTTGCGCGCACCAGCGCGGCGTCTGCTTCCAGACGTTGTAGTGATCGAGCCGGACTTCGCCCTGGTCCGGCCGGCTGAAGCGATAGCTGCAGCGCAGCAGGCTGGTCTTGCCGCTGCCGTTGGGCCCGATCAGCCCGACGAACTCCCCCGGCGCCACGCGCAGGCTGGCCTCACGCAGCTGGAACTGGTGATGACAGTGGCCCTGGCCCAGGGGTGTCCAGGCCAGGTTGGTGAGGTTCAGCGAGGTCATGCGGGGTCCATATGATTCCTTGTAGCCGCTGCCGAAGGCTGCGATAAGGCCGAAGGCCTTCGGCGATCTTGAGGCCTTGCGCGCCCTTCGGTCGCGATCGCAGCCTTCGGCGGCTACAGGTATTGGTTAAAAGGTGTAATCGGCGGTCACGAAAAACGACCGTGGTTCGCCGAGGATCCATTGCTGGCCCTCATTGTATTGGCTTTGCGCGTACTGCCGGTCGAACAGATTGTTCAGCTGCAAACCGAAGGTGGTGTCGCGCAGGGCTTTCCACGACAACACCGCGTCGACCACGGTGTAGCTGGGCAGCTCGTTGCGGTTGGCCAGGTCGGCGTAGCGGGCATCGACATAACGCACCCCGGCGCCGGCCCGCAGGTTATCGGTCACCGCCTTGTTCAGCCACAGGTTGGCGGTACGCCGTGGCACGTCCACCGGGCGATTGCCGCTGCGCGAGACGAACTGGTTGCCGACCTGCTCTTGGAAGTCGTCGTACCGGGCCTTGACGATGGCGGCATTGGCTTGCAGTTGCCAGGCGTGGGGCAGTTGCAGGTCGAGGCTGGCCTCCAGGCCGCGGGACGACTGCTGGCCGACCTGCTGCTTGAGCGTCGGGTTGCCCGGGTCGTCGGTCAGCAGCTTCTTCTTGACGATGTGATAGGCCGCCAGGGTCCATTCGCCGCGCTGGTCCCAGAACATCTGCTTGAGGCCGATCTCGCTCTGCCGGGCGCGGGCCAGGTCGTATTGCTGCTGGCTCGGGCTCAGGGAAATCAGGCCGCCGACGCCGTCGGTGCTGGTGGCGTACTGGCCGTAGAACGAGGTGTCCGGCGTCAGCGCGAACACTAGCCCGGCCTTCCAGTTGTTGCCGGTCAGGGTCTTGTCGCTCTGGCTGCCGTCCACCAGGTTGTCGCGATCCACCTGCACGTAGTCGCGGCGCACGCCGGTCACCAGCGACCAGCGCTCGCTCAGTTGGGTACGGTTTTCGGCGAAGGCCGACATCTGTTTGGTGGTGCTCTGGAATTGCGGGCGATAGGCCGAGGCGCTGTCGAAGCGGCCCTTGTCCGGGTGTTGCAGATCCAGTGGCTGGCCATCCGGCAGCACATCCTTGAACGGCGAGTTGCTGTTGAGCAGGAAGCGGATGCGGTTGTAATCGACCCCGGCCAGGGTCTGGCTGTCGAGGCCGAACAGGCTGTGCTTGAAGGTGAAGGTCTGGCGATCGCCGACCTGCTCCTGCTGGTGCTTGATGGCGAAATTGCCGCTGCGCAGAAGCTGCTGGCCGGCGGTGTCCCAGCTGTAGTTTTCGGCGTTCTGCCAGCGGCGCTGGGCCTTGAGGTAATACAGCTCGTTGCTGGCGCTGACGGCGTCGGAGAGCTGCCACTCGCTGGTCAGGCGCGTCCACTGATCGTTGTAGTGCTGCTTGTCGTTGCCGATGTTGTAGTTCTTGTCCCGCAGGCCCTCATGGAAGCGGCCATTGACCAGCGGGGTGCCGAAATCATTCATCGGCTGCTGGTCGCCGTAGTCGTGGGCGAGGGTGAACGCCAGGTCGTCCGTGGCCTGCCAGCGCAGCGCCGCGCTGATGAAGTCGCTGGCGCTGTCGCCGCGATCGATCCAGCCGTTGCTGCGCAGGCGGTTGAGGTTCAGGCGATAGCTCAGGGTGTCGCTCAGCGAGCCGCCGCTGTCGAGGGCCTGCTGCTGGCTGTCGTAGGAGCCATAGCCGAGGCGCAGGTGGTTTTCGATCTCGCCGGCGAAGGGTTTCTTCGGGATCACGTTGACCACCGCACCGGTGGCGCCTTCGCCATACAGCACCGAGGCCGGGCCGCGCAGCACATCCACCCGTTCCACCGACCAGGTGTCCACCGGGAAAGTCACGGTGCCCATGCCGCTGTACAGGCGATTGCCGTCATACAACTGCATCACCGAACCCTGGCCGGTAAAGCCGCGCGCCGACAACGAAGTGCCGCCGTCGCCGGGCGTGCCGGTACGGCTGATCCCGGTGCCGCGCGACACCGCGTCCTGCACGCTGCGGTCGCCCCGCTGGCGAATGCGCTCGCCGCTCAGGCTCTCGGTGCTGGCCGGGGTTTGCAGGGCGCTCAGGCCCAGGCGCGAACCGGCGGTGGTCGGGGTTTGCAGGCTGATGTCCAGCGCGTCGATGGCGGGCGCGCTGATGGTGCCGGTGGGCAGCGTCAGGGGCGCGTCGTCGGCCTGGGCGGGGTGATTCAGGGCCAGCAGGCAGAGGCTGGACGCCAGGAGCTTAGTTGTCGGGCGGTTCATCGGGGCGGCTGAGTCGCTTCTTCGAGAGGGTTACCCGCAGCATGGGTGGCTGCGGGTAGGGGATCTTACACTTTAATGTTACAAAGTAACATTATGTGTGTCGGAAATTGAACCGACAGCAGTCTACAGATCCCTCTAAACCGCGCATCTCGCCTGATTCATGATGAAGATGAGGCCGATTCAGTCGAGCGGTTCCAGCGCGACAACAGCACGCGATCCAGCAGCCACACGGCCACCAGCGAGGCCCCGACCAGGGGAAAGGCCACGGCCAGCGCGAGCATGATCGCCATCGCGGTTTTCCATTTCGGCAGGTCATGGCGCAGCGGCGGTACACCGAGGCGCCCCTGGGGACGACGCTTCCACCAGATCACCAGGCCGCTGACGGCGCTCAGCAGAATCATCAGGCAGATCAGCAGCACCACGATCTGGTTGAACGGGCCGAACATCTTGCCTTCGTGCAGCATCACCCCGACTTCGGTGGCGCGGGCGACGTTGCTGTACTGCTGCCAGCGCACATCGGCCAGGACCTTGCCGGTGTACTGGTCGACATGCAGGGTGGCGTCGTTGCGTGGGTCGTCGGCGAACACGGCAATGGTGAACACGCCGCTGGCGCTGGTCGGCAAGGTGATGCTGTAACCGGCTTCGACCTGGCGCTGGGTGGCGATGTCCTGCACCTGCTGCAGGCTGACCGCGGGCGCCGCCGGACCTTCGTGCGCGGCGCCGTGGGCCATGTGTTCGGCATGGTCGCCGGACATCGGCATCGGTGTGTTCTCCATGGCCCAGGGTACGGTCTGGCGGCTGGCGGTGTTGAGCTCGCCGGCCTGCTGGTCGGACTTGGGCACGTCGTTCCACATCGCCGCCGGGAAGCGATTCCACAGCTCGGCGTATTGCTTGCCCCAGAAGCCGGTCCAGGTCATGCCGCTGAGCAGCATCACCAGCAGGAACGCCGCGCCCCAGAAGCCGACCACGGCGTGCAGGTCGCGCCACAGCACACGCCCACGGCTGCTGAACCGCGGCCACAACACCCCGGCCGAAGACTTGCCGCGCGGCCACCACAGGTACAGCCCGGACACCACCAGGACGATGCCCCAGCCCGCCGCCAGCTCCACCAGACGGTCGCCGAGGGTGCCGATCATCAGCTCGCCATGAATGGCCCGGGCGATGGCTTGCAGATTGTTCTTGGCGTCTTGCTCGCCAAGGATGTTGCCGTGGTAAGGGTCGACGAACACATTGAGTTCGCCACCTTCCTTCTGCACCACGAACTGCGCGCTGCGTCCGGCTTCGAGCGGCGGCAGGTACTGTTTGACATGGCCTTGGGGATACGCGGCCCGGACCCGCTGGAGCTGCTCATCGGCGCTGAGCATGTGGTGCCCCGCTGGCACCTGCAGCAGGTGGCCGTACATCAGCGGGTCGAGCTGGGGTTTGAACAGGTAGATGATCCCGGTCAGGGACAGCATCACCATGAACGGGGCCACGAACAGCCCGGCGTAGAAATGCCAGCGCCAGGCCAGGTTGTAGAAAGACACTTTCGGTTGGCTCATCAGGGAACGCTCCGCATGGGCAATTATTCTCTGTAGCCGCTGCCCATAGGCGGCGATCGGCCGGAACGGCCGCAACGTACTCAATAGCGCTGAAGGCCTTCGGCCTTATCGCAGCCCTTCGGCAGCGGCTCCATTTGTTGTTGTGTTTAGAAGCTCAGATCCACCTTGGTCCAGAGCGTGCGCCCCGGTTCGTTGATGGCTTGCGGGTCATTGGCCGGGTAGCCGAACCCGGCGTTGCCGGCCAGGTTCAGGTGCTCGGCGTAGGCCTTGCCGAACAGGTTGTCGACGCCGGTGCTGACCTTCAGGTTCTTGTTGATCCGGTAGGCGCCGTTGAGCGAGAACACGCCGAAGCCGCCGCTCTTGCCGAAGTCCTTGCCGACCACGTTGCCCTTGTTTTCATCGATGCGGTTCTGCGCCGCCACCACCCGCCACAGGGCACCTGCGCTCCAGTTGTCCGCGCTGTAGGTCAGGCCGAAACGCGCGTCCAGCGGCGGCATCTGCGGTAGCGGCGAGCCGTCGCTGCTGTTCTTGCCCCAGGCGTAGGCGAGGGTGGCGTCGGCCTTCCAGTTGTCGGTCAGTTTGTAGGCCGCGCCGAGCTCGCCGCCCATGATGCGGGCGTCGATGTTCTCGGCTTGCGAGGTCATGCCCATCATCCCGGGGCGGTAGTTGAACAGGATGTAGTCGCGTACCTGGCCGATGTAGCCCGAGGCCCAGGCTTCCAGTTCCGCGGTCTTGTATTGCAGGCCGAAGTCGAGCTGGGTGGTCTTTTCCGGCTTGATCGAATCGAAGGCGTTGAGCGATCCGGCCGGGCCCACTTTCGGCGAGAACAGCTCCCAGTAATCCGGGAAGCGTTGCGCGTGGCCGAGGCCGGCATAGACCGTGGTCGGGCTGTCGGCCAGGTCATGCTCATAGCGGATGAAACCGCTGGGCAGGGTGTCGGCGCGGGTATCGCCGGCGGTCGGATTGGGCCGGGTCATCATTCCGGAGCCGCTGCTCTGGCGATAATCCTTGGCCGAGGCGCGGTCCACTCGGGCGCCGCTGATCAGCCGGTCGCGATCGGCGGCGTACCAGGTCAGTTCGCCGAATGCGCCGTAATTATGGAAGTCGGCGTCCTTGGTGCGTGGCTGGTCCTTATAGGTGTCGATCCCCATGCCTTTGCGCTGACGGTGCTCGTTGGTCTGCGCATCGATACCGCTGATCAACTGCACATCGGCCCAGCGCCAGGTGGCCTTGATCCGCGCGCCGAGGGTGCGGCGGTCGACGTTGCTGGCCATGGGGCCGGCCATCATTCCGGTGCCGGACGGCGTGCGCAGGCTGTAGTTGTCCATCACGTGGTCGGCGTAGTTGTAGTAGACCTGCGCCTCGACCTTATCCAGCACCTCGCCGATATTGGAACGCTCGAAACGCAGGCCCAGGCTTTCCCGCTTGAACTGCGAGCCGTCCATACCGCGCCCGGCGTAACGCGCTTCGCCGTCGCCCTTGCCGGCGGTGAGTTCCAGCAGGGTGTCGGCGTCCGGGGTCCAGCCCACGGCGACGTCACCGTTCCACTTGTCGTAGCGCGACGGCACGGTGTCGTTGTTGCCGTCCTTGTAGTCGTCGGAATGGGCCTGGTTGCCGATCACCCGCACGTAACCCAGCGGTCCGCCGGCGGCGGCATCCACCACCTTGTCGAAGCGGCCGTTGGAGCCGGCCAGGACGCTGGCGTTGACCCGGGTACCCAGCTCGCCGAAGTTTTCCGGCTCGCGGTCGAAGAGGATGGTCCCGGCCGAAGCGCCCGGCCCCCAGAGCACGGTTTGCGGGCCTTTGATCACCGTCAGCTTGTCGTAGGTTTCCGGCGAGATATAGGAGGTCGGCGCGTCCATGCGGCCGGGGCAGGCGCCGAGCATCATGCCGCCGTTGGTGAGGATGTTCAGGCGCGAGCCGAACATGCCGCGCAGCACCGGGTCGCCGTTGGTGCCGCCGTTGCGCACCAGGGCGAAGCCGGGAATGGTCTTCAGGTAGTCGCCGCCATCGCTGGCCGGGACTGGTTGGCGCGGATCCTTGGGGTTGGTGACCACGGTCAGCGGTGAGCTGGGGGCGATGGCGGTGATTACCGTCGGGCTCAGTTCTTCGCCATGCTGGCTGTGATCCAGCGGCTGTTCGGCCGCCAGGGCCAGCGGCGTGAGCAGGGCGCCGCAGAGCAGGGCGATGGCGTGGCTGAAACGTACGCGAGGTTGGTTCAGGGCAAAGGTAGCGGGGGCCTGGGCGGAGCACAGGCGAGTGTCAGCAGAAAACCTGGACATAAAGGTTCCATCAATCATTTCGTAAACAACACGGCCAGCAGCCTGCGGCTGTCTTTTCTACAGTCGGCCGGGTGAAGTGCGGTTGAGGGGTTTACGCAATGACAGGTGGCGCGCGGGTCCGGGCGCCGGGGAACACCGTTTGCCGGGCATGTCCCAGGCGCGGCGAGGGGGTGAGGAAGTGGCTGGATGGCGAATTGTCGAGCGCCGTGAACGACAGGCTGCCAGGCAGTGCCGGGCAGTTGAACAGCAGGCTGCAATAGCCGCATTTTTCCCAGAGCGCATGGTGTTCGCCCTGGACCTTGCCGTGCTCCGCGCCGTGAGGGTTTTCACCGTGGCAGCCGGGCTCGCCCATGTCCATCGACATGGACAGGTTCATCGGCATGGCCTGATCCATCGGCATCGACTGGGAAATCAGCGGACCGATAAAGATCATCAGCATGGCGAACAGGCTGATCCAGCTGCCGCGCCGTACTTTCACGGGCGTGCGCACGGATCGCCGGGTGCCGGGCGAGCGCAAGGCGTTCACGGTAACGATGGCCGGGGGCTTATTGGGCGTGCATGTGTTCCTGGCTGCCCGCGGGCGCCTGCTTCTGCACCGCCACTTCGACCGTGACGTCGCCGGATTTCTCGAAGTGCAGGGTCAGCGGGAAGCGCTTGCCGTCGCTGAGCAGGCTGCGGTCTTTGAGCTCCAGCAGCATCACGTGATAGGCCATGGGGGCGAAGGTGACGGTCGCGCCCGGGGCGATCGCCACATTGGGCACCTGCTGCATTTTCATCAGGTCGCCCTGCTGCACGTGTTCATGCAGCTCGGCCTTGCCCGCGATCGGCGAGTCGACGCCGAGCAGGCGGTCGGCATTCTTGCCGGTGTTGTGAATGACGAAATAGGCCGCCACCGTCGGAGCGTTGGGCGGCAGCTCCTGCGACCAGGGGTGGGCAATCTGCAACTCGCCAGCCTGGTATTCATGGGCGGCGGCAAAACCAGCGGGCAACAGCAGGGCGGCCAGCAGCAGGGCTTGCAAGGCCTGTACGGATTTCAACATGGCAGTTCTCCAGAACGATTCGACACGCAGATCAATTGCGAGGTGGAATCAGACCAGAGGTGAAGCGCGGGGATTGAGGCTCGGCCATTGCTGGCGTGGCGTGGGCATGACCAGCGCGGGTGGCGCGACGCTGCGGTTGGACTCGAAACGGGCGAAATACAACTGCGGCGCATGGCCTGGCAGGGCGACCAGGGGCGCCGAGCCGGAACAGCACCAGCAGTGCTGCATGGTGGAGTGATCGTCGTTCTGCGGGGCTTGCTGTTCCAGCTTGCCCAGGGAGATCGCCACCAGCTTGGTGCCGCTGGAGGAACAGAAGCTGCCCCACAACAGTTGCTCGGCAGGTGCTCGATCGCTCTGCTGCAGGGCTCCCGAAAGCGGCATGGCAAGCATGTTGAACAGCACTGCGAAGCAGGCGATCCAGGCAAATGCGAGCCGTTGTCGGGACATGGTGACGATCCGTCAGGTTGAGCGAACAGGGGGGTATTTAGCCTGATCGCTGTGGATAAGTAAAAAGGCGCCGTGCGGTGTGGTGTCGCAGAGCCACCTGGATTGGCCGTTCCTCAGTGGGCCGGTACCGCGCGGACCTCGATGGCCACGCCGAGCTTGGCGCGGATGGCGGCGAAGATCGCGGCCAGGTTGTCCATGCTCGGGTTGCCGCTGGCGGACAGCATGCGATGCAGGCTCTTGCTGGGCTTGGCGGTCTCGCGGGCCAGGGCTTCGAAGCCGACGGTGGCGTTGACCAGGTCGCGCAGAATGATCCGCGACATCTCCGGTTCGCCGTTGAGAAACAGCGTAGCAGCCTCGTCCAGCAGCGCCTGGGAAAACGCCGGGTCGCGCTCGGCGCGTTCGGCAATGCTGTGCTTGAAGCTTCGAGTCAGTGCCATGGGTGTCACCTCGTTTTCAGTTCGGCCTTCTTGCGGTGATGGAATTCGGCGATCAGTTTCTTCGCCTGCCTGATGTCGGCCTGCTGGGTGGACTTGTCGCCACCGCCAAACAGGATCACCAGGTGCCGGCCTTCCTGGATCAGGTAGATCCTGTAGCCGGGGCCCCAATCGATGCGGTATTCGCCAAGCCCGTCGAACCACTTGATGTTGGATGTGTTGCCCATTTCCAGGCGCAGCAGCGCGGTGGAAACCTTGACGGCTGCCTGGGTATCCAGCGTTTCGAACCAGCGACCGAAGGGGCTGCGCTGGTTCTCTTGCTGGTATTCCTCGACTGTAATCATCGTCGGCCTTAAAGGTAACAAATAAGTTACTATATGGGTAGGCCTTTGATCGTGCCGCAAAGCCTGTCCGTGGCCAACGCCGCAAGTGTTTCCTCTGTCTTCAATACGCGAAGGTCCCGTGGCGCGGCGGCCAGGGCTGCGTCCTACCGTTCAGCGGGGGACTTGGTAACTCGATGTATCGGCCGGGTTTTGCGCGGCCAGGCGGTCAGCGCAGGGCCTGGAGCAACTCGCCCAGGTCATGGAATTCCCGATCGACGGCTGGCAACGACGGCCGTTGCAGGATCAGCACCGGCACCCCACGTTCGCGCGCCACTTCCAGCTTGGGTTCGGTGGCGCTGCTGCCGCTGTTCTTGCTGATCAGCACGTCGATACGGCGGCGTTCGAACAGCTCGCGTTCGCTGTCGATCAGGAAGGGGCCGCGTGCGCCTATCACTTCGCACCGGTCATTGCCGGGGTACGGGTCGAGGGCGCGCAGGGTCCAGAACTGTCCGGCGGGGATCTCATGCAGATGCTGCAAGGGCTCGCGGCCCAGGGTGAACAGCGGGCGCTTGAAGGGTTCGAGTGCCTGGACCAGGTCGGCCCAGTCGCGGACTTCGCGCCAGTCGTCACCGGCCTGCGCCTGCCAGGCCGGTCGGCGCAGGGCCCAGCAGGGGATGTCACACAGCTGCGCGGCTGTGGCGGCGTTCTGGCTGATTCTGGCGGCGTAGGGATGAGTGGCGTCCAGCAGCAGCTCGATGCCTTGCTCGCGGATGAACCGGGCCAGGCCCTCGGCGCCGCCATAGCCGCCGACCCGCACCTGGCAGTCCAGGTCAGTGGGCACGCGCCCGATGCCCGCCAGGCTATAGATGTGCTCCGGCCCCAGGGTCCGGGCGATGGCCAGGGCCTCGGTCACGCCGCCCAGCAGCAGTACGCGCTTCATCGAAAAGCGCCGGCATGGCCGACGATGCCGCCCTGGCGATCGATGGCGAAGACTTCGACCTGGACCTGTGGCGGCACCACGCTGCGGGCGAAATCCAGGGCGTGCTGGCACACCGCGTCGCCCAGGGCGATGCCGGCGGCGCTGGCCATGGCCAGCGCTTGCTGGCTGGTGTTGGCGCCGCGGATGGCGCTTTGCAGCACCGGGTCGGCGCCGGCCGCCGCGGCCCATTCGGCCAGTTGCGGCAGGTCGATGCTGGAATGGCGGCTGTGCAGGTCCATGTGCCCGGCCGCGAGCTTGCTGATCTTGCCGAAACCGCCGCACAGGCTGAGTTTGTCTACCGGCACTTTGCGCAGGTGCTTGAGCACGGCGCCGACAAAGTCGCCCATTTCGATCAGGGCGATTTCCGGCAGGTCGTAGACGCGGCGCATGGTGTCTTCGCTGGCGTTGCCGGTACAGGCGGCGATGTGCAGGTAGCCGTTGGTCTTGGCGACATCGATGCCCTGGTGGATCGAGGCGATATAGGCCGCGCAGGAAAACGGCCGCACGATGCCGCTGGTGCCGAGGATCGACAGGCCGCCGAGAATGCCCAGGCGCGGGTTCATGGTTTTCAGCGCCAGGGCTTCGCCATCCTCGACGTTGACCGTGACCTCGAAGCCGCCCTGGTAACCCTGTTCCCGGGCCAGGGTTGCCAGGTGCTCGCTGATCATCCGGCGCGGCACCGGATTGATCGCCGGTTCGCCCACACCCAGCACCAGCCCCGGCCGGGTCACGGTGCCCACGCCTTGGCCGGCGATGAAACGAATGCCGCTGTCCGGGCTCAGGCGGACCTGGGAATAGAGCAGGGCGCCGTGGGTCACGTCGGGGTCGTCGCCGGCATCCTTGATCGTGCCGGCTTCGGCGCCGGTGTCGGTGAGGCGGCAGAACTCCAGGCGCATCTTCACCTGCTTGCCCTTGGGCAGGACGATCTCCACGGCGTCGCTGCTGGCGCCGCCGAGCAACAGGCGCGCCGCCGCCAGGCTGGTGGCGGTGGCGCAGCTGCCGGTGGTCAGGCCGCTGCGCAGCGGGGCGGGTTGTTCCGCCGTTTCTTCACGCATGCTTTATGGCCTTGTGTAGGAGCGAGCTTGCTCGCGATAGCGTTCGCCAGACGGACCGTGTGGCCTGGATCGCGAGCAAGCTCGCTCCTACAGGGGAGGGCAGGGTGCTCATAGCGGTTTGACGAGGTCGAGCAAGGTAATGGGCAGGGCCTGGCGCCAGGTGTCGAAGTCCCCCAGCGGCAAGGCCTGGGCGACATGGATGCGGGTCAGCTCGCCGCCATGCCGTTCGCGCCAGGCCATCAGGGTCGTTTCGCTTTGCAGGGTCACGGCGTTGGCCACCAGCCGGCCACCGGGCTTGAGCCGGGCCCAGCAGGCGTCGAGCACGCCGGGGCGGGTCACGCCGCCGCCGATGAAGATCGCGTCCGGGGCTTCCAGGCCATCCAGCGCCTGGGGCGCGCTGCCGCGAACCAGTTGCAGGCCGGGCACGCCGAGGGCGTCGCGGTTGTGTTCGATCAGTTGCTGGCGGCCTGGGTCGGCTTCGATGGCCAGGGCCCGGCAGCTGGGGTGCGCGCGCATCCACTCGATGCCGATCGAGCCGCTGCCGGCGCCGACATCCCACAACAGTTCGCCGGGCACCGGGGCCAGGCGGGCCAGGGTAATGGCGCGGACATCGCGCTTGGTCAGCTGGCCGTCATGCTGGAAGGCCGAGTCGGGCAAGCCGGCCAGGCGCGACAGGCGCGGCGTATCGGGTTCGGCCAGGCATTCGATGGCCACCAGGTTGAGGTCGGCGATGGCCGGGTCGCTCCAGTCGTTGGCGGTGCCTTCGGTGCGTCGCTCGGCCTCGCCGCCCAGGTGCTCGAGCACGCTGAGCCGGCTTGGGCCGAAACCGCGTTCGCGCAGCAGCGCGGCGATGGCCGAGGGGCTGAGGCCGTCATTGCTCAGGACCAGCAGGCGCACGCCGCTGAACAGCTGGGCGCTGAGGGCGGCCACGGGGCGGGCGACCACCGAGAGCGTCACCACCTCTTGCAGCGGCCAGCCCAGGCGCGCGGCCGCCAGTGAATAAGAGGAAGGCGCGGGCAGGACGTGCATTTCTTCCTGGGCCACCTGCCGCGCCAGGCTGGCGCCGACGCCGAACAGCATCGGGTCACCGCTGGCCAGCACGCACACCGGCTCGCCGCGCTTGGCCAGCACCGGCTCCAGGGAGAATGGGCTCGGCCACAGTTGCCGCTCGCCGCGGATGCACACCGGCAACAGGTCCAGTTGCCGCTGGCCGCCGACGATCCGCGAAGCGCCCAGCAGGGCCCGTCGGGCGTTCTTGCCCAGGCCCTTGAAGCCGTCTTCACCGATTCCCACTACTGTCAGCCAGGGCGACATCGCTATTCCTCGAGGGTAAAACCTGTTCTTCCGACAGGCAGGCTTTTCATGCCTTCGGACAAAGCAGGCATAATACCGCGCCTTCGCCCGCGAAGCGCCTTTCCCACACAGCCGGTCACCCCCTTGAACGAACGCCCGATGTCCACCGCCTTACGCCCCTCGGCCTGTCCGGGGTTGCTGCGTATCGTCCCGGCACTGGACGGCGGTATCTGCCGGATCAAGCTGGCCGGTGGGGCGATTAGCGCCGCCCAGGCCCGCGCGGTGGCCGCTGCGGCCGAGCGGTATGCCGGCGGGGTGATCGAGGCGACTAACCGCGCCAACCTGCAGATTCGCGGGATCGGCGCCGAACATCAGGCGCTGATTGCCGAGCTGCTGGCCGCCGGTCTGGGGCCGACCAGCGCGGCCAGCGATGACGTGCGCAACCTGATGCTCAGCCCCACGGCCGGGATCGACCGCACGATGATCGTCGACACCCGTCCCCTGGCCGGGCAGATTCTCGCCACTGTGCAAAGCCATCCGCGCTTTCATGAGCTGTCGCCCAAGTTCGCCGTGCTGCTCGATGGCGGCGAAGCCCTGGCCATGCTGGAGCATCCCCATGACCTGTGGCTTTCGGCGTTCGAAGGCGCGGGCGAGCCCTGGCTGGCCTTCGGCCTGACCGGCTGCCCTGGAGATCGGCCCCTGGCCAGCGTGGCGCTGGAGGATGGGCTGGCCCTGGTGGTGGCGGTGCTGGAGCTGTTCCTCGACCTGGCCCGCCCCGAACAGACCCGCATGCGCCAGCTGTTGGCGGAGCACTCGGCGGACGCGCTGCTGGTGCAGGTGTCCGCGCGCTTGCCGGGGCCGGTGATCAGGGTGGGCGATTGGCAGCGCGAGGCCCCTTCCGAGCCGCTGCATATCGGCACTTATCCACAGCGGCAACCGGGCCAGGTCTATGTCGGTGCCGTCACGCCCCTGGGGCGGCTGGACCCGTCGATGCTGCGCGGTGCGGCGCAGCTGGCCGAGCAATGGGGCGATGGCAGCCTGAGGTTCACCCCCTGGCAGAGCCTGCTGCTACCGAACCTGCGGGCCGAAGACGCCCCTGAAGTCACGCGCTGCCTGCAACAGCTGGGGTTTCTCTGCTCGCCGCAGCTGCCCCTGACCCACCTGATTGCCTGCACCGGTTCCAGCGGCTGCGGCAAGGCCCTGGCCGATACCAAGGGCGACGCGCTGAAGCTGGCCGCCTTGCTCCAGCGCCACGGCCATCAGCTGGACGTGCACCTGTCCGGCTGCTCGCGTTCCTGCGCCGCCGCCCATGTGGCACCGGCTACCTTGCTGGCCGTCGCTCCCGGTCGTTACGACCTCTATTTTCGCGATGCCGCGCAGCCGGGTTTCGGCACGCTGCACGCACGCAACCTTTCCCTTGAAGCGGCCGGCGCATTGCTCGATGCCCGCCCACGGAGCAACACCCATGATTGATTACATCCGCGACGGTCAGGAGATCTATCGCAACTCCTTCGCGATCATTCGCGAGGAGGCCAGGCTCGATCGCATCCCCGCGGACCTGGAAAAGCTCGCGGTGCGGGTGATCCATGCCTGCGGCATGGTCGATGCCATCGACGGCCTGCAGTTCTCCGAAGGCGCGGGCCAGGCCGGACGCGCTGCCCTGGCGGCCGGCGCGCCGATTCTCTGCGATGCGCGCATGGTGGCCGAAGGCATCACCCGCGCCCGTCTGCCGGCGAACAATCAGGTGATCTGCACCCTGCGCGACGAAAGCGTGCCGGAGCTGGCCCGCGAGCTGGGCAACACCCGCTCGGCGGTGGCCCTGGAACTGTGGCGGCCGTACCTGGAAGGCAGCGTAGTGGTGATCGGCAACGCCCCGACCGCGCTGTTCTACCTGCTGGAAATGCTCGACGCCGGCGCGCCGAAACCGGCGCTGATCCTCGGCTTCCCGGTAGGCTTCGTCGGCGCGGCCGAGTCCAAGGCGATGCTCGCCGCCGACAGCCGCGGCGTGCCTTTTGTGATCATGCAAGGTCGCCTGGGCGGCAGCGCCATGGCCGCCGCCGCCGTCAACGCCCTGGCCACGGAGATCGAATGATGCAGCAACCTGGACGTTTGATCGGCCTGGGCGTCGGCCCCGGTGATCCGGAACTGATTACCGTCAAGGCCCTGCGCCTGCTGCGCGAATCGCCGGTGGTGGCGTACTTCGTCGCCAAGGGTAAAAAGGGCAATGCCTTCGGCATCATCGAAGCGCATTTGCAAGGCGCGCAGACCCTGGTGCCGCTGGTCTACCCGGTGACCACCGAGGTGCTGCCGGCGCCTTTGTCCTACGAGCAAGTGATCAGCGACTTCTACGACAGCGCCGCCGAAGACTTGGCCAGGCATCTGGACGCCGGCCGCGATGTGGCGGTGATCTGTGAAGGCGACCCGTTCTTCTACGGCTCCTACATGTACCTGCACGACCGCCTGGCCGAGCGTTACCCCGCCGAAGTGGTGCCGGGGGTGTGCTCGATGCTCGGTGGCGCCTCGGTGCTGGGCGCGCCGCTGGTGTATCGCAACCAGAGCCTGTCGGTGCTCTCCGGCGTGTTGCCCCATGACGAACTCAAGCGCCGCCTGGCCGATGCCGACGCGGCGGTGGTGATGAAGCTGGGGCGCAACTTCCCCAAGGTGCGCCAGGTGCTCGAAGAGCTGGGCCTGGCCGAGCGCGCGCTGTACGTCGAGCGAGCGACCATGGCCAACCAGAAGATCGTGCCGCTGGATGAAGTGCAGCCGATGTCCTCGCCGTATTTCTCGTTGATCATCGTGCCCGGTGAAAGGTGGCAAGGTTGATGGCCCGTCCCGCACCGGCCATCGTCATCCTTGGCCAAGGCAGCCTGGCGACTGCGCGCAAACTTCAGCAGCTGTACCCGGACGCGCTGATCCACGGCCTTGCCGAACGGGTCGAGGGCGCCGACCGCCCGTACCAGGAGTTTGGCGCGACCCTGCGTCAGCTGTATCAACAGGACACGCCGATCATCGCCCTGTGCGCCGCGGGCATCGTCATCCGCACCCTGGCGCCGCTGCTGCTGGAGAAGGGCGCGGAGCCGCCGGTGCTGGCCGTGGCCGAAGACGGCAGCGCCGTGGTGCCGTTGCTCGGTGGCCTGGGCGGAGTGAACGTCATGGCCCGGGAAATCGCCGCCGGGCTGGGTGTGGCGGCGGCCATCACCACCAGCGGCGAGCTGCGCTTCGGCACCTGCCTGCTCAACCCGCCCAGCGGTTATGCCCTGGGCGATCTGGAACTGGGCAAGCGTTTCGTCTCCGATCTGCTGGGCGGTGAAAGCGTGCGCATCGAAGGCGCCGCGCCCTGGCTGGCCGAGGCCCGGTTGCCGGAAGACCGGCACGCCCGGCTGACCATCCGCGTCGGCTCGGCCGAGCGCGAGCCCGCTGCCAACGAACTGCTGATCTACCCGCGCAGTGTGCTGATCGCCTGCAACGGCAAGATCGCGGGTGCCGATGCGCTGCGCGATGCCTTGCACCAGAAGCACATCGCCGTGCAATCCGTTGCCTGCCTGCTGGCTGCTGACAGTGACATGGCCAGCCCGGCCTTGCGCGAAGCCGCCGCCGACCTGGGCGTGCCCCTGCGTTTCGCCCCGGCGGCGGGCAGCGTCGCCGAGCTGGCGCAACAGGCCGTGCCACAACTATTGCCTCCGCTCAGCGTGGGTGAAGACATCGCCATTGCCGTGGCCAGCCAGCCGCTGGACCCGCAGCAGATCGGCCGCCCCCGTGGCCGCCTGGCGGTGATCGGCCTGGGCCCTGGCGCCGCCGAACTGATGGTGCCGGCGGTGAAAGCCGAACTGGCGCGGGCCAACGATATCCTCGGCTACGAAACCTATGTGCGCATGGCCGGCCCGTTCCGCGCCGACCAAGTCATGCACTGCACCGACAACCGCGAAGAAATGCAGCGTGCCCGTCACGCCTTCGAGCTCGCGGCCCAAGGCCGTTCGGTGGTGGTGGTGTCCTCCGGCGATCCGGGGGTCTTCGCCATGGCCGCGGCGGTGCTGGAAGCGCTGCACGAATCCAGCGAGCCGGGCTGGCATCAGGTCGAGCTGGAAATCCTTCCCGGGGTTTCCGCTTCCCTGGCCACCGCCGCACAGGCTGGCGCGCCCCTGGGCCACGACTTCTGCGTGCTGTCGCTGTCGGACAACCTCAAGCCCTGGGCAATCATCGAGAAGCGCCTGGACCTGGCGTCCCAGGCCGACCTGGCCTTGGCGTTCTATAACCCCATCTCGCGTTCGCGTCCTTGGCAGCTGGGGCGCGCGCTGGAGATCGTGCGCCAGCACCGCACCGCGGATACGCCGGTGGTGCTGGGGCGGGATATCGGGCGTCCGGGGCAGACTTTGCGGGTCACCACCCTGGGTGCCCTGACGCCGGAGCAGGTGGATATGCGCACCATGGTGTTGGTGGGGTCATCCACGACCTGTGTGTTTCCCAAGACTGGAGGTGGGGAGTGGGTGTATACGCCGAGGTGGTACGGGCAGAAGCCTTAGGCAACTTCGAACCGCTGTAGGGGCGAGGTTTGTCTGCGATTTCGGTGGTGGCCTCGCTGGGGGGGTGGGCGGTGTACATATCCGTTTCTGCGGTAACGGCCACTTAGGGTTCCGCCCTTACGGCGGGTCACTTTTGGCAAACGCCCCAAAAGTAACCAAAAGGTCTCGCCGGTATGACTCACCCACATAGGTAACAGAAAAGTTCAAGCACATAGGTAACAGTTTTTAACTGGCAGGGTCGATTCCGAGAAGCTGACCATGCCGTGGCGAGAGCTGAACCCTATGGACCTTAAAGTGATGTTCATTGCCGACTATCTGTCGAGACGCTTTAACTTCCGCGAACTGTGTGCGGCACACAGCATCAGTCGAAAAACGGGCTACAAATGGGTAGCCCGTTACAACGCAGAGGGTGTGCAGGGCCTGGATGAGCGCAGTCGCAGTCGGCATGCTCAGGCACATATCATTCCCTTTGA
>NZ_FOXG01000021.1:0-9545 GCF_900115645.1 Pseudomonas sp. NFPP07
ACCGCGCAACTGACCAAAGCCGGCCAGGAAATTCACCTCAAGGCCGGCGCCAAGATGGTGATCGAGGCGGGCAGCGAACTGACGATCAAGGCCGGGGGCAGTTTTATCAAACTCGATGCCGGCGGCGTCACAGTGGTGGGGCCGGTGGTGAAGATCAATGCGGGGGGAGCGCCGGGGAGTGGGACTGGGATTGGGATCAAGCCGCCGACGTTGCCGGGGGCGGCGGATAGGGATAAGGCGGGGAGTTTGATGGATGGAGCACTGTTGAATGCACCGGAAGAACAGATCAAGCGCAGGCCGAAGCGGATGCTCAATTTCTCCGGCTAACCGACACCATCAGAGCTTCCAGTCACCAAGGATCAGGATTTCAGGTAAGTAGTTATGGCAGAGACAACAAGCAGCAAGGTTGAAAAGTGGGCATACCCTCTGAAAGCTGGAGCTTCAGAGGTCACAGATTCGATGCAGTATTACAAGGCTTTGGCCAAGGCCAAGGATGGGTATTACCCGCTTGGTTCCAATGGCTTGTGGCACGGTGGCGTTCACTTCGATGAGGACACCGGGTTAGTCGCAGACAAGAGCGAAGTTCGTTGCATCGCCGATGGCGAGGTGGTCGCTTATCGAATTGATGAGAAGTACCCGACCTCGAATTACGGTTCAACACCGTCGGTGTTCTCAACCGGTTTCGTGTTGGTAAAACATCGTCTTGAGTTGCCTGCGCCTCCCGCTCCGGTAGGTGGCGCACCGGCAACGACGCCACCAGTTACCAGCCCAAGCCTGACCTTCTTCAGCCTGTACATGCATCTGCTGGACTGGGAGGGCTACAAGGCCAACCCTACGCTTAAGAGGCCTGCCTTTTGGGGTAAAGACACTTATCAAGTCAAAGCAAATGCGCCAGACAAGTCATTAGGGCTGCGAGTTCGTAGCGGCAACTCAGGACAGACCTCGGTATTGACGGTTCTACCCCGTGGCACCACGGTGAACACTAAACCTGCTCCAGCAACACAAAAGTGGCTCGAAATCGTCAGCGTGACCCCTGAAGTCGCAGCTCTGCCAGCGAATACAGGTTGGGTGTTCAAAGGTGAAATGCAGCATCTTTCCGGAGATATTTATTTTGTAGGAGAACAGGCCAAGGACGCCCCTCCAGAGCAGAAAACCGGGGCGAACATCCGCAGTGCCACGGCAAGAGGGCTACCTATAGGTTTTTTACCTACAGGCACGCAAATCAAAATCAGCAATGAACAAGCTTCTGGCAAATATCGCAAGCTACTGGAAATTGTCACCGGCGAATCCATCCCTGCGTTAACACCGGGTGCAGATGGAACATTGCCTGGGTATGTCTGGCTTGACTCTCTTGAGGCAAAAAGCGAACCCAAAACCCCTGGGGTGATTGTCCCGTTGACACCGGTTCATAAAATCAAAGCCGGTGAGCTCATAGGGCATGTGGGGAAGTATCAGAACTACTCGGATGCAGCTCCGAAAAATTTACTGCATCTGGAAGTCTTTAGCTGTGAGGACATCAAGGCTTTCATCGACCAGACCAAAGAGCAGGCCGTCAGACTGCCAGCAACAGAAAAGACACTGGTCAAAATCCTGCCACACACCCCGCTGATTACTCATGTGCCGGGTATGAATGCTACCAACCCCCCCAAAGCGAACGATGCTAGCAAAGAGGTCGGTTATGGCCTGCTCATTCCTGTGAGCGTATTGGAAGCCCTGCCAGCAGAGAAAAAAATCAAAGCTCCGGTGGTGATGGATGGAGTCACTACCTATACGCAGTGGTGGCACCTGGAAGGGCTACTCGCCGATGCTCAAGGAGAGAGCATCGACGGTTGGTTTGCCGAGCCTAATACCACGTTGTACCGCCACTCGCCTTTTGAATGGGAAGGTTTCACCTTCATCGAAGAGACTGGGAGCAATGTCGATCTCTACGCGGATTTTCTGCATGCGCAAGAGAATATGACCGATGAAGAGCGCAAGGCTTACCACCCAAATATCGTGACTGCCGGGGCAGGTCCGACAAAACAATCTCTCTACACCATCCTTGATCGAAATCACGACACGAAGCTTCCACCGGAAGAGATAGGAAATGCCCTGAGTAAGCCTTGGTTTGCCCAACCGGTCTCCCAGATGATTATCAAGTATGAGAGTGAGTGGGACTACCAGGCAGCGAAGTGGGACTCATTGGATGAGTTGATGGGGCATAGCGAATCGGCGCCGCATAAGGAGTGGGTTGCTGAGAAGGCGCGGATTGAGAAGTTGAGCTGGTGGGGGAAATTGGTTGGGCAGCATGGAATAACTGCTGAGTCCAATGTTCAACACATCCATCTGGTTGGGATGCTCGGTTCGTTCTGTTCTACAGGGCGAGAGTTACTAACCTTCGATCAGATGAAAGGAATGTTTCCAACTTCTTCAGAAAGTAAGCGTGAAGAAGTGAGAGACCTATTTAATAAATATGCTGATAGATTTGAGATAAATACTAAGGTAAGAATTGCTCAGTTTTTTGCACAAGTTAAAACAGAGGTTGGAGCAGCTCTTGTTGGTAAGTCTGAAAGCTTGTGGTATTCGGTAGATGCCTTGAAGAGTCTATTTACAAGATATTTTGGGCATTACCCTGCTGAGGCCGAAGAACTTGGGTATAAAAGAATAACTATCCAGCAGTACAATGCACTTAGTGTGGCGGCCAAAGCTGCTTATACAGTAAATGGTAGTAATGCATACTCGCAATTTCCAAAGCCTGATGAAATAGCTAAACGTGTGTACTGCTGTTGCTCTGCTGAGGGTGGTTTTGTATTGACGCCAGGAGGCTGCTCCGAGGGGTTGAGCTATAAAGGTAAAGGCTTCATTCAGCTTACTTGGAAGTCTAATTACAAAGCGGTTGAGGATGTGCTGAAGCAGAAATTGCCAGAAGAAAATATTGATATTGTGGCTAACCCTGATCAACTGCTTGAAACAAAAATAGGTCTCTTGTCTGCAATGGGATTCTGGGAGTGGAAAAAGTTGAATAACATCGTGGCTCCTAATGTGGAAAGTACCAATGATATTACTAAGGTTGTGAATCTGAATACGGAGAGTTATGGCGAGCGACGTACTAATTTCACAGAGATATATCAGGCGCTTAATCATGAATAGTTATTTCTCCTATTGTGGCTCTATCGTATTCTTCACCTTGTTGAGCTCATTTTCTTTGGCAGAGGAGGTAGCTTTTCCTGATAATGCCGATGTCGCTAAGACCTTTGAATCAAATTTAATTTCCGGACTGAAAGGGCAGAAAGTGATGGTGCTGAAGGCGTCGCCTGACGCCTCCTTTCAAAAGCTTCTATTGACTGCAGAAATTGGTGGAAAACAGTCTGTAGTACTTACTGCTCCATTGGCATTGCCATTAATAAAAAACTCCTACTCTCCTGCAAGTTATGATGGTTTTAATGTGGGTGAGTTTGATGGAGGAAAGGGTGTTGTTCGTCTCGTAGATACTCAAGGAGAAATGAGGGAGATAAATTACAAGCCGGCTGTTGAGGGTAAATATCTTTATCTTAAAACTGTAGAGGAAGACAATGCTCAATATAGGTTTAACTTAAGATTTAAATATAACTCTGAAAAGAAAAAGATTGTTCTAGAGGATTTGTTTGTTGTAAGTAATGTTGGTTCTTGTGATCGTTCGGTTTTAAATGTATACGCTATTAAGTCTAGTGCTTTGATAGGGGTTGCATTAGAAGATTTTAATGGTCTTGATGCTTTTGGTTATCTAAATAAGCTCCGTGTGGATAGTGGGTCGGATGCTGTTGATAGAGAAAAGCTGATGTCGGTCGATGTCGGTGAGAATTTTGACCAGGCATTACGTGCATACAAAAAAAATGACCTTTCAAAATTTAAAGAGTTAATGGGTTATTTTATAGTTAGCAGTGATGAAGGTGCTGTTTGTGCTCCTGAAAACTATGTTGTTGGAAAGTATTATTACCCTGAAAATATTGGTTGGTCTAATGACTTAGGTTTCTTGCTTGAGCAGTCAGGGTACTTTCCAGAAGCTATTGAATTGTTGAGCTATATAGTTTCGAAGAACCCCAGCCGAACCGTTGCGTATCTTAACTTGGCGGATGCCTATTGGGGGGATGGAAAAAAAGATCTAGCGATAGAGAATTACAAAAAATACAACTCGTTAATGAGTCAGGCAGGAAAAGCCGGAAAAATTCCAAAGCGTGTACTTGAACGCAGTCAAAGTTAGTGTCTAGGCAAGCCATTAGTTTTAATGGCTTACCTTCTATGTGTCAAATACTCATTGAGTACTGCTTTTACTGGCTTGGCGAAATGGCGTTTGAGATGTCATCCACTACGGCTTTACCCATTTCGCACAAATAGTAAGCCGACCAAGCATAACGCTCTCCTTGCTCCTCCATCGCGGCATCGAGCATGAGTTTTTTGGCGTAGTAGAACAGGTTGGAAGCATGTTTTGAATGTGGATAAGTTTTAGGCTTATATTTTGAGGGCAAGAAATTGAAAGTATTTGCTTTCGTTTTAATGATCTTTTTACCGACGCTGGCCTCTGCTGAGCCCATATTTCCTCAGTATAAGTCATGTATGGATGGGAAGGGTAAGTCCAATGGATGTACGATTTTCCTAGATGAGAGTGGTTTTTTAGTTGACGCGGCTACGGGGGGCAAGGTCGTCACAACTCCTGAGTCTATGGGGGCAATTAGCTCAAATTGGCTATATCAGTATGGTAACAAGTACATATTAGAGAATCAGAATCTTTCTTCCTCTAAAACCCGTCAGTGGGTGACATTTGAATATGAAAGAGGAAAGATAGTTGTCGATAGGGTTTATAGCTTCTCGACAGAGATATCTATGCAGTCAGGACCTACTTGGTACGGATATGAGTGCCGCGGAAATTCTATCGAGGTGGTCGGGCATGCAGAACTATCCCTTAGTGAATTGGCCATGACTTCTGTTTGTGGCGAAGCTGTTGGGGAAAATATAAAAGTAAAAGAAGAAGCTCCGTCAGCTACAGCAGGAGGTGCACTGGCAGTAAGTATTCCTGTCTACACCGCAAAAAAAATTAGTGGTGCAGCAACATATCTATTTATGGAAAGTAATGAGCCGGATATTTTTCGGATGGCTTGTTATTCAGGTTGCGCATTGAAAGCTAAAGATAACTCAGTGCCGTATGTTGGAAGGATTGCAAAGTCTGCGTGGTTTTTTGGCGAGCTGCAAGATAAGGCCTGTCAAAGTAGTGGCTCGTATAAATACAAGAGATCTTCAGAAAAAATTGTACTCAGTGGTTGTATTGGAGATGGCATTATAAAAATGACAGAGTATCTACCAGGAACAAAAATAGAGAGGGCTCAGTTTATAGGGAAAACAGATGGCGAAGGCTACAAAGGAGAATGGATATCTAAGTCGGGCGATAATAAAAAGTTTGTTTTTTTTATGTTTCCTTTAACTGTGTATTAAGTTGTATGGGTAGCGGCTTTAGTGGTTTTGAGCGGCGATTATGATTGGTATTATAGAGCGAGAATTAAAACTGTTTTAGGGAGAAAAGTTGCAATTCCAAATTCTTACGACTCTCCCCGTAGGACAGCGGCGGTGGTCAATAAGCTTAATATAGTGGTGCGACTATGGTGGATGCTCGGTATGAAAGAAGTATTTGCATTGCTGCTTTTTCTTGTGGGGTGCTATGTATTTAGTGTATCTGCTTGTGAGGTGCCTGAAAGCAGGGTGTTTCCAGCATTAAAGGCAGATGATGGCTATATAGTTTTTAATGAAGTTCCATTGGTTGGAGATGATGGGGCTCCGAGTGTGGATGAAATTAGTATTGATGTTGTTTTCTTTGATTGTATAAGTGGAAAAAGTTCACGTATAAGTGGGTTGCCATTTTTGGCCTCTACAGGCCAGGTTCGTGCTGCTTTTTTTGCAGATGCGAAGGATGGTGAAGATAAAAAGCTTTTTATAATTCATAGTGTTGAAATAATCTCTGATACTGGGATTAATTACTCTGGCGACTACTATACCGTCCATGTGTATTCTAAAACTCCTGATGGTTATATTAGAAATGACCGTCTTTCAAACTATTTTGGAGTGGGTGGAGACGTTCTTCTAAACTTAGATGGTAACGAGCTCAAGTACCGATTTCCATATAAAACTCCTGATGCAATTGTTAAGAAGTTGGAGTCTAGTTCATATCGGAAGTGGGTGGCCGGAGAGCAGATCAATCTGACGGTCAAGGGTAAAAATATTATTTATAGCTCTCCAAATACAGCTGATGTTACCCGTATGTACTTAGTTGGTGGTGACAAAGTCTTGCAAGAGAGTATAGAGGCGGGGTGGGTGAAAATTATGTTTAAGACTTCAAAGAACAAAGAGATTAGGGGGTGGGTCATGTGCGCGTCAGTAGAAGGGTGTTAGAATATATAAATTGTGATTTTGTTGATTGGGGCGTTCCGCCCTTAACGTAGTGGAGAAGATGAGTTCTTTAAATTCGTCTTTTCGCTGTAGTCTTTTAAGTTTTAAGTCGCCTTGTAGAGAGCGAAATATTGCCTAATATTATGCTCTCTATTTGGCATAGATAGTGAGCTGACCAAACACAGAGCTCTCCTTGCTCTCCTTGCTCTCCTTGCTCTTATAGCTCTACATCGAGCATGAGCTTTTTGGCGTAGTAGGACAGATTGGAAGCATGCTCCAAGGCTTCCTGGGCTGGGATGTCTGGATTGACGCGGAACAAGCTTGTTCCTTTTCACCGCAGTCGGCGAAGGTAACACTGAAATGCAATTGCTGGAAATAACTGGTAAGGCTACGGCGTTTTTAGGGTGTCTAATGATGTTCGCTAGCCCAGTGATGGCAGATACTAAGTGTGATGCTAATACAACAGTAAACGCAGATATAGTGCGTTGCTCTCAAGCTTCTCTTTCAAAAATCGATAAGATTTTGAATGAGCAATATAAAGCTCTTTCTGATGAGCTAGCCTCTGATTTTAAGGCTGACTTGGTTTCTGCACAAAAAAGCTGGATTCGTCTGAGGGACGAGCAATGTAATGATGAGGATGAGGAGTCTTCCGGTCAAGAAGCTCCCATTGAAAGACTTTCTTGTTTGAACCAGTTTACGAGCTTTCGTGTAAATGAAATTGTATATCTGCGAACTGGAGTCATTGGGGATGGGTTCTATAAAGCGGTATCCATTGTGAATAAAAAAGCAACCTCTATGGATTATGCTAAAGCTGTTGCATATGTGGGCGGAGATATGGATTTTGGATCGGGCTGGTCTGAATATGCCAAAAAGAACTGTGTGATGACACAGAAAATTTATGGTGAAGCTACTGAACGGTGTTTGTCTAGGATGCGTTTTCAAATGCCGATCTATTGAGTGACTCTCTGAGATTACACTAGGCAAGCCATTAGTTTTAATGGCTTGCCTTCTATGTATCAAATGTTCATTGAGTACTGTTTTTACTGACTTGGCGAAATGGCATTCGAAAGGTCATCCACTACAGCTTTGCCCATTTCGCACAGATAGTAAGCTGGCCAAGCATAACGCTCTCCTTGCTCCTCCATCGCGGCATCGAGCATGAGTTTCTTGGCGTAGTAGAACAGGTTGGAAGCATGCTCCAAGGCTTCCCGGGCGGGGATGTCTGGATTGACGCGGAACAGGCTTTGTTCTTTTTCGCCGCAGTCGGCGAAGGTGACGATGCCGATGGTTTTGATAGAAGAGGTCATTGCTCACCTCCGATTTTGCATTGGAAGTGGGCTCTGGTTAGGACGATAACGTTCATGGCAGTAACTCCGTTTACTGGGTTATAGCCGCCACTTCGTTACCAAGCGAATGGGTGGCAGCTGTACGCAGGTTGGTAAACCGGGGTAAACGAGCCCGGCAGACCCGAAGGTCTCCCGCGCACAGCTGCCATAACGAAAATGCAGGCGCAAAAAAAGCGCCAGCATTCGTTATGGAGGGCGCTTACGCGCCGTTTACTCGTCGGGTTACCAAGCCCGGCCGCTGATTTTGCAGCGACGGCGGAAGGATAGCGGGGAGGCTGGGCAGCTGCAATGACAGGATTACCGCATTTTATGACGATGTATTTTCGACGTGTTCAGTGGGCTTTGGCGGCAGCGTCAGGCAGATCTTTGTGAGTCGCGTATCAAATTAGGAATCATCCTGCCGATGCTCGGTGTTTTCCTACAATCGTTATGCGTTCTACTTGATAGCGTCTGTATTCTGAGGACCACCTTTTCATAGCGCCACCGATGTCATGGATGATCACCAAGCAGGGAGCAAGCTATGTTCAATCCTTCCAATGAAACCCACTTCAGCCTGACGGTCGACGACTTCCAGGGTGACTTGCAGGTGCTGTCTTTCGAGGGGATCGAAGGCATCAGCCAGCCGTTCCGTTTCGATCTGGAGCTGGTCAGCGAGAACCCCGACCTGGACCTGGAAACCCTGCTGCACAAGCAGGCGTTTCTAGCCTTCGATCCGCAAGGCAGTGGCATCCACGGGCAGATCTACCGCGTGGCCCAGGGCGATGCCGGCAAGCGCCTGACCCGCTACAAGGTGTCGCTGGTGCCGCAATTGGCCTACCTCGAACACCGCACCAACCAGCGCATCTACCAGCAGCTGTCGGCGCCGAAGATCATCGCCCTGATCCTCGAAGAGCACGGCATCCAGGGCAACGCCTACCAGTTCCAGCTCGGCACCCCATGCCCGGACCGCGACTACTGCGTGCAGTACGACGAAACCGACCTGCATTTCATCCAGCGCCTGTGCGAAGAGGAAGGCCTGCATTACCACTTCCAGCACAGCCCGCAGGGCCACCTGCTGGTGTTCGGCGACGACCAGACCGTGTTCCCCAAGCTCGGCCAGCCCACCGCCTATATCCAGGGCAGCGGCATGGTCGCCGACGAGCCGGTGATCAAGGGTTTCAACCTGCGCCTGGAGACCCGCACCCGCCGTACTACTCGACGCGATTACGACTTCGAGAAGCCGCGCCTGCAACTGGAAGCGGCCTATAAACCCGAGGCTGAAAGCGAAGAACCGGACCTGGAAGACTACGACTACCCGGGCCGTTTCACCGACCGCGCGCGTGGCAAGTTCCTCAGCCAGCGCGCCCTCGAACGCCACCGCGCCGACTACCAGCAGGCCGAAGGCTGGGGCGACCAGACGCGACTGGTCAGCGGCCACTTCCTGGAACTGTCCGAGCATCCGCGCAGCGAGTGGAACGACCTCTGGCTGCTGACCCACATCGTCCACGAAGGCAAGCAGCCGCAGGTGCTGGAAGAGTCGGTGACCAGCGACACCACCGACAACAAGGATGACTTCCACCAGGGCTATCGCAACCGCTTCCTCGCCACGCCCTGGCAGGTGTTCTACCGCCCGGCCCTGAACCACCCGAAACCGCGGGTGCTGGGCAGCCAGACCGCGGTGGTCACCGGGCCCAAGGGCGAAGAAATCCACTGCGATCAGTACGGCCGGGTCAAGGTGCAATTCCACTGGGACCGCGAGGGCAAGGCCGACGACAAGACCAGCTGCTGGCTGCGCGTGTCCTCCAGCTGGGCCGGCGACCGCTACGG
>NZ_FOXG01000016.1:0-80856 GCF_900115645.1 Pseudomonas sp. NFPP07
GTTTCTTCAGGCAGATCGCGGATTCAGGGTTTGCGGTTGCTGCGTCGGAGTGCCGCCCAAACCGTTCGCAGCCTCGCGGGCTCGGCAGCGGCTACATGGCTACGTGGCGTGTTCGGAGTATTCGACTTCCAGCGCGTCGAGCTGGTGATCGAAGCTTTTCAGGCGCGCGGTCCAGGTGTAGACCAGCACTTCGAAATCGCGGTTGATCACCGCGCCGCCCGGGGTTTCCGAACGCGGGTCGCAGAAATCCAGTTGATAGCGTTCGCGGGCCATGGCGGCAGCGACATCGGACAGTTCGCGGGCATTGTTCAGCCAGTGGCGACCGTCGGCGGCCTGTTTATCCAGTAATACGCACTGTTTTTTCAGGGCTTCGAGGCTTTTTTCCAGGGGGGTGCCGGTCAACTCGCCCATGACTTCCTGGAAGGTCCGCCCCGGCTGCCAGTAACTGCCCCAGAAGTAACGGTCGAACACCGTCTCGACCCGGCGCAGGGCGACTTTGGTGTCCCAGATCGCGACCAGGGTCTTGCCCTGCTCCAGCTGCCTTTTCTTGATTTTCTGGGTCTGGAACGACGTCCAGGCCACGAAAACGATAGCGCTCACCGCAATCAGCGCGCTGGCGCTGTCGAGAAAGATCATGGCCTTGTCGATCTGGTGCGCCAGCATGACACCGTAGAAATAAGTCGCAGAAAGCAGCACCAGTGCGACGATGGCGCACCAGAAGCCGAGAGCATAAGGGTTTTTCATTATTGGAATCCCCATGACCATCACGTGCCAGACCGCTGGCCGAGCACTGGACGCAAGGTGCTCAGCCAACTGTTCAAAGCATAGCAACGGCCTCAGGGTTTGGCGGGGTTCGAGGCTTGCGTTCGTCCGCTTTCCCAGCCACCGCCCAGGGCCAGGAACAGGTCGATCTGACTCATCGCCACCTGGGTGTTGGCCGCGGCCAGTTGGGCCCGTACGTCGGTATAGGTGCGGGTCGCCTGCAGGTCGGCGAGGAACGACTCGCGGCCGGCCTGGAAGAAGCGATGGGTCTGGTCGGCGGCCTGCCGCGCCGACTGCTCGGCCTCGGCCAGGGCGTCGCGACGTTGCAACTGGGCACTGTATTGGGCCAGGCCGGTCTGGGTTTCGCGGATGGCGTTGAGCACCACCCCGTCGAAATGCGCCAAGGCGCCCTGGCTGGCGGCTTCGGCCTGGTGAATGCGTTCGCGGGCGCCGTTGGCCGGTACCGTCCAGCTGACCAGCGGGCCGAAGCCCCAGCGGTTGGTGGAGGGTTTGCCGAGGTTGTCGACAATGCCCACGGTGCCGACGGTCGCGCCAATGCTGATGTCCGGGTACAGCGCGCCAGTGGCGACGCCGATATCGGCGGTGGCCGCGGCCAGGCGCCGTTCGGCCTGGCGCACGTCGGGGCGGCGCTTGAGCAGGGTCGCGCCGTCACCCACCGGCAACAATTGCGCAATATGCGGCAGCTCGGCACAGCTGTCGGTGCCGGCCGGCAACTGGTTCAGCGGCTTGGCCAGGAGCATCGACAAGCGGAACAGGCCGGCCTGGCGCGCCGCTTCATAGCGCGGCAGTTCGGCGCGCAGGGACTTGAACTGGGTCTGCGACCGGGTGACCTGGGTTTCGTCGCCACGCCCGGCGTCGCGCAGGCGCTGGATCAGCGCGGTGCTCTGGGCCTGCAGATCCAGGGAGTGCTCGGCGATCTCGCGCTCTTCATTGGCCGCGCATACCTGGGTATAAGCCCGCACTACGTCGGCCACCAGGGTGATGCGCGCGGTGTCGGCCGCCGCCTGGGTGGCATCGGCGTTGGCCTGGGCCGCCTCGATGCCGCGCTGCAGGGTGCCGAACAAATCGAACTGATAAGAGGTGCTGACGGACAGGTTACCGACGTTGGCCACCGGTACTTTCTCCGGCAGCAGGAAGGCTTCGCCGGACTCCTGCAAGCGCTCGACCCCGGCCTTGACCCCGCCGCTCCAGCCGCCGGCCGCCTGGGCCTCGTCGACCTGGGCGCGGGCCCGCGCCAGGTTGGCCGCCGCGACCCGCAGGTCGGTGTTGGAGGCCATGGCCTGCTGCACCAGCTGGTCCAGGCGCGGGTCCTGGTACAAGCGCCACCAGTCTGCCGGGACTGGCGCCGAGACCACCTTGTCGCTCGATCCGGCCAGCTCGCCCTGCAAATCGCCGCGGTGCAGCGCCGCGTCGTCCGGCAGGTGATAGTCCGGGCCGACCATTTGGCAGGCTGGCAGCAGCAAAAAGCCGAGCCCGGCCGTGGCTAAACGCAGGCCGCTGTTCATTGCCCCGGCTCCGACCGGCTTTGCGCCTGATCGTCGATGATCGACACGGTGGCGGTGCGCCCGGCGATCATGCGGAAGTCTTCCGGCACCTCGTCGAAGGCAATGCGCACCGGAATCCGCTGGGCCAGGCGCACCCAGCTGAAGGCCGGGTTGACGTTGGGCAGCAGGTTGGAGCCACTGCTGCGATCGCGGTCCTCGATGCCGGCGACGATGCTTTCGACATGCCCGCGCAGCCGCGCGCGATCACCGACCACGCGGATATCGACGCCCTGGCCGATATGAATGCCGTCGAGCTTGGTTTCCTCGAAATAACCATCGATGTGGAAGGAGTTGCTGTCCACCACCGACAACACCGGGCGCCCGGCGGTGACGAATTCCTGGGTGCGTGGCGCGCGGTCGTTGACGTAGCCGTCCACCGGGCTGCGGATCACCGAACGGTCGAGGTTCAGCTGGGCGCTGTCCACCGCCACCTGGGCCTCGGCCAGGGCCGACTGGGCGCGGGCCACGCGGGACTGGCTTTCTTCCAGCTGCTCGCGCGGCACCAGGTTGCCCAGGCCGAGGTTACGCCTGGCCTCGCGCTGGGCCTGGGCCAGGGTTTCCTGGCGGTCGGCCAGGGACGCCTTGGCCTGGCGCAGGGCCAGGCTGAAGCGGTCCTGGTCGATGCTGAACAGCACCTGGCCGCACTTGACCAACTGGTTGTCGCGCACCTGCACCTGCTGGATCAGCCCGGAGACATCCGGGGCGATCTGCACGATGTCGGCACGGATATGCCCGTCCCGGGTCCAGGGCGCGAACATGTAGTACATCACCATGCGCCAGACCACCACGACCGCGAAGCTCACCACCAGCAAGGTCAGGACCACACGGCCAATGGTCAATAAAGGTTTTTTCATGTCATCAGGTATCGACTGAGTGAGTCCACGGCGCCGAGCAGCAAAGCGTACAGACCAACGTTGAACAAAGCCCGGTGCCAGACCAGGCGATAAAAATGCAGGCGTGTCAGCAGCCCGTGGACCACCAGGTACAAGCCATAGGTAAGGCCCATCAGCACCAGCAGCGTGGGCAGGAACACCCCGCTGATATCCAGGTCACCGATCATAAAGGCGCTCCATCGATGCCATGGGGCAGCGGTTCCTCAAGCTCGCCACCGCCGACGAACTCCACACCGGGCAGCAGGGCCAGGCGCAGGCCGCTGAGGGCGTGCAGCAGATGCAAACGGGTTTCGCGGTCGTCCTGGCTGTGGGCATCCAGGGTGCGACGGGCGCGGTCCAGGGTCATCAGCAGGCCGCTCGGCGCCGGCAGGCGTTCGCCGGCCTTGAGGCAGGCCTTGAAGTAGGCGCCGACCTCGGCCACCACCTGGCGCAACAGCACCTGCGCGTTGCCCTGGGCCCGCGGCGCATAGGCCAGCAGGTCCAGCAGGTTCAGGCCGACACGCACTTCGCGCAGGGCGCCGCCGGTGTCCTGGCCGGTCATGGCCAGGCGCGGCAGGTGCTGCATCAGGCGGTCGAGCATCTGCACCCCCAGATGGCGGTGTTCGGCCAGGTTGGCGGGCTCGGTCATGCCGACGATGTCCTGCCAGCTGAAGCGGGTCATGCGCTTGGCCGCCAGTTCCGAGCCGAACGGCCGGGCGACCAGGGTCCAGACAAAGGCGAACAGCAGGCCCATGGGCCCGGCCAGGTTGGAGTTGGCGAAGCTCAGGAAGTCGGCGTCGTAGGCGCCCTGGATGCTGATGAAGGACGAGGTGTTGACGATGGTCAGCAGCATGCCCAGGTAAAAGCGCGGCTGCACCGTGAGGGTGCCGACGCAGATGAACGGCACGGCGAAGGCCAGCACCAGCATCGGGAAATCGTGCAGGTTGGGCAGGATCAGGAACAGGTAGAGGCTGGCGAACAGCACCGACATCGCGGTCCAGAAGAAGAACCGGTAGATCTGCGGCGCCGGGTCGTCCATCGAGGCAAAGAAGCTGCAGGCCACCGCCGCGAGGATCACCGCGCTGCCGCCGTCGGTCCAGCCCAGGAGAATCCACAGCACCGAGGCGACGATGATCGCCAGGACAGTGGAGGCTACCGAATACAGCATCAGCCCGCGGTCGAGGAATGGCGTCAGGCGGCCCAGGCGCCAGTGGCGATAGACCGCGCGCCAGATGTCCTGGCTTTCGCACTGGATGGCGTGTTGCAGGCTGCGGCAGTCCTGCCATAGGTCGATCCACTCGCCAAGGCGGTACAGCGCGTTGGAAAACAGCAGCTGGCGCCGGTCGTCGAGGGCTTCGGCGTCCGGTTGCAGCGCTTCGAGCTGGCCGCGCAGGGCCTGCCAGCGCTCGACCGACGCGCCCTGGGCGGTGCTTTCCAGCCATTGCCCGGCCTGGGCCAGCAGCGGCGCGAACTGCTCCACCAGCTCCGGGGTACGTCGCTCCAGGGCGTACAGGGCATCGTCCAAGGCGTCCACCACGGGCAGCAGGTGAATCATACGCCCGCGCAATTCCTTGGTATTGCGCACGGTCTGCGGGCGTGCGCCCTCATGGGGCAACTGGCCGATCATCAGCTCCAGGCTGTTGAAGGTGGCGACCATGGACGCGCGCAAGGCGCTGACCTCTTCGGGCTGCACGTTGCGGCTGAGAAAGCGCTGGCTGTAGGTGGAGGCATCGGCGAACCATTTGCCCGCCGAATCGACGAACACCGGCGCCAGCCGCCGTGGCCAGAACATACTGCCGATCACGGCCGCGCAGACGATGCCGAGGAAGATCTCCTCGGTGCGGGCCTCCGCCACGTCCCACACCCCCAGCGGGTTATCCACCACCGGCAGGGCGATCAGCGGCAGGCTGTAGCCGGCCAGCATCAGCGCATAGCTGTTGGCGGTGCGCAGGTGCAGGGAGAGGAACAGCAGGATCCCGGTCCACAGGGCGATGATCACCACCAGCAGATAGGGGCTCTGCACGAACATCGGCACGAACAGCACCGCCGCCGAGGCGCCGAGCAAGGTGCCGATCGCACGGTACAGCGCCTTGGAGCTGGTGGGCCCGACGAACGGGCTGGAGACGATGTACACCGTGGCCATCGCCCAGTACGGACGCGGCATCTGCATGAGCATGGCGATGTACAGCGCGATCATCGACGCGGCAAAGGTGCGCACGCCGTAGAACCAGTCGCGCGCCGGCGGCACGCCGGTAAAGAATCCGCTCAAGAAGGCACCGCCGACGGCTGGGCAGCCGACTCGAAGGCGCGGATCACCTTCAGCGCCGTCTCAAGGTCCGCGGGTGTGATGCCTTCCAGCACCTCGCGACGCAGGCGCACCAGCTCGGCTTCCACCGACTGCACCAGCTCGCGGCCGGTGTCGGTCAGGCTCAGGCATTTGGCCCGGCGATCGTGGGGGTCCTCGGTACGGCAGGCGTAGCCGGCGCTGCACAGCTGGTCCAGCAGGCGCACCAGGGACGGGCTTTCCATCCCCGCCGCCTGCGCCACCGTCACCTGGCGCACGCCCTCGCCCAGGCGCCCGATCATCAGCAGGGGCACGGCGCAGGCTTCGGAGATTCCATAGTTGACCAGCGTGCTCTGGCAGATCCGCCGCCAATGTCGGGCGGCGACCACCATGCCACTGCTGATATTCATCTGGAGTGATTCGAGAGAGTCGGGCAAAAGAAGGTTCGCACACTGTTAGTTTGCTAACTATCAATGGTGCATGGGGGGATAATCTCAGTCAAGTTTTGAAACAATTGAATGACCATTAACCGGAAAATACCTCAGCGCTTTCGTGCCCGCTCATACACGGCGCTGCGTTCACGTTTGCCCACGGCCACCACCGAAACCACCACCTGATCCTCGATCACTTGGTAAACCAGGCGATAGCCAGAGGCCTTGAGCTTGATCTTGTAGCAGTCCGCCATGCCGTGAAGGGCATCCGCGGGCACCCGTGGCATTTCCAGGCACTCGGCCAGCTTCTTCTTGAATTGCTCGCGCAGGGTATGACCGAGCTTGTCCCATTCCTTGCGCGCCGAAGGTAGAAACTGGAGCTTATAAGTCATCCAGATTTACCGGGACCGGGGTCTCGTGCCGACGGGCACGGACAATCTCCGCCAGTTCAAGATCGTCAAGACGCTCCATCATGGCTTCAAACACGTCGGCCGGGACCATATAGCCCATGACCCGGTTGTGATTGAGCACCGCAACCGGACCACCGTGTGCGCCGCTCAGGACAGCCGAGGGGTTTTTTTTCAGTTCAGACACGCTGACAGCTTTATCAGCCAATACGCTTTGCATGATTAAGACCTCTAATTTGGTCTTAATTCTGGTCTATTTCCAGGGCAACATCAATTCGCGCCTCAAACACCCCGCCCCTTCCTCAACAACACATCCAGCTGATCCACCACTTCCGCCCAGTCGGCGTCGTCGAGGATCTCGTTGCGCAGGAAATCCGCCTGGCTGCTGGTCCAGAAGAAGGCATCCGCCAGGTGCAGTTCCGGCTTGAGCGGCGAATGGGTGGCGATGAAACGGTCGATGCCCTCGGGGTCGTCGGGCAGGCCGAGTTGTTTGAACAGGGCGGGCAGGCTGTGGGATGGGGATTCCATGGGGGCTCCTGAATGGGTTGGGTGTTGGTTGAACCACTGCTGCGCAGTCGATCGCAAACAAGCTCGCTTCTACAGAAAACAAGCATTTTTGTAGGAGCGAGCTTGCTCGTGAAAGGTGGGTACATACGCCGACGGCGCTAGGCTCTGTACGAAAAGTGGCTGCGCTCGGCCATGCTGCGTTAAAAACAGGCTCGGAATGCTCATTTAGGCCCCTAAACTCCGCTTCCTCGCCTGTTTTTGCCTTGCCTGACCTTCGCTCGCCGACTTTTCGTACAGACCCTAGTAACTGACCTCGCACACCTCGGCATGAGGCACCATTTTCAGGTACTCGTCCATGCTCAGATGCACCAGGTTGTTGTGGTTGCCGGCTTCCAGGTAGATGTCTTTCTGCCGGGTCAGCAGCGGATCGATCACCACGTCCAGCCCATAGGATTCGCCCAGGGCCGGTACCGCGCCGCGTTCGCAATCGTTGAACAGATGCGCCAGGGTGCTTTCCCGGGTGATCTGCCATTCGTTGCTGCCGCGCACCTTGCTCAGGTCCAGGTGGCGGCTGGCTGGCAGCACGGCCATCAGGTAGTGGCCGTGACTGTCGTCGAGGATCACCGACTTGGCCACGCGCTCGGCGGGAACTCCCGCCACCCGAGCGGTCTCCAGGCTGCTCGACGAATGTGGATGAGCCACCACGTCAAAATCGCAATGCGCCTGTTCCAGGCTGCGTTGCACGGTTCTTGCCATACGCATGATGCACCTCGGTGTCCTGAACGGCTTTGCAGGACTATGGGTTAACGACTGTCACTCCCTTCACAAAGTCTAGGCCGCGCCGCCCTCACCCACTGACGAACTTCCGAACGGCACGCGAGCAAGAGGCTGCTCAAAATTTGCTCAATCCCACGCTCTACTAGACTCAAGGACAAAGCCAGCGAACGGCTGGCAACCGAGGCACATGACTCTCCAGGAGGGTCGAATGAACGAGCGTGGGTGGCGGGCGACACTGAAGGGGCTGCTGCTGGCTGTGCTGATCGGCCTGCCGACCGGGCACGCCCAGGCCGTGAAGCCGGTGGTGGTGCTCACCGTCAACGATGTGATCAGCCCCGCCAGCGCCGACTACGTGGTGCGCGGCCTGGACAAGGCCGCCGACGAGCACGCCCAACTGGTGGTGCTGGGCATCGACACCCCGGGCGGCCTCGACACCTCGATGCGCTCGATCATCAAGGCGATCCTCGCCAGCCCGGTGCCGGTGGCCAGTTTCGTCGCCCCCAGTGGCGCCCGCGCCGCCAGCGCCGGCACCTACATCCTGTATGCCAGCCACGTCGCCGCCATGGCCCCGGGCACCAACCTCGGGGCCGCCACCCCGGTGCGGGTCGGCATGCCGGGGCAGCCCGACCCGGGCGGCAACCCGCCCGCCGCGCCACGCTCGGACAAGAACCCGGAGCCGGACACCGACACCCTCAGCCACAAACAGATCAACGACGCCGCGGCCTATATCCGTGGCCTGGCGCAATTGCGCGGACGCAACGCCGAATGGGCGGAACAGGCCGTGCGCGAGGCCGTCAGCCTGCCGGCCCAGGAAGCCTTGAAGCTGAAGGTGGTCGACTATGTCGCCGATGACCTGAGCGGCCTGCTCAGGCAACTCGACGGCAAGTTCCTCATCGCCGCCGGCCAGGCGGTGCAGCTGCATACCCTGGGGGCGGCGGTGATCCATCACGACCCGGACTGGCGCACCCAACTGCTGTCGGTCATCACCCACCCCAGCGTGGCGTTGATCCTGATGATGATCGGCATCTACGGGCTGTTCTTCGAGTTCGTCAACCCGGGCACCGCGGTGCCCGGCGTACTCGGCGGCATCTGCCTGCTGCTCGGTTTGTACGCCTTGCAGCTGCTGCCGGTGAACTACGCCGGCGTGGCCCTGATCCTGCTGGGCATCGCCTTCATGGTCGCCGAAGCCTTTCTACCGACCTTCGGCGTCATCGGTTTCGGCGGCATCGTCTCCTTTGTCGTCGGCGCGGTGATCCTGATGGACACCGATGTCCCGGGCTATGGCATTCCCCTGCCGCTCATCGTCGGCCTGGCGGTGATCAGCGCGCTGCTCCTGGCGACACTGGCGAGCATGGCGCTGCGCGCACGACAGCGCCAGCAGGTGGCCGGCGACGCGGGGCTGGTGGGCAGTGTCACGGCGATCACCGCGGTGCAAGCGGGCAACCCTTACAACGGCTGGGTGCTGTTGCAGGGCGAACACTGGCAGGTCCTGAGCGCAACGCCGCTGCAAACCGGACAACTGGTACGGGTAGTGGCGCGCAAGGGGCTGCTTCTGGAAGTGGCGACGGCCGAGGCCGCGCCGCGAGGAGGATGAAATGGGTCTGGAATTGGGTTTTGGCGCGCTGCTGGCGCTGCTGTTGGCGCTGGCGGTCTCGACGTTTCGCATCCTGCGCGAATACGAGCGCGGGGTGGTGTTCCAGCTCGGGCGCTTCTGGAGGGTCAAGGGGCCGGGGCTGGTCCTGCTGATTCCGGTCGTCCAGCAGATGGTCCGCGTCGATTTGCGCACCGTGGTGCTCGACGTGCCGACCCAGGATGTGATCACCCGCGACAACGTCTCGGTCAAGGTCAACGCCGTGCTGTATTTCCGCGTGCTGGACGCTCAGAAGGCGATCATCCAGGTCGAGGATTTCCTCATGGCCACCAGCCAACTGGCCCAGACCACCCTGCGCGCGGTGCTGGGCAAGCACGAGCTGGACGAACTGCTGGCCGAGCGCGAACGCCTGAACGCCGATATCCAGCAGGTGCTCGACGCCCAGACCGACGCCTGGGGCATCAAGGTGGCGAACGTCGAGATCAAGCACGTCGACCTCAACGAATCGATGATCCGCGCCATCGCCAAACAGGCCGAAGCCGAGCGCGAACGCCGGGCCAAGGTGATCCACGCCGAAGGCGAATTGCAGGCCTCGGAAAAGCTCATGCAGGCCGCCGAAATGCTCGGCCGCCAGCCCGGCGCCATGCAACTGCGTTACATGCAGACCCTGGGCGCGATTGCCGGCGACAAGAGCTCGACCATTGTCTTTCCGCTGCCCATCGAACTACTCAAGAGCATGGCGGACTTGTCGCCGAAGAGCTGAGCCGCAATTGCGGCACCGCCCTGCTGCGCCACTGTTCCAGCGCCGCGTAAGGCGCCTGCGCCCATTGCTCCAGCTGCTCCCGCAGCCGCGCTGAAGCCTGTTGCTGCTTGCCCTGGCGATCATCGACAAAGGCCTGCGCCGGCTGCTTGGCGTGCTGGCCGATACGGGCGAAGGCCGCCCGGCGTTGCTCGGTGCCCAGGCCGAAAAAATCGCCCAGGTGGCCGTCCATGGCGGCGGGCAGTTCGCTGTAGTTCAGCGCCAGGCCATGGTGTTCGCGGCAGTGTTCCAACCCCAGCCGCAACAAACGCCCCAGACGCCGGGCGACCCAGCTTTCCCGGTCCAGGAAAGGCTCGCCGTCGTCCAACGCGCTGGGCCCGATCAGGCCCGGCGTCATGTGCATGCCGGCCCGGCGCAGATGCGACACGGCGATCTCCAGCGGGTCGCGATACACAAACAGCCACGGCGTATCGGCGAAGCACTGGCGCAGTAGCGGCAGCTCACCGATGTTCCAGGCATCGAGCTTGATCACCAACCGCTGCTCAGTACCACGGCGTACCTGCCCATAGGCCGACAACAGGCCCACAAGCGCGGCAGCCCGCTCCTGCGGGGCCAGCGAGCCGCGCAGCAGGGCATCCAGCGGCGGCGGTTCGGACACCACGATATGGTCGTCCAGGCAGGCCAGAATCTGGCTGAGCAGGGTCGAGCCGCAGCGCGAGGCATGAAAGATAAAGGCGCTGGGAGCCAGGCCCGGGCTGCGTTGACGCCATTCGGTCAGGGCAGACAAAGGCGTCTGGCGGCGGAACGCCTGATTGAACGGCAGGCGCAGGGCTTCCTCGACCGCCTCGCGGAAAAACGGCTGCGACAGCGGCCTGTCGCCGAACCAGCACCAGTCGACCCGCCATTCGCCACCCGGCTGCCAGAGGCGGATCGGCAACCAGCCGTGCAGGTTCAGGCCATCCATTGTTCATTCCACAGACGCCGCCCCTGGCGCATGGCCGAACGCAGGTCTTCGCGGGTGAACGCCAGGCCACGCTCGGCCGCCAGGGCAAGGGTGCGCTCGATGAAGATTTCGCTATCGGTCAGCGCCTGCAAGGCCTGGCACAGCGCGATGTCCTCTTCAAGCAGTCGGCAAAACCGCGCGAAGTCCAGGGCGGCGCGGCCCAGGCCAGGTGCCGGGGTGGTCGGCGCGCCGTCGGCAATCGCCTGTTCCAGCCAAGGGTCGGGGCGACAGTCGAGTACCAGATGAATACGTGCCTGAGTGTCGTAGTTATCCACCCGATGCGCGCGCGACAGGTCGAGAAACCAGCACTCTCCCGCCAGCATCGGCATGCGCTGCCCGTCGAGCAGGAAATCCACCCGCGGCGGGCTGAACAGCGGGATATGCAGGCGCAGGTCGGCGTCCGGGCCGCCCAGGTCGTAGTCGCGGTGTTCATGGATGCGCGCCCCCGGCCCCAACCGCAGCAGGCGCGCCGAGACGATCCGCAAGGGCAGGTGCCGCAATGCCTGTTGCCAGTCCGGGTCCTGCCGCCAGGGCTCGCGCTGCACCGGCAGGCCCTTGCCCGGCGCCAGCTCGGAGGGCGCGTCAAGCGCCGAGATCAAGGCCACGCCGCTCCAGTCGCCCTCGTAATAATCGCCGTTGAAGTGGCCCTGCCAGGCGCTTGCGTCGATTCGCGCCAGGGCGCGCAACAGCCGCGGCAGGTCCACGCTGACGGGCAGGCGGGCGAACGCCGGACGGCTCATGAGGCCGGCAGCACCTTGCGCTCGACCAGCCAGCCGAGCAATTGCCCCAGGCAGTCCTCGACCGACTGGGTGCCGGTGTCCAGCTCCAGCGCGGCCCGTGGCGGCTCGTAGGGCGCCGAGATACCGGTGAACCCCGGCAACTCGCCGCTACGGGCGCGGGCGTAATGGCCCTTGGGATCGCGCTGCTCGCAGACCGCCAGCGAGGCGCTGCACCAGACTTCCAGGTAGTCCTCGCCCAGGCGCCGGGCGAACAGCTCACGCTGCTCGATCAGCGGGGCGATCATCGCCAGGATCACGATCTGCCCGTTGTCCACCAGCAGGGCCGCCAGCTCGCTGGCGCGGCGAATGTTTTCCCGACGGTCGGCCTCGGCGAACCCCAGGTCGCGGTTCAGGCCGCCGCGCAAGGCATCGCCGTCCAGCACCAGGCTCTGCCGACCGTGCTGGAACAGCCCGGCCTGCAGCGCCTGGGCCAGGGTCGACTTGCCCGCCGCCGGCAGGCCGGTCAGCAGGATCGCCACGCCGCGATGGCCGTTGCGCGCCTCGCGCTGGGCGCGGCTGACGCTGGCCTGGGGGGCCTGCAGGTTATTGTCTTTGGGCATGGGCCACCGGCGTGCTGATGTTGCCCGCCGCCCAGTCGGCCTCGCGGCTGGCCAGCGCCGTGGCGATGGACTGCACCTGGGTCGATTGCACCTCGTCGGGCAGCGGGTCGAGGCCGGCGCTGGCGAAGATCTGCCCGTAGGCGTTGCGCAGGTCGGCATAGGCCAGGTCGCGCCGCAGGTCAGCCTGCAAGGTGTTCAGCTCGCCCTGGATCAGGTCCAGTTCGCCGATGCTGTTGGCCTGGTAGCGGTTGCGCAGCTGGCCGACGATCTGCCCGTCGATGTCCGCCAGCTCCTGGCTGGTCTTGAACTGGCGCAAGGCGTCGCGGTAGTTGGCGTTGGCCACGTAGACCTGGGCCAGCACGGCAATCGACATGGCCTGGCGACGGGCCGCGGCGACGTCTTCTCCGGCCTTGGCGGTGTCGATGGCCGCCGGCGCGGACAGCACATTGAACAGGTTCCAGGTGACCTTCACCCCGTAGTCGGCCCACTTGTCATTGACCAGGAACGAGTTGCTGTCGTAATGCCCGCCGGCGGAGAACTCCAGGCCCGGCAGCAGGCGCAGCATGGCCTTGCGGGTCTCCGCGGCGCTGATGCGGCTCTGGTAATCCTGCTCGCGCAGCTCCGGCCGGCTGGTCAGCGCCTCGTGCTCGAGGCGGGCCATATCGACCTTGAGTTCCGGCACCGGGTAATCGTCGCTGGTCGCCAGGGTCAGGTGGGTGGTCATCGGCAGGTTGATCAGGGTCGCCAGCTCGGTCTTGGCCAGGGACAACGCCCGGCGCTGCTCCTCCAGCTGGCGCGTGGCCTCGATCAGCGAGCGCTGGTAGGCCAGGGCCTGCACCGGGTCGCCGATGCGTTGCTGGCTCATGCTCTGGCTATTGTCGCGGGCCTGCTCGACCCGGCCCATGAGGCTGTCGATCTGCTTGAGCAGGCGTTCGGCCGCCACCGCCCGCCAATAGGCCGAGCGCACGTCCTGAACGATGGTGTTGATCACCTTGCGCCGGCGCTCCTGGACGATCAGTCGCTGGTCGCCCTGCTGCTTGGCGTTGATGTAGCTGACGCCGAAGTCCAGCACGTTCCAGACCATGGTCAGGTCGGCCACCCTGCGGTCCCGGTCCTGGGAGGTCGACGGCTCCAGGGACTGGGTGCCGGTCTCCACGCTCTGACTGCTGGAGGCACTGACGTTGTTGCGCCCCACGTAGCCGGCGGAGAGGGCCATGCGCGGCAGCATGTCGAAACTGGCGAGGTCCAGCTGGCGTTTGGCCAGGGCCTCTTCCATGATTTTCAAGCGGCCTTCAAGGTTGTACTTCACCGCCCGGGCCATGGCCTGGTGCAGGGTCAGCGGGCCGCTCAGCGGCTCCTGGTCCTTGTACATGCTGTGCAGGTCGCTCCTGGCGCGCTGCTCGCTGGCACTGCGTTCGATCGGTTTACTGCTGACGGCACAACCGCTGACCATCAGCGCCAACAAGCTGACCCCGAACAACTTCTGACTTTTATTCATCCTTGTCTCGCCCCTGGGTGCCGCATCGTATTTATGTAGTGTTTCAGGCCTGCATTGCGCTGATGCCAGCCTGTTCGAATGCCTTGGCCAGATCGCGGATCGGCCGTTGTTCCGTGTCTTGCATCACTTGCAATTGCTGGGTCAGCGACGGTGCCCCGAACACCCCGCGCCCGCCCTGGGAAAGATCGCCGGCCTTGGGCTTGTCGCCGAAAGACTTCAGCGAACCACCATCCTCGGCGGAGTCCTGGTCGAACAGCAGCGACAGCGTGCTTTGGCTGAACACCCCGCCATCGCCGCCACCAAAACCCAGGAAGCCATGGCCATTACCATCGCCCCCGGCATCGCTGCTGCCGAATACCTGGGCAATGAAGCTCGGCGCCAGGGCCCCGCGATTGATGAAAATGTCCCCCAGCGGCCGGATGCCATCGCCCAGCACCCGCTGCTCGAACAATGGCGCGAAGGCCAGTGGCGAAGCCAGGTCGCCAGCGGGTGGCGTGGTGACCGTGGGTTGCAGCGGCACATAAGGCGGCAGCGGCGGAACCACCGGGTCGCTCGAACGGAATTCCGGATCGCCCACCGGCAGCTCCGTGGGTGGGTTGGCCGCCGGCATGGTGTTGATCGCGTAGTTGTTGGAGCCGGTGCTGCCAGTGCCGGTATTGCCGAATGTATCGCTCACCCCACTGTTATTCAGGGTGATCAGGTTGCTGGTGTCGCTGATGTTGGCGGTTGGCGTCAGGGTCGCGGTCCAGGTCCGGCCGCCGTCGCTGCTGCCCAGGGCGCTCAGGGTGCCGTTGGCCACCGTCAGGTCCGAGTTGGTGAAGCCGCTCACCGCTTCACTGAAGGTGATGGTCACGCTACTGGTCTGGCCCACGCCGAGGCTGCTGTTGGCGACCACGATGGTGGCGGTCGGACGCTGGGTATCGATCAGGTAATTGTTCGAATCCGTGCTGCCCAGCCCGGTATTGCCCGAGGCGTCGCTGACCCCGCTGTTGTTGAGGCTGATCAGGTTGCTCGTATCGCTGAGGTTGGTGTTCGGGGTGAAGGTCGCGGTCCAGGTGATGCCGCCATCGCTGCTGCTGACCGCGCTCAAAGTACCGTTGGCCACCGTCAGGTCACTGTTGTCGAAGCCGCTCACCGCCTTGCTGAAGGTGATGGTCACCAGGGACGTGTCGCCCACGGCCAGCATCGGGTTGGCGACCACCACGGTAGCGGTGGGGCGCACGGTGTCGATGACGTAGTTGGCCGAGTCGGTGGTGCCGCTGCCGGTGTTGCCGACGGCGTCTATCACTCCGGCATTGTTCAGGGTGATCTGATTGCTGCTGTCGCTGATGTTGATGGCTGGGGTAAAGGTGGCGGTCCAGGTGACCCCGCCATCGCTGCTGCTCAGGGACCCCAGGCTACCGTTGGCCACTGTCAGGTCCGAGTTGGTGAAGCCGCTGATCGCCTCGCTGAAGGTGATGGTCACCGTGGTGGTTTCGCCCGCTTTCAGGGCCGTGTCGGCCAGTACGATGGTGGCGGTCGGCCGCCCGGTGTCGATGATGAAATTGTTCGAGTCGGTGCTGCCGCTGCCGGCGTTGCCCGCCGCGTCGCTGACCCCGCTGTTGTTGAGGCTGATCAGGTTGGTCGCATCGCTGACGTTGACGTTCGGGGTGAAGGTCGCGGTCCAGGTGATGCCGCCGTCGCTGCTGCTGACCGCGCTCAGGGTGCCGTTGCTCACCGTCAGGTCGCTGTTGTCGAAGCCGCTCACCGCCTCGCTGAAGGTGATGGTCACCAGGCTGGTTTCACCGATCGGCAGGATCGGGTTGGCTACCACTATGGTGGCGGTTGGGCGAGCCGTGTCGATGACATAGTTGTTCGAATCCGTGGTGCCGCTGCCCGTATTACCCGAGACATTGATCACGCCGCTGTTGTTCAGGGTGATGACGTTACTGGTATCGCCGACACCCACAGTCGGCGTGAAGGTAGCGGTCCAGGTGACCCCGCCATCACTGCTGCTCACCGCGCTCAAGGTCCCGTTGGCCACCGTCAGGTCGCTGTTGTCGAAACCACTGACCGCCTCGCTGAAGGTGATGGTCACCAGCGAGGTTTCGCCAGCCTTCAGGGCCGTGTCGGCGATCACGAGGGTGGCCGTCGGCACTACGGTTTCGATGCTGTAGTTGGCTGAGTTGGTGGTCCCGGTACCGCTGTTGCCGGCCACGTCGGTGAAACCGGCGTTGTTCAGGGTGATCAGGTTGCTCAGGTCGGTGATACCCGCCGTCGGGGTGAAGGTGGCGGTCCAGGTGAGACCGCCGTTGCTGCTGCTCACCGCGCTCAAGGTGCCATTGGCCACCGTCAGGTCGCTGTTGTCGAAACCGGTCACTGCTTCACTGAAGGTGATGGTCACCACCGAGGTTTCGCCGGCCTTGAGGGTCGAGTCGGAGAGGACGATGGTGGCGTTCGGGCGCAGGCTGTCGATGGCGTAGTTGTTGGAGTCGGTGGTGCCGCTGCCGGCGTTGCCCGCCCCATCCGTAATACCGGTGTTATCCAGGGTGATCAGGTTGCTGCTGTCGCTGATACTGGCAGTCGGGGTGAGGGTCGCCGTGTAGGTGATGTTGTCGTTGGTGCCCAAGCCGCTCAGCGAACCGTTGGCCACGGTCAGGTCGGCCAGGCTGAAGCCGGTCACCGCCTCGCTGAAGGTGATGGTCACGGTACTGGTCTGGCCCACGCCCAGGGCGCTGTCGGCGACCACTATGGTCGCCGTCGGGCGCACGGTGTCGATCGCGTAGTTGTTGGAATCGGTGGTGCCGCTACCGGCGTTGCCCGAGGCGTTGGTCACCCCGCTGTTATCCAGGGTGATGACATTGCTGGTGTCAGTGATGCTCGACGTCGGGGTGAAGGTGGCGGTCCAGGTGACCCCGCCATCGCTGCTGCTCACCGCGCTCAAAGTGCCGTTGGCGACGGTCAGGTCGGCGTTGCTGAAGCCGCTCACTGCCTCATTGAAGGTGATGGTCACCAGCGAGGTTTCAGCGATCTTCAGGTTGTCATCCGCCACCACGATGGTTGCGGTCGGCAGGACGGTGTCGATGCTGTAGTTGCCGGAGTTGGTGGTACCGGTCCCCGTATTGCCCGCCAGGTCGCTGACCCCGGTGTTGTTCAGGGTGATGACATTGCTCGCGTCGGCGATGCCTGCCGTTGGGGTGAAGGTGGCGGTCCAGGTGAGACCGCCATCGCTGCTGCTCACCGCGGTCAGGGTGCCGTTGGCGATGCTCAGGTCGGCGTTGGTGAAACCGCTCACGGCCTCGCTGAAAGTGATGGTCACCAGCGAGGTTTCGCCGGCCTTGAGGGTTGTGTCGGCAAGGACAATGGTCGCGGTCGGCCGCTGGCTGTCGACCGCGTAGTTATTGGAATCGGTGGTACCGCTGCCGGTATTGCCCGCCCCATCCGTAATGCCGGTGTTGTCCAGGGTGATCAGGTTGGTCGAATCGGTGATGCTGGCGGTCGGGGTGAGGGTCGCCGTGTAGGTGATGTTGTCGCTGGTACTCAAGCCGCTCAACGTACCGTTGGCCACGGTCAGGTCGGCCAGGGTGAAGCCGGTCACCGCCTCGCTGAAGGTGATGGTCACCAGTGAGGTCTGGCCCACGCCCAGGGCACTGTCGGCGACCACGATGGTCGCGGTCGGGCGCACGGTGTCGATCGCGTAGTTGTTGGAGTCGGTGGTACCGCTGCCAGCGTTGCCGGAGGCATTGGTGACGCCGCTGTTATCCAGGGTAATCAGGTTGCTGCTATCGGTGATGCTCGACGTCGGGGTGAAGGTCGCGGTCCAGGTGATGCCGCCGTCGCTGCTGCTGACTGCGCTCAGGGTGCCGTTGCTCACCGTCAGGTCGGCGTTGCTGAAGCCGCTGACCGCCTCGCTGAAGGTGATGGTCACCAGTGAGGTTTCACCGATCCTCAAGGCGTTGTCCGCCACCACTATGGTCGCGGTCGGCAGGACGGTGTCGATGCTGTAGTTGTTGGAGTTGGTGGTGCCACTGCCGGTGTTGCCGGCCAGGTCGCTGACCCCGGTGTTGTTCAGGGTGATCAGGTTGCTGGCATCGTTGATACCGACAGTCGGGGTGAAGGTAGCGGTCCAGGTGATGCCGCCATCGCTGCTGCTCACTGCCGTCAACGTGCCGTTGGCGATGCTCAAATCGGCGTTGGTAAAACCGCTGACTGCTTCGCTGAAGGTGATGGTCACCAACGAGGTTTCGCCAGCGCTGAGGGCGCTGTCGGCGACCACGATGGTCGCGGTCGGCCGCATCGTATCGATCGCATAGTTGTTGGAATCGGTGGTGCCGCTGCCGGCGTTGCCGGACAGGTCGGCGATGCCGGTGTTGTCCAGGGTGATCAGGTTGCTGGTGTCGCTGATGCTGGCGGTCGGGGTAAAGGTGGCGGTCCAGGTGATGCCGCCATCGCTGCTGCTCACTGCCGTCAACGTGCCGTTGGCAATGGTCAGGTCGGCGTTGGTGAAGCCGCTCACCGCTTCGCTGAAGGTGATGGTCACCAGCGACGTCTCGCCGATCCTCAGCGCGCTGTCGGCGACCACAATGGTCGCGGTCGGCCGCACCGTGTCGATCGCGTAGTTGTTGGAATTGGAGCTGCCCTGGCCCAGGTTGCCCACGCTGTTCTGGACGCCGGTGTTGTCCAGGGTGATCACGTTAGTGGCATCGGTGATGCTGGTGCTCGGGGTGAAGGTGGCGGTCCAGGTAATGCCGCCATCGCCGCTGCTCACCGCGCTCAGGGTGCCGTTGGCGACGGTCAGGTCGGCGTTGGTGAAACCCGTCACCGCCTCGGAGAAGGTGATGGTCACCAGCGAGGTCTCACCGATCCTCAGGGCATTGTCGGCCACCACTATGGTCGCCGTCGGATGCGCGGTATTGATCACGTAGTTGCCCGAGTCCGTGGTGCCGCTACCGGTGTTGCCGGCCAGGTCGGCGATGCCGGTGTTGTTCAGGGTGATCAGATTGCTGGAGTCGCTGATGCCATCGGTCGGGGTAAAGGTCGCGGTCCAGGTGATGCCGCCATCGCTGCTGCTCACTGCCGTCAACGTGCCGTTGGCGATGCTCAGGTCGGCGTTGGTGAAGCCGCTCACCGCTTCGCTGAAGGTGATGGTCACCAGGGAAGTTTCGCCGGCGGTGAGGGTGCTGTCGGCGACCACGATGGTCGCAGTCGGGCGCACGGTGTCGATCGCATAGTTGTTGGAATCGGTGGTGCCGCTGCCGGCGTTGCCGGCCAGGTCGGCGATGCCGGTGTTGTCCAGGGTGATCAGGTTGGTGGTATCGGTGATGCTGGCGCTCGGGGTGAAAGTGCCGGTCCAGGTGATGCCGCCGTCGCTGCTGCTCACTGCGGTCAAGGTGCCGTTGGCGATGCTCAGGTCGGCGTTGGTGAAACCGCTGACCGCCTCGCTGAAGGTGATGGTCACCAGCGAGGTTTCGCCGACCCTCAAGGCGTTGTCCGCGACCACTATGGTCGCGGTCGGCCGTGCGGTATCGATCGCATAGTTATTGGAGTCGGTGGTGCCGACCCCGGCGGTGCCCAGGCCATTGATCACCCCGGTGTTATCCAGGGTGATGACGTTGCTGGTATCGGTGATGCTCGAAGCCGGGGTGAAGGTGGCGGTCCAGGTAATTCCGCCGTCGCTGCTGCTCACCGCGGTCAGGGTGCCGTTGGCGATGCTCAGGTCGGCGTTGGTGAAGCCGGTCACCGCCTCGCTGAAGGTGATGGTCACCAGCGAGGTCTCACCGATTTTCAGCGCGGTGTCCGCCACCACTATGGTCGCGGTGGGCGGTGGTGCATAGGCGGTATTGAGGTTGCCGCCGTCGTTGTAGATGGTCGCCACCGACGTCGGCGAAGTACCGGTGCTGCCACCGCCCAGCGCTACGCCACCGGCGCCACTGGCCGCCGCGTTGCCGCTCAGGGCGGCGAAGTTGGCCGCGGTGATCAGGAAGGTGCCCTTGTTCCAGATCGCGCCGACGCCGCGGCCACCAATCCCGCCATTGCTGGCGTTGCTGCCTTGGCCGCCACCACCGCCACCGCCGCCGCCCGCGCCGATGTTGTTGCTGATGGTCGAGGTGCCTATAACGGTGATGGTGCCGCTGGAGGCGTTGTAGATCCCGCCGGCGGCATTGCCGCCCGCGCCGCCGACCTTGTCCCAACCCGCGCCGCCGCCACCGCCGCCGATGGAAATCGTGCCGTTGGTGGCCGTGGCGCCGTTGCCGCCGTTGCTGTAGTAGGACACGCCCAGACCGCCCGCGCCGCCGGTGCTGGTACCGCCGCGACCACCCATGTGGGTGGCGTCGTAGCCACCGCCATAACCGCCCACGCCACCGCCGCCAGCCTGGCCGCCCAGCGTGCCGGTGCCGGGGCCGGCGGAACCACCGTGGCCGCCACCCTGGCCACCCAGCCCGCCGCCGCCACCACCGCCACCGCCGTAGAACGCGCCGGTGACACCGCCGCCACCGCCGCCGCCCGAGGCCGCGTTGGAGGTCACGGTGACGTTGTTGAGGGTGAGGTTGCCGGCGTTGAAAATCCCCCCGGCCATGGCGCCGGTCGCGCCATACCCGCCATTGCCGCCGTTGCCCGAGACCAGGCCCCGGGTGATTACCAGGCCATCGAGGGTCACGGTACTGCCCGCGGTCACTTCGATGACGCGGGTGCGGTACTGGCCGTCGAGGATCACGTCCGCCGCGCCGTCGTTGTTCAGGTCGCCGTCGATGGTCACGTTCTTGTTGACCAGCAGTTCGGAGGTCAGCTGCACCGTCATGCCGCTGCTGAAGGTGACGATGTCGCCGTTCTGCGCCGACGCCAGCGCCGCCCGCAACGAACCCACGCCGGTGTTGGCGTTGTTGGTGGCGGTCCAGGTCGCCAGCCCCCACTGATAATCCTGCATGGCCTGGGTGGACAGCACGTTGGCGCTTTCGATGGTGCCGGTGGCGATCTCCAGTTCCCAGTCGCCCCCCAGGCCGGTGCGGTCGCTGGAGGCGGCCACGTCGCGACCGGTGAGTTGCGCCAGCGAGTCGACGAAACTCAGGCCGCGCTCGCCCTCGGCGGTGTAGCAGCCGTAGATCAGGATATCGCCGCCGGCGTTCATGTCCTGGCCGATATCCGCCAGCACCGCGCTGCGCGCCTGGACGTTGTCAGCCGAGAGGTAACTGTTGCCCAGCCACAGGTCGCCGGCATTGCCGTGGGCGATGATCTGCACCGAACTGACGCCCTGGTGTTGGTCCAGGTAATCGGCGATCTGCTGCAGGCCATCCTGGTTCGCCCCCAGTTGCACCACCTGGGTGCCGGGCGCCAGGCCCTGGAGCAGACTGTCGGCGTCCTTGACCCGCGAGTCGACGAACACCACCGTCAGCCCCGGCACCGCGGCCGGGGCCGCGGCAGGCGCGGCATCGGCCTGGCCGTGGGTGTCCTGGCTGACGCTCGGTTGATCGGCGGCGGTCGGCGTCTTGGCCACGTCCGTAGTGGTGTGGCTGTCCGGCTGGGCGACATCGGCCACCGTCGCCGCCACCGCACCGTCGAACAGCATGCGTGGCTCCAGCGGCATGATCATCGGAGAGGCCAGGGCATGCGCCCGCCCGGTGGCCCGCTGATTGACCCGCGACTTGCCTTTGCTCCACCACATGATGCTCACCCGGACTCGAACGTGCTGAAAGGTGCGAATTGAAAAACCGCGGTCAACGGGCCGCAGCGTCGGATTTCATACGAATGACATTGGCGGCACTGGATGCCCCGTCTTTCCAGAAGGACAGCTCCGCATACTTCTCGAACAGGTCCGGCGGCAGGATGGTGCGCCGCGACTGCAGCGCCACCCGCGCCTTGACCTTGTGCAGGCCCGCAACCCCCAGCGCCTGGTCGAACTCGGGCGCGTCGTAGGCCAGGCTGTCGAAATCGTGTTCGAACCAGGGTTCGTCGATAAAGTCGTAGATCAGCCGCATCACCCGCTCCGGGGCCTGGCTCAGCAGGTCGTAGTCGACGATCAGCAGCGAATCGGCGTTTTCGCCGTAATAGGCTTCTTTCAAGGCGGTCCAGGCATACCCCACCAGCCGGTTGTGCTGGGCCAGGGTTTCGCAGCGGCTGTAGACAGAATTGCGCTCGACCGCATCGCCGAACAGCTTGGTGTTTTCGAAGGGGTTGGCCCGGTACAGCCGTTCCAGGCTGTCCATGACCCAGGCGACATTGCGCACACAGGCGATGGTCCTGGCCTTGGGAAACAGGTCCTTCAAGGCCGGCAGGCGCGCGCACCATTGGCGATTGGTGTCGAAGACGACGGGTTTGTCGGCCTTGTCGGCGTAGTAGGAGTCGAACAGCCCGCGCAGCAGGCGGCGGCGCATGTCGATATCGATGACCGCGCCGAATTCGCTGCCGGCGCTGCACTGTTCGAGGATGCCGCTGAACAGCGCCCCCACCGGGCTGGTCATGCCGGCGTGAAAGCGCGGGTTCTGCAGCAAGATGGCCGACAGCAGGGTCGACCCTGAGCGCGGTAAACCGGAGATAAAGTGGAACTGCGGCAATCCCTTCACCCTAGCTATAAGTCCATTTGTAGGAAAAAGCGTAGTGCAAGGTCAGAAAACCAACTAGTGGTGCTTTGATATCAATTCGAAGCAAAAACCATAAAAAACGTGTGTTTTAAAAACACCCACCGCTCTGGAACCGAACGTGAACCGATCAAGCCACTGCTGGCCCTGAATTCTGCCTTTCGTCCATCAGTTGGTTCACAGGCCGATCTTTTGCGCAAAACCGCCCAAGGCCGCTATCCCGCAGGTTTCCCAGCCTGGGCGCACAGTGCTTGCAGCGACGCCTGGCTCTGCGCCACGCCGCATATCACCAGCAACCGCGCCGTGACCCCGCCGGCGGTGAATTCGCCGGCTTTTCGCCATTGCGCCGGCAACGGGGCGAATTCGTCGGGTTGGTCGGCCGTGCCGATCAGCCAGACGCGACCACTGCCCACCGGCAGCGCCGACAGCCGGTCGAGGTAAAGCCTGTCAGCCTGCTGCTCGACCAGGGTGCCGAAACCATAGGCGTTGGGCCGGGTGGAGACGCCGGCGGGCGTGGGCGGGGTGTAGAGCAGCGGCTGGGCGTCGGTACGGTTGTAGTAGACGTAGCTCAGGTACCACAGCAGGTCGCTGGTGACGATCCGGTCGCCGGCCACGTAGTGCTGGTTCACGTAGTCCACCAGCACGCTGATCTGATCGTTGCTATCCACCGTGGCGTTGTTGTTCAGGCCGACCCCCTCGGCCCCGGCGAACAGCAGCAGGACCGCCAGCGCCAGCGCGCGGGCATGCTCCAGCAGCCGGTCGATCGCCATCGCGAAAAGCAACGGCAGGCCCAGGGCATAGGCCGTCAGGTAGCGCTCGATGAACACCGGCGAAACGAACGACACCGCAAACACCAGCAACAGCGGCAGCACGCTGTAGGTCACCAGCAGCCAGCTCCAGCGCCAGGGCGTGCGGTCGCGCCAGGCGAGCATTGCGACGACGCCCAGCACCAGCAGCGGCAGGCCCGCGAACAGCAGCGGGGAACGGCTTTCGCCATCGTCCTGGGTCAGCAGTTGCCAGACCATCGAGGGTAACGACAAAAAGTCCACCGACGGCTCCCAGCCTACGTCGCCGCTGGCTTTCAGCTGGTCGATATGCTGCAGCAGGTCCACCAGCCCCGGCAGCCAGGGGACGAACAGCATGACGATGGCGAGGTTGGCCAGCCACCAGCCCGGCTGGTTGATCGCCCGGCTCGCAGGCGTCGCGTGCAGGCGTAGCAGCAACAGGTACGCCCAGTGGGCGAGCACGCAGAGCGCGGTGAAATAGTGGGTGTAGAACGCCGCGCTCATCAGCAGCGTGTAATACACCAGGTAGCGCTGGCGCCGGGGCTGCCTGAGCCAGTACACCAGGGCCAGGGTGGCGCCGAGCAGCCACACCCCCAACAAGGCATACATGCGCACTTCCTGGCTGTAGCGCACGGCGGTGGGCAGCAGGGCCAGCAGGAACCCGGCGAGGATTGCCGCGCGGCGGCTGGCGATCTGCGCCACCAGCCACACCCCCAGGCCGACACAGACGATCCCCGGCCAGGCGCTGAAGCTGCGAATGGCAAAGATGCCGTCGCCAAACAGCGCGATCCAGCCACGCAGCAGCATGAAGTACAGCGGCGGATGCACATCGTGGGCGGCATGCACCCAGAGTTCGCTCAGGCCGTAGCGGCTGAGCAACAGGCTGGAGCCTTCATCGCCCCAGATGGCCGCGGCGGTCAGGTCGTAGAAGCGGGTGGCCGCCGCCAGCAGCAAAATCGGCAGCAGCCAGTACGCCCGCAGCACCGCGACCAGGCGCTGTGCGTCGCTCGCCAGCCGATGGGCGATGCCCGGCCCGGCCGTATCCAGCAATTGTGGCTCTCTGCGAAACGCCATGAATGTCCCCTGCACCAACGTTTTACCAGCACAGCATCGCGGTTTATCCGGCCAGACATAAGGCACCCCATCACCCCAGGCGACTGGCGGAGCAGCGTCTACGCTAACCATTGCTGTCGACGAGCCCGCTTGGCGTTCTGACCGTATCGGTCAAGCTGTCAGGCCAGACACCAGGGATCGGCTCAGGGAGTCCCACTGATTAACCTGAAGGATAAAAAACTATGGAAGTGTTCATGGGCACCATTCAAGCTTTTTCCTTTAACTTCCCTCCCAACGGCTGGGCCTCGTGTTACGGCCAGACCCTGGGGATCTCGCAATACCAGGCGCTGTTTTCGCTGCTGGGCACCTACTACGGCGGCAACGGCACCACCAACTTCCAGCTGCCGAACCTGCAAGGGCGGCTGCCCATTGGCCAGGGTAACGGGCTGGGCCTGACGCCACGGGTGATCGGCGAGGTTTCCGGTACCGAAAACGTCACCCCGACCCTCAACAACCTGCCGTCCCACACCCACACCCTCGCCAGCGTGAGCGCCGCCACCACGCTGCAATTGGCCAACCCCGCCAGCAGCCCGGTCAGCGTGCCGACGGCCACCAATTCATTCATCGGCACCTCCGGCGGCGGGCCGGGCACCGCGACCATCTATTCCGACGGGCTGGGCGCCACGCCGGTGCCCCTCCAGGGGGTCAGCACCACGATCTCCGGCACCATCTCGCCCGCCGGCAACGGCCTGCCGCTGGAAGTCATGAACCCGTTCCTGGTGATCAACTTCAGCGTGGCCCTGAACGGCCTATTCCCATCGCGCAATTGAAGTTCGCGCCGGGGGACATTCCCCCGGCCCTTTTTCCAGCCAGGAGTGGTGCCATGCTGCATCTGCTGCAAAGTGAGCATTTCCAGCCTTTGCTGGGGCAAACCTGCAATCTGTTGCTACCGGACGGCAGCGTGTTGCCGGTCCATATCGAGTCCATCAAGGACACTCCCCAGTCCCGCATGCCGAACAGCCCGCGCATGCCCTTCTGCGTCGAGCTCAACAGCCTGGTGCCGACAGTGTTCGTCGACGGCCTGTGCGACCTGGAACTGCCCGGCGTCGGCCACCTGCAGGGCATGTTCGTGTCACGGGTGCCGGCCCTGGGCCGCGATCCGACGCTGGGCTATTTCTATATCGCCTTCAACTGAACCGAGCGTGCCTGGCGGCAGCGCCCCGGGCATCGGCTCGAACCCGCGGGGGTGCGCCGCTCAGCCGCGCGGACCGGGATACCACACCAGCCGCTCGGCCGCCGGGTTGGCTTCCTCGACCTGAAACCCCAGCGCCAGGTAATGCCGGCGCGCATGGGGGTTGCTGGCCCAAACCACCGTGGCCACCGGGCAGCGCACCTGCTCGGCGGCCTTCTGCACGCCCCGCAGCACGGTGCGCCCGTAACCGCGACCACGAGCAGCCGGAATGAACGCCAGGTACAGCACACGAATTTCATTGGCGCCAAAATCGGTGGTCAGGGCACCGATGGCGCTGCCGAGCTTTTCGATCACGTAGTGCATGGCGCCGGGGAAGTTCTCCCCCGCCCCCTGCTCCTGGACCTGGAACTGCTGGGCGATCACCTGCTCGACCTGCTCCTGTTCGCCATCGATCCATTGCAGATCGCTGCGCGCCGAACGGTAAAGGCTTTGCAGGAACGGTCCGTCGGTGGGCCGCGACGGACGTACCACCAGGCCATCGGACATGGCCGAATCCTTATGCAACATATGCGTTCTCCCTGAACATTCCTTGTTTCAGAACCCGCTTTCCCTCACGCCCAGCGCCGCCAGGCGCCGCCAGGCCGTACCGAGCAGCGACTCGCCACGCCCCTGCAACACCACCACGCCGCGCAGCGGCTGGCGCGGGGTGACGCTGGCGTCGAGCACCTTGAGCCGCGCGCCGTATTGCGCCTGGACCGGTTCGGCGCGGCGGCTTTCATCGCGGCGCACGGCAATCGGCCCATGGTGATCGGAGGTCAGCGCCTCCTGGTCGATATACGCCACACCGTTGGTATCGACTTCGGTCAATTGCACCTCGAGCGCCGGGTGCATCGGGTCGTCGGCGATAAAGCGGCCCGTGGCGCCCGGCGCGACCCGCCACAGGTCGGCCTCGGCGAGAAACCCACGCAAGCGCGCCCCCGGCTCGACCACCCTGGCCAGCGGCTCCTTGGGCGAAACCCAGCGGCCCACCTGCAGTTGCGGCAGCAAGTCACGCAACTGGCCGGCCTCGGGCGCGCGCAGCAGCAGGCGCTCGCGTTGCGCCGACAAGCCGCGGTATTCGGCCACGGCCTCGGCCAGCTGCTGCTCGACAATCCCGGCATCGGCGGCGGTCTCGCTGCGCCCGGCGCGGCGGCGCATCTGCAATTGCTGGATCTCGATTTCCCGCCGGGCGATGGTCTGGCGCGAAGCCAGGTCCGGGGATTCGAGCTCAACCAACACCTGGCCCTTGCTCACCGCCTGGCCGTCGCTGACATTGACCTGCCGGACCCGCGCCGCCACCGGCGCATGCAAGGCGCTGGCGCGCCCGGCTTCGAGCATCGCCGGCACCTCCACCGAGCCGCGCCAGGGCACCGCCACCAGCAGCAGCGCCGCCAACAACCCCAGGCCGCTGAGCAACACCCGTGGCGCGTGGGCCTGTTCGCGGCGCGTCCACCACTCGCGCCATTCCCGCACGATGGGCAAAAAGATGAACCAGACCAGTTCCACCAGCATCAGGAAGATGCCCAGCAGCTTGAAAAACAGGTGGTACACCGCCAGCGCAATCCCGAAAAACAGCACCGCGCGCCACAGCCACGAGCCATAACCCCACCACAGCAGACGCCGCTGCATGGCCGGCGACCAGGGCTCCGGCGCCGGTTCCCGGTAGCCGAACAAGGCTTCGCGCAGGCGCCAGCGACAGAGGGCGAAAGCCCGCCCTTGCAGGTTGTCCACCTCCCAGAAATCGCTGAGCAGAAAGTAGCCGTCGAAACGCATGAAGGGGTTCAGGTTGATCACCAGGGTGGTGATCCAGGTGGCGCTGGCAAGCATGAAGGCCGCGGTGCGCGCCGGGCCGTCCGGCAGCAGCGACCAGGCCAGCAGGGCGATGCTGGCCAGCAGCAGCTCGGCCAGCACGCCACCGGCGCCGATCAGCAAGCGCGCGCGACGGTCATTGACCCGCCAGGCATCGCTGACGTCGGTGTAGAACATCGGCAGCAGCACCATGAACGCCACCCCCATGCTCTGCACCCGGCAACCGGCGCGCTTGGCCATGAAGGCGTGGCCGAACTCATGGCACAGCTTGGCGAAGAACAGCGCCACGCCGAACGCCAGGGCACCACCGAGGCTGAACAGGTGGGGAAAGGTCGCCAGGAAGCGCTGCCAGTCTCGCGACACCAAAAACACCCCCAATCCCAGGGTCAGTGGCAAGCCGTAGCGCAGCAGCCCCGGGCCGAACCGTGCCAGCCACGGCCAGGCGCGATTGAGAAAGGCGTCCGGGCGCCACAGCGGGATACGAAAGAACAGGTATTGGTGCAGCAGCACCTGCCACAGGCTCTGGTGCTGCACGGCGGCCTTGAGTTCATAGCTGGCGCGCTGCTGCGGATCGAGGGCGGTGATCAGGTCATGGCTGCGCAAAAAACCCAGCAGCTCTTCCAGCTCCGCGCCGCCCAGGGGCAGCCCCGGCTCGCGGTTGGCGGCGCGCAGCACCTGGCTGGCATCTCCCAGGGACCAGTGCCTGAGCAGGCGCATCGCCGCCACGCCGAGCTTGAAATAGCGGCCGCGCACCGGGTCGGCCAGGGTCCAGCGCGGCGAACCGTCCAGCGCCGGCGCCGCCGGCGACAGCTGCAAGTCCGCGCGCAAGCCCGGCAGGTTCATTACAGGCCCACGCTCTGCCGCAGGCCGGCCAGGGGCCGGCGCAGCAGGTACAGCGCCAGCGGCGCGCGCTCACCGAAGAGCTTGGCCGTGCCGCGCAGGCCGATTCGCGGCGACGCGTCGCGAAAACGCGCATCGAGACGGTAGGCCAATTGCCCACCCGGCGTCGGCTGCGCCTCGTAGGCCGCCCGTTCGAGGCTGGCCAGATGGCGCTGCAACGGGTCGCTGTCGAGAAACAGCGCCACCTGCGCGCCGGGCTCCAGGGCAATGGCATCGCCCACGGCCAGTTCGATGCGCAACTCGGCCTGGTTGGGGTCGGCGATTTCCATCAGGCGCTCGCCGGTCTGCACCGGTTTGCCGGTCCAGCGCTCGGCGTCGGCGAACACCGCGATGCCGTCGCGTTCGGCCCGTACTTCGCTGCGCTTGAGCAATTCGCGGGCGTAATCGCGTTCGGCGCGTTTCTGTTCGACCCGGGCCGCCAGCAGGTCGATCTTCGAGCTGGATTCGGCATCGGCGAAGGCCCGCTGGGAATTGGCCTTCAGTTCCGCCTCGGCCACGCCCAAGGCGCGGGCGGCGACATCGGCCTGGGCATTGAGGGTGGTGTTTTCAAAACGCAGCAGCAGGTCGCCGGTCTTCACCGTCTGGTTGGGCTTGACCAAAAACTCGGCGATCACCCCGTCCAGCGGCGCCGCCACCACACGCCCGCCCAGCGGCACCACTTCGGCCGGCGCCAGCACCGATTGCCGCACCGGAATCAGCAAGCCCAGCAACACCACCGCCAACAGCGCCAGCCGGCGTTTGCGGTTCCAGCGCAGGCGCCACGGCTTGCGCGGTTGCAGCGCCAGCCAGGCGTGGCTGTAGGTGTCGCCCAGTTGTGCCAGCAATACTTGTTCGGAAGGGTTCCACGGGTTGTCGCGGGCCAGCCACAGGCCACCAAAGAGCGCGCCCTGACGATCGATCAGCGGCAACCAGAACACCTGCGCCGCCGACAGGCTCTGCCAGTCGGCCCGTACCGGGGCGCTCAGTTGCTCGGCCGCGACCACCCGCGCCTGCTGCGCGAGTTCGAGCTTGAACAGTTGGGCCACCGCCTGTTCGACGAAAGCCACGAAGGGCGCATTCGGATCGAGCGCGCTGACGCCAGTCACCGCGCGGACCTTGCCGGCGATCACCAGGGCCGCGTGGCGATAGCCGAACAGCGCCTGGCTGTCGTTGACCAGGCTGTAGGCCAGTTGCTCGACCGTGCGCGCGGCGCGGGTCTGGCGCTCCAGGTCGAGGAACCGGGCGAAGACCTGCTCGGCGGCGCCCGCTACCGGCGCGTTCATTTGAGCTCCGCGAACCGCGCCGTGCCGCTCATGCCCGCCAACAGGCCCTCGGCGTTGGGTACGGCCGCCACCAGCAGCAGCGTCTGGCTGCCTTCGTCGATCCGCGCGCCGAGGCGCTTGACCGTGGCGGCCAGCGGCTTGCCGGTTTCATCGGGGACGAAGCTAAAGGTCTGCCCGGCCTTGAGCTTGCCCATCCAGCTCGACGGCACCAGCAGGTGGATTTCCAGGGAACGGTTGTCGACGATTTCCAGCAGCGGCGAGCCGGCCGTCACGCTTTCGTAGCGCTGTACCTTGCGCGCCACCACCTGCCCGTCGAACGGCGCGATCACGCTGCAACGCTTGACCTGCACCTGGTAGACCTGGGACTGCGCCTGGGTCTCGGAGACCTTGGCCGCGGCTCGCGCCACTTCGAAGCGGCCGACCGAGTTGAGCGAAGCCAGTTGGCGGTTGTGCGCCAGCTCTTCGTTGGCGCCACGGCTGGCGGCCTGGGCGGCATTGAGCTGGGCCTGGTAGGCCGAGCAATCGAAGCGCGCCAGCACCTCGCCTTTCTTGAAGGACTCGCCTTCGCTGTAGGGCAGCTCGACGATGCGCCCGGACAACTCGCCGGCCAGTACCGCCTGATCCTTGGCCCGCAGCACGCCGCGCGCCTCGCTGCCGCTGGCCACGGCGGCGCCGGCAGCGCTGTCACTGAGCAGCGGATCGTCTGGCGCAGGTGTCTGCGCCTGTGCAAGGCACGCCAGACAGGTCAATCCCAATCCCAATCCATGAAATCGCCGCATAACCGTAACTCCCTGACGGATGGGGCGGAGTCTAAGACAGCAAGCACAAGCGTCAAGCAAGTGGCCGCTATCTTTGTCGATCCCGACAACGGCATCGAGCGCCCGCCTGACAGCATAGATGCCTTGTCCGGCACGGCGTGTATCGGGTCGTGCGGGTATTTTAGATGCCAGCGAATGCCTTCTGTATGATTTGCACCACACTTGGACCTTCGACTCCCATCGTTTCGGATTAAGGACAATTCATGCGTATCGGTCTTTTGTCGTCTTTGACACTGGCGCTCGGCGCCCTCCTCTGCAACCAGGCCCAGGCCAGCTCCGACGATTCCTGTTACCCGCGCTGGACCCTGGTCAAAAAAAACCTCGACAGCTGCAGCAGCCTGCCGTTTCTCAACCCGGGCAACGACAGCCGAGTGAACCTGCGCCTGTTGCTGGCCGACAGCGGTGCCTTGCCCCTGGCGCCGAAAGCGCTGGACGCCGGTAGCCTGGACGAGGGTTATGGGGCGGTGCCGTTTCCAGTATTTCGCCTGCAACCCGCGCCCAGCCCTGAGGAGGCGGATACCGCGCAAACCCCGGAGGACACTGACCTCAACGGCCGCCTGGAATCCTTGCAGGTGGTGCGCGAAACCCCGCAAGCAGCCGGCGATGCCTTCCTGTCCGGCGAAGGCAGCCGCTGCCGCAGCAACTCGGACGCCAGCGCCCAGGCCTTCGTCGACCAACTGATCGCCGCCGACCTGCCGGCCAGCGAACGCCAGGCGCTGGCGCAGAGCCGGGTCAAGCTGCTCGCCGCCTGCAACTGGGACAGCCCGCAACTGGCCAGCCTGCTGCCGACCAATCTGCAGACACCGCTGGGTAAGGGTTTCGCCACTTATCTACAGGCCGCCGGCGACTTCTACAGCGGCCGCTTCAGCGAGGCTGGCGCGGCGTTCGCCACGCTCAAGGACAGCCCGAATGCCTGGCTGAAAGAGACTGCGCTGTACATGAACGCCCGGACGCTCCTCAACAGCGCCCAGCAGAACGCCTTCGACGAATACGGCATGCCGGCGCTCGAGCATGTGGATAAGTCCACCCTGCAACAGGCCGAGGCCGGCTTCGACGCCTACCTGCAAACTTATCCACAGGGTGCCTACGTCGCCTCGGCCAAGGGCCTGCTGCGCCGGGTGCACTGGCTGGACGGCAATCCCGACAAACTCGCCGCCGACTATGCCTGGCAAATGACCCAGGCCAAGGATGAGCAGCGCAACCTGTCGCTGGACGATCTGGTGGAAGAAGTCGACACCAAGCTGCTGATGGTCAACCGCAACCCGGTCAGCACGCCCCTGCTGCTGGCGGTCAACGACCTGATGTGGATGCGCGAGCAAGCCGAAGGCCGGCTGACCCGCGACGCCTTGCAACAACAGAAGGCGGTCTTCGCCGGGCAACCGGCGCTGTACGACTACCTGCAGGCGGCCTTCGCCCTGTACGTCGACAACGACCCCGACGCCGCGCTGAAACTTCTGCCCGCCGAGCCTGCGGCCAAGCTCGACTACCTCGCCTTCAGCCAGCAGACCCTGCGCGGCCTGGCCCTGGAAGCGAAGAACGACGCCTCGGGCGCACAGGCCCTGTGGCTGCAACTGCTGCCCCTGGCCAAGCAACCGTTGCAACGGGAACAGCTGGAGCTGGCCCTGGCCATGAACTACGAGCGCAACCAGCAACTGGCCAAGGTGTTCGCCGCCGACTCGCCGATCCGAAGCCCGCAGGTGCGCTTCACCCTGCTGCGCCATGTGGCCGACGCCGAGTTGCTGCGCCAGCAGATCAGCCAGGCCGCCGACCCGGTGGAACGTAATACCGCGCAGTTCGTGCTGCTCTACAAGGACCTGCTGCGCGGCCAGTACGCGGCCTTTGCCAGCGACCTTGCGCAGCTTCCCGCCAGCGCCCCTGAAGACAAGCTTGGCTACAGCCTGGGTTACGTCTACAGCAACGGCCAGTCGCTCAAGCTGTTCCAGTGGAACGGCAAAGAGGCCGAGTCCGGCTACGTCTGCCCGAGCATCGCAGAAACCGCGGCGGCATTGGAGAAGGATGGGAAAAGCCCGCAAGGCCTGAACTGCCTCGGTGAGTTCATCCTGCGCAACGGCCTGGACGGCATGCCGCTGGACAGCCAGCCCGACAAGCAGTCCCTGGGCAGCACGCCGTCGGCCTTCAAGGGCGAAGCGTTCTCCCGCCTCGAGGGCTACAAACAGGTGATCGCCAACAGCAAGGCGCCACGCGACGACCGCGCCTACGCCCTGTACCGCGCGATCAATTGCTTTGCATCCTCGGGCAACAACCGCTGTGGCGGCAAAGACGTGGAGCCCGCGGTGCGCAAGGCCTGGTTCCGCCAGCTCAAAGGCACCTTCGCCGACACCCAGTGGGGCAAGTCGCAGCAGTACTACTGGTAAGCATGAGCCGCTTCTGGCGATGCCTGCTGCCGGTCTGGCTGTTGCTGGCCGGCAGTGCCCAGGCGGCGGTCGACGCCCGCGATCACGATGCCTTCTGGCTGTGGAGCGGCGTCGCCCCGCAGCCGGTGCTGAACCAGGCCAAGACCCTGTACATCCTGCAAGGGCAGATCAGCCGTTCGCGTCGCGACCCGAGCGGCAATGTGCACTTCATCGCCCAGGGCATGGCCGTTCCGCGCCTGCGCCAGGGCGAGGTCTGGGTGGTCTATCGCGCCCACACCCTGCACTGGCCGGAAACTGTCTACCGCCAGCTGCTGGGCCAGGTGCAGCGCTGGCAGCAGGCCGGCAACCCGGTGGTCGGCATCCAGATCGATTTCGACGCCCGCACCCGCTACCTCGACGAGTACGCCAGCTTCCTGCGCGACCTGCGCCAGCGCCTGCCCGCCCGGTACCGCCTGAGCATCACCGGACTGATGGACTGGGGCAGCAACGCCAACCCCGAGGCCATCGCCGGGCTCAAGGGCGTCGTCGACGAAGTGGTGGTGCAGACCTACCAGGGCCGCCACAGCATCCCCAACTACGCCGCCTACCTGCCCCGCCTCGACCGCATGGGCCTGCCGTTCAAGGTGGGGTTGATCCAGGGCGGCGAATGGCAGGAGCCGGGCTATCTGCGAGACAGCCCGTGGTTCAGGGGGTATGTGGTGTTTTTGCAGAATCCGCGCTAGCCAACGGATACACCGACTCCCAGCCGCCGCCCAGGGCCTTGTACAGGCCGACCATGGCCAGGGAAACGCCGGTCGAGCTTTCCACCAGTTGCTCCTGGGTGGCGAGCAAGGCGCCTTGCACGGTGAGGACGTTGACGAAGTCCACCACGCCTTCGACGTACTGCTGTTGCGCGGTGCGCAGGGCGATCTGGTTCTGCCGCACGGCTTCGGCCAGGCTGTCGCGGCGCAGCTGGCTGCTGTTGTAGCGGGTCAGCTGGTCGTCGATTTCATGCCAGGCGCGCAGCACGGTCTGCTGGTAGGCGACGGCCGCTTCCTGCTGCTGGGCTTCGCGCAGATGCAGCATGCCGCGCAGGCGGCCGCCGTCGAACAGCGGCAGGCTGAACTGCGGGCCGATGCCGAACTGCCGCGAGCCCCAGGAGCCGAAGTCCGACAGCTGCATGGCCTGGGAGCCGAAGTTGCCCGACAGGGTGATGCGCGGATAAAAGTCGCCCTTGGCCACGCCGATGCTGGCGGTGGCGGCATGCAGGCGGGCTTCGGCCTGGCGGATGTCCGGGCGGCGTTCGGCCAGTTGCGACGGCAGGCCGATGGCGACCTGGCGCGGGGTTTGCGGCACCGGCGCATCCGCCGCGAGTTCAGCGTGCAGGGCCTGGGGCGGCTCGCCCATCAGCAGGCTCAGGGCGTTGATCAGTTGCGCCTGGCGCTGCTGCAAGGCCGGCAGTTGCGACTCGATGGTCGCCACCTGCGCGGCGGCTTCGGCCACGTCCAGGTCGGTGGCCACGCCGTCGGCCAGGCGCAGTTGCGAGAGCTTGAGGCTGTGGCGAGCGACGTCGAGGTTCTGCTCGGTCACCGCCCGAGTGTTCTGCACGCCGCGCAGCTGGATGTAGTCCTGGGCGGTCTCGGCCAGCACCGCCAGCAGCACCCCGCGCCGGTCGTTCTCCGCGACTTCCAGGGTCGCGTCGGCGGCCTCGGTTTCGCGCCGCACGCGGCCCCAGAAATCCAGTTCCCAGGAAGCCGAGAAGCCGGCGTCCCACAGGTTGAAGGCGGACTTGCCTTCGTGACCCGACGGGTCGTTCAGGCCTTCGCCGCTGTTGCGTTTGCGCGCGTAGCCGCCGCTGGCGCTGCTGGTCGGATAACGCTCGGCAGTGACCACCTGGCGCGCCGCGCGGCTCTGTTGCAGGCGACTGGTGGCCAGTTGCAGGTCGAGGTTGTCGGTCAGCACGCGCCGGCTCAGGGCCGACAACTGCGGATCGTTGAAGACCTCCCACCAGCGCTCGTCCAGGGGGCTGCTCACCACCTGGCTCGGCGCAGCCTTTTGCGGGCTGGCCCAGGCCTCGACCCGCGGCCCTTCGGGGCGCTGGAAATCCGGGCCGACACTGCAGGCGGCCAGGGACAACAGGCTCAGGGCGAATACCGGCTGGAGCAGACGACTCATCGCTTCGCCACCTCACGCGCGGAGCTGGCCTGGCCCAGGGTATCGACGCTCGCTTCCACCGACATCCCGACCCGCAGACGCTCGGCCATCGGCTGGCCGGGCTCCAGCAGGATCTTCACCGGAATGCGCTGCACCACCTTGGTGAAGTTGCCGGTGGCGTTGTCCGGCTTGACCGCGGCGAAGGTCACGCCGGTGGCCGGCGCCAGGCTCTCGACCCGGCCGCGCAGGGTTTCGCCGTCCAGGCTGTCGACTCGCACCTGCACCGACTGCCCGGGGTGCATGTGGGCCAGCTGGGTTTCCTGGAAGTTGGCCACCACATAGGCCTGCTCCAGCGGCACCACGGCGAGGATCTTGCTGCCCGGCGTGACGTAGGCGCCGACCCGCACCGCGCGTTCGCCGACCATGCCGTCCACCGGCGCGACGATGCGCGTGTAGGACAGCTCGTAGCTGGCCATTTCCAGGGACGCCTGGGCGCGCTTCAGCCCGCCCTCGGCGGCGTCACGCTGGGCGGTGAGAATCTCCACCTGCTTGCGTTCCGCCGCCAGCGCCGCGGTGGCCGTGGCCAGCCGCGCGCTGGCCTGGTCGATGCGGGTCCTGGCCTGCTGGGCATTCTGCACCGTGCCGGCACCGACCCCGGCCAGGTGGTTGTAGCGGTTCAGTTCATGTTCGGCGAAGGCCATTTCCGCCCGCGCGGCCACCACCGAGGCCTGGGCCTGGGCGATCACCGAGCTTTGCCGGTCGAGGGTGGCGCGGGCGTTCTGCAACTGCGCCTTGGCCACCAGGGTTTCGGCGTCCGCCGCCTGGGCCGCGGCGCGCAGGTCGCGATCGTCGATCAGCGCCAGCAACTGGCCGGCCTTGACCCGCTGGTTGTCTTCCACCAGCACTTCCTTGATGAAACCCGCCACACGCGGCGCCACCAGGGTGTAGTCGGCGCTCACGAAAGCGTCGTTGGTGGTCTGCTCGGTGGCCTTGCCGGTAACCAGGTACACCAGCACGCCAAGGACCGCGACCGCAGCCACGCTGACGGCGAGTTTGTGTTTGATGTGGATCGTCATAAAAACCTTCTGTCTCAGTGAACGTTCAAGTCGGCGCGCGTGGCGGATAGATCCGCGTCGGCAGCCAGAAAATCAGCAGGATCAAGGCCGCCGCCACGCCAGCCATGACGTAGTAGAGGTCGGCGGAGGTCAGCACCACGGCCTGCCGGTGCAGGCGCTGGGCGAGGTTGCTGGCGTCGACGGCGCTCAGCGGCGAGTTGCCGAGGCTGTCCACCAGCATGGTCGAGTGAAAGTGCAGGCGGTGGGTGGTCAGGGCATCCAGCACGCCGGTGGCGATCACCGCCGCCAGGCCTTTCACGGTGTTGAACCAGGAGGACGCGAACGGCCCCTCGATCGGCTGGATACTGCCGGTGGAAAGCATCAGCAATGGCAGCACCGCCATCGGCTGGCCGAAGATCTGCAACAGTTGCAGCACGTAGAAATCGTCGCGAATCCACGCCGAGGTCAGCTGCGCGCCGCCCAGGCACGACAGCACCAGCATCGTCAGGCCAATGCCCAGCACCCAGCGGCAATCGACCCAGCGCAGGTTGCACAGGGCCGCCACCAGGGGCAGCGCGATCAGCTGCGGCAGGGCCATCACCAGCATCACCGGGGCGGTCTGCAACGGCCGGTAGCCCTGGACCTGGGCCAGGAAACTGGACGGAATGATGATCACCGCGGTCAGCACCACCAGTACTCCGGCCAGGGTCAGCAGGGCGAACGACAGGTTGCGGATGCCGAGCATCTGCAACTTGAAGAACGGAATCGGCTGCGACCATTCGTTGATCAGAAACAGCACCAGCAACAACGCCCCCCCGCCCAGCAGCAGGCAGATCAGCGGCGAGCCGAACCAGTCCAGGCGATTGCCCTGCAGGATGCCGATCACCAGCATGCAGATCGCCGGAAACCCCAGCAGCAGGCCGCGCCAGTTGAAGGCCTTGAGGCGCTCCAGGCGCAGCGGGTCCTGGGGCAGGCCGTAGGCCACCGCGAGCATCGCCAGCAAGCACGGCGCCACCACCTGCCAGAACGCCCATTGCCAGCCGACGTATTCGGTCCACAGGGCGGCCAGCGGCGTGCCCAGGCTCGGGCCGAAGGTGGCGGTCAGGGCGTAGCCGGCCAGGCCGTAGAGCTTGACGTTGGCCGGCAGGAACCGCAGCGCCACGGTCATCAGCATTGGCGGCAACGCGCCGCCGGCCAGGCCCTGCACGGTGCGCAGCAGCAACAGGCTGTGGTAGTTCGGGGCGAACGGACAGAGCACGCCCAGCACGGTGAACAGGGCGATGGCGCAAAGGGTGAAACGGCGCAGCGAAAAGGTCACCGAACACCAGGGGGCGAAGGCCATGGCCGCCACCGAGGTGGCGGTGTAGCTGGCCACCAGCCAGGTGCCTTCGTCATAGCCGATGGCCAGGGCGCCACGGATATCGGCCAGGGCGATCTTGGTCACCATCTCGTTGAGGCCCGACACCAGCACCGCCAGCAATACGCCGAGCAGGCCGATGATGATTCGCGGGCCGAAGACCGCAGGGCTGACAGCTGCCGGTTTGCTGGCCACTTCAACGGGTGCCGGCACAGCCACGGCGAGGGAACTCATGAAGGGAATGACTCCGATAGAAATACCGAAGCAGTGTAAAAAGCCCGACAGCTGACGAAAACTGACTTATCGGCAGCTTATAAGTGCACCAAACGCAACGATTGGATGACGTGTAGCCGCTGCCGAGCGGCGCGAGGCTGCGATCGGCGGCGCAGCCGTCGCAACACCAGGCGACCTGATCCAACAGGCCAATCGCGGACGCTACCTGGCGAGGGCTAAGTCGAATGCCGCCGACCCCGTTCGCAGCCTCGCGTTGCTCGGCAGCGGCTACAGGGGGTGTGGTTTTCAGGGCTGGGCGGCGTGCCAGGTTTCGTTGCAGGAGGCGCGCAGGGTCTCGCGGAACCATTTGTGCGCCGGGTCCTTGTCGTAGCGCGGGTGCCAGGCCTGGGTCAGCACCAGGGTCGGCAGGGGAATCGGCAAGGCGAACGAGCGCAGGTGCAGGCCCAGGCGCGACACGCTGAGCAGGGTTTCCTTGGGCACCGGCAGGATCAGGTCCGAGTCCGGCAGCATGAACATCGCGGCATGGAAGCTCGGCGCGATCAGCGGCACCCGGCGCTGCAGGCCCAGGTCGCCCAGCGCCACGTCGATTGGCCCGCGGGCAATACCGCGCCGGGACATGCTGATGTGCGGGAAGGCGGCAAAACGCTCGGCGGTGATCTCCTCGTCGAGCAACGGATGATGCTCGCGCACCAGGCCGACAAAGGTGGTGGAGAACAGGTTCTGCACCTTCACTTCCGGGGTCAGCGGCCGGGTGTTGCTGATGCGCAGGTCGATCCGCCCTTCGCGCAGGGCCTCGTCGTCGCCATCGCCCTCCGGGACGAAACGCAGTTCGCAATGGGGCGCCTGGCGCTCCAGGGTGTCGATCAGGCGACCGCCATAGACGCCGACGAAAAAGTCGTTGGCGCGCACATTGAAGCGCCGGCGCAGGGTGCCGAGGTCGACCTGGTCACCGGAACGGAACACCAGCGCCGCCTGCTCCACCAGGTCACGTACCTGGCCACGCAGTTCCAGGGCCTTGGGCGTGGGCACCAGGCCGCGGCCGGCGCGTACCAGGATCGGATCGCCCAGCGCCTCGCGGATCCGCGTGAGGGTTCGGCTCATGGCCGCCGGGCTGAGGTTCATGCGCCGCGCCGCGCCGACCACGCTGCCCTCGTCGAGCAGGGCGTCGAGGGCGACCAGAAGGTTCATGTCCGGGAGTTGCATGCTGAGCACTCGTGGCTGATCGGGAATGAGTCAGGCGCAATGCTAGCAGGGTCATTTCAGTCATGGACACCACTCTCTGTAGCCGCTGCCGCAGGCTGCGAACGAGGACAAAGTCCTCGCCAGACCTGCGCATGCGGTATGCCAGACAAAATGTGCTGTCAGGTTTTGCGCCGGCTGCGCCGTCGATCGCAGCCTCGCAGGCTCGGCAGCGGCTACAGGTTCAGCGCTGCATGCCCCAGCGTTTCACGGTGACCCGCCCCAGGTGTCGAACACCAGGTTCTCCATACGTAGCCGCTGCCGCAGGCTGCGATCGAGGACGAAGTCCTCGCCAGACCTGCGCATGCGGTATGCCAGACAAAATGCGCTGTCAGGTTTTGCGCCGGCTGCGCCGTCGATCGCAGCCTCGTGGGCTCGGCAGCGGCTACAGGATCGTGGAGGGCAGTTCAACCGTGAACACCACGCTGTGTAGCCGCTGCCGCAGGCTGCGATCGAGGACGAAGTCCTCGCCAGGCCTGCGCATGCGGTATGCCAGACAAAATGTGCTGTCAGGTTTTGCGCCGGCTGCGCCGTCGATCGCAGCCTCGCGGGCTCGGCAGCGGCTACGGGATCGTGGAGGGCAGTTCAACCATGGACACCACGCTGTGTAGCCGCTGCCGCAGGCTGCGATCGAGGACAAAGTCCTTGCCAGGCCTGCGCATGCGGTATGCCAGACAAAATGTGCTGTCAGATTTTGCGCCGGCTGCGCCGTCGATCGCAGCCTCGCGGGCTCGGCAGCGGCTACAGATTCGTGGAGGGCAGTTCAACCATGGGCACCACGCTGTGTAGCCGCTGCCGCAGGCTGCGATCGAGGACGAAGTCCTCGCCAGACCTGCGCACGCGGTATGCCAGACAAAATGTGCTGTCAGGTTTTGCGCCGGCTGTGCCGTCGATCGCAGCCTCGCGGGCTCGGCAGCGGCTACAGGATCGTGGAGGGCAGTTCAACCGTGGACACCACTCTGTGTAGCCGCTGCCGCAGGCTGCGATCGAGGACGAAGTCCTCGCCAGACCGGCGCACGCGGTGTGCCAGACAAAATGTGCTGTCAGGTTTTGCGCCGGCTGCGCCGTCGATCGCAGCCTCGCGGGCTCGGCAGCGACTACGGGCGCTACGGGCGCTACAGGCTCAGCGTTGCATGCCCCAGCGTTTCACGGTGACCCGCTCCAGGGTGTCGAACACCAGGTTCTCCACCAGCAGGCCGATCAGGATCACCACCGCCAGGCCGGCGAAGACTTTGTCGGTGTACAGCTCGTTGCGGTTCTGGAAGATGTACCAGCCCAGGCCGCCCTTGCCGCTGGTGGCGCCGAACACCAGTTCGGCGGCGATCAGGGTGCGCCAGGCGAAGGCCCAGCCGATTTTCAGGCCGGCGAGGATCGACGGCAGCGCCGCCGGGATCAGGATGAACAGCACGAAGCGCATACCCTTGAGCCCGTAGTTGCGCCCGGCCATGCGCAGGGTTTCCGAGACCCCGAGAAAGCCGGCGTAGGTGTTCAAGGCCAGGGCCCAGAGCACCGAATGCACCAGCACGAAGATCAGGCTGTTCTCCCCCAGGCCGAACCACAGCAGGGCCAGCGGCAACAGGGCGATGGCCGGCAACGGGTTGAACATCGAGGTCAGGGTGCTCAGCAGGTCGCGGCCCACCTGGGTCGACACCGCCAGGGTGGTCAGGGCAAAGGCCAGGACGATGCCGATCAGGTACCCCTTGAGCAGCACGACCAGGGAAATGCCGACCTTACCCAGCAGCTCACCGCTGAGCAGGCCGTCGTACAGCGCGCTGGCGGTCTGCAAAAAGCTCGGTAGCAGCAGGTCGTTGTTCTGGTAGCGGGCCACGGCCTCCCAGAGCAGCGCCAGCACGATCAGGATCAGGCTCTTGCGCAGCCAGCCTTGTTGCCACAGGCGCTGGCCCAGCGGCAATTCACGCTCCAGCGGCACCGCCAGCAAGGGTTCGAGGGCAACTTCGTATTCCTGGCGAACAGGTGATGAATGGCTCATCGGGCGTTCCTCTTAAAGGCTCAATAAGCGATACGGATATCGGTGAAATCCAGCTCGCGCTCGGTTTCCGGCGACTGGCCTTCGTCGAACAGCAGCCGGTGGATACGCCGCGCCGTCTGCTGGAACGCCACGCCGCCAAGGCTTTGCAGGTCGTACTGATGGCTGTGGATTTCCGCCCGCACCCGCCCCGGGTGGGGCGACAGCAGCAGGATGCGATTGCCCACCACCAGCGCTTCCTCGATGGAGTGGGTGACGAACAGCAGGGTGAAGCGCACCTCTTCCCAGAGCAGCAGCAACTCCTCCTGCATCTTGCGCCGGGTCAGGGCGTCGAGGGCGGCGAAGGGTTCGTCCATCAGCAGGATCTTCGGCTGCATCGCCAGGGCGCGTGCTATCGCCACCCGCGCCTTCATGCCGCCGGACAGGGTGTGCGGGTAGGCGTCGGCGAACGCCGCCAGGCCGACCTTGTCCAGGTAGTGCAGCGCACGCTCCTCGGCCTCGCGGCGGTTGAGGGTATTCGACGCCAGCAGCGGGAACATCACGTTCTGTTTAACGGTTTTCCACGGCGGCAGTTGATCGAACTCCTGGAACACCACAATCCGGTCCGGCCCCGGCTGGCTGACCCGTTGTCCTTGCAGGCGAATCTCGCCCTCGCAGGGCTGGATGAAGCCGGCGACCGCCTTGAGCAGGGTCGACTTGCCGCAGCCCGAGGGCCCGAGCAGGACGAAACGGTCGGCGGGATCGATTTCGAAACTGACCTGGTGGGTGGCCCGCACCACGCGCTGCGGAGTGCGGTATTCCAGGCTGACCTGGTCGACCGCCAGCAGCGCCTGAGCCGCCGTGGTCGGGTTGCTGGCCGTGTGGCCTTGCAAGGGAGCGTTCATGGCGATCAGCTCCCTTGCAGCGGGGTGGTGTCCTGGAAGAAGTAGTCCTTCCACGATTGCGGCTTGTTCTTGATCGCGCCCACGCGGTAGAGGAATTCAGCCAGCGGGTAGGTGTTTTTCGGGGTGACGGTGAACTCGAACTGCGGGTTGTCGATGATCTTCAGCAAGGCTTCGCGGTCGATCTTGGCCTTGGTCACGCGGATGTAGGTATCCGCGGCCGCGCCCTTGTCCTTCTGGGCGAAGTCGGCGGCCTCGGCCAGCGCCTCGACGAAAGCCTTGTAGGTTTTCGGGTTCTCGCTGCGGAATTTCTCGGTGGCGAACAGCACGGTCGGCGAGTTCGGGCCCAGCAGGTCGTAGGTATTGAGCACCACATGCACATTCGGGTTGGCCAGCGCCTGGTCCTGGAACGGCGGGTTGGAGAAGTGCCCGGTCAGCTCGGTGCCGCCGGCGATCAGCGCCGCCGTGGCGTCCGGGTGCGGAACGGCGATGGTGTACTTGTCCAGGCGATTGAATTCCTTGTCGCCCCACTGCTTGGCCGCTGCGTACTGCAGGAACCGCGACTGCACGGAAACCCCCACCGCCGGCACCGCGATGCGGTCCTTCTCGGTGAAGTCGGCGATGGTCTTGACCTTGGGATTGTTGCTCACCAGGTAGTAAGGGAAGTTGCCCAGCGACGCCACCGCCTTGACGTTCTGCTTGCCGTGGGTGCGGTCCCAGATGGTCAACAGCGGGCCGACGCCGGCCCCGGCGATGTCGATGGAGCCGGAGAGCAAGGCGTCGTTGACCGCCGCACCGCCGGACAGCTGGGTCCAGTCGACCTTGATGTCGATGCCCTCTTGCTTGCCGTGTTTTTCGATCAGGTTCTGGTCGCGCACCACGTTGAGCAGCAGATAGACGATGCCGAACTGTTCGGCGATGCGGATCTCGCCTTCGGCATGGGCCGCCGTCGGCGCGACCAGGCCAGCGGCCAGCAGGCTGAAGCCCAGGCCGATGGCGGCCGCCAGTTTGCCCAGGCGCGGGAGGCGTTGAGTAGGTTGGGACATGGTGTTTCTCCTGCCGTGGGTGGCCGATCAGTAAGGGGCGTCGCCCTGGATGGTGGTGCGGTACAGCTTGCGGCGCAGATGGCTGGGGCAACCGGCGGCCAGGTGGATCAGCGAGCGGTTGTCCCAGAACACCAGGTCATGGGGCTGCCATTGGTGGCGGTAGATGTTTTCCGGCAGCACGCTGTGGGCGTAGAGCTCGGCGAGCAACTGGCGGCTCTCGTCTTCCGGCAGGCCGACGATGCGGGTGGTGAAGCCTTCGCTGACGAACAGCGCCTTGCGACCGTTTTCCGGGTGAGTGCGCACGACCGGGTGCACCACTTCCTGGACCTGGGCCAGTTGCTCCGGGGTCAGGGTCGGGCGCCAGTTGCCCTCGAACTTGGTCTCGCTGTAGCGCGCGGTGTAGGAGTGCGCGGCAAAGCGGCCATCGACCGCCTTGCGCAGCGCTTCGGGCAGGCTGTCCCAGGCTTTGTGCATGTCGGCGAACAGCGTGTCGCCGCCCTCGGACGGCAGCTCCTGGGCGTGCAGCATCGAGCCCAGGCTCGGCAGTTCCTTGTAGGAGAGATCGGAATGCCAGAACTTGCCGGCGTCCCCCAGGCCGATGGACTGGCCGTTTTCGATGATGTTGGAAACGATGAGGATTTCCGGGTGCCCGGCCAGCAGGAACTGCTTGAGCACGTGGATCTGCAGCACGCCGAAACGGCGGCTGAAGGCGATCTGTTGTTCGGGGGTGATGCGCTGGTCGCGGAATACCACGACGTGATGATCCAGGTGCGCGCGGTGAATGCGCGCGAAGTCCTGGTCGTTGACCGGCCGGGTCAGGTCCAGGCCGACGATCTCGGCACCGACGGCGCCGCTGAACGGGCGGATATCAAAAGCTTGTGCGGCGATGGGCGCGGCACTTGGAGAGGGTACGGACATAAATCACTCCCACGCAGAGCACGCCCGGTGGCGCGCGCGTCGATCAGAAACTCACGGAGGTCCCGTGTGGGTTCATTTCGTGCGGCGCGCCGATTGGTCGGCAGGTACGCAGGGAGACGACTTTATAGATATAAGAACTGAACTTTAAATACCGTTAACGAATAACGATATGGCGATTCGACCGCAGCCCCCAAGGCCGGCACAAGCGCCTGTAGCCGCTGCCGCCAGGCTGTGATCGGCCCCAAAGGGGACGTGACGATTTTCAATATCGCTGAAGGCCCTTCGGGCCTTATCGCAGCCTGGCGGCAGCGGCTACAGATGGCTTAACGCTCGTGCAGCGCCTCGGCGCGGGCGCGGATGATCGGCTTGAGCAGGTAGCTGAGCACGCTTTTCTTGCCGGTGATGATGTCCACCGAGGCGACCATGCCGGGGATGATCAGCAACGGCTTTTCATCGGTGCCCAGGTGGCTGCGGTCGGTGCGCAGCTTGATCACGTAGTAGGTGGTCTTCTTGTCTTCGTCGGTGATGGTGTCGGCGCCGATCTGTTCCAGCTTGGCCTTCAGGCCGCCGTAGATGGTGTAGTCATAGGCGGTGAACTTGACCACCGCTTCCTGCCCCGGGTGCAGGAAGGCGATGTCCTGCGGACGGATCTTCGCTTCCACCAGCAGGGTGTCGTCCAGCGGCACGATCTCCACCATGTCGCTGCCCGGCTGAATCACGCCGCCGATGGTGTTGACCATCAGTTGCTTGACGATGCCGCGCACCGGCGAGGTAACCAGGGTCCGGCTGACCCGGTCTTCCAGGGCCTTGCCGGTGGCACTGGCCTTGTTCAGTTCGGTGCGCGCCTCGTTGAGCTGGGTCAGGGCTTCGCTGCGGAACTTGCCGCGGGTTTCGTCGACCTTGCGCTGGACTTCCTTGATCGCCGATTCGGCACGGGGGATCGCCAGGGTGGTGGCGTCCAGTTGCCCACGGGTCTCGACTTCGGCGCGCTTGAGCCGCAGCACTTCCACCGGCGACACCGCGCCCTGGGCCACCAGCGGCTCGGACATGGCGATTTCCTGGCGCTGCAGGCTCAGTTGCTGGCGGTACTGCGCCTGCTTGGAGGTGAACTCGCGCAGTTCCTGCTGCTTCTGGATCAGCTGTTCCTGCAGGCCGCCGACTTCGTCGTGCAACTGCTGGCGACGGCTTTCATACAGCGACTTTTCGCTGGCCGCCTGGCCGGGCACGGCGGCCATGGCGTCGGCCGGGAAATTCAGTTCGCGGTTGTCGATCTCCGCGCTCAGGCGCTCGACCCGCAGCAGCATCGACAGGCGATCGGCCTCGGTCTCGCCGACGTTGGACTTGAAACGCGTGTCATCCAGGCGGATCAGCGGGGCGCCGGCTTCGACGATCTGCCCTTCCTTGACGAACAGTTCGGAGACGATGCCACCTTCCAGGTTCTGGATTTTCTGCACCTTGGACGACGGGATCGCCTTGCCCTCGCCCTTGGTCACTTCGTCGATCACCGCGAAGTTGGCCCACAGCAGCAGGAACAGGAAGAAGCCGATGATGCCCCAGATGGTCAGGCGGATAACCCGCGGCGCATCCTCGATCAGCGCCTTGTTGACCTCGGGCAGGGGTTGGTCGTGCAGCGATTCGGTGCCTTTGAAGTAGCGCAGGATCGAGTCTTTGAAACCGGATTTAAGCAACACTGATCTGCCCCTTCTTCAACGCTTCCATCACGACTGCTTTCGGCCCGTCGGCGAGGATCTGCCCGCGGTCGATCACCAGCAGGCGATCCACCAGCGACAGCAGCGAGGCACGGTGGGTGACCAGCACCACGGTCTTGGCTTCCACCACGGCTTGCAGGCGTTGTTTCAAGCGTTCTTCACCGGTGTTGTCCATGGCGCTGGTCGGTTCGTCGAGCAGCAGGATCGGCGGGTTGAGCAGCAGGGCCCGGGCCAGGGCGACGTTCTGCCGCTGGCCGCCGGAGAGGTTCTGCCCGCGCTCGCCGACCTGCAGCTCGTAGCCCTGCGGGTGCAGGCGGGCGAACTCGTGGACGCCGGCCAGTTCGGCGGCCTGCAGCACCAGTTCGTCTTCGACGTAACGGGCGCCGGAGGTCAGGTTGTCACGCAGGGTACCGGCCAGCAGCTGGATGTCCTGGGCCACATAACCGATGTTGTGGCGCAATTCGCTGACGTCGATCTGCCGGATGTCCACGCCGTCCACCAGCAAGGCGCCGGAGTCCGGGGTATACAGGCCCACCAGCAGCTTGGCCAGGGAGCTCTTGCCCGAGCCGCTGCGGCCGATGATGCCGATCTTCTCGCCCGGCTTGACCACCAGATTGATGTTCTTCAACGCCGGGTTCTGCTGCCCCGGGTAGGTGAAATTCAGTTGCCGGCATTCGATGGCGCCCTGCAGCACGTTGCGGCTCAGGGGACGCTCGTCGAAGTTGCGCTCCTGGGGCAGCTCCATCATCTGGTCGACCGAGGTCATGGTCACCCGCGCCTGCTGGTAGCGAGTCAGCAGGCCGGACAACGAGGCCAGCGGGCTGAGGGCGCGGCCGCTGAGCATGTAGCAGGCGATCAGCCCGCCCATGCTCAGGTTGCCGTCGATGATCTGGTACACGCCGAAGACGATCATGATCACCCCGGCCAGCTGCTGGATCAGCAGGGTGATGTTCATCGCCAGGCTGGAGAGCATCTTCACCCGCAGCTCGAGACGGCCCAGGGTGCCGATGGTCTGTTCCCACTGGTACTGGCGTTCGCTTTCGGCGTTGTTGACCTTCACCGCGTCCAGCCCGGCCAGGGTCTCGATCAGGCTCGACTGGCGCTCGGCGCCCAGGGCCATGGTTTTTTCCATGGTGGCGATCAGCGGTTTCTGCAGGGCGTAGCCGATGCCCAGGGCAATCGGGAAGGCCAGCACCGGAATCCACACCAGGTGCCCGCCGAGGATGGCGATCACCAGGAAGATCAGCAGGGTGAACGGCAGGTCGATCAGGCTGGTGAGGGTCAGCGAGGCGAGGAAGTCGCGCAGGCTCTGGAACTCGTGGATGTTCTGGGCAAAGCTGCCGACCCGCGCCGGCCGGTACTTCATGGCCATGCCGACGATACGCTCGAACAGCGTGGCCGAGATGATCAGGTCGGTCTTCTTGCCGGCCAGGTCCAGGCACAGGCTGCGCAGGCTCTTGAGAACCAGGTCGAACAGGTAGGCGCCGGTGATGCCGATGGCCAGCACCCACAGGGTGGCGGCGGCCTGGTTGGGGACCACGCGATCGTAGACGTTCATCACGAACAGCGGCGCGGCCATGGCAATGACGTTGATCAGCAGGCTGGCGGCGATGGCGTCGGCGTACAGCCAGCGCGAACGCTTCAAGGTGTCGCGGAACCAGGAGCGGGCGCGGGGAATCAGCGAGCCGTGGTTGACGTCGAATTTATGTTGGGGCTGAGCGAAGAACACTTGCCCGCTGTAGTCGTCGGCCAGCATCTGGCGGCTGACACTGACCTCGCCGCCGTCGCTCTCGCTGAGCAGCAGGCGGGCCTGGTCTTCGCCCTGCCAGCCGAGCAGGACGGCGCTGCGGCCGTCCTTGAGCAACAGCATGGCCGGCATGGCTATGGCAGGAATCTGCTCCAGCTTGCGCCGCAGCAAACGCCCCTGCAGGCCGGCGCGAGCGGCGGCGCGCGGCAGCAGCTCGGCGCTCAGGCGCTGGGAGGGTAAAGGCAGGCCGGTGGTCAACATGGCCGCGCTGGCCGGCTTCTGGTGCAGGGAACACAGGGTTAGCAGGGCATCCAGCAGCGGGTCGTCATGCATGCCGCGTGGATCATGGCTAAGTTGCACTCGACTGACTTCTGATTCCACGCTCGGCACTCTTTAACTGTCTATTGGATGAAAAGTACTCAATTCATCCCAGGCAGTTGGACCTTGGGCTTCACATCGTTCTGCACGACGGAAGCCATGGGTGCGACCACTCCCTGGCTCTTGAGCAATTCGCCCATGGTCGCCTTGATTCGATATTGAGTAAATAACTGAATGTTCTTGATTTCCGCCAACCGACGCGAGGCGGTGAACAGTTCATTCTCGCTATCGAGCAAGTCGAGCAAAGTGCGTTCGCCCAGACTGAATTGCTTCTGATACGCCTCACGCACGCTGGCGCTGCGATCGACATATTGCTGGGCGATCGGCACTTGCGCATTGGCGTTGTTCAAGGCGTTCCACGCCAAGCCTAGCTCTTCATTCAGAACACGCAGGGCGTTGTTACGAATATCCAGCGCCTGGTTGGACTGATAGGCCTTGGATTCCAGGTCGGCCTTGTTGCTGCCGCCGGCGAACAGGTTGAAGCGCATGCGCAGCATGGCCTGCCATTCGTTGTTGTGGCCGTCGATGCCGTCCAGGTTGTTGTCGGCGGTACGCCCCAGCTCGGCATCGAAGCGCGGGTAGAAGGTCGACTTGGCGGCTTCGTACTGCTTCTCGGCGGCGACGATGTCGGACTCGGCCGAGCGCAGGATCGGGCTGTTTTCCAGCATCTGGTGCCGGGCTTCGTCGAGGCTGGCCGGCAGCAGGGCCATGAAGCCGACCGGGCGCTCCAGCTGGTCCGGCATCTGGCCGACGGCGCTGAGGTAGTTGGTCTGGGCATCGGCCAGGTTGGTCTGTTCGGTGATCAGGTTGTTGCGCGCCTGGGCCATGCGCGCTTCCGCCTGGTCGAGGTCGGCGCGGCTGCCGACGCCGCGCTGGGTGCGCAGCTGGATCTGATCGTAGATGCGCTCGTGATTGCGCATGTTGTCTTCGGCCAGGCGCACGAACTCGCGCCGGGTCAGCACATCCAGGTACACCTGGGCCACGGTCAGCGCGGTGCGCTCGGAAGTGCCCAGCAACGAGTACGCCCGGGAATTGACGGTGGCTTGTTGACGCCCGACCTCACTGGAGGTGGCAAAACCGTCAAAAACCATTTGCTGGAGACGTAAACTTGACTCGCTGCGGTTCAGCGTCTCCCAGTGATTGCTCGATCCTGCACGGGTGGTCGGGCTGTCGGTGCCTTCACGACCATAACCGCCCAGCAAATCGACCCGCGGCAAATAGCCGCCCTTGGCCGCTTTGAGCTGGTAGTCGGCTGCCAGGCGGCTGTTCACCGCGGCCTGGATTTCCGGATGGACATCCAGTGCTTTCTGCATGGCTTCGGGCAGGGTTTGTGCTTGGGCGAAACTGGCGGCGAGTACGAAGGGTAAGGCTTTGAACAACTGCGGACGCATAGAGGAGGTTCCCAGGACTTCTTGTCCCAAATCACAGCAAAACGAGGCGCTGCATCGGATGATGGCAACCGGAATGACCGTATATCGGAAAGTTCAAACCATGAACTGGGTCACACACTTTTAGACAGGTCGCCGCATGAATATCAATGTGACATTACCTTGACGATTGTTTAGGATGACACTCAGAAGGTCAATAGTTTGGCATATGGTTAATAGCAAAAAAATATAGCCAATTTATTGACAAATATCCGCGTCAAAATCACGTGTTTCTACACTCTGAAGAACGTCCAGACTGCGTCGGCGTATGCCCGTCAGGAACATGGAAGTCTACTGAACGGTACCCCCCGGAGAATCCTCAATGAGCAGTGTTGTTGCTACCGTCAAAAGCATTGTTGGCCAAGTTTTCGTCGTATCCCCGGAAGGGGTTCGCCGCGTACTCGTTGAGGGTGATCGCCTGTATGTAGGCGACCAGGTCGATACCGGCCTGGCGGGCGCCGTCAGCCTGGAACTGGCCGATGGCCGGACCCTGGACCTGGGCCGTGAGACGCAATGGAGCGGCAGCGCTCCGGACTCCAGCACCGACCTGGCCGAGGCCGCCGAGCAAGCCGCGCCGTCGGTCGCTGAGCTGCAGCAGGCAATCGTCGCCGGCGCGGACCCGACTACCGAGCTGGAAGCCACCGCGGCCGGCCCGACCGCCGCGGGTACCGGCGGCGCTGCGGGCGGCGGCCACAGCTTCGTGATGCTCGACGCCACGGCAGGCCGGGTCGACCCGACCATCGGCTTCCCGACCGCAGGCCTCGGCGCGGCGGGAGCCGCGGCGCAAGACACCACCGGTGCGCTGACCACCAATGACAGCAGCACTACCACCGAGATCCTGCGCGATTCGACCCTGAGCCTGAGCGCAACCCCGACCATTACCGAAGCCGGCGGCGTGCTGGTGTACACCGCCACGCTGACCCAGGCGCCGCTGACCGGCCTGACCATCACCCTGTCCAACGGTTCGGTGATCGTGATTCCGGCCGGGCAACTGACCGGCACCGTCAATGTGCCGCTGGCACCGAACGACACCGTCTACAACGACCCGAAAGAGATCAGCGTGGGCGTCACCGGCATCACCGGCGGCGGTGGCCTGGTCGTGACCGTCGACCCGACGCCAGCCGTCACCCAGGTCACGGACACCGTGGACACCACCACCGTGACCCTGACCGCGGGCTCCAGCGTGACCGAGGGTGGCCAGATCACCTACACCGCGACCCTGACCAACCCGGCACAGACCCCGGTCACCGTGACCCTGTCCAATGGCTCGACCATCACCATCGACGCCGGCCAGACCGTCGGCACCGTGGTGGTCGACACCCCGCCGAACGATGTCTACAACAATGGCAGCACGGTCAGCACCAGCATTACCGGGACTACCGGCGGCAACTTCGAGAATCTGGTACCGAACCCGACGCCGGCGGTGACCACCATCACCGACTCGCCGGACACCACCGGCCTGACCCTGACCGCCAACGGCACCGTCGTCGAAGGCGGCCAAATCACCTACACCGCAACCCTGACCAACCCGGCGCAGACGCCGGTCACCGTGACCCTGTCCAACGGCTCGATCATCACCATCGAAGCCGGCCGGACCGTCGGCACCGTGGTGGTCGATACCCCGGCCAACGACGTCTACAACAACGGCAGCACGGTCAGCACCAGCATTACCGGCACCACTGGCGGCAACTTCGAGAACCTGGTGCCAAGCACCACGCCGGCGGTGACCACCATCACCGACTCGCCGGACGCCACCGGCCTGACCCTGTCGGCCACCGGCACCGTCGTCGAAGGTGGCCAGATCACCTATACCGCGACCCTGACCAACCCGGCGCAGACGCCGGTCACCGTGACCCTGTCCAATGGTTCGACCATCACCATCGACGCCGGTAAAACCACTGGTACCGTGGTGGTCGATACCCCGGCCAACGACGTCTACAACAACGGCAGTACGGTCAGCACCAGCATTACCGGCGCCACCGGCGGCAACTTCGAGAACCTGGTGCCGAGCACCACGCCGGCACAGACCACCATCACCGACTCGGTGGACAACACCGGCCTGAGCCTGACCGCTACCGGCAGCGTTGTGGAAGGCGGCCAGATCACCTACACCGCGACCCTGACCAACCCGGCGCAGACCCCGGTTACCGTGACCCTGTCCAACGGCTCGACCATCGTCATCGAGGCCGGCAAGACCGTCGGCACCGTCGTGGTCGATACCCCCGCCAATGACGTCTACAACAACGGCAGCACGGTCAGCACCAGCATTACCGGCGCCACCGGTGGCAACTTCGAACAACTGACGCCCGACACCACGCCGGCGCAGACCACCATCACCGACTCCGTGGACGACACCGGCCTGAGCCTGTCGGCCAGTGGTTCGGTCGCCGAAGGCGGCTCGATTGTCTACACCGCCACCCTGACCAACCCGGCCGGCACGCCGGTCACCGTGACCCTGAGCAACGGCGCGGTGATCACCATCGCCGCCGGCGCGACCACAGGTTCCGTGAGCGTTGCTGCGCCCGCCGATGACGTCTACAAGGACGCCGGCAAGGTCGAAGCGACTATCCAGGACGCCACGGGTGGCAACTTTGAAAACCTGGTGCCGAGCACCACGCCTGCGGTGACGGACATCACCGACACCATCGATACCTCAACTGTTTCGCTGACCGCGACGCCGTCCGTGGCTGAAGGCGGCACCGTGGTGTACACCGCGTCGGTCACCGCTCCAGTGACTGGCTCGCCTGTCGTTGTCACTCTGTCGAATGGCCAGACCATCACCATTCCGGTCGGCGAGTCCTCAGGCACCGTCAATATCACGGCACCTAACGATGCCCTGTCCGGCGGCAGCTCCCTGAGCGCCACCATCACTGGTGCGACTGGAGGCAACTACGAGAAGCTGGACGTCGACGGCAAGCCTGCCGAGACCTCGGTTACCGACACCCCGGACACTACCAATCTGAGCCTCAGCGCGACCGACACCGTGGCCGAGGGTGGTTCGATTGTTTATACCGCTACCCTGACTAACGCTGCCGGTACTCCGGTGACCGTGACCTTGAGCAACGGCGCGGTGATTACCATCGCCGCCGGCGCCACTACCGGTTCTGTCACCGTCGCCGCTCCAGCGGACGATGTGTACAAGGATGCTGGCAAAGTCGAAGTCAGCATCAAAGAGACTGCTGGCGGTAATTTCGAGAACCTGGTTCCGAGCACTACCCCGGCCGTGACTGATGTCACTGACACCATCGATACGTCGACCGTCAGCCTGACCGCGACGCCTAGCGTTGCTGAAGGTGGCGTTGTCGTTTACACCGCTTCCGTAACGGCTCCGGTCACTGGTTCGCCTGTCGTTGTCACTCTGTCGAATGGCCAGACCATCACCATCCCGGTCGGCGAATCGTCCGGTACCGTGAACTTCACGGCGCCAAACGATGCTCTCGCTGGCGGCAGCTCTCTGAGCACCACCATCACTGGCGCCACCGGCGGTAATTACGAGAAACTGGACGTCGACGGCAAGCCTGCCGAGACTTCGGTTACCGATACCCCGGACACCACCAGCCTGACCCTCAGCGCTACCGACACCGTGGCCGAGGGTGGTTCAATCGTTTACACCGCCACTCTGACCAATGCCGCTGGCACGCCTGTAACCGTGACTTTGTCGAACGGTGCAGTGATTACTATTGCCGCCGGCGCTACGACGGGCTCCTTGACCGTGGCTGCTCCAGCCGATGACGTCTACAAAGACGCTGGCAAGGTTGAAGTCAGCATCAAGGATGCTACGGGCGGCAACTTCGAGAACCTGGTTCCGAGCACCACCCCAGCTGTCACCGACGTCACTGACACCATCGACACTTCGACCGTCAGCCTGACCGCGACTCCATCCGTGGCCGAAGGCGGCACCGTGGTTTATACCGCCTCCGTGACTGCGCCAGTCACTGGTTCGCCAGTGGTTGTCACGTTGTCCAACGGCCAGACCATCACTATTCCGGTAGGCGAATCGTCCGGCACTGTGAACTTCACCGCGCCAAACGATGCCCTGGCCGGGGGTAGCTCCCTGAGCACCACCATTACCGGTGCAACCGGTGGCAACTATGAAAAACTGGATGTCGACGGTAAGCCTGCCGAGACTTCGGTTACCGATACCCCGGACACCACCAGCCTGACCCTCAGCGCTACCGACATCGTGGCCGAGGGTGGTTCGATCGTTTACACCGCGACCCTCACCAATGCCGCCGGCACACCTGTGACGGTCACGTTGAGCAATGGCGCGGTAATCACCATCGCCGCCGGCGCCACCACGGGCACCGTAACCGTGGCTGCTCCAGCCGATGACGTCTACAAAGACGCTGGTAAGGTTGAAGTCAGCATCAAGGATGCTACGGGCGGCAACTTCGAGAACCTGGTGCCGAGCACCACCCCAGCGGTCACCGATGTCACTGACACCATCGACACCAGCACTGTTTCGCTGACAGCCACTCCATCCGTGGCCGAAGGCGGCACCGTGGTTTATACCGCCTCCGTGACCGCGCCGGTGACCGGCTCACCAGTCGTGGTGACCCTGTCCAACGGACAAACCATCACCATTCCAGTGGGTGAGTCGTCCGGCACCGTGAACTTCACCGCGCCAAACGATGCATTGGCTGGCGGTAGCTCCTTGAGCACCACCATTACCGGTGCAACGGGCGGTAACTACGAAAAACTCGATGTCGACAGCAAGCCTGCCGACACCTCGGTGACCGACACACCAGACACCACCAACCTGACCCTCAGCGCGACCGACACTGTGGCTGAGGGTGGTTCGATTGTTTACACCGCCACTCTGACCAACGCAGCGGGCACTCCGGTAACCGTGACCTTGTCGAACGGTGCCGTAATCAATATTGCCGCCGGTGCCACCACCGGTTCTGTCACCGTCGCGGCCCCTGCGGACGATGTGTACAAGGACGCCGGCAAGGTTGAGGTGAGCATTAAGGACGCTATCGGCGGCAACTTTGAAAACCTGGTGCCAAGCACCACGCCTGCCGTCACCGATGTGACCGATACCATCGATACGTCGACTGTCAGCCTGACCGCAACCGCGACTGTCGCCGAAGGCGAAACCGTGGTCTACACCGCGTCGGTTACTGCTCCAGTGACCGGCTCGCCAGTGGTCGTAACGCTGTCGAACGGCCAGACCATTACCATCCCGGTCGGCGAAAGCAGCGGGTCGGTGAACTTCGTTGCCCCGAACAGCCCGCTGGCGGGCGGCAGCTCCCTGAGCACCACCATCACAAGCGCTACTGGCGGCAATTACGAAAAACTGGATGTCGACAGCAAGCCTGCCGACACTTCGGTCACCGATACTCCGGATACCACTACCCTCAGCCTGACTGCGACCGATACCGTCGCCGAGGGTGGGTCCATTGTTTACACCGCGACCCTCACCAATGCCGCGGGCACACCTGTGACCGTGACTCTGAGCAATGGAGCGATCATCACCATCGCAGCGGGTGCGACCACAGGCTCCGTCACTGTCGCGGCTCCAGCTGATGATGTGTACAAGGATGCCGGCAAGGTCGAAGCGACCATCAAGGACACCACAGGTGGCAACTTCGAGAACCTGGTGCCGAGCACCACACCTGCCGTCACTGATGTCACCGATACCATCGATACGTCGACTGTTTCGTTGACCGCTACTCCGTCCGTGGCAGAAGGCGGCACCGTGGTTTATACCGCCTCCGTGACAGCACCAGTGACTGGCTCGCCTGTAGTCGTGACCCTGTCCAACGGACAAACCATCACCATCCCGGTCGGCGAATCTTCCGGCACCGTGAACTTCACCGCACCGAACGATGCCCTGGCGGGTGGCAGCTCCCTGAGCGCCACAATTACTGGCGCTACCGGTGGCAACTACGAGAAGTTGGATGTCGACAGCAAACCGGCTGAAACCTCGGTTACCGACACGCCGGACACCACCAACCTGACCTTGAGCGCCACAGACACCGTCGCCGAAGGTGGTTCGATCGTTTATACGGCCACCTTGACTAACGCCGCGGGCACACCTGTGACTGTGACCTTGAGCAACGGCGCCGTGATTACTATCGCTGCCGGTGCTACTACCGGTTCTGTCACCGTCGCCGCCCCTGCAGATGACGTTTACAAAGACGCTGGCAAAGTCGAAGTCAGCATCAAAGAGACTGCTGGCGGCAACTTCGAGAATCTCGTTCCGAGCACTACTCCGGCTGTGACTGACGTCACTGACACCATCGATACGTCGACTGTCAGCCTGACCGCGACGCCTAGTGTTGCTGAAGGGGGCGTTGTCGTTTACACCGCGTCCGTGACTGCGCCAGTGACCGGCTCGTCAGTCGTGGTGACCCTGTCGAATGGACAAACCATCACCATCCCGGTCGGCGCCAGCAGCGGTACCGTGAATTTCGTCGCGCCTAACGACGCACTGGCGGGCGGCAGCTCTCTGAGCACCACCATCAAGGAAGCTACCGGTGGTAATTACGAGAAGCTGGACATTGATAGCAAACCTGCCGAAACCTCGGTTACCGATACCCCGGACACGACCACGCTCAGCCTGACAGCAACCGATACCGTGGCAGAAGGCGGCTCGATTGTTTATACCGCGACACTGACCAACGCAGCGGGCACGCCGGTAACCGTGACATTGTCGAATGGCGCGGTGATTACCATCGCAGCGGGCGCCACCACGGGCACCGTGACCGTGGCCGCTCCAGCCGATGACGTCTACAAAGACGCCGGTACCGTGCAAGCCACGATCCAGACCGCCACCGGCGGCAATTTCGAAAACCTGGTGCCGAGTACTGCACCGGCGGTGACCAATGTCACCGACACCATCGACACCAGCACCGTTTCCCTGACGGCCACGCCGTCCGTGGCCGAAGGCGGCGTCGTGGTCTACACCGCATCGGTCACCGCTCCAGTGACTGGCTCGCCTGTAGTCGTAACCCTGTCGAATGGCCAGACCATTACCATTCCGGTGGGTGAGTCGTCCGGCACCGTGAACTTCACCGCACCAAACGATGCCCTGGCAGGTGGTAGTTCCCTGAGCACCACGATCACCGGTGCAACGGGCGGTAACTACGAAAAACTCGATGTCGACAGCAAGCCTGCCGAGACTTCGGTTACCGATACCCCGGATACCACCAATCTGAGCCTGACAGCGACTGACACTGTCGCTGAAGGCGGTTCGATCGTTTACACCGCGACCCTGACCAACGCCGCGGGCACGCCTGTGACCGTGACTCTGAGCAATGGCGCGGTGATCACCATCGCCGCCGGCGCCACCACTGGCAGCGTAACCGTGGCCGCGCCGAGCGACGACGTCTACAAAGACGCAGGCACCGTGCAAGCCACCATCCAGACCGCCACCGGCGGCAACTTCGAGAATCTGGTACCGAGCACCACGCCTGCGGTCACCAACGTCACCGATACCATCGACACCTCGACCGTCAGCCTCACCGCGACCTCGAATGTGGCCGAAGGCGGTACCGTGGTTTACACCGCGTCGGTTACCGCTCCGGTCACCGGCTCGCCAGTCGTGGTCACCCTGTCCAACGGCCAGACCATCACCATCCCGGTCGGCGCCAGCAGTGGTACCGTGAACTTCGTGGCGCCTAACGATGCCCTGGCCGGTGGCAGCTCCCTGAGCACCACCATCACCAACGCCACCGGTGGCAACTACGAGAAGCTGGCAGTCGACAGCAATCCGGCCAACACCACAGTCACCGATACTCCGGACACCACCAATCTGACCCTCAGCGCCACCAACACCGTGGCCGAGGGTGGCTCGATCGTCTACACCGCGACCCTGACCAACGCCGCCGGCACTCCGGTGACCGTGACCCTGAGCAACGGCGCGGTAATCAACATCGCGGCCGGCGCTACCACCGGCAGCGTGACCGTGGCCGCGCCGAGCGACGACGTCTACAAAGATGCCGGCACCGTGCAAGCCACCATCCAGACCGCCACCGGCGGCAATTTCGAAAATCTGGTGCCGAGCACTACGCCGGCTGTGACTAACGTTACCGACACCATCGACACCTCGACCGTCAGCCTCACCGCGACCTCGAACGTGGCCGAAGGCGGCACCGTGGTTTACACCGCGTCCGTGACCGCTCCGGTGACTGGCTCGCCAGTCGTGGTCACCCTGTCCAATGGCCAGACCATCACCATCCCGGTCGGCGCCAGCAGCGGTACCGTGAACTTCGTGGCGCCTAACGATGCCTTGGCGGGCGGCAGCTCCCTGAGCACCGCCATCACCAACGCCACTGGCGGCAACTACGAAAAACTGGCAGTCGACAGCAATCCGGCCAACACCACAGTCACCGATACCCTGGACACCACCAACCTGACCCTCAGCGCCACCAGCACCGTGGCCGAAGGCGGCTCGATCGTCTACACCGCGACCCTGACCAACGCCGCCGGCACGGCCATGACCGTGACCCTGAGCAACGGCGCGGTGATCAACATCGCCGCCGGCGCCACCACCGGCAGCGTGACCGTGGCCGCGCCGAGCGACGATGTGTACATCGACGCCGGCAGCGTCAGCGCCAGTATCGCCAGCACCACCGGTGGCAACTTCGAGAACCTGGTGCCCAGCACCACGCCGGCCGTGACCAGCGTCACCGACACCATCAATACGACCACGGCGAGCATCAACGGCAGCACCTCGGTCACCGAAGGCCAGGCCGCGACCTACACCGTCAGCCTGACCAGCCCGGCGCAAACCGAGGTCACCCTGAAGATCAGCTACAGCGGCACCGCCACCGACGGCTCGGACTTCACCGGCGTGTACACCGTGAAGATCCCGGCGGGCTCCAGCAGCGCCAGCTTCAACGTCGCCACCCTCGACGACAAGATCACCGAGGGCACGGAAAACTTCGTGGTCAAGATCGACTCGGCCACCGGCGGCAACTTCGAGAGCCTGGTAGTCAGCGGCACCAATGGCAGCGTCACCACTTCGATCATCGACAACGATGCGCCACCGGTCCTCGACCTGGATGCCAACAACTCCAGCGGCGCCACCGGGGCCGACTACAAGGTGACCTTCACCGAAGGCACCAGCGGCCCAGGCGTGTCCATTGGCGATACCGACCTGTCGATCACCGACCCGGACAGCACGATGCTGACCGGCGCCACCATCGTGCTGACCAACCGTCAGCCGGGCGATGAGCTGAACCTGGGCAACAGCGTCAACGGCATCAGCATCAATGCCAACAGCCAGGCGGGCACCATCACCCTGACCCTGTCCGGCAATGCGACGCTGGCCGACTACATGCAGCAGATCAAGAACATCACCTTCACCAACAACAGTGAGGACCCAAGTACCACGCCGCGGACCATCACCGTGACGGTGACCGATGGCAGCAACTACTCCAACGTCGCCACCACCACGGTCAACGTGGTGGCGGTGAACGACGCGCCAGTGGCCACCGGCGGCGCCGTGACCGGCACCGAAGACACCGCCCTGACCCTGACCTGGGCCACCTTCGGCGTCAGCGATGTGGACAGCCCTGCGGCCAGCCTCGGGGTGAAAATCACCCAGCTGCCGGGCGACGGCAAGCTGCAATACCTCGACGGCTCGACCTGGAAGGACGTGGCCAGCAACCAGACCTTCAGCAAGGCCGATATCGACGCCGGCAAGCTGCGCTTCACCCCGGATGCCAACGAGTCGGGTGTCGACGGCTACAACGGCAGCGGCGTCGGCAACCAGCAGGCCGACTACGCGCAGATCAAGTTCCAGCCAACCGACGGCCAGGCCCTGGGCACCACCGGCACCGTGAAGATCGACATCACCCCGGTGGCCGATGCGCCGACCCTGGGCGTGGCGAGCAACAGCGTGAACTCCATCGGCCTGCTCAAGGAGTCCTGGAGCAGCCTCAGCGGCCTGGGCACCAACGGCAGCGGCATCACCGGCGATGCGCTGAAAAACGTGTTCAACAACTCCGGCAACCCGACCAGCAGCACGACGGTGACCAATGCCCAGTCCGACGCCAGCGTGACCGGCGGCAGCGGCTCGAAAACCTCCGGCCTGATCTACCTCGAAGCCGGCAAGACCTACAGCTTCAGCGGTGTCGGCGACGACAGCCTGCTGATCACCATCGGCGGCAAGAACGTGGCCACCGCGACCTGGGGGGCCGGTGGCAGCATCAGCGGTTCGTTCACCCCGACCACCAGCGGCTACTACACCCTGGACATCTACCACGCCAACCAGAGCGGCCCGGGCAGCTATGACGTCAACCTGTCGGTCAATGGCAGCACACCGGTCGACTTGAGCAACGCCAACATCCCGATGTACCCGAGCGAAACCGCGCTGAACAATGCCGGCGTCACCCTTTCCGAGCTGCACGGCAGCAACGGCGAGGGCTACTACGACGGCTACAAGCTCAACGAGGGTGCCGAAGGTGGCAGCGTCAAGCTGTCGAAGATCACCACCGCCCTGACCGATACCGACGGCTCGGAAAGCCTGAGCGTGAAGATCGGCGGCATTCCGGCCGGCTCGGTGCTCAGCGATGGCGCCGGTCATACCTTCACCGCGGGCGGCAGCGTCAGCGAAGTCAATGTCACCGGCTGGAACCTGGGTACCCTGACCCTGACCCCGCCGTCGCACTACAACGGCTCGTTCAACCTGACCGTGACCTCGACCTCCACCGAGTCCCTGGGCGGCTCGGCCAGCAGCACCGCGCAGATCCCGGTCACGGTGTACCCGGCCACCTACAGCGCCAGCGTCGCCACGGCGGGCGACGACAACTTCGTCGGCACCGAGGGCAACGACATCATGGTCGCCGACGTCGCCGGCCTGAACGTGGTGCAAGGCAAGAACTACAACATCGCGTTCATGGTCGACAGCTCGGGCAGCATGAGCGACGCCTCGCTCACTGCCGCCAAGAACTCACTGACCACGGTGTTCAACACCCTGAAAAACAGCCTGGGCAGCAGCACCTCGGGCACCGTGAACGTCTTCCTGGCGGACTTCGATACCCAGGTCAACAAGCAGGTTTCGGTCAACCTCAACGATCCGAACGCCCTGACCCAGCTCAAGGCAATTCTGGACAGCATGGCGTCCGGCGGCGGCACCAACTATGAGGACGTGTTCAAGACCACGGCCAACTTCTTCCAGAGCAGCGCGGCCACCAGCAATACCAACGCCACCAACCTGACGTACTTCATCACCGACGGCAAACCGACGTTCTACCAGACCGGCGAGCAGACCAACCCGATCCTGTACGGCAGCGTCAGGCTCGATAACGTGATCACGACCAGCAACTATCAGCTGGGCGATACCGTCCGGCTGCAACCGGACAGCACGCACCTGATCGATATCAATAGCAGCGGCAGCGTTACGGTATGGACGCAGGCCTGGGGCAGCTGGTCCAGTTACAACGCTGGCACCCTGCATGCCCAGGGCGATGGCACCTATGAACTGTCCGGCCTGGCCGGCGCGGGCAGCTACACCAACAACGCCACCACCACCAACTCCAGCAGCAGCTTCACCCTGCTGAGCAACCTGTCGCAGGTGGAAGCGATCGGCCTGAACAACGATGTCAGCCTCAACGACCTGCGGCCGTACGACACCGACAGCACCCCACAGACCAATATCGACCCGTCGAACCTGGCTGACGCCATCCTTGGCCATACCGAAGCGACCATGCCGGGCGCCGACACGGTCAACGGCGGCAACGGCAACGACATCCTGTTCGGCGACCTGGTGAGCTTCAACGGCATCGCCGGCGAGGGCTACCAGGCCATGCAGGCCTTCGTGGCGCAGAAGACCGGCGTGGCCGCGAGCAGCGTCACCACCAGCAACGTGCACCAGTACATCACCGAGCACTACACCGATTTCGATGTCTCCGGGGCCCATGACGGCAATGACACGCTGCTGGGCGGCGCCGGCAACGACATCATCTTCGGCCAGGGCGGCAACGACCTGCTCGACGGTGGCAAGGGCAACGACATCCTGTTGGGCGGTACCGGCAACGACACGCTGATCGGTGGCGCGGGCAATGACATCCTGATCGGCGGCTCGGGTGCCGACACCTTCGTCTGGAAGGCCGGCGACACCGGCAACGACGTGATCAAGGACTTCAAGGCCAGCGAAGGCGACCGTATCGACCTGCGGGACCTGTTGCAGGGCGAGAGCGCCAGCACCATCGACAACTTCCTGAAGATCACCACGGTGGACGGTACCTCGACCCTGCAGGTCAGTTCCGAAGGCAAGCTCAACGCGGCCGGCGGCATCGCCAACGCGGACGTGACGATCAAGCTGGAGGGCAACAACTGGTCCAACACCAACATCAACTCGCTGATCGCCGGTAGCGACCCGACCATCAAGATCGATCACAACAACAGCTGATCCACGGTCGACCGGCCACCCGTCCTGGGTGGCCGGTTCTTCCCACCGTGACGATTGTGCCGCCACGTCGCATACTCGCGACCGAAGCGCGCCGTTGGCCTATGCTGCTGACAGCATGATGCCGGACCATATCTAGAGGGATTCCCCATGTTCTACGTGCAACGCGATGCACAGGGCCAACTGGTTCGCGTGGAGGCCACACCTTACGCCGAGGCCACGGAAACACTGGCGGCCGACCACAATGAGATCCAGCAGTGGTTCGCCAACGAGGTGGTGGAAGTCAGCCTGAAACAACTCAAGCAGAGCGACCTGGAAATGATCCGGGTACTCGACGACTTGATTCAGGTGCTGACCAGCAAGGGCGTGATCCGTGTCACCGACCTGCCACCGGCGGCCCAGGCCAAGCTGATGGACCGGACCCAGGCGCGTGAGGCGCTGGGCGGCCTGAGCCACCTGATCAACGACGACGAAACCGGCCTGATCTGATAATCGCCGGCCAGCGGTTCCCGCACCTGCGCGGGCGCCGCTGGCCGGCGATCTTCGTTCAGCGCCTCAGCGCCAGGGCGCGGGCTCGCCGAACAGGCGGCCCTGGACGCCGTACAGGCCCATCTCGCGAATCACCTGCAACTCCCCTTCGGTTTCCACGCGCTCGGCAATCAGCGGCAGGTCGATGCTGTGGGCGGCGCGCTGGATGGCTTCAATAAACAGGCGTTTGTCGCTTTCCTGGTCGATGTCGCGAATGTAGCTGCCGTCGATCTTCAGGTAGGCCAGGCCCAGGCGCGCCAGGTTGCCGATCATGCTGAAGCGCCCGCCGAAACGCTGCAGGCTCAGGGAGAAACCCAGCTCGCGCAGGCGGCGGGTCAGTTGTTCCAGCAGCGCTTGTTCAGGCAACTGCTCTTCGCCGATCTCCAGGGTCAGGCGCGGCCCCAGGTTGGAGTGCTGGCGCAGGATCTCGAACACCTTGTTCAAGGCCTGCGGGTCGGCCAGGGTCGCGGCCGACAGGTTCAATGCCAGCGAATCCTGATGCCCGGCCATCTGCTTGAGCACCTGTTCGAGCATCAGCAGGTCCAGGCGCGAGGTCCAGCCAAAGCGCTCCAGCCACGGCAGGAAGCGCCCGGCGGCAATGGTCTGGCCCTGCTCGTCGAGCAAGCGCGACAGCACCTTGTAGTGCAGCACCAGCGTGGTATCGCGGGTCGCGACCACCGGCTGGAAATACAGCTCGAACCGCTGCTGGCTCAAGGCCCCGTCCAGCAGGGTGTGCCAGGCGTGATGGTCGTCGCCGACGCTGGCCGCCGCGTCGTGGTCAAGGCAGGCCCAGCTCGTATCGCCCTGGGTTTCGGCCTGGGCCAGGGCCTGGTCGCCCAGGCTCAGCACCGCCTGCGGCGAGTCGCCATGGACGAAGGGCGCCAGGCCGATGGAGGCCACGGACGCCACATCGGTGGCGCCGGTGGCGTGCAGGCTGGCCAAGGCGTTTTCCAGGTTCTGCGCCAGCTGCAGCGCCTCTTCGCGCACCAGCCCCGGCGCCAGCACGGCAAATTCGCCACCGCGGATGCGGGTCACCAGGTTGTGGGTTTCCGGGTAGCGCGCGCATTCACGCTGCAATTGTTCGCCCACCGCCTGCAGCAGCTGGTCGGTGCGCTGCCCGCCCAGGCGCTGGTTCAGGCCGGCCAGGTCCTTGACCCGCAGCAACAGCAGGTAGCCGGAGCTGGCCTGTTCCGGGTTGCTCACCCGGGCATTGAGCTGCATCTCGAAGTAACGACGGTTGGCCAGGCCGGTCAGGTTGTCCTGGTAGGACTCGACCCGCAGCCTTTCGCTGCGCTCGGCCTGTTCCTGGAACAGCGCCTTGAGTTTCTCGACCATCTGGTTCATCGCCTGCACCACACGGCGCAGTTCCGGCGTGCGCGGCAGCTCGGGCAGGCTGAGGAATTCGCGGCGGGCAATGGCGTGGGATTGCTGCACCATGTAGTCCAGCGGCTTGAGCTGGCGGCGCAGCAGCAAGGCCCCCAGCACCGCGCTCACGGCACCGCACAGCAGCAGCCAGCCGAGGCTGCCCAGGGCGCTTTGCCAGAGCTTGGCGACGGCGAACATCGGATGGCTGACCACTTCGACCCGCGCCGCCTGTTGCCAGCCACGGCTGACCAGGGCGTCGCCGCCGGCCGGCTCCAGGCCGATCAGCTTGACGAACCAGTCCGGCACGTCGCTGACCTCGGGCGTGCCGCTGCGCTCGACCATGACCTCTTCGGTGACCTGGTTGATCACGCGGATGCTCGAGTAGTAGCCGCTGTCGAAAATCGAGCTGACCAGCAGCTCGACCATCGCCGGGTCGTCGATGTTCGGGGTCAGGGACAAGGCCAGCGCCGTGGCCGCGTCCTGGGCATGGGAACGCAGCTGGTTGACGTACTGGGTGCGCGAACTTTCCAGGCTGACCATGAAGCTGCCGCTGAAGGCGACCACCAGGAACAGACAGATTGCGATCAACAGTTGTTTGAACAAAGACATCTGAGCTCGTGCTCCTAGTGAGTCGTCTCGACCGGAAAACCTTCGGCCTGCATTTTCTTCAATACGTCCTGCCACCGGGACAGGCGCTTGGTGTCACCGACTTTCTTGCTGCCCTTGCCGGGCAGCCACAGGCCCTCGGCATTGAAGGCGTACACCGGCAGCAGGTCGGTACGCTGGCTGGCCGGCTGGATGGCGTCGATCAGGCTGTCGAGGACCAACGGCATGGCCTCCGGACTTGAATAGTAGGTCAACACCATGTGCGCGCGGTTCTGGCGCAGGGCCTTGACGTAGGTGATGCGCAGCTTGTCACTGGAAACACCGAGGTGGCGCAGGCTGAAATACTTGGCGATCGCATAGTCCTCGCAATCGCCGGCGCCCTTCCACAGAGCCTCGACCGGGGTTTCCCAATAATCCACCTGATGCCACAGGTCGATGTCTTCCACGTAGCGCATGTTCTTGTTGAAGAACAGGTTGACCACCTTGAGCTGTTCCATCTCGCTGGCCTGGTTCTGGGTCGCCAGCAGCTGCTGCCAGGCATCGATGCGCTTCTGCCCTTCGCCCAGCGGCCCGTACAGCGCCGTGGCGCGGCGGCTGATCTGCGAAAAGTCCCAATCGGCCTGCAGGCCACCCAGCAGCAAGCCGGCCAGCAGCAGCGCCGAAAACAGCCAGCGCAGGGTCCGAGAGAGAGCTAAACGTGCCGCCAATGCGAAGAGTCCATGGGAGCTGTCGTGGGTCGAAGGATGGTGCAGGTTGGTCCGCCAAAAGACAATGGCACCTTACAATCACAGCCCCTCTGGAGACGCTAAGCTGAAAGCAGGGACCTGTTCGTTTATCGGCCAGTGCTTGAGCCTCAGGAGGGCTGCCCCGAGAATCAGCGCCGGCAAAATCCATGACAGGGCCCAGACGGCTGGTTTGACAAGCTGCAGGGCGCTATCTAGCGTCCATTGGATCCAAACCTCAGAAAACAGGATAGCGTTAACGTGACAGAAAAACCGAGGCCCTTGAGCAAGATCGCAGTCAGCGGGCCGATCCCCGCCCACCTCGCGCGCTCGGTGATCGAGGAAACCCTGCGCGCGGCGATTCTCGACGGCCGACTGCCCAGCGGCACGGCGCTGCGCCAGCAGGATCTGGCCGACCTCTTCGGCGTCAGCCGCATGCCGGTTCGCGAGGCCTTGCGCCAGCTCGAAGCGCAATCGCTGTTGCATGTGGTGCCGCACAAAGGCGCGGTGGTCGCCGAACTGATTGGCTATGACGCGGTGGAAACCTACGGCCTGCGCCTGCTGCTGGAACTGGAGGCGCTGCGCCTGTCGACCCCGCTGCTCGACGCCGAGGATATCGCCCAGGCCCGCGGCTACATCGCGCAGCTGGAAAGCGAAACCGACCACGCCGAAATCGGCCGTCTCAACCGCTTGTTCCACATGGCGCTGTACCACCGGGCGCCGAACCAGAAGCTACTGCGCCTGATCGAGCTCGAGTTGAACGAGGAAGAACGTTTCCTGCGCTTCCATCTGTCTTCCATGGGCCTGGGCAAGTTGACCCAGGACGACCACAACGCCATGACCGACGCCGCCGAGGCCAAGGACGTCGAGCGGGCGGTGGAGGTGCTGCGCGGCCATCTGGAAAAGGCCGCGAAGACCATTCGCGACTACCTCGAACGGACCGCCGAGGGCTGACAGCGGTAACGGCGGCATGACGCAGCCACGATGCAACACTCAATGACCGGCACACCGGCTTAAGGAAAAGCAGTGCACGCGCGCAATGACAAATGGCTGATAGTGCTCAACTCCGGCGAGCCGGCGAAAACCCGGCTCATCTGCTTTGCGCAGACCGGCGCTGACCCGGAACAACTGCGCAACTGGTCCACCGGGCTGGGCGGACACATCGAGTTGGTGCTGGTGCGGCTACCCGGCCACGGCAGTCGCCAGGCCGAAACCCCGCTCGATGACTGGCCGCGGCTGCTGGCCGACACCTTCCCTGCACTGCGCCCTCTGCTGGCCAAGCCCCACGCCCTGTTCGGCCATGGCCTGGGCGGGATGCTGGCCTACGAAGCCGCCAAGCACGCCCAGGCGCACTACCCCGGCCAGACCCGCCACCTGTTCATTTCCGCCTGCCGCAGCCCCGACTACCCATCGCCCCGGCCGTTGCTGCACATGTTGCCCGCGGCGCCCTTCCAGGAAGCCATGCTGTCGCTGGGCGCCACGCCGATCGAAATCCTCCGCGACCAGGCCAGCCGGAAGCAGTACGAAACGCTGCTGCGCGCCGACCTGAAGCTGTTCGAATCCTGGCGCGATCTGTCGAGCGGCAACCTCGACATTCCCCTCACCGCCTTCTATGGCAGCGAGGACCCGCTGGCCCCCGCCAGCAACATGGCCAACTGGCGCGAGTTCACCCGCCGTGAGTTCGAGCTGATCGAGGTGGCCGGCAATCACTTTTTCATCAAGTCCCAGCGCCAGCGCCTGCTGCAGATCATCAATATCCACCTGGGCCTGCTCGGCGAATAATCCGCCGTCTTCCTCCCCCGCTCCTGCCCTCACAGGCCCGCCGACGATGGCTCAGCCGGCGATTTGGGCCCACTCTTGCTGTCGCCGACTGAAAAAGGGACGTGAGCGGCGCGCAGGCTTGTCCGCACACGTCGATCTGCAGACCCACGCAAGGAGCCCAGCGACTGGAGGGCATGACCGGGATCGGCTCCCGCATGCCTTCTCCCAGATATTCAACGACTTCAACTCAGCGCTTCGAAGTTTGCTTCGAGTGAGGCATTCACTCAGCGTTAAAAATTCTGACTTATATAAGTCGGAAGGGGCAACTTCATCTCAACAAAACTTCAACCAGAAGTTTTGCAGCAACTTGTCGCGCGACAAAAATACAAATTAGAAAAGTATTATAAAAACAACTTGCCCGACACTTTCTCCTGTATTAGTTTTTTCTCCGCCGACATTAAACAACGTCGAGCAGCCGTTCATGAGCACCTGGCAAGCCTCGGCTTTATTGGCTCTCTCAAGCCCACAACGCCAAGACGACGGTTCTTTAACGGATAGACAGGCCAGCACTATAAAACTTTCCAGCTTATCAACTCAGGTTTGAGGCCCCTGTTCGCCCGCAATAAATAATTACTGATTAAAACGCCTATACGAGCCGCAACTAATCGGCCAATCAAACACACTTGAACATCTCAGACAGGTAGCCTAAATGAACGCCAGCAAAGAACTTCTCGACGCCAGGAAAGCCACACTCAGCGCCCATCCCATTTTTGCCGAAATCAACACACTCGCGGTTCTTCGACGCTTTATGCAGGCCCATGTTTTCGCCGTGTGGGACTTCATGTCGCTGACCAAGCGCCTGCAACAGGAACTGACCTGCGTGCGCCTGCCCTGGCTACCGCCGCGGGACCCTCGCGCCGCTCGGCTGATCAACGAGATCGTGCTCGGCGAAGAGTCCGACGATCGCCCCGGGCAAGGCCACTACAGCCATTTCGAGCTGTACCTGGACGCCATGCGCGAAGTCGGCGCCACCACCGGGGTCGTGGAACGCTTCGTCGCGCTGCAACAGGAGGGCGTGAGTTTCGACACCGCCCTGCACAGCGTCGACGCCGACCCGGCCGCCAGCGCCTTTGTCCGCCAGACCGTGCACACCGCCGTGCAGGCGCCGGCCCATTGCGTGGCAGCGGCCTTTCTCCATGGCCGGGAAAGCGTCATCCCGCGGATGTTCCAGCGCATCCTCGACGACTGGGGCATCGGCATCGAGCAGGCGCCGACCTTTCGCTACTACCTGCAACGCCATATCGAAGTCGACTCCGACGACCACGGCCCGGCCGCGGAACAGCTGCTGCAGCGGCTGGTGGCTGGCGACCCGCAACGCCAGCAGGAGGTGTACGCGGCGGCCATCGCCGCGGTGGACAGCCGCATCGCCCTGTGGGACGGGCTGCGCCTGAGCATGGCCGAATCGGCGATCGGGGTGAGCGCATGAACGCCCTCGATTACCAATCCTTCGCTGACACCTGGGAAGAGCGCGCGACCATCCGCACCCGGCCGCGGCGCATGCTCGAGGACGACGACAAGCTGATCTATCCCCTGAGCCGCCAGCCCCTGGTGCACAGCCAGGGCTTCCTCGACCACTGTGCCCATCTACGGGACTTCGTGCTGGTGCAAAGCCTCTACAAGTTCATCAACGATGTGGTGATCTTCGAGACCGAGCTGGTGGACAAGACCGCCCGCAACATCGCCAAGAATCGCTTCGCCATTGCCTTCCCCTTTGCCTGTCGCTACGACGCCATGACCGTGGTGGTGGACGAGGACTACCACGCGCTGGTGGCGATGGACTTCATGCAGCAGACCATCGCCATGAGCGGTATCGAGCCCATCGAGCTGCCCCGGGAAATCGAACTCAGCCGGGCCATCCCCGCCGCCCTGCGGCTGGCGCCCGACCACCTGCGCGACGCGATGGAGCTGGTCTGCGTGGCCATCGCCGAAAACACCGTGACCAACGATGTCGCCGCCTTCGCCAAGGACGACACGGTCAAGCAGTCGATCAAGGGCCTGATGGCCGACCATCTGCAGGACGAAGGCCGGCATTCGGGCTTCTGGTCGCGGCTGGTGCGCATCTATTGGCACGGCGCCAGCGATGCCGACCGCGCAGAGATCGCCCGGGTGCTGCCGGTGTTCATCGCCCAGTACCTGACCAACGACATTCAGAAGGACTTCGACTTGCGGCTGATCGAGCAACTGCCCGTCGCCGCCCCGATCAAGCAGGCGCTGCGCGAGGAAGCCGCCGCCCTGGCCTACCCGATCAACCGCCATCACCCGCTGATCGCCAACATCCTGCGCTTCTTGCGCAGCAGTTCGATGCTGGATTCGGCCTGCGTCCAGGACGCACTGGCCGATTACCTGCCCTAACGGAGGGCCCCGAGCATGAGACGCCTCGATATTGTGTTGACGGGCCGCAGCCAGGCCCTGAACGAACTGGCCATGGAGCTGGAGCGCCACGGCCATCTGGTGCGACAACTGGACTCGCCGCAAGCCATCGCCAACGCCGAGGGGTTGCGGCCCCATCTGCTGATCGACGACGGCAGCCTGGGTGATTCACCCATCCTCGCAGCGGACACCGCGCGCCTGGAATTGCGCATCGCCCTGATCGCCCAAGCGGCGCCCGGGCTGCCGCAGGTGCGCCTGTTCCACCGCCACGACGCTCGGCTGATCGAACAGGCGAGCCTGCCGCCGGAGGCCAGCGGCAACGGCCAGGCCCTGCTCGGCAGCGCGGTGGCCAGGCTGGTCGCCAGTACCGCGCGGCTGGTCAGCGGCTTTTCCCGCGGCGCGGCATTTTTCCAGCAGCTCGCGGCCCTGGATGAACCCAGCGAACCGTTGCTGGGCCTGGAGCGCCTGGACTCGCTGGCCTTCGAGCACCGGCACAACCCACAGCCGACACCGGCCTTGCTGCGCGAGATGCAGGTGCCGATCGTCCAGCGCCTCGACCAGAGCCTGCTGGCCTTCGCCCAGCGCCCGGCCTTGAACATCCAGGGCGTCGACTACAGCTACCAGTCCCTGCATCGGCTGAGCCGCAACCTGCAGCAGCAGATGCTGCGACACCTGCCTCCAGCCTCTGGCCAACCACCGGTGATCGGCCTGTGCCTGCCCAAGTCGGCGGTGCTCTATGCCGCGATTCTCGCGACCTTCGGCTGTGGCGCGGTGTACCTGCCGCTGGACCCGGAGCACCCGGCGCAACGGCGGCGCTACATTCTCGACAACGCCGGCGCCGCCCTGCTGCTGCACGACGGCTGCGAAGACCTGGCCGACCTCGACCTGGCGCAACTCGATGTGCGCACCCTGTTGCACGACGACGCCGAGGACAGCCTTCCGCTGCTGCGCCAGGCGCCGCCACCAGAGGCGCCCTGCGTGGCGATCTACACCTCGGGCACCACCGGCCAACCCAAAGGCGTGTTGCTCAGCCAGGGCAATCTCAGTCACTTCTGCGCCTGGTATATCGACCATGTCGAGCTCGACCCAGACAGCCGGGTGCTGCAGTTCTCCACCATCAACTTCGACGCCTCGCTGCTGGATATCCTGCCCACCTTCCTCTGCGGCGCGATACTGGTGGTCCCCGACCAGGACCAGCGGCGCGACCCGCGGCAACTGCTGGCCCTGCTCCAGCAGCAGAAGGTCAGCCACGCCTTCCTGCCGCCGGCGCTGCTGAGCATCCTGCCCCTGGAGCAGCCGCTGGGCCTGCGGCATCTGGTGACCGGCGGCGACGTCTGCGAACCCTTCGTCATCCAGCGCCTGGCCGACCAGTGCGCGCTGCACAACATCTACGGCCCGACCGAAACCACGGTGCTGGCCACCACCCGCCGCCTGCGCGTCGACGACAACCCGCGCAACCTCGGCCTGCCGATCGCCAACAGCCAGGTGCTGATCCTCGACGAACAGCTGCGACCGCTGCCCGACCGTACCCCCGGCGAGCTGTACCTGGCCGGGCCCGGTGTCGGCCTCGGCTACCTGAACAACCCGGCGCTAAGCGCCGAACGCTACCTGACCCTGGACCTGCCGGACGGGCGCCGACTGCGGGTCTATCGCACCGGGGACATCGGCCAGTGGACCGACAACGGCATCGAGATCTGCGGACGGCGGGACAATCAGGTGAAGATTCGCGGGTTCCGGGTCGAACCCGAGGAGATCGAGCATTGCCTGCGCGACGGCCAGCTGTTCCGCCAGGTGGCGGTGGTGATCGACGAGCAGCGGCGGATCCTCGCCTACCTGGCCCAGCCAAATGCCGACGACGCGCTGCAAATCCTGCGCGAGCAGGTGCGCCAGCGCTTGCCGGACTACATGCAGCCCAGCGCCTACATCGAGCTGCCGAGCATGCCCTGCACCGCCAACGGCAAGGTCGACCGCCGCGCCCTGCTGGCCCTGCCGCGTACATCCGGCAGCAGCCGCCAGCGACGCCTGCCACAGAACGCCACTGAACGGCGCCTGCTGCAACTGTGGGCCGAACTGCTGGAACTGCCGGCCGAGGACATCGGCACCGACGACAGCTTCTTCAACCTCGGCGGCCACTCGATTTTGCTGTCGCGCCTGCTGCTGGCGATTCGCGAACAGTTCGGCCGCGGCCTGTCGATCAACCGCTTTATCGAGGCGCCGACCCTGAGCAACCTGGCGACCCTGGTCGACGGCGCCGCCCATGACGGCCCGGACGCGTCCCTCGACCCGGTGTTCGCCGATGCCAACGCCGAACTCGACCTGCAAGTGCTGCCGGCCAGCCAACTGGGCGACGTGCACAAGGTGCTGGTCACCGGCGCCAACAGTTTCCTCGGCGTGCACATCGTCCAGGCGCTGCTGGAATGGGGCGCCAGCGAGGTGGCGTGCCTGGTGCGGGAAACGCCCACGCAATCGGCCGCCGCCCGTTTCACCCAGGCCCTGCGCGACAACCGCCTGGAGCATCTGGACCTGAGCCGGGTGCGGGTGCATGCCGCCGACATCAGCCAGCCACGGCTGGGGCTGGCGGCGGATGTGTATGAACGCATCGACCGCGAATACGGCGCGCTGGTGCACAACGCCGCCAACGTCAATCACGTGCTCGATTACCCGGCGCTGGCGCGCGACAACGTCGAGCCGCTGTTCGAGTGCCTGCGCCTGTGCGAAGGGCGCAGCAAGAAGGTCTTCAACTTCGTCTCGACCCTGTCCGCCTCCAGCAACATCGACGCCCAGGGCCGGGTGCTCGAACAGCCACCCGCGGCCACGCCGCCGATCTACATCCGCAACGGTTACAACCTGTCCAAGTGGGTCGGCGAGCGGATCCTGCAACGGGCCCGCGAACAGGGGGTATGGGTCAATCTCTATCGCCCGGGCAACATCAGTTTCAACAGTCAGACCGGGGTCTGCCAGCCCCACCGCAACCGCCTGATGCTGATGCTCAAGGGCTCGCTGCAACTGGGCCAGGTGCCGCAGCTGGCGATGAACTTCGACCTGATGCCGGTGGACTTCCTCGCCCGCTTCATCGCCTTCCACGCCAGCCGTTATCAGCCGGCCCACGCGGTGTTCAACCTGCACAACCCGCAGCCTTTGAGCTGGGAGGCCTATGTCGCCTCGTTCCGCGAGGCCGGGCGCGAGTTCCGCATGGTCAGCGTCGCCGACTGGCAGCGCCAGCTGGGCCGGGTCGACCGCGACAACGCGCTGTTCGGCGTCCTCGGCTTCTACCTCAACGGCTTCGAGGAAGACATCGGCGACATCTCGCTGATCGGCCACGCCAACGCCAAGGCCGGGGTGCGGCGCATGGGCGCCGACTACCCGCCCAAGGACCCGGCGCTGCTGCGCAAGGGCTGCCAGTACCTGAAAGACATCCGTTTTATCTGAACCCACCCACGCTGGAGAACACCATGAAAAACCTGCAACCCGACACCCTGATCAAGAACCCGAACGCCTGCCAGGTCCTGTCCACCGTGGACATCGGTGCCGATGCCCAAAGCGTCTGGAATATCGTCGGCAACTTCGCCGGCTTCCCGGCCTTCATTCCCGCGTTGTCGCACATCGAAATGACCGGCGAAGGCGTGCGCTCGGTGCGCAAGAAGTTCTTCCACGACGGCAACATCGTGATCGAGCAACTCAACTCTCGGGACGACCAGGCCCTGTACATGACCTGGAGCCTGATCTACGACACCCTGGGCATTGGCAATCTGTGGGCGGCCATGAGCGTCGAGGCCTTGCCCGGCGAACGGGCGCGCGCCACCTGGCGCATCGTCGCCGACCCGGCCGAAGGCGGTGCCGAGGTCGCGGCCTTCCAGGGATTCCTGCAAGGGTTTGCCGATGAGGCAATGGGCAATGTGCAAAGGATGTTCGAGTAACACTGGAAATGCCCCTATAGCCGCTGCCGTAGGCTGCGATCGACGCCGAAGGCGGCACAAGGGCTTGAGATCGCTGAAGGCCTGCGGCCTTTTCGCAGCCTGCGGCAGCGGCTACAGGGGTTCGCAGACCGGTAGATAGGGAGGCGGTCCGAAGTACGGCAAGGGGTGCCGATGGGCTGTCGGACAGGTAAAAAAAACGCGATGAGCCATACCGGCCTCATCGCGTTTTTCAGGGCAGTGCGGGTCAGATCTTGAAGCTGTCCACCAGTTGCTTCAGGCGGTTGGCCTGCAGCGACAGGGCGTCGCAATCCTTCAGGGTTTCGTTGAGGTTGGCCACGCCCTGCTGGTTCAGCAGGTTGATCTGGCTGATGTCGACATTGAGGGTTTCCACCACGGCGGTCTGCTCTTCGGTGGCGGCCGCCACCGACTGGTTCATGCCGTCGATCTCGGTGATGCGCTGGGTCACGCTGACCAGCCGCGCACCGGCCTGGTTGGCCACTTCGACGCTCTCTTCGCTGGACGCCTGGCTGGCGTTCATGGTCGATACCGCTTCGCGGGAGCCGATCTGCAGCGAGGTGATCATCTTGTGGATCTCCTCGGCCGACTCCTGGGTGCGATGGGCCAGGTTGCGGACCTCGTCGGCCACCACCGCGAAACCGCGACCGGCTTCACCGGCGCGCGCCGCTTCGATGGCCGCGTTGAGCGCCAGCAGGTTGGTCTGCTGGGAGATGCCTTTGATCACATCGAGGATGTGGCCGATGTTGTCGGTGCTGGCGTTCAGGGTCTCGATCTGGGTGCAGGACAGGCTGATCTTCTGCGACAGCTCGGTCATGGCCAGGATGGTTTGTTCCACCACCTGGCGACCATCGTCTGCCTGCTCGCTGGCGCCACTGGCATGCTGCGAGGCATCGGCGGCGTTGCGGGCGATTTCCTGGGTGGCGGCGCCCAGCTGGTTGATCGCCGCGGCCACGCTGTTGGTGCGCGCGCTTTGCTCGTCGGAACCGATGATCGAGGCGTTGGACGAGGCCATCACGCGCTGGGACAGGTCGTGCACCTGGCGGGTGGCCGAGGACACTTCAGAAATCGATGCGTGGATACGTTCCACGAACTGGTTGAACGAGCCGCCCAGTACGCCGAATTCGTCCTTGCTCTCCACCACCAGGCGGCGGGTCAGGTCGCCCTCGCCCTGGGCAATGTCCTGCATCGCGCGGCCCATGGTGGTCAGCGGACGCATCAGTACCTGGATCAGCAGGCTCAGCAGCACCGCAATCGCGGCCACGGCGATGAACATCGCCAGCAGCGCCGAGGTGCGGAACTTGCTCAGCGGGGCGAACGCCTTGTCACGGTCGATGGACAGGCCGATGTACCACTCGGCATTCGGCAGGCCGGTCACCGGGGTGAACGACAGGATGCGTTCCTGGCCGTTGAGCAGCACTTCCTGGGTGCCTTTCTGGATACGCACGTTGGCGCCCGGGTAGACATCCTTGAGGTTCTTCATCACCTGGTCCTTGTCCGGGCTGACGATCACCTGCCCGTCCGCGCTGACCAGGAAGGCATGGCCCAGGCCGCCGAAGTCCACCGAGTTGATGATCTTCACCAGGGTTTCCAGGCTCAGGTCGCCCCCCACCACGCCCAGCAACTGGCCGTCCTTTTTCACCGGCATGGCGATGGTCACCACCAGCCCGCCAACGGCCGCCATGTAGGGCGGGGTCAGCATGGTCTTGTCGGCCGCCACGGCCTGCTTGTACCAGGGACGCTGACGCGGGTCGTAGCCATCGGGCATCTTCGCGTCAGGCCGCTGGGTGAACACACCGTTGGCCTGGCCCACGTAGGTGAACTGGAAGTTCGTGGTGAACGCCGGCTGGTCCACCAGCCCCGGGAAGTCGGCGTTGGCGCCCTGATGGGCGACGTTCTGCGAGAGGTTCTCGAGCACCAGGATGCGTCCGCTCATCCAGTTCTGGACGCTGCTGGAAGTGAGGTCACCCGCCTGCTCGATGGACGATTCGAGGTTCTGGCGAATGGTGTTTCGCTGCAGATAGTCGTTGTACAAAGTGAACAACGCGAATGCCAGAACCACTACACCGGAGGCGGCCAAAAGGATTTTATGGCTGAACTTGAGATTCATGTCATGGGACTTCTTATGCCGAAAGTGGGGATGCGTACGGGATGCAACTTTCCATGTAACAACGCAGGCGGCGTTCTACGACCGCTCTACTTTGGTGCACGCATGGGTCTCACTGTCTGTCGGCACGAGACGGATAAATCTTAGCGATTTGTCAGAAATGTACCTGTTATCTGCAAAAAACCGCTGAACGGCAGGCTAGAGCGGTCGCGTCGGACTTTTTCGTAGCCGGTCGCCCTGCGGCTGTTGCAAAATCCCAAACCCTTGATGACAATGCGACTAATTATCATTTGTGACACCCAGGCAGTCGCATCCATGTCATCACCTGAGTTCGCGGTACAGGCGCTGTACAGCCATCACCATGGCTGGCTCAACACATGGTTGCGCAACCGGCTGGGCAACGCCGCCGATGCCGCCGACCTGGCGCAGGACACCTTCGTGCGCCTGTTGCAGCGCACCGAACGCCTGGAACTCAAGGCCCCGCGCGCCTTCCTGCGGACCATTGCCCGCGGCCTGGTGATCGACCACTGGCGCCGCGAGGAAATCGAACGCGCCTACCTGGAAACCATCGCCCATCTGCCGCAAGCCCAAGCCCCCAGCGAGGAAGCCCGCGCCCTGGTGCTGGAGCTGCTGGAAAGCATCGCGCGCATGCTCGAAGGCCTGAAGCCGAAAGTGCGCAAGGCGTTCCTGCTGGCCCAGTGCGAAGGCCTGACCCACAAGCAGATCGCCGAACAGATGGGGCTGTCCCTGCGTTCGGTGGAGCGTTACGTGGCCGACGCGCTGTTCCACTGCTACCTGCTGCGCTATGAGGCTTGAGCGCTGTGGATAACCCCTCGATCAACCTGCGCCGACCCGTGGACCCCAGGCACCTGGTGGTCAAGCAGGCCATCAACTGGATGCTGCGCCTGCGCAACAACGCCGGTAACCCCCGGCTGCTGCAGCAATGCGATACCTGGCGCGCGGCCCATCACGAGCACGAGCTGGCCTGGCAACGGGTGCAATCGCTGCAGCAGGAACTGCACAGCAACCTGCGGGCGGTGCCCGGTGCCCAGGTGGCCTTCGATACCCTGGAAAACAGCGCTCAGCGCCTCGGCCGACGCCAGGCCCTGAAGCTGCTCGGCGGCGTCATGCTGGTGGGCTGCGCCGCGTGGCTGGGCAAGGAGCAACTGGCCTGGCAGCAATGGAACGCCGACTTCGCCACCGCCACCGGCGAACGCCGCGGCTTCCAGTTGCCGGACGGCTCGCGCCTGGAACTCAACACCGACAGCGCCGCCGACATGGACTTCAATGCCCGGCAGCGGCTGATCCGGCTCAGCCGTGGGGAAATCATGCTGACCTGTGGGCCAGACCCGCAGGCGAGCCCTTCCAGGCCGCTGCTGGTACGGACTCGCCATGGCCTGTTCGAAGGCTTCGACGCCAGTTTCGTGGTGCGCATGGAGGGCGACTGCACGCGCCTGAGCGTGACCGCCGGCAGCGTAGCCATTCATTCGCCGCACACCGCCGATGGCGCCTCGGCCCGGGTACAGGCCGGGCAAAGCTATCGGGTCAGTGCGTCCCAGGCGCTGCCGGTGCCACCGCTGGACATGGACGTGGGCGCCTGGGCCGATGGCCTGATCGTCACCCGCAATATGCGGCTGGCGGACTTCATCCACGAAGTCGGGCGTTATCGCCACGGTTACCTGGGCTGTGCCGGCGAGATCGGCGACCTGCGCCTGTCCGGCGTGTTCCGCCTGGAGGACACCGACAAACTGCTGGCGATCCTCCCGCAAACCCTGCCCGTGCGCCTGCGTTATCGCACCCGTTGGTGGGTCACCCTGGAACGTCTGGCCTGAGGCGCTGCAATTCGTTGAAATTTTTTTGGCGGCTTTTTCCCGTGAGTCCGGCTTAGACAGTAAGCACTTCCATCTGCCTTCAGCGACTCAACGGAACCCTTCCATGATTGTGCACTTCCACCACTCTTCTTCTGGCCTGCGCCATGCCGTGCGCGTGGCCCTGCTTTCCTCGGCGCTGGGCGTCGCCGCCTTGCCTTGCCTGGCACAGGCGGCCGAGTCTGGCGCGGCCAGCCTCAACCACAGCTACAACATCCCCGGCGGCGCCCTGAGCGACGTACTCAACCGCTTCGCCCGCGAGGCCGGCATCACCCTGTCGATGACCCCGGCGCAGCTCCAGGGGCGCCAGTCCGCCGGCCTGAAGGGCGAGTACTCCACCGACCAGGCCCTGGGCCAACTGCTCAACGGCTCCGGCCTGGAAGCGCTGAGCCAGGACGGCAGCAGCTACGTGCTGCGGGCCTTGCCCGAGACCGGCGCCCTGGCGTTGCCGACCACCGACATCAAGGGTTTCGCCCTGGGCAATGCCTTGGGCAGCATGGAAGGCTACAACGCCACCCACAGCCAGATCGCCACCAAGACCAGTACCGCGCTGCTGGAAACCTCGCAAAGCGTCTCCGTGGTGACCCGCGAACAAATGGACGACCAGGGTTCGCAAACCGTGTCCCAGGCTATGCGCTACACCCCCGGCGTGCTGACCAACCCCTACGGCGCGACCCACAGGTACGACTACGTGGCCATGCGCGGCTTCAACGACGGCTCGGTGGACAACATCTACCTCGACGGCCTCAAGTCCATGGGCGACAGCGGCACCTACAGCACCATGCAGGTCGATCCGTACTTCCTGGAGCGGGTGGACATCCTCAAGGGGCCTTCGTCGGTGCTTTACGGCCGCAGCTCCCCGGGCGGCCTGGTGGCACTGACCAGCAAGAAACCGCTGTTCGAGCCCTACCATCAGATCCAGGCCACGGTCGGCACCCAGGGCCAGCGCGGCATGGGCTTCGACTTCAGCGGCCCGGTGGACGACGACAAGCGCATCGCCTATCGCCTGACCGGGCTGGCGGACCGCTCCGACACCCAGTTCGACCACAACAAGGAAAAACGCTACGCCCTGGCACCGACCCTGAGCATCGACTTCACCGATGACACCTCGCTGACCCTGCAGGCGTACCTGCAACACGATCCGGACGGCGGCTACCACAGCGGCATGCCGGCCGACGGTGCGTTGCACCCGCGCAACGGCCAGCGGATTTCCGAGAACTTCTTCGAAGGCGAACCGGGCATCGATCGCTATGAGCGCGATCAGCAGTCGTTCGGCTATCAGTTCGAACATCGCTTCAACGATGTCTTCACCGCGCGGCAGAACTTCCGCTACCTCGACTCCAAGGTGAAGCTGGATCAGGTCTACGGCTACGGCTGGACCACCCCGACCAGCAACGAGCTGAACCGCTACTACACCGGCGGCGACGAGAAGCTGCATGCGTTCATCGTCGACAACATGCTGCAGGCCGAATTTCTCACCGGCGCGACCAAGCACACGGTGCTGATGGGCGCGGATTACCAGCGGCGCAAGACGGTGGTGGACTGGACCAGCGGCTCCGTGGCGCCGATCAATGCGTTCGATCCGGTCTATGGCAACTCGGCCATCAGTTACTATGACCCGGTCAGCTATCTGCGTCGCCTCGAGCAGACCGGTGTCTACCTGCAAGACCTGATCGAGATGGACAAGTGGCGCTTCTCCCTGGGCCTGCGCCAGGACTGGGTGGAGACCTCGGACGAGAACCGCCTGGCCGAAGCCTCGCGCCCGGTGGGCACCGAGATCAATGACAAGCGCACCAAGCTGACCGGCCGCGCCGGGGCGCTGTACCTGTTCGATAACGGGTTGGCGCCTTACATCAGCTATTCCGAATCCTTCAACCCCAACTCTTACGCGGACAGTGCCGGCAACCCGCTGGCGCCTACCGATGGCACCCAATGGGAACTGGGCCTGAAGTACCAGCCACCGGGCACGGATGACCTGTACACCGCGTCGCTGTTCCGCATCGACCAGGAAAACCTGGCCACCAAGCTGCCCCAGGAAAACTTCTATCGTGCGGTCGGCGCCGTACGCTCCCAGGGCCTGGAACTGGAAGCGCACCTGCAGTTGAACGACAACCTCAAGCTGCTCGGCAGCTACACCTTCACCGATATCGAGTACTCGAAGTCGATGGTCAGCACCTTGAGCACCGCCACCGACATCATCGAGAACAAGGGCAACTCACCGACCCAGGCGCCGCGGCACATGGCTTCGCTCTGGGCCGACTACAAGTTCGACAGCGGCTCGCTCGACGGCCTGCGCCTGGGCGGCGGCGTGCGCTATGTCGGCTACAGCTGGGCGGATGCGGAGAACACCATGAAGGTGCCGTCCTACACCCTGTTCGATGCCTCCGTCGGCTATGACCTGGGCAAGGTCGGCCTGAAGGGCGTGGATGTCCGGCTCAATGCCAACAACCTGACCAACGAATCCTACATCGCCTCCTGTGCCAGCCTGAGCTTCTGCTACATGGGCGAGGAGCGGAACGTCGCGGCCACGGTCAGCTACCAGTTCTAATCATTTGTCGTTCCCCCGAAGCCAGCGCACGCGCTGGCTTTGTCGTCTCTACGGGAAAATTTCATGCGCGCAATTCTGGTTCTACTGCATCGTTATATCGGCCTGGCTACCGCGGTATTTCTGCTGCTGGCAGGGCTGACCGGCAGCCTGCTGGCCTTCAATCACGAGCTGGACGAGTGGCTCAATCCGGGGTTCTACGAGGCCCCTGCCGAGGGTCAGGCGTTGCCGCCTGGAAGCCTGGTCGACCGGGTGCAGACACAGCATCCGCGCCTGCAGGTCTGGTACATGGAGTACCCCAATGAGCCCGGGCATACCGCACTGCTCGCGGCGGTTCCCCGTAACGATCCGGCCACGGGCAAACCCTTCGACGACCCCAACCAGGTGTTCTATCTGGACCCGGTCAGTGGCGAGCAGACCGGCAAACGGTTCTGGGGTGCCTGCTGTTTTCAGCGGGAGAATCTCATCCCCTTCATTCTCGAATTCCACTACAACCTGACGCTGCCGGGTAACTGGGGGCTGGTGTTGATGGGGCTGGTGGCGATCTTCTGGGTCATCGATTGCTTCATCGCCTTGTTCCTCACCCTGCCCCGTGGCCGGCCGTTCTGGAAGAAGTGGTCGACCGCCTGGAAGATCAAGGGCGGGCACGCCTATCGTCTCAACATGGATCTGCATCGAGCGGGCGGGTTATGGCTGTGGTTACTGCTGCTGCCGATAGCGATCAGCAGCGTGGCGATGAACCTGCCGAGCCAGGTGTTCAAGCCGGTGGTTTCCCTACTCTCACCGATCGAGCCGAGCGTCTATGAAGCTCGTGGGCGCATGCCCAGCGATCAGTTGGGGGTTACCCGGCTCACCTATCAGCAGGCTTATGAACGGGCCCAGGAGGAAGGCAAACGGCTGGGCCTGACAGCAGCGATCGGCGAGCTGTATTACAGCTTCGAATACAACTTCTATGGCGCCGGTTTCGGTCAGCACGATACCGAGGCCCATGGTAAGTCGTGGCTGTTCTTTCATGGCACCGATGGGCACCTCTTGGGACAGGAGATCGCCGGGCAAGGCACCCTGGGCGAACGTTTTTATCGGCTGCAACTACCGATCCATGGTGGCCGGATCATCGGCTTTACCGGGCAGGTACTTATTGCGGTGTTGGGGTTGGTGATTGCGGTGTTGTCCGTCACCGGGATCTACATCTGGTGGCGTAAATGGCTGGCCCGCAGAAGCAGCAAGATGCGTCAGCGGTGAGGTGAGGGACAGAGCGGAGGTGCTTCGCTCTGTTCTGACGTTCTGAAGCAGAGTTGGGCGCTGTCAGGGGGCTCCTGCTGAGTGACCTGGAGCCTGGCTCCTATGTAAGCCCAGAGGCTTTCAGACGTACAAAAACAAAACCCCTGTCTGCGTCAGCAGACAGGGGTTTCGGAATTCAATCTTGACGATGACCTACTCTCACATGGGGAAACCCCACACTACCATCGGCGATGCATCGTTTCACTGCTGAGTTCGGGATGGGATCAGGTGGTTCCAATGCTCTATGGTCGTCAAGAAATTCTGTGGCCGGACCGTTGGCTCAAGGGCCGAACGTGCCAGCAAAATCGGGAACTTCTACAAAAACAAAACCCCAACTGCTTTCGCAATTGGGGTTTCGGAATTTAATCTTGACGATGACCTACTCTCACATGGGGAAACCCCACACTACCATCGGCGATGCATCGTTTCACTTCTGAGTTCGGGATGGGATCAGGTGGTTCCAATGCTCTATGGTCGTCAAGAAATTCGGTGTGCCGAGTCGTCTTTCGACGCTTCAGCAAATTGGGTATGCGATAGTTTGTGTGTTTTCTCGAACTTTCGGTTCGTTTCGTCTTCACACACCGCAATCTGGCTGTTAAGCGCAAATTGCTTGGGTGTTATATGGTCAAGCCTCACGGGCAATTAGTATTGGTTAGCT